>DAHVCP010000073.1 GCA_027314025.1 Acidobacteriota bacterium
CCATTTTGCGGCGCGGTACTACACCCCAACCTGGGATGTCTGGACGACGCCAGACTGGTCGTCCTCACCCTCGGCGGTGCCGTACGCCACCTTCTCCGATCCACAGAGCCTGGACCTGTACGCCTACACGCTCGGCAACCCCGAGACGAACACGGACCCGAGCGGCCATTGGTGCCTGCTCGGCATGATCGGCACCACGTGCGCGCACCCCGCGGGGAAGCAATGGGCGAAGGGTAATCCACCATTCATGGCGCATCTGGAGCTGCCGGGCTGCGAGGACCCGCACTGCCGGAGCGCGCTGATTCCGCCCGGGGCGATGGCCGGAGCCTCGGCCGCGACCTGGTGGGAGCCCGAAGCGGACGGTTTGGGCAGCCTTGCCCTGGACGCGGCGACGGTCGGCGTCGCCGCCATTCTTCAGCTCACGCTACGCCAAACGGGCGGAGACCCGGCGCTGCTATATCAGGAGCGACAGGACGCGAAGGCCGGCGCGCAAGACAAGAAGCTCACGCCAGGCGAGATCGAGCGGCTCAAGGAGCACGACATTTATCCCGAAAAGTTAAAGAAGAATCTTGGTGGTGGAGGACGCCACGATCTCTACAAGGATTCCGAGGGCAACATTTACGTGAAGCCAAAGGGCTCCCCGGTGCGCGGCGAACCGACCGGCTACAACATTAACAATCTTCCCGGAGTGGAACATGACTAGGGTGGCGGCGGGTGTTCGGCAGGACGCGGGCGCAAGGATTCACGTCCGTATACCCAACCCGGAGGCGGTGGCGGCAGCAGTTGGAATCTCACCGGATGATTCGTGGGGGGCTGGCGACGTGCTCCGCAGCGGTGCTCGCCCGGCGACGGTCGGGGCGTGGCGTCTGGTGGAGGATGAGCTCGGCGTTCCCGAGGGGTCGGATTACGCCGCCGCCGTAGAGCGCTGCCTGCGCCGCCTGCTCGCAAGGGTGAACCCTGATGAATTCCGCAAGCGGCTTTCCCGCCTTGACCCGCAACTGAGGCCAACGGTCGTTCTGACGGGTTTCGCGCACGAGTTCCCCAACGTTTTCATTCCCGCCGATCTCGTCGCCAAGATCGCCGAGCTTGGCGCGGATATCGAGGAGGATTTTTACCTGCTGCCGACCGACTCCGCCGACGGTAAGGAAGCCAGTTGAACCTACGGCGATGAGGGCGACGGCTCCTAGTCGCGGCGGGCGCGCCAAGTAAAACGCCAGACCGACTTGGCCAAAGTCTCAAGGTGGTCTCACAAATGCTTTTTTGACCGGCCCGACACCTGTTCGGTAGCGAGCCCGGCCAATGTTCCTGCGGCTCGCCGCCAGGCGAGCCGCCGAGTCTTGAGGCGTTTCACCCATTTTTGAGACCGCCTCCAGGTCGGCGCCGCGCGCCCGCCAGCCGAGGAATCACGCCACCCCACCCTCTAGCACAGTCTGCCGTAGAACGTCGGTATGCACACATCGCAAGACGACCGCGAGCAAATGAGGGGCGCCGCCGCCGAGATCGCGGCGGCTCTAACGCAGCCGCGCCGAGTTGTCGTGCCCGAGGGCACGCCGTTTCCGCTGCTGAGCCTGGGCGATGTCCTGGTCTACGGCGCGACGATGGCGCAGATGGCTCTGGCGACCGGCCGGGCGGGCGATTCCGGCGAAGGCGCGGAGCGCGTTCGGGCCTGGCACGAGGAATTAACCGCCGCCATGCGCACGGGCAAGACGATGGATGCGCATTGGTGGGCGGAGTTTCTTTTGCGGGAAATCGAAAAAGACCCGAAACATGCGCAGGACATGCGCATGGCGATTTTTCAGGCCCTGGCAATTCTGGAAAAACCGCATCTCCTCCGGCGCGCCATCACCAGACTGGTCAAGGAGAAGCTCCCGGCTGTGCCCGGGGGCGGACAACGCCTCATCGGGCAGGATCAACTACCGGATTTATTGCGGCGCTCGGATCGCTGGCTGCCCATCGCCAAGGCCATCGCGGGCCTTGCCGGCGGGGTGCGGCCATTTCGCTGGCGGAAATTCTTGACGTTCTGAAGCGCAGATACCCCGAGGAATGCGCGGTGCTCGGGCGGTCTCCCGCGCGAGTGGACGCGATCCTGGCCCACCGGGCGATTGCCGGCGATGTAAAGGACCCTGGACGCGAAGGCGCGGCGGCTGGCGGATGCGCTGGCTGGGGCGGAGTTCAACCTGAGCCCAGCGTACGCGGTGAAACGGTCGCAAGCCGAGCGGGCACGCCTCAAGGCACCCAAGGCCCAGCGAAGGCGCTAAACGCCCCGGGGCTGCCTTTCGACCGTGCGCCCGGCATCCGGCGCTTCCACGAGCGACAACGCGTGAGTCATGTCGCTGGCCGGAGCGACATAACCCATCGGGTTCTCCCCCGGGCCATCTCCCTCCCACAGTGGAGTTGCAAGACAACTCCAGCCCAATCGGGGAGGGACGATGACTCAATCAGCGAATCATTCCGCGCGGCAAAGCGCAGCGAATGAAGGGCGCGGGCCCCAGCGCGGCTGCGCCGCGCGTCCCGCTTGCGCCAATGCCCCTTGGCGTCGCGGGGCGACGCCGGACGGTCCGGATCATGCTTTGCCGGGTCATGTGCTGGATGCTGCGCATGTTAGCTCGCACGCGGGTTTGCTGGCCCAGCGGCGATGGGGTACACCGGGTGCAGGCGAAACGAGCGCAGGCACGGTGGGCGATTCCCAGAGGCATGCGCACGCAAGCGCAGACGCAAGCGCAGCGGCCCCGAAGAGCCCGGCAGGCGATGCGGGCTGGCTGCCGTGGCTGGCCCTCGGCGGCAGCGTGGCGGCTCTGATTGGGGCGGAGGCGGAACGACGGCGGGCAAGCAGTCCGCCCCCAGAGAGCGCACCCGGCGACGGGATTTTCTTTATCGCGATTGCCCTCTACATCCTCGCCGCTGTGCTGGCGGTCCTGGCGGCTTGCCTGTTCTGAGGTGGCCCTAAACACAAGCGGGACGCGCGGCGCAGCCGCGCTGGGGCCCGCGCCAGTCAGCCATGGCGTATATACTGCCCACGGAAAAGGCATGCGGGCTCGGCCAGCAAGGAGGCTGGCAATACGCCATGGCCCGCAGACGCTATCAGCAAGGCAGTATCCGTAAACGCGGCAAACGCCGGCCTGTATGGGAGCTTTTGTGGTGGGAAGACGTCGTGGAACCGGACGGCAGGATCGTCCGGCATCGGAAGTCCGTGATTCTGGGCCCGGCTGGGCAGTTGACGCTGCGCCAGGCCCGGAAGCTGGCGGAAGAATACCTTCGCCCTCTGAACCAGGGCAAGATTCTGCCCCAGTCCAAGATCACCTTCGGGGAGTTCGTGGAGCGGTATTACGTTCCCCACGCCCTGCCCGCTCTCAAGCCCTCCACGCAGCAGCGTTACCGTCAAACCTTCAACCATCATCTGCTTCCCGCCTTCGGCAAATGGCGGCTCGCGGACCTCTCGGCCCTGGCGATTCAGCAGTACGCCCTGGCCAAGATGGACTCTGGGCTCAGTTGGGAGATGGCCAGCCATTTTCGCAACCTCATCTCGGCGGTGTTTTCGGTCGCCAAGCAATGGGGGTATTTTTCCGGCGAGAATCCCGCCCGTGGGGTGCGGCTGCCGGAGAAGAAGGCGGTCCGGGAAAAGCATGCCCTGACGCTGGAAGAAATCCAGCGGTTATTGGGAACGCTCGAAGACCCGGCGCGCACGATTTTTCTGGTCGGGATATTGACCGGCATGCGCATCGGGGAAATCCTTGGGCTCCGTTGGCAGGACGTGGACTTGGCTTCCGGGCGCATCCACATACGGCAAGCCTGCTATCGCGGCCAGATGGACACCCCCAAGACCCAGGCCAGCCGGCGGATCATTCCGCTGCCGCGCCAGCTAGCGGAGGCGCTGCTGCGCTCCGGCAAGGGCAAAGCCGACGGCCTGGTCTTCCACAGTTCCAGGGGCAAGCCCTTGGGCGACACCAACCTGCTGCACCGGCAACTGAAGCCTGCCGGGGCGAAGTTGGGCATGCCCTGGCTGAGTTGGCATGCGCTGCGCCGCACCCACGCCACGCTGTTTCAGGCCGTGGGCGGGACGTTGCGGGAAGCGCAGGCGCAACTGGGCCATTCGCGCATGGCGACGACCCTGGAAATCTACACCGTGCCGCTGGCGGAAGCGCAGCGGCGGACGGTCCAACCGCGGCGGGTTTGGCGGGCGACCGATTCCGTTTTGGGGAGACGAGTTGGCCGGGTTTTTGGGACGAAGCGCCGCCAGCGGCGTAGAACCTGACCCTGCGCAATCAACGAGTTGGATGGTGGGCACGAGCGGACTCGAACCGCTGACCTCTACCGTGTCAAGGTAGCGCTCTAACCAGCTGAGCTACGCGCCTACACCGGCGGGACCGGCGGCGCCGCGGCCGTGGGCGCCCGGCCAGCGCGGCGCCACCGAAGTGCCCTCGCCGGTAACCACGGTGGTGATGCCCTGGTAGATTTTTGACGCCAGCCGGGGATGGCGGAGGATGCTGCGGCCCGATTGGTCGAGCATGTCAATGAAGCCCGGCGCGACCGCAAGTCCGCGGGCGTCAATAGTCCTGCGCCGCGGCGCGCCGCGCAGATTGCCGATGGCGGCGATGCGGCCATTGCGGATGCCGATGTTGCCGGAATACCACGGCGAGCCGGTGCCGTCGTAGATGCGGCCGCCGGTGATCACGATGTCGAACGGACGGCTGGCCGGCCGCGGCGCGGCGAAGGCGCCCGCGGCCAGCAGGATGGCGGTGATCCAACCGGCAGTGAGCCGATGATGGCGCATTGGGCTTTCCTCGGGACGGGCCGATTATAGCGTGCGCGGCGGCTGGCAGGCGGGGGAGTCGCCGGCGGGCTGAAGCCGGTTCTAGGGGACCCGGCGCGGCCGGCGCTGCGCTGCCGGCGGCCCCGGGGGCGGCGACGCCGAGGAAGGCGGTGGGGCGGGCGGGCGGGGGTTATGCTCAAGGGATTCGCCCGCGGTCCTGTTCGCGCCGATGGAACGTCCCGCCAATCCGGTCCCTGTGAATGCTCCGGCGGAGCCCGCCGCCCGCCCCCACCTCGAGCGCGGCATGGGCTTGGGCGGCGCGGTGGCGCTGAACATGCTCGACATGATCGGCGTCGGGCCGTTCATCACCATTCCCCTGATCGTCGCCGCCATGGGCGGCCCGCAGGCCATGCTGGGCTGGATCCTGGGCGCGCTGTTGGCCCTCTGCGACGGGCTGGTCAGCGCCGAACTCGGCGCCTCCATGCCGCGCGCCGGCGGGCCGTATGAATACCTGAAGCAAATCTATGGGGCCTCGGGCTTGGGCCGGCTGATCTCGTTTCTGTTCATCTGGCAGCTCAGCTTTAGCGCCCCGCTGTCCATCGCCACCGGTTGCATTGGCTTGGCCGACTACGCCAGCTATCTTTTCCCGCCGCTGCGGCGCGTCTGGTTCCAGCACACCTTCGCCCTGCCGCTGCCGCTGGCCGGCGCCATTCAGGCGCATGTGGCGGTCACGGCCGGCACGCTGGCGGCGATCGGCGTCTGCGGCCTGGCGATGCTGCTGCTGTATCGCAACATCAGCGGCGTCGGCCGGGTGACGCAGTTCCTGTGCGGCGGCGTGCTGCTGACCGTGGCCTGGATCGTCTTCGCCGGCGTCACCCACTTCGACGCCCATCGCGCCTTCAGCTTTCCCCCCGGCGCCTTCCGCTTTTCGACCGGATTTTTCCTCGGTCTGGGCGGCGCGCTGCTGATCTCGATCTACGACTACTGGGGCTACTACAACATCTGTTATTTGGGCGGCGAGGTGCGCGACCCGGAGCGCAATATTCCCCGCGCGGTCATTTATTCCATTCTGGCGGTAGCGGCCATCTACATCGTCATGAACGTCAGCCTGCTGGGCGTGGTGCCCTGGCGGGAGATGCTGTCGGGCGGCCTGGCCAGCGCGCGGCTGTCGGTGGTGTCGGTGATGATGCAGCGCATCTACGGAGCCTGGGCCGCGGACGCCGTGACGCTGCTGATCATCTGGACCGCCTTCGGCTCCATATTTTCCCTGTTGCTCGGCTACTCCCGCGTGCCCTACGCCGCTGCCCTGGACGGCAATTTCTTCAAGAGTTTCCAGCGCCTGCATCCGCGCCATAAATTCCCCCATGTTTCCCTGGTGGCGATGGGCCTGACGGCGATGGCGTTCTGCTTTTTCCAGTTGGCGCAGGTCATCGCCGCGCTGGTGGTCATTCGCGTGCTGCTCCAGTTTTCCCTGCAACAGTTCGGGCTGCTGTGGCTGCGCTGGAAGCATCCGGAAACGCCGCGGCCCTTCCGCATGTGGCTGTATCCCATCCCGGTCGTCGTGGCCATCATCGGCTTCCTCTACGTCGTGGTTTCCCGCCACGCCTTCGGCCAGCAGCTGTTTCTGGCCATCGCCATTGCCGCCGCCGGCGTGGTGCTGTATCTGTGGCGGGCATTGCGGCGGCGGGAATGGCCGTTCGCTGGGTTTGCCGCCTCTGATCGCGGCTGACGCCTGCCGCCGCTGACCGCGCCTGAAGCCGCCGCCCGCTATAATTGAAAGTTTCGGGCGGGGGCGAATTTCCGGCTATGGATGGCGAAGCCATTCGCGTGCGCGGCGCGCGGCAGCACAACCTGAAGGGCGTTGACTGCGATATCCCCCTGAACCGCCTGACGGTGGTCACCGGCGTCTCCGGCTCGGGCAAGAGCAGCCTGGCCTTCGACACGCTCTACGCCGAGGGCCAGCGCCGCTACGTCGAATCGCTCTCCGCCTACGCCCGGCAGTTTTTGGAGCGAATGGAGAAGCCGGCGGTGGACGCCATCGAGGGCATTACGCCGGCGGTGGCTATCCGGCAGAAAAACGCCACGCGCAATCCCCGCTCCACGGTGGCGACGGCGACGGAAATCTACGATTACCTGCGCCTGCTGTTTGCCCGGGCGGGAGAAACCATCTGCCCCGACTGCGGCATCGCCGCCAAACCCGACACGGTGGATGAGGTCGCCGCCACGCTGCTGGCGGAGGACAGCGGGCGGCGCGCCTACGTGCTGTTCCCGCTGCCCCCGGCCGCGCCGCCGGCGGCGGACGGTTCCCGGCGCAAGCGCAAGAAAGCGGCGGCGCCCGCCGCGGCCATCCCGACCGAGGCCCTGGCCGACCTGCGGCGGCGCGGTTTCCCGCGGCTCTATCAGCCGGCGGCGGAGGTTGGCGAGGGCGGCAACGACGGGGGCGGCGACGGCGGCAAGATGGTCGAGTTCGCCGCGCCGGAGTCGCTGCTGGAGCTGGATTTTTCCCGTCCGGTCTTCGCCGTCGCCGACCGCCTGGTGGTGGATACGGCGGAGCGGGGGCGATTGGTGGAGGCGATCGAGACCGCCTACCGCGAAAGCGGTGAAGCGCGTTTCGAGTTTCCCGCCGCCGACGGCCGCCCCGGCGGCTTCCGCCGCTTCAGCGCCGGCTTTGAATGCCGCAACTGCGGCCGCAAGTTCGCCACGCCGGAACCGCGGCTGTTTTCCTTCAACAATCCCTTCGGCGCCTGTCCCCGCTGCCAAGGCTTCGGCAACATTTTGGACCTCGACTGGGAACGCATCATTCCCAACCCGGGCCGCAGCCTGGCGGAAGGCGCCATTGACCCCTGGACCAAGCCGCGCTATCGCGCCTGGGGCCAGGAGATGCGCCGGCATGCCGCGGCGGCGGGCGTTCCCCTGGACACGCCCTGGGGCGAATTGACAGCGGTGCAGCGGCGCTTGGTGCAGGAAGGCGGCGGCGATTTTGCCGGCGTGCGCGGCTTTTTCGCCTTGCTGGAGCGGAAAAAATATAAGCTCCATGTCCGCGTCTTCCTCAGCCGCTACCGCACCACCGCCGTCTGCCCCGCCTGCCACGGCGCGCGGCTGCGGCCGGAGGCGCTGCAAGTGCAGTTGCGCGGACCCGCCGCGCCGGGCGCCGCCGTGCCGGGCCGCACCGCCTGGCGGCGCATTGACCAAGTCTGCGCCCTCACCGCCGCCGAAGCGCAAACCTGGATCGGCGGCTTGGAGCTGGCGCCGGAGGCGGCGGCCATCGCCGCCCCGGTACGCGCCGAGATCGCGCGGCGGCTGGATTTCCTGCTGAAAGTCGGGCTAGATTATCTGACCTTGGACCGTCTGGCGGCCACGCTCTCCGGCGGCGAATCGCAGCGCATCCAGTTGGCCTCTTGCCTCGGCTCCGGCTTGGTCGGGTCGCTGTATGTGCTGGATGAGCCTTCGATCGGACTGCACAGCCGCGACACCCACCGCCTGATCGGCATCCTCAACGACCTGCGCGATCTGGGCAATACCGTCTTGGTCGTCGAGCATGACGCCCAGGTGATGCGGGCGGCGGATC
The DNA here is from genome assembly GCA_027314025.1 of Acidobacteriota bacterium. GTDB lineage: Bacteria > Acidobacteriota > Terriglobia > Terriglobales > SCQP01 > JAKAUF01. The sequence continues at coordinate 8,319 of DAHVCP010000073.1, forward strand.
ATATTTTGGACCTGGGCCCGGCGGCGGGCGAAGGCGGCGGCCGGCTGGTGGCGGCGGGCACGCCGTTTCAAATCGCCGCCGACCCCGCCTCGCGCACCGGGCGCTTCCTGAGCGGCACGGAAGCCGTCACCATTCCCGCCCAGCGGCGTCCGCCCGGCAAGCATCGCATCGAGATCCGCGGCGCCCGCGCCCGCAACCTGAAAGGCTTCGACGCCACCCTTCCCCTCGGCCTGTTAGTCGCCATCACCGGCGTCTCCGGCTCCGGCAAGAGCACGCTGGTGCATGAGGTGCTGTATCGCGGCTGGGAAGTCGCGCAGCGCAACGGCGTCCCGGCGGGCGCCGACGCCATCACCGGCTTGGATTGGGTGCGGGAAATGGTGCTGGTGGATCAAAGCCCTATCGGCCGCACGCCGCGCTCCAACCCGGTCACCTATTTGAAGGCCTTCGACGGCATCCGCGCCCTGCTGGCGGAAACGCCATTGGCCCGCCGCCACGGCTTTGGCCCGGGCAGCTTTTCCTTCAATGTCGCCGGCGGCCGCTGTGACGCCTGCGAGGGGCAGGGAACCGTGGCGGTGGAGATGCAGTTTTTGGCCGACGTCGAGCTGCCCTGCGAGGAATGCGACGGCCGACGCTTCAAGCCGGAGGTTTTGGAAGTCACCTGGCGGGACAAGAACGTCCATCAGATTCTGCAACTCACGGTGCAGGAAGCGCAGCGGTTTTTCGCCGGCCATGCCAAGATCACCCGCCCCTTGGAATTGTTGGAGCGCGTCGGCTTGGGCTATCTCCGCCTGGGCCAGTCCGCGACCACGCTGTCCGGAGGCGAGGCGCAGCGCGTGAAGCTGGCGGCCCATCTAGCGCGGCCGGAGTCGGCGCGCGGCGTGCTGTTTCTCCTCGATGAGCCCACCACCGGCCTGCACTTGGCCGACATCGAGGTGCTGCTAGACACGCTGCGGCAATTGATCGAGGCGGGCGGCAGCGTGATCGTCATTGAGCACAATTTAGACGTGATCCAGGCGGCGGATTGGATTTTGGACCTGGGGCCGGAAGGCGGCGAACTGGGCGGGCGGCTGCTGGCGGTGGGTCCGCCGGAAGCTATCGCGGCCGACGCCAACTCGCTGACCGGCCGGTATCTGCGCGCACACTTGGCCTCCCGCGCCGCACCCGTGGCGCGCGGCAAGCGAACGGCGCGAAAATAGGGCCGATGGTAGGTTGCTGGCTGTTAGCGGCAATGCTGGCGCTGGTCCCGGCGGCGGGCCGGCCGCGGCACCGTGGAAACATGGGCGCTAGCGCGCAGGCGGGTCACGCCGGCGCGCAGCCGCGACGCCCCGGCGCGCAAGCGCATCAACATTTGCCGCAGCCGGGCGCGCATCTGGATGCATTGGCGCAGGCCCAGGCGGCCCTGGGCCGAAACGATTTTGCCGCCGCCGTGCAAACGCTGCGGCGCTTCCTGGCCGGCCATCCGCCGGCGCCGGCGCGGGCGCAGGGCCAGTTGTTTCTTGGTTACGCCGAAGCCGCGCTGGGGCATCCCCATCGCGCCGCCGCCGCCTACCAGGCGGGCCTGAAGGCCGCGCCCAAGCATTTCGCCGCGCAACTCAACCTCGGCGTGCTCTTGCTGCAACTGCATCAGCCCGCGGCGGCGCTGGCCCCGCTGCGCGCGGCGGCGGCCTTGCAGCCCAAGAACGCCAAGCCTTGGTTCGAACTGGGCCGCGCGCGGCAGGCGCTGGGACAAAGCGCCGCCGCCATCGCCGCCTACCGCCAATCCGCCGCCCTGGATCCCGGTTCCGGCGCCGCCGCCTACAATGCCGGCGTGCTGCTCTTGCAGGCGGGTGACAATGCCGCGGCGGCGCGGGAACTGGCGGCGGCCGCGAGCCAACAGCCCAAGAACGCGCCGGTGCAGCTGGCCCTGGCCGACGCCTACGCCCGCGCCCGGCAATGGCCGCGGGCGGAAGCCGCGCTCCGCGCCTACCTCGCCCTGCGGCCCGCCGATGCCGCCGCCCAGCGCCGGCTGGCGGCGATGCTGGTGCGCCAGCACCATTCCGCCGCCGCGCGGCGGCAGCTCGCCGCCGAGCTGCAGCGCAATCCCAGCGACGAGACCGCCCGGCAAGAGCTGGCGGAATTGCAAATGGAAGCCCATCAGTACGCCGCCGCGGCGGACAACTTTGCCCAATTGGCCCACGCCCGGCCCGCCTCGCCGCGGCGGCAGTACCAATGGGGCCATGCCCTGCTGCTGGCCGGCCAGGAAGCGCAGGCGGCGCCGCCGTTGGGAGTGGCCGTGCGCCTGGCGCCCAAGATGGCCCCGGCCTGGCGGGACCTGGGCTTTGCCGAGTACCAGACCAAGCAATATCCGGCGGCGCTGGATGCGCTGAACCGCTATGCCGCGCTGGCCGGCGCCAGCGGGCCGGTGGAGTTCCTGCGGGCGATTTGTTGGGATCACTTGCACCATTACCATCGCGCCATCCAGCAATACGAGGCGTTTCTGGCCGCCGATCACGGGCGGCATTACAACGAGGACTTCAAGGCGCGGCATCGCCTGATCACGCTGCGCCTCATCGTCCAGGGGCATTGAGGAGCAAACGGTGAAGGCTCGGCGCATCCAGCGTGGGGGAAACAAGGAGACGCAGCGGGACGCGCTCCGCCGGCATCGCAGACAGGCGGAGATGAAGACCGCGAGCCTGCTGACCGTGCTGCTTTTGGCGCTGCCCCTTTGGGCCCACCCCAGCTATGCGGAGCTCCAAGCCAAGGCGGCCAAGGCGCATGGCCACAAACGCGCGGAGTTGCTGGCCCAGTTGGCCGCTAGGGACTTCGCGCGCGCGCGCCGCAGTTTTGAGGCCAGCCAATCCTTGCCCGGCCATCGCGATCTGAAGCGGCTGGCGCGGCACGGCGCGGAAAGCATGCAGCTGCTGCGCGCCGAGGCGGGGCGCGGCAAGCGCGACGGCATGCGCCATGTGGAAATTCGCTTTCAGCGCATCAGCTATGGGCTCAGAGGCCTGCGGCAAGAGGCTGGTTTTTCCGATCAGCCCGCCATCGGCGCGGTGCAGCGCCGTTACGCCCGCTGGCGCCGGACGTTGCTGGAGTGGCTGTTCGCGCGCAAAAAGAATGGCCACCTGATCCTTACGCCAAACTTCGGGGGCCCGCATCGCGGGAACCCGAATCGGAGACAATAGTCGCATGCGATGGAGCGCGACGCTGGTCCTGCTGGCGGCCGTGGGCCTGGGGGCCGCGCCGCCGTTGCGCGCGCAACTGCCCGGCCGCGATCCTTTGACCCGCGGCGAGGCCAACGCCATCCGCAGCGCCGCCGGCAACCCCGGCAAGCGAGTGAAACTGCTGCTGAAGTTCGCCGGCCAGCGCCTTAGCCGCCTGCAATCGCTGCAAGCCTCCCATCTGCCCGGCCGCCGCAGCACCATGCACCTGATGCTGCGGCAATACCGCGAGATCCTGAACGAACTGGACGATAACTTCGACACCTGGATGTCGGGCCGGCGTACCTCGGAGATGAGTGGGCCGCCCAAGCTGAAAAAGCCGCTGCACCAGGCCATCAAGGCGGAGCGGGGCTTTTTGACCACGCTGGCCGCCGTGCGCAAGCATTCCACCCCGGCCGAGCTCCGCACCTACCGTTTTGCCCTCAGCGACGCCCAGGACGCCACCCGCAGCCACATCAAGGACGCCCAGGACGATTGGGCGGAAATTCAGCACCGCCAGGCGGAACAGAAGGCGGCGAAAAAGAAGCACAAGCATTTCCCCTTCTTCGCCGCGCTGTCGCCGTCGCCGCGGCGGATGCCCCTCCATGCGTGATCTGGAAGCCACCTTTTTGGCGGTGTTCCGGGAGGTGAAGCCGCGCACGCCGCCGCCGCCGATGCAGATCGAGTTCTATCCCTTCACGCGCATGAACAGCACCATCCGCCGCCGCGATGGCGTGCTGAAGGTGCGGCTCAGCGATCTGCTGGAGGCGGCGCCCGAGCCGGTCATCGAGGCGCTGGCCCAAATCCTCCTGCGCAAGCTCTACGGCCGGCCCGTGCCGGAATTGTTCCGCGCCCGCTATCGCCGCTTCGCCGGGCGCAAGGAGATCGCCGCCAAGGCCCAACTGGTCGGCCAAATCCGCGGCCGCAAACGGCTCCAGCCGCCGGCGGGCCGGCACCATGACTTAGAGGCCATTTTCGAGGACCTGAACCAGCGGTTTTTTTATGGCCTGATGGCGCGGCCGGATTTGGGCTGGGCGCCGCGGGCGGCGCGCCGCCATTTGGGCCACTACGACCCGGCGCACAATGCCATCCTCATCAGCCGCGTCTTCGATTCTCCCCGCGTGCCCCGCATTGCCCTCGAGTACGTCCTCTATCACGAGATGCTGCACTTGAAGTACCCCATCAAAATGAAGGGCAGCCGCCGCTGCGTGCATTCGCCGGAGTTCCAGGCCGAGGAGCGGCGCTTCCCCGAGTGGCAGGCCGCCGAAGCGATGCTGAAGGCGCTCTGACGCCGGTGGCGGCGGCCCGAATGCTGGGCTGCCGTGAGCTGCTCTCCGAGCACCTGACCCATGGCTAATCGCGGGGGCCGCGCCTTTTGCCCGGGGGGCAAAGCAGGTGCGGGAAGGCCGCGAAACTCCCAGTGCGCCGACGGCGCACGCGAGAACGCCGCGGCCCGCCCCCGGCAAGCGAAGCGGCGCGGCTCCAGCGACGCGCCAGCTGGGCTGGGGCGGGCTGGGGTCTCCGGCCCAGCCGACGCGCAAGCGGGACGCCCCGCCGCAGGCGGGGCCGGGGCCCGCGCCAAGCGATCGGATTGAGGGCATTGTGATCCGCAATCCATTTCGCTAACCAGAGCGCCTGCGGCGCTGGAACTTGCCGCCGCGTTGCGCCATGATGGAGGCACACGGGCCAGCGGGCCCAAGGGGGTCTGCAATGCGGCATCTCTCATCTCTTTTGCGCCAACCCGGAGGCGCGCCAGGTGCAGTCTCGTCGCGCGCCGCTGACCAGCGGCGTCCGCCGGCCGCGGCGCCCTGGAGCGGGCGTCCGCGCCGCGCCGCGGGTGGCCGGGTCTTGATGGCGCTGCTCGCCCTTGGCTTGGCCGCCGCGGTGGCGCTGCCGGCGGCCGCCCAGCAGCCCAACCCCAACGGGCCGATCATCATTCCTAAGAAGGCCCCCACCGCGCCGCAGCCTCCTCCCCCGCCTCCGCCGAAAACCAAGGCGACGAACCCGGAGTACAACTTCAAGGTCAATGTTCCGGAAGTGGCGCTGCCGGTCACGGTGGAAACCAACGGCGGCGCCTTCATCGGCCATCTGCACAAGAACAATTTCCGCGTTTTGGAAAACGGCGTGCCGCAGCAGATTGACAAAGTGAGCTATACCAGCGACGCGCCGATCACCGTCGTCATGCTGGTCGAGTTCCGCAGCCAGTGGTGGCCGTTCATCTACCGCATCCTGGAGGCCAGCTACAGTTTCGCCCAGCAGCTCCAGAAGCAGGACTGGATGGCGCTGGTCACCTACGCCCTGCGTCCGCACATCGTCGTGGACTTCACCCACAATCGCCAGGCCCTCTACTCCGGACTCAATCAGCAGCAAATTCCCGGCTTCAGTGAAGCCGATCTCTACGATTCCCTGGCGTTCGTCATTCATCGCATGAACGGCATCAAAGGGCGAAAAGTCATCGTCTTGATCACCGATGGGCTGAATACGTTCAGCCATTTGAACTTCGATCAAGTCACGAAGATCGTCGCCGATGCCCATAACGTCTCCATCTTTCCCGTCAGCATCGCCTGGCCCTTGCGGCAATACCTCCAGGAAAACGGCATGATGGGCACCATGCAGGACATGAATTACATCGTGGGCGACAATCAGCTCCGCTATTGGGCCAAGCTCACCGGCGGCCGCTTCTATGAGCCCCGCTTCGAGGGCGCGTTTCCCGATGTATTCCAGGACATTTCGGCGGCGGTGCGCAACGAATACGTCGTGTACTACCGCTCCACGGACCGCAAGCTGGACGGCAGCTTCCGCAAGGTCAAGGTGTCCGTGGTAGCGCCCAATGGCAAGCCGCTCAAGGTGGTCAACGAGAAGGGCAAGACGCTGAAGTATAAAGTCATCGCCAAGAACGGTTACTACGCTCCCCACGCGGTGCAATAGGGCAATGCGCGGGGGCCGGCGGCGCAGCCGCGCTGGCGCCCGGACTCATCCGTAGGCCGCCGCGGTCCCGCCACAGCGCTGGCCGGTTGCTGCGGCTCCGTTCTTCTCGGGACCTGCCTTCGGGCTGACGGTTCTCGCGGCGGTCGCCTATACGCGGGGGCCGCGCCGTTTGCCCGGGGGGCAAAGCAGGTGCGGGAAGGCCGCGAAACTCCCAGTGCGCCGACGGCGCACGCGAGAACGCCGCGGCCCGCCCCCGGCAAGAGAAGCGGCGCGGCCCCCAGCGACGCGCAAGCGGGGCAACGCCCCGCGCCAAGCAACAGCCGGGCCGGGCCACGGGTTCCCGGCCCAGCTGGGCGCGTAAGCGGCGCTCCGCGCCGCGCCAATCAGAGCGGGACGCCCCGCCAGCGGCGGGGCCGGGGCCCGCGCCTATCAATCGTTTTCGGTGTTCGCGTACCGGTGTTCGCGACCGGACAGCCGCGTCCCAAAAGCGAACGCTGCCGCCATCCCCCGCTGCGCTTAACTCCTTGATTTTCCAGCGCCCGGCTTTGGGCGGCGGCGTGCATGCATTCTGGCTATGGCCCGGCTCGCCAATTCCGCCGCGAATGGCGTCCCGGCGCAGCTCCCAGCCGCCGCCTCAATCGCGAAAAGGGTCGCGAATGCGCAGCCCCCGGAAGCGGCGGAAGTCGCGGTCGGCGGTGACCAGTTCGGAGACGCCATGTTCGATGCACAGCGCGGCGATGTGGGCATCGTGCAACAAGCTCCCGGTGGCGCCGGAATCGCGCAGGACCTGCTCCAGCACGTCCAAATGACGTTCGGTTTCGGTCAACAGCAAAAGGCTGGGGGACGCGGTGATCGCGCGCAGGTCGGATTGCGCGATGGACATCGGCAGCGGCGACCGCAAGGCGCGGGGATGAGTGGCCACGCGCAGGAACTCATAAATGCAGGGCCAGGGGATGGCCCACGGCGCGGGTCCGTTGGCCAGCGATTGCAGCAGGTCCAGCGCCGTCTCCCGTCGCGGACTGGCGCGGTCCTCGGCGTAGATCAAGATGTTGGTGTCCAGGGCCCGCATGGCTACCGTCGGCCATCGAAAATGTCAAACAGAACCTCACGATTGGCCAAGTCGTCCCACGTCAGCCCCGGCGCCGGCTCGCTGCTCCAGCCCTGCAATTTGAGCCTGTATTTGCCGGGCGCGCTGGGCCCTAGGCCCTGGCGCAGCGCCTCGTTGGCCACGCTTTGGAAGCTGCGGCCCTGCTCCGCCGCGCGCCGCTTTAATTGCCGGAACAGAACGTCATCAATCATCAATGTGGTGCGTGGCATGCATAAAAGTGTATCACTTGGAGCATATATATGACCGCATGGCGGGAACTGCGGCAAGCGGCGCGTTCGCTGCGCCAAGCCCCGGGCTTCACATTCATCTCAGTGGCCACGCTGGCGCTGGCGATCGGCGGCTGCGTGGCGATTTTCACCGTGGTGAACGCCGTGCTGCTCGCCCCGCTGCCCTACCGCCAGCCGGGCCGGCTGTTCGTCATCCACGAAGACGCCGCCATGGCGGCCAAGCTGCAAGAGCCCTGGATCCCGGACAATGCTGAACAGTTCCACGTCTGGCGGCAGCGGGCGCGTGCCTTCTCGGGCATGGCCATTGCCCAGGGCGGCTGGATGGACTTGACCCAAACCGGCGAGCCGCCGGCCCAGCTCAATGCCGGCCGCGTCTCGGCCAACTTTCTGCCGCTGCTCGGCGCGCGGCTGCAACTGGGCCGCATCTTACGCCCCTCCGAGGACGCGCCCAACGGTCCGCCGGTCGTCATCTTGACCCATCGCTTGTGGGCGGCGCGGTTTCATTCCGATCCCGCGATCCTCGGCAAAATCGTCACCCTCGACAATCACCCGCACACGGTCGTCGGCGTCTTGGCGCCCGGCTTCCGTTGGCCCTTCCGCGGCGGCTTCATCACTGGCCGGCCGAGCCTGCTGGCGCCCATCGGCATCGCCTTCCACGGTCCGTCGGCGGATTCCCTCGCCGGCGATTACAACTATCAGGTCATCGCGCGGCTTCGGCCCGGCGTGACCGCGGAGCGGGCGACCGCGCAGCTGGACGCCATCGAAAACCAGCTTACCCACCGCTACGCGCCTTCCGCCCACATCTGGACCATCCTGACGCCGGTGCAAACGGCGCTGGCGGGCTCGGCGCGGCAGGGCTTATGGCTTCTGTTGGCGGCGGTGCTGGCGGTGCTGCTGATCGGCTGCGTCAATTTGGCGAATCTGGCCTTGGCCCGGGCCACCGGCCGGGGCCGGGAGATGGGCGTACGCGCTGCGCTCGGCGCCGGCCGGACCGGCTTGATGCGTTCCCAGTTCGCCGAAAGCTTGCTGCTGGCCGTCGCCGGCGGCGCGGCTGGCCTGTTGCTGGCCTGGTGGGGTGAGGCGGCATTGCTGGCCTGGATCCCCGCAGGTTGGACGCCGGCGCATGGCGTGCCTTGGGATTGGCGCGTCGCCGGTTTCGCCGCCGCCGTCACCATGGTCAGCGCCATTCTCTTCGGCGTGGCTCCCGCCTGGCGCGCCGGCCGCGCTGATCCCCAGCTGGCGCTCGCCAGCGGCGGCCGGTCGCTCTCTGAAAGCCGTTCCGCGCGCCGCTGGCGGGAGGCGCTGGTGGCCGCCGAAGTGGCGCTGGGCGCGGTGCTGCTGATCGCCGCCGGGCTGTTTCTGCGCAGCCTGTGGACCTTGACCGGCCGGCCCTCCGGTATCCGCACCAGCCATGTCTTGACCGTGAAGTTGGTGCTGCCCGGCTCGAGCTATTACCAGAAAGACGCGGCGATTCTCCGTTTCGATGGCCAAGTTTTGGCCAATTTGCGCGCCGTGCCCGGCGTGGCCCACGCCGCGCTAATATCCTCCCTGCCCCTAGCCGGCGATGCGTGGTTCGACGCCATCCAAATCCCCGGCCGGCATCCGCCCGCCGAACAACAACCTCTGGCGCAGGTGCGTTTCGTCAGCCCCGGCGTATTCTCCACGCTGGGCATCCGCATTCTCCGCGGGCGCGGCTTCGCCGCCGCCGATCAGAAAGCCTCCCCCGATGAAGTCGTGATTTCCCGCCATATGGCCCGCGCGTTATGGCCTGGGCAATCTCCCATCGGGAAAACATTCAGCGACGGCAGCGCCCAGCTACGCGTCATCGGCATCGCCACCGATGTTCTGGAACGGCCGACCGAGCGCGCGGCGAACGTTGTCTACCAGCCCTACTGGACGTTTCCTTGGGTGGAAACCGTGGTGGCGGTGCGTTCCCGCCTGGCGCCGGCCACTCTAGCGCCGCAGATCCAGCGCGCCGTTTGGAAGGTGGATCCCACCGTGCCCGTGCAGAACTTTAAGACCATGAATCACGTGGTGGCGGCGGCGCTGGGCCCGCAGCGGTTTGAAGCCAGCCTGTTGGCGCTATTTGCCGCGGCGGCGTTGTTGCTCGCCGGCCTCGGCGTCTACGGCGTGGTGGCGTATGCGGTGAGCCGCCGTACCCAGGAGATCGGCATTCGCTCCGCGTTGGGCGCGCGGCCTGGCGCCTTGGCCGGTGAGGTCATTCGCCAGGCGATGGCGCCGGTCGCCGTCGGCCTGGTGATCGGCGTGGCGGCGGCGCTGGCGACCGGCCGTCTGGTGGCCAGCCTGCTGTACGCCGTCGCCCCCTCGGATCCGGCGACCATCGCCGCCGTCGTCGCCGCGCTGCTGGCGGCGGGCGCGTTGGCGGCGTGGCTGCCCGCCCGCCGCGCCGCCCGCACCGATCCCGCCGCGGCGCTGCGTGAGAGTTAGCCTGGGCGCCGCTCCGAGCCGAGTTCCACCCCCGCCGCCGGCCGAACGATGTCGAGGATGATGGGAGGTACGCCATGGGGTTTGATATCGGCTCCGCTCTGCGCCAGTTGCGCCGATCGCCCGGCTTCGCCGCCGTCGTCATTCTGACCTTCGCGCTCGGCATTGGCGCCAACACGGCCATCTTCAGCGCCGTGCGCGCGGTGCTGCTGGCGCCCCTGCCGTTCGCCCAGCCGCGGCAGCTGGTCGCCATCGGCCCGGATACCCATTCCTATCCCGATTACCTCAGCCTGCGGCGGCGGGCGAAAACCCTCGCCGGCATTGCGGCCTATGTCGGCGATGACGTCGCCCTCACGGGCCGCGGCCAGCCGCGCGAGGTCAATGACATGATCACCGCCGGCGGCATCTTCCATGTGTTGGGCGTGCGACCGGCCATAGGCCGCGGCTTTCGCCGCGGCGACGACCAGCCCGGCGCGGCCGGCGGCGCCAACGCCGCCATCCTCAGCCACCGGCTTTGGGTGCAAAGCTTCGGCGGCGACCCAACGGCATTAGGCCGGCGCATCGTTCTCAACGGCCAGAATTACGCCGTCGTCGGCGTCATGCCCGCCGGCTTCCATTTTCCTCTCGGCCAGCGCCAGGGGGTATGGACCACCGTGGCGCCATTGCAAGTGGGAAAAACCCCGCCTACTCAACAGCGCAGCCTGCGGTTGTTTCATCTGATCGGCCGCCGCCGCGCCGGCGTGGCGCTGCCGCGGGTGCAAGCGGAGCTGGCGGGCATCGCCGGCCAATTGGCGCGGCGGTATCCCGCCGCTGACGCGCACCTTGCAATCCGCGCGCAGGCAGAGCAGCGCGCCGTCGCCGGCCCGGCGCGGCGCACGCTGTGGCTGTTGTTTGCCGCCGTGGGATTGGTGCTGCTGATCGCCTGCGCCAACGTTTCCAATTTGCTGCTCGCGCGCGGCGCCGGCCGCCGGCAGGAATTGTCGGTGCGGGCGGCCTTGGGCGCCAGGCAACGCCAGTTGGCGCGGCAGCTATTGGCCGAAAGCGCCGTGCTGGGCCTGCTCGGCGGCGTCGCGGGGCTGGCCTTGGCCTGGCTGGCGATGCCCGCCTTGTTGCGCTTGGCGCCACACGGCGTGCCGCGTTTGGCGCAGGCCGGTTTGAGCTGGCCGGTGCTGCTGTTCGCCCTCGGCGTGGGCCTCGGCGCCGGGCTCCTCTTTGGCTGGCTGCCCGCCGCCGGCCTGGCCCGTCCCGATCTGCGCCTGGTGCTGGAGGCGGGCGGGCGCGGCAGCAGCCACAGCCGCTCCCAGCGGCGCTGGCGCGGAGTCTTGGTCGCCGCCGAGTTCGCCCTGACCTTGGCTCTGCTGATCCCCGCCGGCCTGCTGATCCGCAGCCTGGCCAGCCTGCAAGCGGTCAACCCCGGCTTCCAGCCCCGCCATCTGCTGACCGCCGCGGTCAGCCTACCGACCGCGCGCTATTCGCCGCCGCAAATGAACCGCTTCTACAATCGCCTGGCCGCCGGCTTGGAGGCGCAGCCCGGCATCCTGGCGGCCGGCTCGGGCCATTCCGCGCCGTTCACCGGCAATCCTCCCTATGCCGTAACCATCAACTGGCCGCTCCATCCGCAGCCTGCCGCCCAGCGGCCGGACGTCCCGTTCAACGTCGTCACGCTGGATTATTTCCATGCCCTGGGCGCGCCGCTGCTGCGGGGCCGCGATTTCCAAGTTACGGACAATGCCAAATCGCCGGAGGTCATCCTGGTCAACCAGGCCTTCGTGCGGCGCTACCTGCCCGGCCAAAACCCAGTCGGCCGGCGTTTGGACGTCCGCTTTGGCCCGGGAAAGCTCCAAACCCAAATCGTGGGTGAAGTCGGCGACATCCGCCGCGATTCCTTCCGCCGTCCGGTCGCGCCGATGATCTATTTCACCGAGCGCCAGTTTTTCTTCTTCGGTGATCAAACCGTGGTCGTTCGCACCGCGGGTCCGGCCTTGGCGGCGGTGGGCCCGCTGCGGGCCGCCGTGGCGCGGCTGGATCCGCAGCTTCCCGTCTTCTCCGTGCAATCCATGTCGTCGTTGGTGGCCGGCGCCTTCGCGCGGCTGCGCTTCGCCACCTGGCTGCTCGGTTTGTTCACCGCGCTGGCGCTGCTGTTGGCGGCGGTCGGCCTGTACGGCACCATGGCGCAGATCGCCGCCAGCCGCCGCCGCGAGGCCGGCATCCGCCTGGCCCTGGGCGCGCAACGCGGCCAGGTTCTCCGCTTGGTGGCCGGCCAGGGCATGGTATTGGCGCTGGCCGGCGCCGCCGCCGGGTTGCTGGCCGCCTGGTGGGGCACGAGTTGGCTCGGTTCGCTGCTCTACGGCGTCTCCGCCGGCGATCCCGTGGTGTTCGCCGTCGCGCTCGTCACGCTCTTGCTCGTCGCGTCGGCGGCCTGCTACCTGCCCGCCCGCCGCGCCGCGCATTCCGAGCCCGCCGCCATTCTCCGCGAGCCCTAAGCGATCGCGCCACCCCCCTCGCTCCGCCCGCGCGGCGTGGCGGCGTGCGAAACCCGCCCCGCCGCCGCGCGAAGTTGTGCGCTGGCGCGCAACCCCGCATTTCGTGCCGGTGGCACGCGCGCCCGCGGGTTAGGCTGGGAATTCAGGTTGGGTGCAAGGCAATAACATGCGGACATTTCGCGTCATGCTCATGTTTCTGGCGGTGGTTCCCATGGCCTGGGCCGCGGCGCCCGCCCCGCGGCCGGAAAAGGGCCGGCGTGCCCACGGCCACCGCCATTCGCGGGGGTCGCGCCGTTTGCGCCGGGGGCAAAGTCGGCGCGAAAAGGCCGCGACATTCCCTGCGCGCCTACGGCGCGCGGAAGAAGACCGCGGTTGGCCTACGCCGGCGCGGCGGCGCGGCCCCCGCGGCGCGCGGGCGGGGGCTGGAGCGAACGGAGCTCCCAGCCTGCGGGTTAAGCGGCGCTCCGCGCCGCGCCGATCGGAGCGGGACGCCCCGCCGCGGGCTGGGCTGGGGCCCGCGCCAGGCAATCATGCGCGCGGCAAGCGGGCCCGGCGGCCCTTGCGGGATCGCATCTGGTACGCGGCGCAATGGAACGTCATCACCCAGCACAATCCGGCCTTTGCAGCCGCCTACTCCGGCCCCAACAGCTTCAAGAACATCGCCGAAACCGCCACCTCCACGGTGGAGACCGTCTTCGCCGGCATTCGCCTGACCCGCAGTCTGGAGTTTCTGTATGACGAGGAAAGTTCCGCCGGCTCCGGCCTCAGCGGCACGACCGGCCTGGCGGGCTTCCCCAACCTTGATGCCGTGCGCGCCGGCGGTGTGGCGCTGTCGCCCGCTCCCTACGCGGCCCGCGGCATGCTGCACTGGAACCTCGGTCTCGGCGGCGGGCGCATCGCCAATACCCCGAATTACCTGGAGCTGGCCCCTCGCCTGGACCGCCGGCGCTTGGAACTGTACTTCGGGAAGATGTCGCTGGCGGATTTCTTCGACCGCAACGCCTACGCCAATTCCGATCACAGCCAGTTCATGAACTGGACCGCGGACAATAACGGCGCCTGGGATTACGCCGCCAACACCCGCGGCTACACGTATGCCGCCTACGCCGAGTTCGACGATGGTCCCTGGACGCTGCGCTTCGCCGAGGCGCTGATGACCAAACTGCCCAACCAGGAGTTCCTCAGCCTGGACCTGGGCGTCTTTCGCGCTGAAAACGCCGAGGTGGACTGGGCGTACGCCCCTGCCTCCAACGGCAAGATGCGCCTGTTGTTTTTTGATGATCATGCCCGCATGGGCAGCTTCGCCAATGCCTTGGCCGCTTGGCGCGCCGGCCGCACCCCGGTCCCCAACGTCAACGCGGTGGCTATACCCGCCTCCGAGTACGGTTTCGCCTGGAACTGGCAGCAGGCGGTGGGCCCGGATCTCGGCTTGTTCGCCCGCGCCGGCTGGAACAATGGCGCGCAGGAAAGCTACAGCTACACCGAAGTGAACAATACCGTGGAGGCGGGCGCGCAGGTCGCGGGCCGGCTGTGGCGGCGGCGGCGCGACCACGCCGGCTTCGCCTTCATCAGCAACGGCATCTCCTCCGCCCATCAGGCCTATTTGGCCGCCGGCGGGCTGGGCTTCCAGCTGGGCGACGGCGCGCTCACCTACGGCCGGGAGCGCATCGAGGAACTGTATTACAACCTGCATGTGTGGCGCGGAATATCGCTGGCGCCCGACGTGCAATTCTTCACCAATCCCGGCTACAACCGCGCCCGCGGCCCGCTCCAGGTCTACGGCCTCCGCTTTCACCTCCACCTCTAAGCTGCTGCCAACCCCGCCGGCCGCGCCGATCGCATTGCGCCTGGGCCAAGGCGGCGCGAAAATGCCGCGGCTCGCACACGGCTGCGCGCAGAGCGTGGTACGGGCTTTAGCCCGTGTGCGGCGGGCTTAAGCCCGCAGGCGTCCACCAGGCCAGCGCCCGCCGCGACGGAACTCGCGGACCGCCATCCCGACCACCGCATTTCCCGCCGCCCGGAAGGCGACGGCCCCGCCGATGGCTGGACGTCATCAGAGCATTCGTGCGCACGCAGGGCGGGAGCCCTACCCCACGGCTGCGGCGCGCATGGCAGGGTATGCCTCTGGCTTGCGTGGGGTCGCGCTCGGCGCGGCCGGGCCGCGGTCCGTGCCAGGCAAGGCCCGCGACGCGGTGTCCCCCAACCCTGGACCCTAGCCACTAAACCCCGTATCCTCGCCACATGTCCCGCTCCGGTCTGTGCGCAACCGCGATTGTTCTCCTCGTCACCTTCGCCGTCACCATCGCCGCGGCCCGGCCGCCGCAACCCCGGCCCGGGACAGCGAATGCGCCGCCGCGCGCCGGCAGCTTCACCTTGCGCCAGGCGATGGACTTCGCCTTCCCCTCCGAGCTGACCGCCGCGCGGCACGGCGCCCGGGTGGCGTGGGTCTTCGATATTCGTGGCGTGCGCAACGTTTGGGTGGCCGATGGGCCGCGCTTCCAGCCGCGCCAAATCACGCATTACACCGCCGATGACGGCGGCGTCATTCGCAGCCTGCGCTTGACCCCCAATGGCCGCACGGCGGTCTACGCCCTGGGCAGTTCCACCAACGCCAAGGGCCAGGTCGCCGATCCCGCCAGCCTGGTGACCCGCCCGCATCAAGATGTTTGGGCGGTCCAGCTCGCTGGTCCGCTCGCCGGCCAGCCGCGCGACTTGGGCGAAATGCAGTGCCAAGGCGAGGGTTGCGAGGATATCGAGCTCTCGCCCAACGGGCGGTGGGCGGCGTGGGCGGCGCGGAGCGAGATCTGGATCGCCCCGGTCAGCGGCGCTCAGCCCGCGCGCGTGCTCTGCTACGTTCGCGGCCACAACATGGATCCTCGCTGGTCGCCCGACGGCAAGGCCATCGCCTTCGCCAGCCAGCGCGGCGACCACGGCTTCATCGCCGTTTATCGCTTTGGCCGCCAGCGCCTGACGTATCTGGCGCCCAGCGTGGATCGGGACTCGCTGCCGCGCTGGTCGCCCGATGGCCGCCGGATCGCTTTTGTCCGCCAGCCGGGCCTGATGTTGCATGCCCCCATCCTGCACTGGCGCCCGCGGCCCTATCAGATCTGGATGGCCAACGCCGCGACCGGCCGTGGCCGCGAAATCTTTTCCAGCGGCGGCCGTCCCGAGGACACCTATCCCGGCTGGCAGTTCATGCCCAAGGATTTCCTCTTCACCCGCCTGGGCATCGTCATGCCGTCCTGGCGCGACGGCCACATGCATCTCTATCTGCTGAATCCCGCCAGCGGCGCCGTGCGCAAGCTGACGCCCGGGGATTTCGACGTCAAGGACGTTACGCTCAGCGCCAACGGCCGGGCCTTGTTCTATTCCTCCAACCAGAATGACGTGGACCGCCGCCATATCTGGGAGGTTTCGCTGGCCGGGGGTCCGCAGCACGCCATCACCGCCGGCGAGACCATCGAATGGACGCCGGTGCAAACCGGCGACGGCCGCTATCTGCTATGCCTCGGCTCCAGCGGCACCGTCCCGGCCATGCCCTTCGTCATCGGCCACCGCCGGCGCCGCATGCTGGCCGCCGGGCTCATCCAGAACTACCCGTCGGCGCAGATGGTCGCTCCCAAACAGGTCCTCTTCCCCAGCCCCGACGGCTTGTTCACCCTGCATGCCCAGCTCTTCGTGCCCCGCGGCCGGCGCGGACGGCTGCCGGCGGTGGTCTTCGTGCACGGCGGCTCCATGCGCCAAATGATGCTCGGCTTCAACTCCATGGGCTATTACCACAACGCCTATGCCGAGAACGAATACCTGGTGAACCAAGGCTTCGTGGTGCTTGCGGTCAATTACCGCACCGGCATCATGTATGGTTTCCATTTCCGCTATCCCGCGCATGCCGGCCCGCGCGGCGCCAGCGAATATCAGGACGTGTGGGCGGCGGGGCGGTATTTGCGGAAGCTGCCCTATGTCAATCCCCGTCGCATCGGCCTCTGGGGCGGTTCCTATGGCGGCTTTCTCACCGCCATGGGCTTGGCCAAAAACTCCAACCTTTTCGCCGCCGGCGTGGACATGCACGGCATCCATGTATGGCGGATCCACGATCCCACCGCCTCCGATCTGGCCGCGGCCAAGAAGGTGGCCTGGAAGTCCTCCCCCGACGCCTACATCTCCACCTGGAAGTCGCCGGTCTTGCTCATCCAGGGGGATGACGACCGCAACGTCTGTTTCTGCCAGACCGTGGATTTGGTGCAGCGCCTGCGCGCGGCGCACGTGCCCTTCCAGCAGTTGGTCTTTCCCGATGAGGTGCACGTCTTTCTGCGCTGGCATACCTGGATGCGCGCCTATCGCGCCACCGCCCGGTTCTTGGAGCAATATTTGATGCCGGACGGCCCTCCCGCCCGGCGTTAGCAGTCCGCGGCCGCGCGCCTTGCATGGCGAATAAAAAGCGAAGATAATGCCCCCATGGGCGGGCCAGGGAGGGCGGCGGCGCAGCGGGCGGCGGAAGCCGCGGCGGAGGCGACTCCGGCCCGGCCCGCCATGGGGCGTTCGTCTAGCGGGCCGTCTAGCGCGCTTTTATGGCCGGAACCGGCGCCGGGACTTGCGCCGGGGCTGGGGCCGGGGCTTGGGCCTGGGTTTGGGCGGGAACGCGGGCCCAAGCCGGCAGCGGCGGGCGCCGCGGCGGTCCTAACCCAGCGCCCGGCGGGGAATGCCGGCGCCGCCTTGGCCGCCGCCGCCGAGGCGCTCGCGCCGCACCGCGGCGTGGAGTTTTTTGCCATCGAAACGCGCGGCATCCTCACCCGCTGCCGCTCCCGCCGCGTGCCGTTTCAATGGACCATCAACCCCTATCGCGGCTGCGAATTCGGCTGCCAGTATTGCTACGCGCGCTACGCGCATGAGTTTTTGGAGCTGCGCCGGCCGGCGGACTTCGAACGCAAGATCTTCGCCAAGCGCCAGGCCGCCGAGCACCTGCGGCGGGAGCTGCGCAAGGTGCGGCCGGGGGAAAGCATCGCCATCGGCACCGCCACCGATCCGTATCAGCCGGCGGAGCGGCAATTCGGCGTGACCCGCTCCTTATGGGAAGTCTTCGCCGGGGCCCGGGATCTGCGGCTGGGTTTGGTGACCAAAAGCGCGCTGGTGGTCCGCGACATTGACCTGCTGGCGCGGGTGGCCGCCGCCAACCGCCTGGTCATTCGCCTCACCATCACCACTGCGGACCACGCCCTGGCGCGGCGGCTGGAGCCGCGCGCGCCCCGCCCCGATCTGCGCCTGCACGCGCTGCGCCGCCTGCGCGCCGCCGGGCTGGTCGCCGGCGTGATGTGCGCGCCGGTGCTGCCCGGCATCACCGACTCCGAGGAAAACCTGGCGCCGCTGATGGCCGCCGCCCAAGACGCCGGCGCGGCGTTTTTCTCCGCCGGCGGGCTGTTTCTGCAACCCGCCGCCGCCGCGCAGTTCCTGCCATTTTTAGAACAGCGGTTTCCCCGCCTGGCCGCCGCCTACCGCCGCCAGTTCGCGGCCTCGCCGTATCTGCCCGCCGCCTATCGCCAACGGCTGGCCGCGCGCGTCGCCAAGCTGGCGGCGCGCATCGGCCTGCCGCTGCATCCACCCGCGGAAGCCGCAACGCCGGCCGCCGCCACCGCCCAGCTTCGGCTTTGGGCCTAGGCTGGACGGCGCGCGGTCCGCGGCGCGTGCGCGAGAAGCCCGCCCGCGGCGGGGCTAGGCCCCGCGCTTAGCGATCGGATTAGGTCAGCAGTTCGAGCAGTGCGCGATAGCTGGTGCGCGCGGCGGCGACCGAATCGCCCCACTGCGCCGCGTTATCCTGCTCCACGCAGAAATGCAGCATGCCGGCGGTTTTCCACTGCTCGAAGATGGGGTGATAGCTCACGTCTCCCTGTCCTACTGGAACGATCTTCCGTCCCGACGCCATCATGCGCTGCCATTCGCTCATGATCGGCTGCGGGAAAAGGTAGTTCAGGTCCATCACGTCCTTCACATGCCACAGCACGAAGCGGCCGGGATGGGCGCGGAACAGATCCAGCGCGCCGACGCCCGCCACCGAGGACCAGCCGATGTCTAGCTGCATCACCACCAGTTCCGGGTCGGTCTCCGCCAGCAGAATGTCGTACGGGCAGCGCGTGGTGCCGGGGAAATATTCGAACTCGATGGCGTGGTTGTGGATCAGGATCTGGATGCCGAACTTCTTGGCGATCCGGCCGCAGCGGTTGTAGGTCTCCGCGTCCCGCTTGGTGGACTCCGGCGTCGCGGCGGGGAAGTGGAACGGCTTCCGCGGCGCGTGGTGGCCGCCGTGATGGGCCGGATGCGGAGGCGGAAAGTGAAAGCCCGGCGGCAGGGGCCGCGTCGGAAAGATCCAGGTGTATTTATGCCCGATGATCTGATAACCTTCCAACCGCTTCTCCAGCCCCGGTCCCGGCGGCGTGATGGCGTGGGTGCTGGGCGCAACCAGCCCGTAGCGGTCCAGCAGCGCGCGGTATTGCTTCGGGCTCAGCCCGCCGTAATCAATCGGCTCCACTTCCTTGTAGCCGATCGCCGCGACCGCGGCCATGGTCTTTTCCTGGTCCTTGGCCATCAGGTCCCGCACCGTGTACAGCTCCAGGCCCATATGCGCCTTCCAGCCGCCCGCGGGGGCGGGCACCGGCGCCTCCGCCTGGCGCGGCGGGAAGAACTGCGGCGGCGCATCTCCGGCGGCGCGCGGCTCGTCGGCGGCATTGGGGCGGGGTCCGCCGGCCCAAGCCTTGGGTTGGGCCATCAGCGGCAGCCCGATGGCGGCCAGCTTGCCGAAGTCTCGGCGCGAATAGTCTGACATTGGTTCTCCTGTGTCTCGCCGACCCGTCACCCATCACTCCCGGGTGAGTGGGGCTGTTTGGCGTGAGTGGGGTTAGTGTACTGCCGCCGGTTTGTCTCCGCTGGTTTGTCTCCGCGGCCGGCGCTCCGGCGGCGGGGCCGGGGCCCGCGCCAAGCAGTGAGTCCGTGCCGCCGCCCCGCCCCCGTGGAACCGGCTTTAGCCGGTGTACCGCGGGCTTCAGCCCGCGGTCGCAACCCCGAGCGGCGCAGGCGCGCGGGGGCCCGCGCCAATAAAGCCGGGAACCTTTTCCTTGGCCGCCGGCAACCAATCGTGAAGAGCGAGCGAAACGATGGCGCCCGGCGCTGGGTGGGGAACGTCCTTCCACGCCGGTCGCCATCGTTGGGTCCGCGCACCGCGGCTATCCATACCGCAACGGAAACCGCCCTGCGCTCGCCGCCCGCGTGGCGCGCGCCGAAGGCGAGCGGCCCACTCCCGCCAAATCGTACCAATACGCACCGGCCGCGTTGCGGACCTCCGTTGAGGGGCGTAACCCCATCGCTCCAGCGGGCGTGAAAGGAAATATGAACAAGCACATTGCACTTCTTGCGGCGGCGGGCCTGGTGGCGCTGGCGCCGCTGGCGTGGGCGCAAGGGCCCGGGGGGCCCGAAGTCTTGGCGGCCCGGCAAGTTGCGGTTCGCATCCGCGATGCCGGTTGCGGCGGCCCGGGGCGCACAGTCATCATCCGGCGCATGGGGTGGCGCGGCGGGATGCAGCGCGAGGGCGGCTGGGGCCGCCGCGGAGGCATGGCCATGCGCGGCGGCATGCGCGCGGGCATGATGGGTCCGATGGGCCGCATGGGCATGATGGCGCATTGGTCCATGCTGAAGCGGCGCCTGGGTTTGACCGCGGAGCAGGCGCAGAAGCTGAGTGCTGCCTTCTTCACATGGCAAAAGACCCGCATCATGGACCGCGCCAATCAGCAGGTGCGCCGCCTCGAAGTCGCCCGCCTGATGATGGCGGCGCAGCCGAACGAGGCCGCCATTGACCATCAGTTGGCCCGGATCGAACAGCAGCGCCTGGCGTCGGCGCAGGCCGGCGTGCATTTCCGCCTGACCATGCGGCGCGTGCTGACGCCGGAACAATGGCGCCGCCTGCAAGCCATGCATGCCCGCATGATGATGCGGATGCACCATGGGATGGGCGGCATGGGGGGCGGTCGCATGCCGCCGAACAAGCCCATGGCGCAAAAGCCGATGATGTAGCGGCAGCAGCGGCGGCAGCAGCGGCGGCAGTAGCCTCGGCGCGGCCCCGGCGGCGTGCGGATGTGGGGCCGGGACGCGGCGGGGCCGGGAGCGTGGAACAGGCCTTAGCCCGTGGGCGCGGGCCGGCAGGCCCGCAGGCGCCTACCGGGAGCAAGTACCCGCAACTCGCGGGGCCGGCGCCGGCCGCAATGCAGCCCGTGGGACAGCCGCCGGCCCGCGCCGGGCAATGCCGCGCCGCATCAATGCCGCGTTAATGGGGATAGCGGGCGACGACAGCGCCCGTGGCGCTTAAAAGCTCCAGCTCCGCTTTGCCCGCCGGAGTCACGAACATCTTGATGCGCGGCCGGCCCTGCGCGTCGGCCAGCATCACCATCGCGGTGTTGCGGCGGTTGTAGCCGACCAGGTATCGCCGCGCCGTGGCGTGCAGATAGGCCTGTCCGGCCGGGCTGTGCAGAACCGCACGGCGGGCGGCGGGGGTTTTGGCGGCGGCAAGGCGCCGAAACAGACGGAGGTACCGCGGCTGGTTGAAGTTGGCGCGGTTCCAGCCGGTGATGTAGGAAAAGAAGCGGCCATGGTCGTCGCCGTCGTCCACTTGCAGCAGTTGATCGGTGTTCACGGTGTCGAACGACAAGACGTTGGTGCTGCTGGCGGCGCTGGCGGCCCGCCGGGCGCCGTCGCGTCCGCCGCGCCGGCCGGTCCACAACAGCCCGCCCTGCTCGTTGCCCAGGCGATTGTAAAAGATAATCTCGTTGCCGCCGCCGCCGCTGCGCGGAAAACGCTGCCCATTGACGATGCTCGGCATCGGCTGGTCGTGGTTGGTCAGCACCATTGCCAGGCGGCCGCGCTGATCCCGGAGGATCAGGCGATGCACGGTGAGCGTGTCGAAGGTCGCATCGCGCGCGGCGTGCACCGCCGCGGCGGCGATCAGCAGCGCGGCGGCCGCGATCACGGTGGCGGCGGCGGCAACAATACGTAGGCGGCGGATCTGCCGCGGCAGGGAAACGTCGGTCATAAGGGCTCCTCGCAAGCCGGCGGCCGAGCGCTCACGCCGCCGGCACTGCTAGCCTATCGCGGGGGCCGCGCCTTTTGCTCGGGGAGCAAAGAGGGCGGGGAAGGCCGCAGCGCGGCCCGCCGCCGTGCGCTGATCCGCGGCCGGCCGCAGCCGGGGTCGCGCAGCGCGTAATCTCGGACTCCGCCGCGGCGGTTCCTACTGCGCCGTCCAGCCCCCGTCAATCAGGATGTCGGCGCCGGTGATAAACCCGGCCGCCTCCGAACAGAGAAACGTAACCAGCGGCCCGAGTTCCTCCGCCTGGCCCCAGCGGCCGACGGGGATGTGGGAAATGAACTGGGCGTGGCGCACCGGGTCCTGCATCAGGCTGGTGTTCATTTCCGTGGCGAATGGCCCCGGACTGATGGCGTTGGCGGTGACGCCGTGCGGCGCCAGCTCCAGCGCCAGGGCCTTGGTCATTCCCAAAAGGCCGAACTTGCTGGCGCAGTAGGCGGTGCGATGCGCCAGCGCCACGTGCGCCATGGTGGAGGCGATGTTGATGACGCGGCCAAAGTGCTTCGCGATCATTCCCGGAACAAAGGCGCGCGAGCAGAGGAACGCGCTATCGAGGTTCGTTTGCATGACCAGCCGCCATTCCTCCAGCGTGAAATCCTGGAGCGGCTTGCGGAGATTCATTCCCGCGTTGTTGATCAGGATGTCGGGCGACCCGGCCGCGCGCCGGACCTGCCCGGCCATTCGGCCGACCGCGGATTCCTCGCGGAGGTCCGCGACCACGGCATGCGCCTCGCCGCCCAGGGCGTCAATCTCCGCCTTGACGTTGGCCAGCAGTTCCCCGCTGCGCGCCACTAGGGCGACCGTCGCGCCCGACCGCGCCAGCGCCACCGCCATGGCTTTTCCCAGCCCCTTGCTGGCGCCGGTCACGACCGCGACGCGGCCGCGTAACGTTTGGTCCGCCATTGCACTCTCCTGGAACCGGTCTCGCCGCTCGCGGGACGCCTGCCGGCGGCGGGGCTGGGGCGCGCGCCTGTCAATGCTACGCCGCCGCGGTTATCGCCGCCGGCTTGGTGGCTACGCCAGCCGCCGGAGTTCGCCGGCGGCGCGGTCCATCTCCTCGCCCGTGTTGCAAAAATGCGGCGAAAAACGCAGGTTGTTTTCGCGCAAGCTGATGTCCACCCTCGCCGCCGCCAAGGCGGCGTGTATCGCCGCGTTGCGGCCCGGGTCGCGGTGGCTGACCACCACGATCGCCGACTCCGCCGGTTGCGGCGACAGCACGCGATAGGCGTCGCGGTCCAAAGCCGCCAGCAGGCGCGCCACCAGATCGCGGTCATACGCGGCGACGCGCGCCGGTCCGCAGTCCAGCAAGGTGTCCAGCGCCGCCGTCCAAGGAACGAAGTTGAAGAAGTTGGCGGTGTTGAACACATCCAGCGCCGCCGCGCCCATCGCCTCCGCCGGCACGGTGAGATCCCGCATGTGATTCAGCGCGCCGCCCTGTGGTCCCGCCGCCAGCGCCGCCTGCTGCGCCGCGAACCAGTTGACCTGTGTCGGCTGCACGGCGGCCAGCAGCCGGGGCGACAACCACGCAAAGCCGGTTCCGTACGGTCCGCACAGCCACTTGTAGCCGCAACTGCTGACCGCGTCCACCGGCGTCCGGCTGACGTCCAGCGTCAGCGCGCCCAGCGCCTGCGAAGCGTTGACCACGAACCATGCGCCGCGCCGCCGGCAGCACTCGCCCAGCGCTGGCAAATCCAGCGCCGCGCCGGTGAAGGAATTGACCCAACTGGCGCAAAACACCCTCGTCTTCGCCCCCAGCGCGCCCGCCAGTTCGTCCGGCCGCGGCGCGGCGCCCCGCGGCTCCAGCCAGCGGATCGCCACGCCGTGCCGCTCCAGCACCTGCCACGGCAGTGTCGAGGCGGGAAAATCGCCGCGCAGCAGCAGGACTTCATCTCCCGCCCGCCAATCCAAGCCGTTGGCGATCGTTTGCAGGCCGTAGGAAGCGCTATTGCCCAGGACGATTTCACTTTCTCTGGCGGCGATCAGCCGTGCCAGCCGCGACTTCAGCTCCCGGGGCACGGCGGCATAGCGATCGTCGCTCATGCGGAAGGGCCGGGCTTTGTCTTCGACCACCTCCAGGGCGGCCCGTACCGCCGCGTTGGGCAACGGGCCCTGCTGGGCGCAGTTCAGCCAGGCGCGGCCGTGGGAGGCGGCGAAATGGTGGGCAAAGGACGGGGCGTTTTCCACCCGCCAGAATGCCACAGGCCGCGCGCCAAGCGGGACGCCCCGGCGGCGGCGGGGCTGGGGCCCGCGTGAATCAAATCGCCTGGCGCCCGGCCCATACGGGCCATCGTAGGATAGGAGAACCGGCATGGCCAAGATTTCGACCCGCACGGCGGGATGGTTGGGATTTACCCTCCTGTTGGCGGGCTGCGCCGCGGCGTGGTGGTGGACCGGTTTGGCGTCGGGCGCTTCGGGGTTTCCCACCAGCGGCCGCCGCCGCATGCAGATTCCGCACCATGAGCGGCCGCTGGTCATCGCCAGCGCCATGTCCGGGCTGGCGGACACGCCGGAGGAGCAGCAATTGGCGCGGCAGGCGCAGACCACCGCGGCGGCGATGGTGCGCACCGCCTTGCAGCATAGCCTGGCGGCGCAAGCCGACGAGGCCGAGGATCATCGCGGTCCGGAATGGGCCCGCTACGACGCCGCTCAGGCCGCGCTGCGCCGGGAGCAGGCCGCCAGCCAGGCCCTCGCGAAGCAAATCGCCGCCGCGCCGCCGGCGCGGCGTCCCCGGCTGGTGGCGGAACGCGATCTGACCCAGGCGCAGTTGCAACTGGACCAAGCCCGCTTGGAAGACGCCCGCCAGGATCTGCGCCGCGCCCGCGCCGCCGCCATGATGAACCCGCAGCAGGTCTTGGCGCAAGCACGCCGCTACCAGTCGTCGGCCCGGCAGTTGGCGGCCAAATACCGCCAGCGCTGGCGGGCGCAGAGCACGGCGCGCAATCCGCAAACCGCGCAAGGACTGGCGGTTCTGTTCACCAGTTGGCATCTGCTGGCGGCCAAGTTGAAGGCCCTGCGCTGGGCCCAGGCGCAAAGCGCCGCCGCCGCCGCCGCCGCCGTCGCCGCGCACAACCGCCTGCATGCGCAATTGCAGCACGCCGAGGCGCAAAATGCCGCGCGCATGGCCGGCGATCTGGCCCGCCTGCGCCAGGCCCGCCGCGGCGCCGGCTTCGGGGGTATGGCCGCGCAAACAAGAAGCGCGGTGCATAACGCCGAGGAACTCGCCGAGGGCCAGCGCCGCCTGATCAGCCTAGACCACGCCGCCGAGCGCCAGCGGAAACTCGCCGGCGATTACCAGCGTTGGGTCGAGATCACCGTCGCGCAGCAGGAATTGGCCCTGCATGACGCCCTCGGCATGTGGCTGGAGATCCTCTCCGGCTTCGCCGTCCTGCTGATCCTCGATTTGCTGGCGGGCCGCGCCGTCCGCCGCTGGCGCACCGAGCGCCGCCGCGTCCATACCGTCCGTCACTTGACCCGCTTCGTGCTGGGAGCGGTCGCCTTGATCTGGCTGCTGCTGATCGCGGTCGGCAAGCCGGCGCAATGGCTCACCTTCCTCGGCCTGGCCGGCGCCGGACTGACGGTTGCCCTGGAGAACACCATCCTCAGCTTCGCCGGGTGGTTCGTGGTTATCGGCCGCCGCGGCGTCACCCCCGGCGATTGGGTCGAAATCAACGGCGTCAACGGCGAGGTCGTGGAAATTACCCTGTTGCGCACCGTATTGCAGGAAGCCGGCAACTGGACCGAGCCCGGCCACGCCACCGGACGCCGGGTCTACCTGCCCAACAGCTTCGTGTTCACCGGACCCTATTTCAATTTCTCCACCCGCGGGCAATGGTTGTGGGATGAGATTCGCCTGGCCCCGGCCGGCGGCGCGCCTTGGACGCCGCAATCCTTGGCCGCCATTGCCGGCTTGGTCGAGGAGGAAACCCGCGCTGACGCCGCCTTGGCCGCCAAGGAGTGGGAGGAACAGCACCGGGAGCCGCACCCTCGCGGGCGCGGCGGCTCCGCGCCCGCGGGCATCGCCGCCGCCAAGCTGGAGTTCAGCCCCGTGGTGCAAATCAAGCCCAGCGCCGCCGGCGGGGATCTTTGCATCCGTTACATCACCACCGCCGCCACCCGCGCCCAGCGCCGTGAGTCGCTCTACCGCCGCATCTTCAATCAGCGCGGCGTCGCCCCGCCACCCGCCGCCTCCGCCGCATCTTCCGCCACTGCCTAAGTACTGCCCGGCAATGGCCCGGCAATGGCCCGATGGCCATTCGCGGGGCCCGCGCCGTTTGCCCGGGGGCAACGCGGGTGCGGGAAGGCCGGGAAACTCCCTGCGCGCCTACGGCGCGCAGAAATAGGCTGCGGCGCGCCCGAGCAAGGGGTGCGGCGCGGTCCCTGGCCCAGCTGAGCGCATAAGCGGCGCCCCGCGCCGCGCCAATCAAAGCGGGATGCCCCGCTGCAGGCGGGGCTGCGGCCCGCGCCAATCCATGGCGGCTTGGGGCCTCCCACGCCCGCTCGTCCGGCATCCCAAGCTTAGGCGCGCCTGCGGCAGCGGCGCCTGGGGGTCGGTCCCATGCCCTGGTATTGGTTGTGGGCGGTTTTTTTCGCTATTTGGATCATCTTGCTGCTGACCCATGTTCCGGTCTTCGTCGCCGATATCTTCCTCGGCCTTTGGGTCGCCATGATCATCGTGATTCTGTTCCGCAATCTGGTGCGCCGCGGTCTGGAGTGAGCCGCCCCATCCCGGGTGAGCATCGTCGCCGGCGGGCGCAGATTCCCGGGCGCGTGAAGCGGGACGCCCCGCCAGCGGCGGGGCTGGGGCCCGCGCCTATCAATGCTTGCGAATTCTCCCCCGGCCTGGGCCCCAACCGCGAGAGGCGGCCCGCCGGCTCGGGCGCACACGCTTCCTTCGGCGGAGCGGCTGGCATACAATCAACGCCGAATGCGGAGGCGCTCGGATCGCGGGCAACGCCTTCACCGACGGAGCTCGGGAACCATGGCCAAAATTGTCGCCTTCATCAATCTCACGCTCGATGGCGTGATGCAGGGCCCGGCGAACGCGGAGGAAGACCGCCGCGATGGCTTCACGCACGGCGGCTGGGGCGCCGGCTACAACGCCATGTCCGCCGCCGGCGAGGTCATGGCCAACACCGGCGCGCTGCTGTTCGGCCGCCGCACATACGAGCATTTTTATTCCGTCTGGCCCAAGCGCACCGAAAGCCCGTATGCGGCGTTCCTGGAAAACATTCCCAAGTATGTCGCCTCCCGCACGCTGCGCGAGCCGCTGCCGTGGAACAACTCCATTCTTCTGGCCGGCGAAGCCGCCGATGGCGTGGCCCGGCTGCGGCAAGCGCCGGGCAAGGACGTCATCATCATGGGCAGCGGGGTTCTGATCCAGTCGTTGCTGCGCCGCGGCTTGGTGGATGAGTTCGCCTTGCTCATTCATCCCATCGTGCTCGGTTCCGGCCGCCGCCTGTTTCCCGACGGCGGCGCCACGGCGGTCTTCGAGCTGGTCCGGAGCAAGACCACCGACACCGGCGTCATCGCTGCCATCTATCGTCCGAAGCGCGGGTAACCGCGCAGCACCCCAACGCGGCTAACCGCATATCACGCTGCGAACGCGAATGGGCGTGGATCGTCTCGCGGGGGCCGCGCCCATCAATGCAGCGCGCCGCGCCGTGGGCGAGGAGTTCGCGCGGCCGCCTATGCCGGTTCGGGTTTGGCCGCGACCGGCGCGGCGGTATAGCGATTCAGCCGCGGCGCGATCGCCGTCGCCGCCAGGGCGCAGACCAGCGCGCCTGCGGCCAGCCACAAGAAGACATGCATGTAAAACGGCAGCGTCTCCGCCGCCCGCGTCATTCCCGCGGGCACGCTGGCCATGCCCGCCACCATGCCGCCGGCGTACATGCCCGCGCCCATGCCCAAGAACCATGCGCCCATGGTGATGCCCCGCGCCCGCTCCGGCACCAGCTGCGCCACCATGGAAAATCCCAACGCGCTGATCAGCAGCTCGCCCAGCGACTGCGCCCCATATCCCGCCACCAGCCACCACGGCGAAACCATGCCGCCGCGCGCCGCCCATCCGCCGCCGGCGTACAGCAAGAACGCAATCGCCAGCAAATACAAGCCCGCGGCGTATTTCGCCGCCATGGAGAAATCGCCCCGCGGCGTCCGCGCCATGCGCTGGTAGAACCAGGCCAGCGGCAGGGCCAGCAATACCAGCCAAAACTGATTTAAATCCTGAAACTGCGCCGCCGAAACGTGCACGCCGAGCAACTGATGCCGCACATTGCGCAGCGCGAACAGCGTCAGAGAGGTGTAAATCTGCTGGTTGTACACCGCCCAGACCACCGACATCACGGTGAAGGCGATGCAGGCCCACACCCGCCCCCGGGCGCGGGCATCGTCGGTCGCCAGAAGGCGCGCGAAGATCACGACAATCAGCACGAAGAAAATGCCCACCACCGTCACCGCCGCCGCTTGGTGGCGGACGATCTCCGCCAGCGCGCCCACGCCGGCCGCCGACGCCAGCAGAACGATTCCCAGCCGGCCCCAGCGCAGCGGCGCGAAATCCGGCGCCGTGCCATACGGCGCCAAATACCGCCGCCAAATCGCATAGCTGGTCAGCCCCGCCGTCAGCCCGAGGGCGCTGAGCCCAAACGCCAAATGCCAGCTGTCGAAGCGCAAGCCGGCGACCGTCACCACCCACCGCGGATGGTTGGCGATCCACGGCGTCAGCAGGATGGAGACGAAGGAGCCGATGTTGAGCGACATGTAATAAATGGTGAAAAGAATATCCAGCTTGGAGTGGTCGCCTTCATACAGGCGGGAGACGAGGTTGTTGGGATTGACCTTGAACAATCCGCCGCCCATGGCGATGAGGCCCATGGCCGGAAAAAACGCCGCCTGCAACGGAACCGCCAAAAACACGTACCCCAGCCCCAGCGCCGCCGCCCCCAGCACCAGCGTGCGCCGCGCCCCCAGCACGCGGTCGCCGACATAGCCGCCGATCAGCGGCATGGCGTAGACCAGGGCCGAAAACGCCCCCCAGATGGCGTCCGCCCGCGCGTCGCCCAGCCCCAGGCGCCGCACCATGTACAGCACCATGATGGAGGCCATGCCGTAGTAGCCGAAGCGCTCCCAGATCTCGACAAAGAACAAGACCAGGAACGCCCGCCGCGGATACGCGCCGCCCGCCGCCGCCGGCGCCGCGGAGGGCGCACCGCCGGCGGGCATTCCCGCCAGGGATTCCAGCGCTCGCTGCTTCCCGCCGTTCGCCGCGTTGTCTGCGCCGCCGCCGTCCATCGCGTGCCTAACTTCTATCTAGCCGCGCACCTCGATGCCGCCCGCATGGATGGCGCAGACCGGCATATGCGGCGTGTTCTGGGCGGTGGCGAAGCGCCCATCGCGAGCGACGAGAATCAGCCCCGCTTCGCCGCCTACCTCCGCCGCCAATTCCGCCAGCGCCCGTTCCGCCGCCGCCTGGCCATCGCCCAGCCGCTCCAGCCACCGCGCCGCCAATCGGGCCAGCGTCATGCGCAAAATGGATTCCCCCGTGCCGGTGCAGGACACCGCCGTCGCCCGGTCGGCGTAGGTGCCGGCGCCGATAATCGGCGTGTCGCCGATGCGCCCCGGCAGCTTGCCGCTGGTGCCGCCGGTGGAGGTCGCCGCCGCCAACCCGCCGCCTGCGTCCAGCGCCACCGCGCCGACCGTGCCATGTTCCCGTTCCCACTGGCTTCGCCGCTCCGCGACGACCAGCTCCCGCCAATCGCAGGCGGGAATGCCCTGCTGCGCGGCGAACGCCTCCGCGCCGGCGGCGCACAGCATCACGTGCGGGCTGGCCTCCATCACCCGCCGCGCCAACCGAATGGGGTTGGCGACGCGGCTGACGCAGGCCACCGCTCCCGCCCGCCGCGTGGCGCCGTCCATGATCGCCGCGTCCATCTCGATCCGTCCGTCGCGGGTCAGCGCCGAGCCGCGCCCGGCGTTGAACAGCGGCAGATCCTCCAGCACCACCACCGCCGCCTCCGCCGCGTCCAGCGCGCTGCCGCCGGCGCGCAGAATCTCCCAGCCCCGCTCCGCCGCCTGCCGCACGCCCGCGCGCCGCTCCGCCAGCGAGCTTTCCTCGACCCGCCCGCAGCCGCCGTGCACCAAGATCGCCGTTTCCATAGGTCCCAACCCGAAAAACGCCCCACCCAGCCGCTCCCACGCTTGGAAAAAAGGGCCGAACCGAAGTTCGCGAGCTCGATCCCGTCGCGCTGGGTTCCGAGCCGGCCAGCCGGACCCTCGGCCCTCGCCGCCCAAAATCGAGCCCTAACCCCAATCGTCGGCAATCGCCCGCCGCGTCTCCGCGACGCCCGCCTGCCAAATCGCCTCCATCTCCGCATCGGCGCGCTGGTATTTCCCGCCCAGGTTGCCGTCGCCGATTCGTTCCCGCACCTGCCGCGGTTCCAGCGCCCGCATCGCCGCCATGTCCAATGGCGGCTTCCGCGCCTCCGGCGGGGTAGCGCCGGGCAGCCGCGTCCAGGGGAAGTTTTCCATCCAGGAGGCATGGCCGGCGACCGGGTCTGTGGCCATCACCTGCGCCCAGGTCCGCGGCGCGTTCCACCAGTTGTGAAGCTTCACCTGCGCCCCGGCCCGCCGTCCCGCTTCCGCCGCCGCCTCCGCGGCGAAGGAGTTGCCACCGTGCCCGTTGACCAGCAGAATCCGCCGGAATCCCTGCTGCGCCAATCCCGCGACCACCTCGGTGATCACGCGGAGATAGGTCTCGGCGGTTAGGGTGACGGTTCCGGGAAAGGCGGTGAAATAGGGCGTCACGCCGTAAGGCAGGGCGGGGAAGACGGCGACGCCCAGCGGCTCCGCCGCTTGCTCGGCTACCCGCTCCGCCAAAATCCAATCCGTCGCCAGGCTTAGCCCGGCATGCTGTTCGGTGCTGCCGATGGGCAGCACCGCGCGGTCGTCCCGCGCCAGGTAGGCCTCGACATCCCGCCAGCTCATGTCGCGGATGCGCATCCCTCGCCGCCCCTTCGCCGCTAGGAACTATATCATTCGGGGTGCGCAGCCGGGCCACGCTCAAGCGGGTAATAGGTCTCCACCTCGATTACGGCACCCCCGACTGCAGCACGGTCGAACTGGACCCGGAAATCCTTGCCCTCGACCGGGAGCCAACCGTAGCTCCTCAAGCTGGCCACCGCGCCGCCGAGGTCTCGGGCGGCGTTCATTGCCGTGATGAGCGCCTCGTGGTCCGTAACGAATATCTCCGGTTTGGCCGGCGGCACGAAGAAGTCCCTCGCCACTATTGCGAAGTGCACCTTATAGTCCCTGATGGGGCGCCCCAGCCTTCCCCGGTCAGAGAGCCATTGGGGGTTCGCGCGAAGGAAGCCCCGGATCTTCGCGAGCTGCTCCTCGCCCTTGCGGATCTCTTTCTCCCGATCCGCCCACCTGCCCCAGTTGCCCGACGGCTTCTGTAGCCACTTGGATTCCGCGATCAGGACCGCCCGCGCGCCCTCGTCAACGAATAGCAGGTCGATATCGGGGAGTCCGTTGGGCAGGCGGACGGGCGCGGTTGGCCCGAGGCCGGGCCGGACCCGACGGCCGATGTCCCCGGCCATCTCCTTCTCTTTGAGGCGCGAGGACTCGCTGAACAAAGGACGCCGCTTCCGCTGGATGACGCGCAAGATGTTCTCGTCGGCGCGTGCCGCAAGCGGGAAGAGCGGGACGATCGCGAGATCGCCCCCGCCGACGGGGACCGCAGGGCACGTGGACAGATCCTGCCGCGGCCCCTGGTCGGCGAACGTGAGGTCGTCAAAAATTGCGGCGCACAGCTCCGGCCGCAGCCCGCTGACGCTCGCGCAGAGGTCGGCCCAGCCCGAACGCTCCCTGACCATCACCGCTGAGTCGTGCGGGTAGGAATGGCGGGCCCCGAATCTGAAGCAGAGGTCCTCGTGCACCGCAAGGGCGGCGAGGAACGCCGAGTAAAACTGCTTGAAATCGGCCATGGTGTACGCGCCCAAATCCAGGGAGTCGCTGCGCCGGAACATGGCCTCCATCCTCCCCAGGTAGGTACGGAAGAGCGACTGGTAGAGGTCCCGGGGCTCCGGGTAGGCCATTGAGCTCCCTCCGGCGAAGAAGCAGCGGCCGAGCGCGGCAGTCATCAATCTCTCCTGCGCTGCCGAGATGCTGACGAAGCCGGCGTGCGCGCTATCCCCTTGCGTGCTCCCGCCGCACGCTGGGAACCCTTGCTGAAATGCGCGCACGCGACGCTCAAGCGGGGTGCACACTACGGTCAGCCGCACAGCGCCGTCGCTTAGGACCTCGGCCGAGGCGCGGCCTTTGTGCCAAGCGGGAAGGCTCGTCTGAAACGCGTCGTACCTCAAGGCAATTTCGATCGCCCTCTCCGCCGCATGCTCAAGGTCACGGGTCATCCGGTGAGGCCCGCTGTACTCCCCGGGTGCGCGGCCACGCTGCTGGAGCCACCACAGAAGAAGCGCCCCGGACCTGCTCAGGTTGATCGCGACCGGGGCGAGCTGGCGCGGGCTGCGGTTCGGACGCAGCCCCTCAAATCGGGCGGACAGCCGGGACAGCACGCCCCAGGCCGCCAGGTCCCGGGGGTGCCGAAAAATGTCGAGCTGGCCGACCGCGCGGTCCGCCCGAACCTCAACCTGCTGCACCGCGTCCACGAGGTCGGCCCCGGCTTCGGACTTGATCGGCATTCCGCTCCCTACCGACGATCCTAGCCGAAACGGTGGCGGCGAGCCGCCTGGGTTGTGTGGCCGCCGGCCGCGGCGGCTAGAGTTTGCAGGCTTCGGGATCGCAACGGGAGAAATATTCGCGTTCGAAGGGTTGCTCGCCGAGGCCAAGCTGCAATACCGCGTCCTCCTTGGATCCGTAGCGGAACACGGTGACGCCTTTGCAGCCCAGGTGATGCGCCAGCCGGTACACCGCCGCCACGTCGTCCACCGTGGCGGCGGCCGGCAGATTGACGGTCTTGGAGACGGCATTGTCCACATGCTTTTGGAAGGCCGCCTGCATCCGGACATGCGCCTCCGGGGCGATCTCCAGAGCGGTGGCGAACATTTCGCGCAAGCCCTCGGGCGCGCCGGGATCTTCCGTCCCATCGCCGATCCGGCCCTCGCGCTCCACCGCCGCGATCACCGCCCGCGCGCGCGCCGCCGGCAGCGAACGCTCGAGGTAGCACAAGAATATCGGATTCATTTCCGGCAGCGTCTGGCCGCCCAGCACGCCCACGCGCCGGGAGGCGAGCGCGAACAGCGGTTCAATGCCGGTGCTGGTTCCGGCGATCAGGGCGATGGTTCCCGTGGGTGCGATGGAAGTCTGGGTCGCGTTGCGCAGCGGCGGGCCGCCCGCCAACCGGCTGTTCGCAAAGAGGGGAAACGGCCCGCGCTCCTCCGCCAAGATCCGCGACGCATCGCGCGCCTCGTCGGCGATGAAGCGCATCAGCCGTTCCGCGAAGCCCAACGCTTGCGGACTATCGTAGGGATACTCGTTGAGGATCAGCGCTTCGGCGAAGCCCATCACTCCCAAGCCGGCCTTGCGGCTGGCGAGCGTGGCCTGTTCGATCGCCCGCAGCGGATAGCGGTTGACCGTGATCACGTCATCCAGAAAACGCATGCCGGCGTGCACGGCGCTCTTCAGCCGCCCCCAATCCATCTCCGCTCCGGGCCCGGCGGCGCGCACGAAGCGGGTCAGGTTCAGCGAGCCTAGGGTGCAGGTCTCATAGGGGAGCAGCGGGACCTCGCCGCAGGGATTGGTGGTCTCCACCGGTGCCGGCAAGGGATGGGCGCGATTCACCGTGTCCAGGAACAGCATGCCCGGATCGCCGCACGCCCAAGCCGCCTGGCAAATGCTCTGGAACAGCTCCGGCGCCGATGGTGAACCGGTCCGCGCCGCGGCCGCCGCGCCGCCGTCCCGCGCCGGCCATTCGCCCTCCCCGGCCGCGGCGGCCATAAAGGCGTCGCTCACCGCCACGGAAAGATTGAAGTTCTTGAGCGCGCCGCTTTGCGCCTTGCTGGCGATGAACTCTGCAATGTCGGGGTGCTCCGCCGCCAGCACCGCCATGTTCGCGCCGCGCCGGCGTCCGCCCAGCCGGACGTTTTCCGTGGCGGCATCGAAGATGCGAAGAAACGAAACCGGCCCGGAAGCGAAACCGCCGCTGGATGCCAGGCGCTCGCCGCTGCCGCGCAGGCGGCTAAAGGAAAAGCCGGTGCCGCCGCCGGAGCGCTGCACCAGCGCCATGTGCTTCACCGCATCGAAGATCGAGTCCAGCGTGTCTTCGACCGGCAGCACGAAACAGGCGGCCAACTGTCCCAGCCGGGTGCCGGCGTTCATCAGCGCCGGCGAGTTCGGGAGAAACTCCAGCCGGGACATGAGATGGAAAAACCGCTCCTCCCACCGCCGCGCCGCCGCCGCCGAAGCGTAGGCCAGCTCGCCTTCGGCGACCGCGCGCGCCACGCGCGCGAACAGTTCCTCCGCCGTTTCCGCCGGCGCGCCGGCTGGGCCCAGGCGAAGATACCGCGCAGCCAGCACGCGCTGGGCGGTGTCGGTCAAGGCAACGGCCTGCTCCGCGGCGGGACCGTCGGGCGCGCCTGCCATGCCGCGCGCCGCTTCCGCTCGCTTCGTTGCGCCGCCCGCGCGACCGGTTCGCCGTTGGCTCAAGCCTTGTTGGCGCATAACCCTTCGCCTAGGCCGTCGCCCGCGCCGCCTGCCGCCGCATCGCCAGCCACTGTTCCACCCTGCTCCATGGCCAGGTGTTGACCACCGCATCGACTTCCACCCAGCCGCGGCGAGCCTGAATGACGCCGAACCGCAGGTTGTCGTACTGCGCCGTGCTATGGGCGTCGCTGCCGATGGCCAGCCAAGCGCCCGCCGCCCGCGCCGCGCGAGCCATTGAGTCGTTCAAATCCAGACGCTGCGGCGAGCCGTTCACCTCCAGCGCCACTCCCGCCCGGGCCGCGGCGCCCGCGACACGCTCCAAATCGAAATCCACCGGCGGGCGGGAGCCGATGAGCCGGGCCGTGGGATGCGCCAAAATGCGGACGTAGGGATTGGCGATGGCCCGCAACAGCCGCTGGGTCATTTGCTCGCGGCTCTGCTTGAAGTTGGCATGGACCGCGGCGATCACCACGTCCAGTTCCGCCAGCACATCGTCGGAATAATCCAGCCGGCCGTCGGGCAAAATATCCACCTCGCTGCCGAACAAGATGCGCGGCGGCCGGTCGCCCCGCTCCCGCCGCACGGCTTCCAGCTCCGCCTGCTTTCGCCGCAGCCGCGCCGGTTCCAGGCCGTGCGCGATGCGCGCCGAGGGCGAATGGTCGCTGAGGCCCACGTACGCGTAGCCCCGCGCCTCGGCTGCGGCGACCATGGCCGCGACGTCCGCCCGGCCATCGGAGTAGGTCGTGTGGGCATGGAAATCGCCGCGGATGTCACCCAGCGCAATCAGCCGCGGCAATCGCCCCGCCACCGCCGCCTCGATCTCCCCCCGGTCTTCGCGCAGCTCCGGCGGGATGAACGCCATGCCCAATTCGCGGTAGATCTCCGCCTCGCTGGCTCCGGCCAGCCGCCGGGCGCCGCGGAACAGGCCGTATTCGTTGAGTTTCCACTTCCGCTGCCGTGCCAGCCCACGCAGCCGCGTGTTGTGCGCTTTGGATCCCGTGAAATAGAGCAGCGCCGCCCCGAACGCCGCCGGCGCCACCGCGCGGATATCCACCTGGAGGCCGCCGAACAGCAGACTGGCCCGCGTCGGGCCGAGAGCCAGCACTTCGCTGACTCCCTTCAGGCGGGCCGCCTGCGCCAGCACGCCCTCGCCGTGGCGGGAGGTGACCACCACGTCCAAATCTCCGACCGTCTCCACTCCGCGGCGCAAGGATCCCGCGGCTTCCGCCTGTTCCACCTCCGCCAGCTTGCGGATTTCGGATAGCAGAGCCTCCGCCTTGGGCAGCGCCTCGCCCAGCAGCATCCGTCCCGCGCTGCCGGCCCAGGATTGAATTGCCTCGCGCAGGCTGGCGATCTTAGCCTCGCCGAAGCCCGGCGTGCCGGCCAGCCCGCCGCTGGCCAACAGCCGCCGCAGGTCGTCCACGCCCGCGACGCCGTGCCGGCGGTGCAACAGAGCGATCGTTTTGGGGCCCAAGCCGCGGATTTCGAACAGCCCAAGAAGAGGGGCGGGAAACTTTCCGATCTCCCGCTCGCAAGCGTGGATGTGCCCGGTTTCCGCACCCTCGGCGATTTTCGCCGCCAGGTCGTGGCCAATGCCGGGCAACTCCGCCAACCGTTCGACCGACAGCTGAGTCACGTCCTCTTCCCAGCCCCGCAGCGTGCGCGCCGCTTTCTCATATGCGAGGGCGCGAAAATGGTCATTGCCCTCCAGCGCGAGCGCACGCGACATCTGCTCAAAGAGCGCGGCAATTTGTTGCCTGGCTAGACCGGCCATGGGGTCGTGGACCTCCCGGTTCAACCGAATCCCAGCATCCTTGTGCCCAAAATAACGCTCGGCGCGCGCGCATTGCAACGACGCCTTGGGCGCCATCCCCCACGCGGCTGTGGCAAAGCCCCCATAGCGCCGCCGGCAATTGTTCGCTCGCCCGCTCCCGTGGCAAGAGAAAACAGCCTGGACGTCCGGCGGAAACGGCCCATTGCGTGCGGCATTCGTTTCGAGCTGAGTAGCTCTGAAGCAGGAGATGCGATGACGCGATTGGGTGGAGGGGAAGTGCACGGCGAAGTGAGCCCAGGATTTGGGCCCGTGCGGGCCGCGTTCGCGGACAACTTTTTGCGCCGGGGTGAGTTGGGCGGAGCGTGTTGCGCCTATTACAAAGGCCGGAAGGTGGTGGACATTTGGGGCGGAGCCCGGAACCGGGAGACGCGCGAGCCGTGGGAGCCGGACACGATGGTGGTGATCCACTCGGCAACCAAGGGCCTGGCGGCGATGACCCTGGCCGTGGCCCACTCCCGCGGCTGGCTGGATTATGACGAGCGCGTCAGCGCCTATTGGCCGGAGTTCGCGCAATGCGGCAAGGAACGCATTACCGTGCGCCAGCTCTTGGCCCACCAGGCGGGTTTGTTCGCGTTCGATGAGCGGGTGGATGGCGCCACCGTCGCCGACCTGGACCGCCTGGCCGCCGTGATGGCGCGCCAGGCGCCCCGCTGGGAGCCGGGCACTCGGCAGGCCTATCACGCCCTCACGCTCGGCTTTTACGAGGGCGAGTTGTTGCGCCGACTGGACCCGCGGCGCCGCAGCTTGGGGAGGTTTTTCCAGGAGGAAATCGCGGCGCCGTTGGGCGAGGCGATGCACATTGGCCTGCCCGCGGCGATTCCGAACGCACGCCTGGCCAAGTTGGCGCCGCCCAGCGTGCTGGAGGTCATGCGCGGGTTCGGTCCGCGCTTGGCCCTGGAGGCGCTGAACCCCAAATCCAACATCAGCCGCGCGCTGCGAGTGAATCCGGGCAGCGGCGTCTACCTCGACCGGCAGCGGATCTACGCGCGCGAGCTCGAGGTGCCATCGGGCAACGGCATCGGCACGGCGCGGGCCATCGCCCACGCGTATGGCGTCTTCGCCAACGGCGGGAAGGAACTCGGGCTGCGCCGGGAGACGCTGGATTTGCTGGCGGCGCCCGCCATTCCGCCGACACGCGGTTTTCACGACGAATGTCTAAAAGGCGAGGTGCGGTTTTCGCTGGGGTTCATGAAGCCGAGCCCCGCATTCCCCTTCGGCGCCGGCGACACGGCCTTTGGGGCGCCGGGCGCCGGCGGGGCGATGGGATTCGCCGAGCCCGCCACCGGCGTCGGCTACGCGTACGTGACCAGCCAGATGGGGGCACGGCTCACCGGCGACCCGCGGGACATCGCCCTGCGCGACGCGCTGTACGCCGCCATTCGCCGCCTGCCGCAGCGCTCAAGCAGCGGCCAGGCGGCGTAGCGTCTAGTCGCCGCCGGCTTCGGCGGCGGAGGCGCGGGCAGGGGCGGCGCGGCGGGCGGGGAGATACGGGTGGATCAAGACCTGATAGGCGCCGGCGCCTATCGGCCCGCCGATCAGCGGTCCGGCGATGGGCACCCACCAATAGTGTCCCGGCGCGGGAAGCGCCGCGCGGCCCCAGCCGGCGAAAAAGCAAAATAGCCGCGGGCCGAAATCGCGGGCGGGGTTGATGGCCCACCCCTCCAGATATCCCATCGAGGCGCCGATGGTGGCGACGAGCAGCCCGATAAAGAACGCGCTGGTGTTGGCCATGGGCGCCATCTCGTTGTACTGCTCGGTGATGGCGAAAATGCCGAACAGCAGCAGAGCGGTCAAAACGATCTCGTCCCCGAAGGCGTGGCCGACCGTCACCGCCAGGCCGGGATGGGTGAAGAACGCCGCCGCCGCGCCGCCCGCCGCGCGGGTCAGATGCTGCGCCTGGTTGAAGTGGTCAATGACCGGCGAGAACAGCAAATACACCAGCCCCGCGCCGGCGAAACCGCCCGCCACCTGCGCCGCGCAATAGGGCCCGACTTTTTTCCAGGGGAAGCGGCGATAGCAGGCCAGCGCCACGGTGACCGCCGGATTGGCGTGCGTGCCGGAGACCGAGCCGGTGACGTAGATCGCCATGGTCACGCCCAATCCCCAGGCCATGCACACGCCCCAGTACGCGTGCAGATAGGGGCTGGGCTGGTAGAGCGTGTACATGCAGGCGGCGGAATCGCCGAACGCCAAAATCAAAAACACCGCCACCGCTTCGGAAATCAGCTCGCCTCTCAGTTGCCGCCGCATGTTTCCTCCTTGCCACGCTCCGCCGCCGCGCCCAGCGCCCCGCTCTCGATCCAGCCGAACGACCGCTCCACCGCCTTGCGCCATCCCGCCGTCAGGCGCTCCCGCTCGGCCGCGCTCATGCGCGGCCGCCACTCCCGGCCGGCGGCGACCAGCGAGCGCAACTCCTCTTCATCGCGCCACACGCCGGCCGCCAATCCGGCGGCGAAGGCCGCGCCCTGGGCCGTGGTTTCGGTCATCCGGGGACGGCGAATGGGCAAATCCAAAATATCCGCCTGGAACTGCATCAGCAGATCATTGGCGGTCATGCCGCCATCCACTTGCAAACCGGTGATGGCGATGGCGCTTTCGGCGCGCATCGCCTGGACCACGTCGCGCACCTGATAGGCGGCCGCCTCCAGCGCCGCCCGGGCCAAATGGCCGCGGTTGGCGTAGGCGGTCAGGCCGGCGATGATGCCGCGGGCATCGGAGCGCCAATAGGGCGCGAACAAACCGGAAAACGCCGGAACGATATAGACCCCGCCATTATCGGCGACGCTCGCCGCCAGGCGCTCGATCTCCGGCGCCGAGCGAATAAGGCCCAAGCCATCGCGCAGCCATTGCACCAGCGCGCCGGTGACGGCGATGGCGCCCTCCAGCGCGTACTGCGGCGGCTGGCCTTCGCGCCGGCATGCGGCGGTGGTCAGCAATGCGCCGCGCGATGTCATGCGCCGCGCGCCGGTATGCAGCAGCAAGAACGATCCGGTGCCGTAGGTGTTTTTCGCCTCGCCGGGGCGGAAGCAGACCTGCCCGGCCAGCGCCGCTTGCTGGTCGCCGAGCATCGCCAGCAACTGCGCCCCGGCCGCCGCGCCATGCCGGATTTCCCCCAGGCTGCGGCCCGGCGCCGCCGCCGATGGCACGATCTCCCCCAGGCAGGCGGCGGGAATGCCCCACGCCGCCAGCATCTCGGCGTCCCAGCGGCAGCTGGCCAGGTCCATCAGCTGCGTACGGCTGGCGTTGGTGACGTCGGTGATGTGGCAGCCGCCGTTCGGTCCGCCGGTGAGCTGCCACGCCAGCCAGGCGTCCACGGTGCCGAACGCCGCGTCGCCGCTTTCCGCTTTCTCCCGGGCATCCGGCACATGCTCCAGCAGCCAACGCAGTTTCGGCGCGGAAAAATACGTCGCCAGGGGCAAGCCGGTGCGGCGGCGGATGATGTCCTCCTGTCCCTCCCGCGCCATCCACGCCACCAGCGCGTCCACGCGCGTGTCCTGCCAGACGATGGCGTTGTACAGCGGCGCGCCGCTGCGGCGGTCCCAAAGGATGGTCGTCTCCCGCTGGTTGGTCAGCCCGACGCCGGCCAAATCCCCCGCGCCGATGCCCGCCCGCTCCATGGCTGCGGCGGTGACCTCCAGCGTCCGCTCCAGGATCTCCATCGGGTCGTGCTCCACCCAGCCCGCCCGGGGATAGATCTGGCGGTGCTCTTTTTGCGCCGTGGCGATGACGCCGCCGCCGCGATCGAAAATGAGGCAACGGGTGCTGGTCGTGCCCTGGTCAATCGCCGCAATCAAGTTCTGGCTCATTCCCCCGCTCTCCGTGCAATGGCGTGCATTGTACCCCGCCGCGGGGTGCGGGGCTGCTCCCGGCCCGCGACACGGCGTGCCAGCGGGGCGGAAACGCGGACGATACGGGCCGCCGTGCGGGAACCGGCGGGTGCGGGAGGGCCGGGAGTAGGATGGGGGTGGAGGACGGTCCGCGGAATGAGTCTGAAGGAAGCATTGGCCGCCGAATGGCTGGGCAAGCCCCGGTTGAAGCCCTGCCAGATGGCGAGCGGCCGGTGGGGCATCTACGACCGCCGGCACGGCAATCTCTACGCGGTGCATGACGCCGGCGGCGAGGAGGGCTTCGCGACCGAGCCGGAGGCGAAGGCGTTCATTCAAGATCCGGACGAGCGCCGCTGGATGAACCGCGCCATGGCCGCCCCGCTCAGCCGCTGCGAATAAGTGACGGGCTGTAAGCGAGCGCCCGGCGCTTCCGTGCCCCTCGGAGCCCGCGAAATCCCCGGCGGCCGCGCCGCGATGCGTAGCGGGGCCAAGAGATGTCCTGGCTCCGGCCTACAATGAAAGGACTGAGGACGAGAGGCGGGCATGGGAGCGCCGCAGGTCGCGGCAGCAAAACAGCGCGGATTTGACCAGCGGGCGGAGTTGCGGGCGCTGGCCGACCAGGCGTTCTCGCGCGCCGCGGGCGCGCCGCTGATCACCGGCAACGGCATCGCCTTGCTGCGCAACGGGGCGGAGAATTACCCGGCGTGGCTGGAGGCGATCGAGGCGGCGCGGGAGCGCATTCACTTCGAGTCCTACATCATTCACGATGACCTGGAGGGCCGCCGTTTCGCCGAGGCGCTGATCGCCAAGGCCCGGGCCGGGGTGCGGGTGCGGCTGGTCTACGACTGGTTTGGGGCGTTGGGAGCGGCGTCGTTCCGCTACTGGCGCCCGCTGCGGCGGGCGGGCGTGGAGGTGCGCTGCTTCAATCCGCCGCGTCTCGGCAGCCCCTTCGGCTGGATGAGCCGGGACCACCGCAAGACGCTGACGGTGGATGGACACATCGCCTTCGTCAGCGGGCTCTGCGTCGGACGGGCATGGGTGGGCGACGCGGCACGCGGCATCGAGCCCTGGCGCGACACCGGGGTGGAGGTGCGGGGGCCGGCCGTGGCCGAAGTGGAGCGGGCGTTCGCGGCGATATGGGCGCTGGCCGGGCCGCCGCTGCCGGCCGACGATCTGCCGGCCGCGGCCGGGGAGATTCCAGCGGCCGGCGGCACGGCCCTGCGCGTCGTGGCAAGCGCGCCGCACACCGCGGGCGTGTATCGGCTGGATCAGCTGATCGCCACGCTGGCGCGGCGCTCGATTTGGCTGACCGACGCCTATTTCGTCGGCACCGCGCCGTACGTCGAGGCGCTGAAGGCGGCGGCCGAGGACGGGGTGGACGTGCGGCTGCTGGTCCCGCGGGCCGTGGACGTGCCGGGC
This sequence comes from Acidobacteriota bacterium, assembly GCA_027314025.1. Lineage (GTDB taxonomy): Bacteria > Acidobacteriota > Terriglobia > Terriglobales > SCQP01 > JAKAUF01. Next base: position 49,541 of record DAHVCP010000073.1, read on the forward strand.
ATGCGCTCGCTGTCCCGCGCCGGCTTTCGCGGGCTGCTGCAATCCGGCGTGCGGATCTTCGAGTGGGCTGGGCCGATGCTGCACGCCAAGACCGCGGTGGCGGACGGGCGATGGGCGCGGGTCGGTTCCACCAACCTCAATATCACGAGCTGGATGGGCAACTGGGAACTCGACGTGATCGCCGAAGACGAGGACTTCGCCGAGCGCATGGAGCGGATGTACGCGGAGGACCTGGAGCACGCGGCGGAGATCGTGCTCCAGGAGGGCAAGCGCGTGCGCCCCGCCGATGAACCGCCCAAGCCGCGGCGCATGCGGGTGACCGGGCTGAGCAGCGCCGGCGGCGCGGCGGCGGGGGTGGCCCGCATCGGCAACACGGTGGGCGCGGCGATGACCAACCGCCGGCCGCTGGGATCGGCGGAAGCGCGGTTGATGTTCCTGGCTGGGGTGTTCCTGCTGTTATTGATCGCGATTGGCCTGCTGTGGCCCTGGGTGGTGGCCGCGCCGGTGCTGGCGCTGGCGGTCTGGGTGGCGTTGTCGCTGCTGGCGCGTTCCTGGCGGCTGCGCGGCGGCGGGTCATGACCGCCGCGCGGGGCTTCCGCATCGCCACCTACAACATCCACAAATGCCGCGGCATGGACCGGCGCGTGGATCCCGGGCGCATCGTGGCGGTGCTGCGGGACTTGGACGCCGACGTCCTCGCGCTGCAAGAGGTGCTGGGTTCCGGCGGCGGCGACGACGACCATGCCGCCTACATCGCCGCGGAAATGAAGCTGTACTCCAGCCTGGGCGAGAACCGCCGCCACCGCGGCGGCGCCTATGGCAACCTAACGCTGAGCCGGGCCGCCCCGCATGCCGTGCGCAACTTCGACATCAGCGTCCGCGGGCGCGAGTCGCGGGGCTGCTTGCGCGTGGATCTGGGCGTGGCGGGCCGCATGCTGCACGTCTTCAACGTGCATTTGGGAACGTCGTACCGGGAGCGGCGGGAGCAGGCGCGAACGCTGCTGAGCCCGGAGATTCTTCTCCGCCCGGAACTGGCGGGCGGGCGGATCTTGCTGGGCGATTTCAACGAATGGATGCGCGGGCCGGCGACGCAGTCCCTGGGAGCGGCGATGCGCGGCGCCGATGTCAAGCTGCACCTCGGCCGCCGCCGGACCTATCCCGGCCTGCTGCCCCTGCTGCATCTGGATCACCTCTACTACGATCCGGGACTGCATTTGGAGCGGTTGGAGCTGCACGACGACCGCCGCGCGCGCATGGCCTCCGATCACCTGCCGCTGGTGGCAGAGTTCCGCTGGTGAGGCACGCGCGGGAGGCGCGGGTGTCATGGGGCCCGGCGTTCGCAGGTCTGTTCTGAAGTGGCGGAGAGGGAGGGATTCGAACCCCCGATACCCGTTAAGGTATACACGCTTTCGAGGCGCGCGCCTTCAACCACTCGGCCACCTCTCCGTATTGTTTATACCCCAGGTCCGGCGCCGCGGCGGCGCTGAAAAAACCGGCGCAGCAACTCACCCGCCTCCTCGGCCCGTATTCCGGCGGTGACCGGGAAGGCGTGATTGAGCTGGGGATGGGCGGCCAGCGCCAGCACGGAATGAATGGCCCCCGCCTTGGGGTCACTGGCGGCGAAGACCAAACGCGCGATGCGCGCCTGGAGAAATGCTCCGACGCACATCGCGCACGGCTCCAGCGTAACATAGGCGGCGCAGCCGACCAGGCGATGGTTGCCGACGCGGCGGGCGGCTGCGCGCAAGGCGACGACCTCGGCGTGGGCGGTGGGATCACGGTCGGTGATGGTGCGGTTGTGGCCACGGCCCAGCACCTCGCCGGACGGCGAAACGATCAGGGCGCCGACCGGCACCTCCTCCGCCGCCTCCGCCTGCCGCGCCAGCGCCAAGGCCTCGGCCATCCAGTTCCAGTCGGCGGCCTCAGGCGGCCGCTCGTTTTGGCCTGCTGCTGCCATCGTTTGATTGTCGCAGCAGCGCCCGCCCCGCGCGCCCAGGGCCGGCGACGCATCCGATCAGCGTTGCATGGCTCGTTGGTTCGGGGCTTTGGCGCCTCGCGTACATCCTAGCGCGCCACGGGCCCGCGGCGGCGCCTGCCCCCCCCAAGCGGCGAACGCTCACCGGGCCGAGGGCGGCGGTCCGCGGCGGCGTTTTCTGGGGGCGCGGACGGCCTCGTCCGCACCGTATTGCGGGCCGGCGGCCCGCGCCCCCAGAGCCGGCGGCCCGCGCGCCCAGGGCCGGCGACGCATCCGATCAGCGTTGCATGGCTCGTTGGTTCGGGGCTTGGGCGGCTCGCGTACATCCTAGCGCGCCACGGGCCAGCGGCGGCGCCTACCCCGCAAGCGGCGAACGCTCATCGGGCCGAGGGCGGCATTTCGCGGCGGCGTTTTCTGGGGGCGCGGACGGCCTCGTCCGCACCGGATTTGCGGGCCGGCGGCCCGCGCCCCCAGAGCCGGCGGCCCGCGCCCCCAGGATTGGCATCGCCCGGCTCGTGCGGCGAACTCCCGGGCTGCCGCCGCGGGCGATTTGCCTACGCCGCCGCCGCGGCCGGGCCCGGCCCGCGGGCAGCGGATATGATTTGGGTGTGCGGGCGGGAGCGCAGGCGGTGGCGGTGATCGGCGGCGGGCCGGCGGGGGCGCTGGCGGCCGAGCGGCTGGCGGCGGCGGGCCATGGCGTCACCGTGTTCGATGAGCGGCCGGGCTGGGAGAAGCCCTGCGGCGGCGGGGTCACGGACAAGGCGCTGGCGGCCTATCCCTTTCTGCGCGAGGCGGGCATCGAGCGCCAATGGGTGCGGGACTGCGAGCTGATTGGGCGCAGCGGGCGGCGGGCGCGGCTGGCGCTGGACCGGGCGATCGCGATTTTTTCCCGTGAGACATTGAACCAGCTATTGCTGGAACGGGCCCGGCGGGCGGGGGCGGAAGTGGTGACGGCGCGGGTGGTCGGGTTGGAACGGGCCGGGGCGGCGGCGGAGGCCCCCGCGGCGGATCTTGCGAACGCGAGCGCGGCGGCGGGCGCGGGGACGGGAGGCGGCGTCAGCAGCGGCGGCGCCGGCGAATCGGCCGCTATACCCGGCGGACCCGCCGCCGGCGGCGATGCGCCGCGCGCCGGCTGGCGGCTGCGGCTGCGTGAGGGCGGCGAGGCGGCCGCCGATTTCGTGATTGTGGCGGCGGGGGCGCGCAATCCCTTCCGCCAAGCGTTCGGCCTTGCCGGCGGGGCGGCGGACTTCATGACCGCGCTGGGCTATTACGTGCCTGGCGGCGGCGATCGCATTCAAATTCGCTTTCTGCCCGGCCTGGACGGCTACATCTGGGTCTTTCCGCGGGTCGGGCATTTTTCCGCCGGCATCTGCGGGCATACGGACGGCATGCCGGCAGGGGCGCTGCGCGCCGCGCTCGATCAGTTTCTGCGCCAGGAAGGCTACGCGTTCGCCGGCAGCCCGTACTACGCGCACGTGCTGCCCGCCTACACCGTGGCGGCGCTGCGCGCCATGCGATTCTGCGGCGGGGATTGGGCGGTGGTGGGGGACGCGGCGGGTCTGGTGGATCCGATCACGGGCGAAGGGCTGTATTACGCGCTGCGCTCGGGCGAACTGTGCGCCTCGGCATGGCTGGCCGGGCGGATCGGCGGCTATGGGCGGGCGCTGCGGGCGGAGGTTTTGCCGGATCTGGAGCTGGCGGCCCGCATCGCCCGCCGCTTCTACACGGGAAGCTTTTTGGGCGGCGAGGTGATTGAGCGGATGATTCAGTTCACCGCCCGCAGCCGGCGCTTCCAGGGTCTGATGGCGGATTTGTTCGCCGGCTCGCAAGGCTATGTGGGGCTGCGGCGGCGGCTGTACCGGCAACTGGCGCCGACGCTGTGCGAGGCGGCCTTGGCCCATCGCACGCATGCGGAAGCCTAGGGCCATTTCCCGGGCCGGGCCGGAGCCGTCCGTGTTTGTTCGCCAGGCTAGGGGGCATTTCGCGCCGCGGGGCGGACATGCGAACATCCGATGAAAGCCATGAAACTCGACCGCTCGATCCAACTGCAACGGCAAGCTGAACGATTTCTGCCCGGCGGCGTGGACTCGCCGGTGCGCGCCTTTCGCGCCGTGGGCGGGACGCCGCGGTGGATCGAGCGCGGCGACGGCGCCTACTTGTGGGACGCCGACGGCAACCGCTATTTGGACTTCATCGGCTCCTGGGGGGCGATGCTGTTGGGCCACGCCGATCCGCAGGTGACGGCGGCGGTGCGCGCGGCCGCGGCGGCGGGTTCCAGCTTCGGCCTTTCGACGCCGGGAGAATTGGCGCTGGCGCGGCGGGCGGCGGCGGCCAATCCGGCGATGGAGATGATCCGCTTCGTCAACTCCGGCACCGAAGCGACCATGAGCGCCTTGCGGCTGGCGCGCGGCTTTACCAACAGGGAAGTGGTGGTGAAGTTCGCCGGCGGCTATCACGGCCACGCCGACCTGCTGCTGGCGGAGGCGGGGTCGGGGGTGGCGACGCTGGGCCTGGCGAGCTGCGCCGGGGTGGCCGCGGGCGCGGTGGCGGCGACGCTGGTTTTGCCCTACAACGACGTGGCGGCGGCGGAAGCGGCGTTCGCCGCGCGGGGCGGAGAGATCGCGGCGGTCATCATCGAGCCGGTGGCGGGCAACATGGGCTGCGTGCCGCCGGCGCCCGGATACCTGGCGGCGCTGCGGCGGCTGACGGCGGCGGCCGGGACGGTGCTGATTTTGGATGAGGTGATGACCGGCTTCCGGCTAGCCTTCGGCGGCGCCACCGAGCGCTTCGGCCTGGAGGCGGATCTGTGGACCTACGGCAAGGTCTTGGGCGGCGGGCTGCCCATCGGCGCCTATGGCGGCCGGGCGGAGATCATGCGCCAGGTCAGCCCGCTGGGGCCGGTGTATCAGGCGGGAACGCTGGCGGGCAATCCGCTGGCCATGGCGGCCGGGCTGGCGACGCTGGACCGGCTGCAACAGGATGCGGAGGGCTACGCCCGCGCCGAGCGCTGGACGGCGGATTTCGCCGCCGGCTTGGGGGAGCAGGCGCGGCGGGCCGGCGTGCCGCTGACGGTGCAGGCGGAGGGCAGCATGTTCACGGCGTTTTTCACCGATCAGCCGGTGCGGAACTTCGCCGCGGCGCAGCGCTGCGACACCGCCGCGTTCGCCGCCTTTCATCGCGCCTTGCTGGAGGAAGGCGTGCTGTTCCCGCCGGCCCAGTTCGAGGCGGCGTTCGTCGGCTGGCGGCACGGGGCGGCGGAGCTGGAGCTGGCGCTGCGGGCCACGGCCAAGGCGCTGGCATCGCTCGGGTCCGCAAGGTAGCCGCGCTTAGGCTTGCCGGATCGCGCCGTTCGCGCGGGGGCAGGGCCGGCGCGGGTAGCGGCGGTTCCGCGCGGCGGCCCGGCGTCCGGAGGGGCGGCGCAGGTGGTGGCGGCCGGGGCGAAACCCCGCACCCGCCGGGTGGATGTCGCGCGCTTCCCGCGCGGAAAGGCAAATTGGGGAGAGCGGGCGCGCGCGGCGGAAGCGCGGCGCAATGCCCCGGCTCAGGTAACTGCTACTTTCCACTTGCGCGGCATAGGGGGTTTTCACTAAGATGAGCCCGCATGGCCTGGTTGCGGTCACTTGGAGTCGTTGCGCCTTTCCGCGGCGTTTCCGGGACTGCCTGTGGCCTGCCGTTTCCCCCCAAGACCCGCAAATCGCGATCGCGTGGAGCGAGGGCATGGTAAGGGAGGCTGTCCCGCAAGGCTCGTCCGGCCGCGGAGCGGCTCAGCCGCCCATCACTGGGAGGCGTTTCCGATGGGAACGCCTGGGGCTGGGCTTCGGCCGCCGGCAATGGACGCCCGCAGGCACGTTGGGTGTTTTCCCGTTGCCGCGAAAGGAGTTCCCGTGCCGACAACGGCGAATCGCCTAGGCAAGATTGGCGAGCGCATCCGCGAATTCCGCCAGCAGCGCAACCTATCCCAGGGCGACATCGAGCAAAAGACCGGGCTGCTGCGCTGCTATCTGTCGCGGGTCGAAAACGGCCACACCACGCCCTCGCTGCAAACGCTGAACAAAATCGCCCGCGCCTTGGACATGCCGCTGGCGCAGTTTTTCGACGCCGCCCAGGCGGGCGAGCCGGCGCTGCCGGTGCTGAGCGATGAAGCGGTGGCGTTCCTGACGCAGATCCGGCGCTATGCCACGGTGTTGAATGAGGCCGACCGGCAGCAGGTGCTGGCGATGATCAAGAAGATGGCCTTCCAGGACGAGAAGAGCAAAGCCGCCGGGGCCTAGCGCGGGCGGCGTCCCGGGCGGACGGGGTCCCCAGCCCAGCGCGACAGCGGGAATGAACAGGGCCTGCTGGGGCGGGCTCTGCGCGCGACAACTGGGACAGGCCTGGGGCGCTAGCGAGCCCGGCCGCCGGCCGTCGCCTCCCAACCGCGGCCTGGCAACGCGGGACGTTCAGAATCGGGCGGGCGCGCTAGGCGGCGTGCTGGACTTCGCGCTGCGTGACGTGAGCGCGGATCAGGCCGGGCGATAACTGCTTGTGCAGATAGATTTTGCTTTCGGCGTTGTCGAAGGCGTGGCGCTCATAGCCGATGATGTCGAAGCGCAGGTGGTCCAAGGTGGCGCGCATGCCATGGAACCGGTTCTTGGTTTTGACCACGATGCGCTCATAGCCCTGGTGCAGGGCCCAGGCTTCCTGCTCCTCGGTGAGAGCGCGGTAATGGCCCTGGCCGCGCCAGTCGGAGCGGGTGCCGCCGATCCAGCTATAGAAGACGCGGCGGCCGTCGAGGGGAATCCAGTCGCGGAGGCGGTCGGCCAGCGCCGCCAGGGCGGGATCGGTTTCATCGGCGCGGAGTTCGTGGCCGACCTTGAAGGCCACCGGGATCAATTGCTCCGGGTCGTCGGGCGGCGCGGCCAGCGACATCAGGATTAGATGGGGGCGGCCCAGCAGGCGGCGGCGGATCTCCCCGGCGGTTTTCTTTTCCTGGAACTCGCCGAAATACTGCTCCATGTACTCGATTTCCAGGCTTCCCCGCTCCAGGGAAAATTGCCGGATGGTGTGCCGCATCATGCCTGCCGTTTCGGGTTTTCGCGCGGGAAGGCCCGCCGGCTGGCGCCGCCGCCCGTGAAGCGCAAGTGTATCAAATGACGGGCGCAGGCCCCAGCACGGCCGCCAGTGTGGCGCCCCCGCTCGCTGTAGGCTGGCCTGACCTCCCGCGCGCGCCGGACTGGGCCGGGGAAACCCGCGGGCGCCGGCCCGACGGTTGCTGGGCGTGGGGCGTTGCCTCGCTAACGCCGGGCGACGCGCCGGCTGGGCTGGGGCGAGCGGGGCCCCGGCCCAGCCTGGCGCGTAAGTGGGACGCCCCGCCGCAGGCGGGGCTGGGGCCCGCGCCCATCATCCGTTACCGCGCCGCCGGCGACGGGAGGATTTCGTATTCGCTTTGCACCATGCCCGCCCCGAGGGTGCGGGTGGCGGCGTGGCGCAGGTGGATGTCGCCGGGCAGCGGGCCGAAGAGCGGAACGCCGGCGCCGATCAGCACCGGCACGCGGGTGATGACCATGCGGTCCAGGCAGCCGGCGGCGAGGAAGCGCTGGATGGTGATGCCGCCGTCCACATAGGCGTGCTGAAATCCGCGGGCGGCGAGTTGGCGCTGGATTTCAGCCGGCTCGGCGGCGGCGGTTTCCACCGGCTCGCCCGGGGCCGCGGGCGGAGCGAGCGGGCGGCGGGTGAGGACGACCATCGGTTTGCCATCGTAGGCGGCAAGCTGGCCGAGGCGGCGGACGACATCGAAGGTGCGGCGGCCCATCACCACAACATCCACGGTGGCGAGAAATTCGGGGAAGCCGTGCGGGACCTGCTCGCCGGCGAGGAGGAAATCCAGCCCGTCGTCGGGACGGGCGAGAAAGCCATCCACGCTGACGCCGCAAAACGCCGAAAGTTGCATCACGGCCCTCCGGAGATGGGGCTATTGTAGGCCACGGCGATCGCGCGGTCGCGGACTACGACGCCTGCGGGCGCACCCGTGTTCTGGCGGCGTCCCGCCAGCGCCGGGAGGGCCGCCCTCCCGGGCGGCAAGCTTTAACTCCGCCCCTCGCCCCGGCCGCCCGCCCCCGAGAGGCGCGCCGCCAGCCCTGGGGGCGCGGGCCGCCGGCCCACAATCCCGTGCGGACGGGCCGTCCCCGCCCCAACTCGCGGCGCCCGATCCCATCCACGCAAACGCGATGCCTGTGCGCGGTCGCGGACGGGATCGCGCGCATCGAAGACGAGCGGCCTTTCCCGGGCGGCGCGGCCGGCATTACAATGCTGGCGGGATCGGTTGCCGGGCCGGTTGCATTGGCCCGGGCAGCAGGAGGCAGTGATGATCGCCATCCTGGGAGCCGGCGGCTCCATCGCCAATCATTTGGTTCCCCTGCTGGCATCGGGGTCGGAGCCGATGCGGTTGGTCAGCCGCGGCGCACGGCCGGATAGCCGGGCGGCGGAGGTGTTGGCCGCGGATCTGACCGTCCCGGAGCAGGCGGCGCAAGCCGTCGCCGGCTGCCGGACCGCGTTTCTGCTGGCCGGGCTGAAATACGACCACAAGGTGTGGGCCGAGGCGTGGCCGCGGATCATGGGCAACGTCATCGAGGCATGCAAGCGGTCCGGCGCGCGGCTGGTCTTTTTCGACAACGTTTATATGTACGGCCGCGTCCAGGGGGCGATGACGGAGGCGACGCCGTTCCAGCCGGTCAGCAAAAAAGGGGAGGTGCGGGCGCGCATCGCGGCGTGGCTGATGCGGGAATGGGAGGCGGGGGCGCTGACGGCGATGATCGCGCGCGCCGCCGATTTTTACGGTCCCGCCACGCCGACGGCCATCCCCAACGCCATGGTCTTCGCTCCCTTGAGCCGCGGCAAGAAGGCTTCCTGGCTGGTGAACGACGAAGTGCCGCATTCGTTTACCTACACGCCGGATGCGGCGCGGGCGCTGACGGTGCTGGCGGCCAGCGACTCCGCCTGGAACCAGACCTGGCATCTGCCCACCGCGCCGCAGCCGCCGACGGGCAGCGAGTTCATCGAGATGGCGGCGGCGGCGCTGCACGCCGCGCCGCGGTACCGCGTACTGTCGCCGGGGATGGTGCGGTCGTTGGGATGGCTCCGACCGGTCATCGGCGAGGTGTACGAAATGCTCTATCAGAACGATGCGCCGTACATCTTCGATTCATCCAAATACGCCGCGGCTTTCGGGTTCGGCGGAACCGGCTACCGCGAGGGCATTCGGGCGACGGCGGGACAGTTCCGCGCCGCCAAAGCGGCATGACGCGGCGAGGCGGTTTGCGGGATCTGCGGTAGGGCTCCCGCCCTGCGGAGCGCCGCCCTCCCGGGCGGCAAGCTTTAAACTCCGCCCCTCGCCCCGGCCGCCCGCCCCCGAGAAGCGCGCCGCCGGCCCTGGGGGCGCGGGCCGCCGGCCCGCAATCCCGCGTGGACGGGCCGCCCCGCCCCAATGCGCGGCGCCCGATCCCATCCGCGCAAGCGAGATGCCCGGCGCAGCCGCGGACGGGATCGCGGGCATCGGAGACCAGCGGGCCCCTCCCGGCGCCCTAACGCCACGGGTTTCCCGGGCAATTGACTCGGCACGCTCCTGGGCGATGCGGCGGGGCTGGCTAGGCCACTGCGGCGTCGGCCCGGAGGGTGCGGACGTCGAGGAAGGCGTCGAAGACGCCGAAGCGGCTGATATTGCCGGGCAGGCCGAGGGCGAGATGGAGCACCTCAATCGCCGCCTTCCACTCCTGCACCGAGGAGGGGCCGCCCATGTCGTGGTCATTGAGGAAGTACAGGAACACCAGGCGAGATTTCTGGCCGTTGAGCTTGGCAAGCCAGTAATGGTGGGCTAGGCGGTTCACGTATTGGTAGAACGGGTGACCCCAACCGGCGGTCGCGGCGCGCGCATAGTGTTTTCGCGCCCGTTGCAGGCTCCTGCGGATCAGAGCCGCCGCCTTTGGGTCGCGCGCTCCGGTGGGGTTTGAATTCAGCTCCGAGATGTGGGACTTGGCCTCAACGAAGATTGCGGCGCCGTCCGAGGATTTGCCCTCGGCGTCCCACCGCGGGCCGCCTTTGGGCCAGAACGCGCTGAGCGGGACCTTGAGGCGGGCCGGCTCGATGCCGGCGCCGACCAGCGCGGCCTCGTCCCGGTGCTCGGCATAGCCGTGGCGCTCGAGGGGTGCGGCCCAGGAGACCGACGCGCCTAGGGCGAGCGCGCCGCTATTCCGCAGCGCTTCAGCTAACAGCTCCTGCTTCCGGTTGACCGCCAGTTGGAGCCAGCGTTGGCTGCCTTTGCTTGCGAGTGAGGCCATGACCCACAGTTATCAACGCAATGTGCGCTGAGGGCAACTCCCGCCCTGCGGAGCGCCGCCCTCCCGGGCGGCAAGCTTTGAACTCCGCCCCTCGCCCCGGCCGCCAGCCCCGAGAAGCGCGCCGCCGGCCCTGGGGGCGCGGGCCGCCGGCCCGCAATCCCGCGTGGACGGGCCGCCCCGCCCCAACGCGCGGCGCCGGATCCCATCCGCGCAAGCGAGATGCCCGGCGCAGCCGCGGACGGGATCGCGGGCATCGGAGACCAGCGGGCTCTTCCCGGCTCGCTACGGGCGGGGAAAACGCCGCGTTTCTCTCAGGTGCGCGAGCCCAGCGCCTTTCGTTACCGTGGTAATGTGAGGCCATGGCGATCGCGCGGTCGCGGATTACGGCGCAGGGGCAGATCACGGTGCCGGCGGCGGTGCGCCGGCGGCTGGGGGTCGCGCCCGGGGCGGTGCTGGAGTGGGAGGAGGAGAAGGGCCGGGTCTTCGTGCGGCGGTCGGGCCGCTTCACCTCCGAGGACATCCATCGCGTGCTGTTCCCCAAGGGCACGCCGTCCCAGGCTGTCTCCGTGGAGGAAATGGACGAGGGGATACGGCAGCATTTGCGGCGCAAACATGCGCGCCGTTGATACGAACGTCCTGCTGCGCATGCTGCTGCGCGACGACGCCGCGCAGTTGCAGGCGGCCGAGGCGTTTGCCGCCGGCGGGGGGTGGATTCCCTTGCTGGTGTTGGCGGAGGCGGCCTGGGTGCTCCAGGCGCGCGGTTGGGACAGGCGCGTGATCGCTGCCGCGGTGGAGATGCTGCTGCGCCACGAGACGCTGGCGGTCGAGGACCCGGAGCGCGTGGGCCGGGCGCTGGCGCAATTTCGGCTGCACTCGGGCGTCGAGTTCGCGGACTGCCAGATTCTGGAGTCCGCCCGCGCCGCCGGCCACCTGCCGTTAGGCACATTTGACCGCCGGCTGGGCCGCCTCCCGGGGGCAACGCGGCTGGGCTAGGCTCGGGGCCAGGCTGGCGCGAACCCGCTCGCGCGACGGCGGAGGCGCTCCGCGCGGCCAAAGTCGCGTGACGCGGCGAGGCGGTTAGCGGGATCTGCGGTAGGGCTTCTGCCCTGCGGGCGCACCGATATTTTGTCGGCGTCCCGCCAGCGGCGGGGCCGTCGCCCTTCTGGGCGGCGGAAACCGACAGCTGGGACGGCTACCCCGAGTCTCGCTGCGCCTAGGGCCTGTGTTGCCGCCTGGGGCGGCTGCGGGCTAAAGCCAGCAGCACACAGGCTGAAGCCTATTCCACGCGCCCCGACCCGGCCGCGGAGCGCGACCGCACGCAAGCCGAAGGCATACCCCACATTTGCGCGTCTGGCGCGCGGCGTGGGGATGGCCCGACACTGCCATGTGGGCTTTTACCGCCGCCACCTGCCGCACTGGGACGCGCCCTGCCGGACGCTGTTCGTCACCTGGCGCCTACACGAAGCGCCCCTCCCGCCAGCGTCGCGCTCGGGATTGCACGGCGGGCCGCTTTTCGCGTGGAGAGACCGCGCCGACGACACTGCCGAGCATGGCGCCCGCTGGCTGGGGCAGCCGGAGATCGCGGCAATGGTGGTCGCCGCGCTGGAATACGGGGAGCGCGAACTGGGCTTATACAAAATTCACGCCTTCGCGGTGATGCCCAACCATGTCCATGTATTGTGGGCGTTGGCTGTGCCTTTGGCCCGAGCGACCGGCGCCATTAAGGGGTACACGGCGCAGCGCGCCAACCGGGCCTTGGGCCGGTCGGGCCCGTTTTGGCAGCGTGAGTCGTTCGACCGCGTCGTTCGCGGCGCGGAGGAGTCGGCCCGCATTCGCCACTATATCGAATGGAACCCGGTACACGCTGAGCATGCGAATCAGCCGCGGGATTGGCCCTGGTCGAGCGCTCACAGGGTGGGGTAGGGCTCCTGCCCTGCGTACCGTCGCCCTCCCGGGCGGTGGAAACCCACAGCCGGGACGGCTATCCCCCGCGGAGCGCGACCGCACGCAAGCCGGAGGCATACCCCACAGCCAGAGGAATGCCCCACGTCAAGCCGGAAGCATGCTCCGTGCGCTGTGGAGTAGGGCTCCTGCCCTGCGTAGGCGCTCGCGTTCTGTCGGCGTCCCGCCAGCGGCAGGGCCGTCGCCCTTCTGGGCGGCGGAAACCGACAGCTGGGACGGCTACCCCGAGTCTCGCTGCGCCTAGGGCCTGTGTTGCCGCCTGGGGCGGCTGCGGGCTAAAGCCTGTAGCACACAGGCTGAGGCCTATTCCACGCGCCCCGACCCGGCAGCGCGACGCGCGACCGCACGCAAGCCGAAGGCATACCCCACCTCAAGCCGGAGGCATGCCCCCGTGGAGCGGCGGGAGTGGCAGGCGGAGGTTGCGATTGAAAAATGCGGACGAGGCCGTCCGCGCCCCCAGAAAAACATCGCCCCGGAAGGCGGCGCCCGGCGGCGGGCGGGGCTAATGCAGATCTACCTGGAGGACTTGGATGGAGTAGGGTGGCATGGTTTCCCGCCAGACCGGGCCAATGCCGCTCAGGCGGCGGCGGTGGGGAACGATGGCGCGGGGATGGCGCAGGCTGTTGGTGGCTTGGGGATTGGCGGCGTGCAGCGTAATCAGCTCGCCGCGGCCGGTGAGGCGGGCGGCGGAGAAATGCACGCTGACCGGCTGCGGCGTGGAGGCGGCGTTGACCAATTTCAGATCCACGCGCCGGCCCGGGGTTTCCGTGACGGAGTCAAAGAATCGCGGGCCTCCGCCGGCGAGCGTGGCGGCGGGGCGCTCGGCGCCCAGGTGACTCGCGAACATGACCTGGGCGTAGTAGCTGGGCGAGCCGTAGCTGCGCAGGGCGTTGTAGCCGATCAGGTCTGGGGCCCATTGCATGGCGCCGGGGTTGACGTTGGTGAACAGCGGCGCATAGGAAGCCATGACGATGAGGTCGCTGTTGTGCTCCAGGCCGGTCATCCAGGCGGCGTCGCCGAGGGCGGCGCCGAAGTTGGGCGTGGGTGAGCCCTGGCGCGTGGCCCATTCGCCGACGAAGATCTTGGGGCCTTTGCGGCTGGTTTTGTCGTAGTGCCCGGCGTCGTGGAAGAACTGCACGGCGCGCTGGTAATAGTGCTGGTCCAGCACGTCGGGGCGGACGGAGGTGACGGGGGCGGTGGCGATGATTTGCAGCTGGGGATAGTGCGCCTTGATGGCGTGGTAGAACTGCGCGAAGCGGGCGTTGTAGCTGCCGGAGCGGTCGAAGAAGTCCTCGTTGCCGACCTCGACGTAATGCAGCGGGAACGGCTGGGGATGGCCGTCGCGGGCGCGGACCGCGCCCCAGCGGGTGTGAACGCCGCCGGTGACGTACTGGATTTCCTCCAGCGCGCTGGTGACGTAGGGGGCCAGCTTCGGGCCCGGCGGGACGTGCTTGCCGTTGAGGGAATACCCGGCGTAGACGGCCAGCACGGGCTGCATATGCAGGTCCTGGCACCAATCCAAAAATTGCAGCAGCCCGAATTGATCGGTGGACCAATAGCCCCAGGGGCTCCAATGGCCGGGGCGGTCCACCAGCGGGCCGATGGTTTTTTTCCAATTGAAGCGCTGGGCGATGGAGCGGCCCTCCAAATAGTTGCCGCCGGGGAAGCGGAGGAATTGCGGATGCATCGCCGCCAGCAGCCGCATGATGTCCGGGCGATCGCCGTTGGGCGTGCCGTCGTAGGTGGGCGGGAAGAGGGTCACGACGTTCAGCCACAGCGTGCCGGGATGGGCGACGGTGAAAACCAAATGATTGCCCGCCGAAGGGCGGAAGCCGCCGCCGGTGCGGAGCGTGAACGCATGGCGGCGCCAAGCGGCGCCGATGCCGCCGATGACCTCCGAGGCCAGCACCCGGCCGGTTTGGTTGGCGACCAGGCTGGCGGTCACCGCGCCGGCGCCGGCGCTTTCCTTGGCGTAGAAAGCCCCGCGATAGACGGTGCGCGGGCGCAGGCCCATGCCCCAGTAGCCGGTGTTGAGCACGCCGGCGGGAGCGGCGGCGGTGGCGCGCCGGACGGTGAGGCGGAGGCTGTAGGGAATGGCGGCGCTGGGGCCGGTGCCGCGGTCGGGGCGCATCGTGGCTTGCGCGCCGCCGTCCTGCACCAGATACCAACGGGGAATGCCGGTCCAATCCGCGCGGCAGGTGCCGTTGCGCACCATTTGCGCATATAATCCGCCCTCATAGGCGTGATTGATCTCCTCGGTCATTAAGCCGTAGAGCGTGGGACTGACTGGGGCGACGGAATGGTTGACTTGAATAGCCAGCACGGCGGGACCGCCGCCGCGCGGCGCCGCCTGGGCGCGGAGCGCGGGAGCGAGAAGGGCCAGGGCGAGAAGGGAAGCGGCGAATGCGGCGACGAGCCGCGGCGCAAGGATGGACCGGTTCATGGCAGGCTCGATTCTTAGTGGAGATAGGCGCAATTTATCATGACCGCGGGCAGGACCGTGAGATGGCCGTGGGACGACGGCGGGCTGACCATGGGCATGACCGGGGTCGTGACCGCGCCACGCGCGGACCCGGCCGCGCGAAGTTTGAGAAGGAGGACAAGATGGCGAGCAGGATTGAGAGCACGTTGGCGGGCGGGATCAGGAGAGGTTCGAGGGCTTTTGGCCCTGCGGCGCTGCTGACCTTAGCGGCGCTGCTGCTCGCGGCGGCGCCGCTGGCGGCGCAGGCGAAGACGCAGCTTCCGCCCCCGGTGCCCGGCGCGCCGCGGGTCATCGAGCAACGGATCACGGTGCACAGCCCGGCGCTGGTGGGCAACCTGGAAGGCGAATCGCCGAACCGCACGGTGCTGGTGTTTCTGCCGCCGGGATATTATCGCCATCCGCACCGCCGGTATCCGGTGCTCTACGCGCTGCACGGGTTTTTTATCGGCGCGGAGCAGTGGACGCATGAGATTCATGTGCCGGAGACGATCGCCAACGCCTACGCGCGCGGCGCGAGGCCGATGATCGTGGTGCTGCCGGACAGCAAGACGGTCTATGGCGGCTCGATGTACTCGGCCTCGCCGACGGCGGGCAACTTCGAGCGCTTCATCGCCCACGATCTGGTCCGCTACATGGACACGCATTACCGCACCATTCCCAACCGCCTCAGCCGGGGGCTGGTGGGGCATTCGATGGGCGGCTACGGGGCGCTGCGCATCGGCATGCAGCATCCCGGCGTGTTCAGCAGCCTGTACGTAATGAGCCCCTGCTGCCTGGCGCCGATGACCGGACAGCGGCCGGGCTTCGGCCCCAAGCATCCGCCATCGCTGGCGAAGCTGCTGCAAGGCGTGACCTCGCCGGCGGAGGCGGTGCGCAAGACGCCGTGGTTCCTGCATCCGCTGCTGGCGCTGGCGGCGGCGTGGTCGCCGGATCCCGACAAGCCGCCGCTGTATCTCGACCTGCCCTTCCAAAACGGCAAGCCGCGGCCGAGGATCATGGCGGAATGGGCGGCCAACTCGCCGCTGGCGATGCTGGATCAGTACATCGCCAACCTGCGCCGCTACCGCGCCATCGCGCTGGACGCGGGGGACCACGATCCGCTGCGCTTCGACACCATGCGGGTGCACCGCATTCTGGACAGCTACCACATCGCCAACACGCTGGAGATTTATGCCGGCACGCACACCAGCCACGTGGCATACCGCTTCCAAAACCACGTGCTGCCGTTCTTCAGCCGGCATCTTTGTTATACCGCCCATTGCCGCCCGCGGCGGGCGGTGGTGCGGCCGGTGGGGTGAGCGGCTCAGCCGCCTCGCTCCGGACGGCCCGCCGATGGCGGGCCGTGGGCTGGGCCGCGGTGTGCGGCAACGGGGGTCCCAGGCGCCGCGGCGGCCGCCGAGTTGCCGCGATCCGCTAGCCGATGGAGGACAGCATCTGGCGGGCGGCGAGACAGAACTGCGTGAGGCGGGGATGCTCGAAGATGAGGGCGCTGGTCAGCGCTGAGATCGTCGCCTTGGCGTCGAGGGCGTCAGCGAAGCGGCTTTCCGGGCCGCCCTTCCACAGCTCGGCCAGCTCCTCGCGCAGCGCGTGTTCCATTTCGCGCGGATGGGCCTCGCCCAACTCTTCCTTAAGATATTCCCGCACGCCGTCCACCGCACCGGCGTCCAGCCAGGTGCCCTGGCAGCGGGGGCACCAGTCGAGGACGAGCTGGGAATGGCCGAAGACCGCAGCGACCAGCTTGGCGCCGGGGTCGGCGGCGCTGCATTTGGGGCAGGCACGGCCGGTCTTGACCGCGGCCAGGTGGCCAACCTCGTTCACCTCGTCGTTCAGCCAGCGCAGGGCGCCGCCGTCGAAGTGGTTCTTCAGGCGGCGCAGCTCATCGCGGAACAGCCACACCCCCTTGCAGGCGGGGCAGCCCTCGAACCGCATGTGAAAGGCGCGGTATTCGGCCAGCGGCCGGCCGCAGGCGGGGCAGCGGTCGCTGGTCGCCGCTCCCTTCTCGGCGCCGGCGACGGGCATGGCCTCAATCGGCTTCTCGACGACACTGCTTTCGCGCCGCACGCGCTGGTTCCAGTAGGGCACGTGGACGTTGTTGACGAAGTCGGCGAAGCCGCGGCCGCTGACAGGCATGATGGCCGCCAATGCATTGTTGATTTGGGTGAGCTGGCCGCCGTCCAGCCAAAAGCCGCCGCAGCTTTGGCAGTGATGCAGGAAGATAGCCGTCGCGCCCAAAAAGCGCACGCGGTAAAGGCGGGCGTTGTCGCAACGCGGGCACTTCCGCGGCGCGTCCTGCTGTTCGGCGGGGTCCTCGGAGCAGAACTCGATGCTGCCCTGGACCTGGAAGGCCATTTTGTCCAGTTCGCCCCGGTCCAGCCACAGGCTGCCGCAGCGCTTGCAGAGGTCATAGGTGATTTCGCTGTCCTTCGTCCTCACCTGGTTGCTCATCATCTCGATGCCGCAGTTCAGGCATTGCATGGGCCGTTCCCCCCTTCGAAGACTAGGAGTATAACGCCACGGTCGCGGCGGTTAGCCGGGTAGGCCGCCTGCCCTGCGAACGCCAGCGTGTTCTGACGGCGTCCTGCCAACGGAGCAGCCGTCGCCCTCCCGGGCGGCGGGCAGCTTTGGACGCCGCCGAGCAGCGAACCGTAATCCGGCCGCGCGGAGCGCGACCGCACGCAAGCCGGAGGCATACCCCACTGGGCCGGCTGGCCGATGCTGGCGGCGAACGCTGCGTCCCGCAGCTGGGCCACTCGCGCGGTGTCCGCGCCTGTCAGTGCCAGCCCCAGCCGGACGACGGGCGAGCCCGCGGGAACTTCGCGGCGCGGGCGAGCGTAATGCAAACGGGTGGCGGCGAGCGCCGGAGCGGGTGGGCCGGGAAGAGCCGCCGCGCATGACGGCAATGGTCAAGTTCTTCTTATTTCTGATTCTGCTGTTGCTGTGCTGGCCGCTGGCGCTGGCGGCGCTGCTGCTGTATCCCATCGTGTGGCTGTTGCTGCTGCCCTTCCGGCTGGTGGGCGTCGCGGTGGGCGGCGCGCTGGACCTGATCGCGGCGATCATTCGCCTGCCGGCGCGCCTCATCCGGGCGCTGTAGGGGCGGGACGTCGCGAGGCCCAGCGGCGGATGGTAGCGTTGTGCAACCCGAACGTTGGCCGGTTTGGCGGACGGCTGCTGCCTGCTGGGGAGACGGGTCGGCGCCGACTCCTTGGCCCCAGCGCCGTCGGCGGCGTGGAACCTAACCCTGCACACTCAACGAGTTGGATGGTAGGCACGAGCGGACTCGAACCGCTGACCTGTACCGTGTCAATTCTTTCTTCACAACCCTAAATCCTTCGGCCCGCGTGCCTTTTCCACGTTCCTATCCCCGAAAAACAGCCTTATCCAGCCCGGTTCTGGAGACGAAGCGGAGACGAGTTCATTGGC
>DAHVCP010000034.1 GCA_027314025.1 Acidobacteriota bacterium
GCCTTACAAGCAGGAGGTCGAAGGTTCGAGCCCTTCATCGCCCACCAAGGCCTAACGCGTTTTCCGGAGGAATTGCGCGCTAATTGGGCAGGTATGTTCCGGAGCGCTCTGACCGGCGGCGCCTTTCGGACGCGCTTTGTACTCGCGAGTTTGGCGGGCAGGCCGCAGCCCGCCGCTTCCCGCACCGTCCGACTCAGGGCACCCCGCCCAAGGTGGTTCCTGCCCGCGGGTGTTGCCCGCTAGCCTAGCGCCAGCCCTGTCCGGCGGGCCAGGTTCCCTGGCTGATGCGGAATCAAAGCCGGTCCTTGCGCGCCACGGCCGACGATGCGACCCTCCTTACATCCCCCCAAACTGACGAGTTACGGAGGAGAGCAAATGTTCAGCAAGCTGCCGTTTAGGGCACTACTGGCCCTGACCGTCGTCGGGGGGACGTGGCTGGGGCTGTCGGCACAGAAACCCAACGAGCCCCTGGTGTGGATCAAACCGTCGAATCCATACGCAAACTACCTGGAAGCCGCGGTGCAGAAGAAGCACACCCCTGTCCAGTTCACGATCCTCAAAAAGAAGGCGCAGTACCTTGCAGAGTTGGATGCGACCGCGCGAAAAGGTAGCACGTGGCGGGCGGTCTTCACGGGCCAGAGCGGGCGTGCCTCGGCGCTTTCGCTGAGCGTGGTGAACCTGCAAACCGGCGTAATCGTCTTCAGCTACACCTGCCACAAGGGCGGCCACGCATTTGGGTTCGGCGGCCACGAGGGCTTTCAGTCAGCGGCTGAGTGCCTCGCTAAGCACTGGACGCATTTCATCAAACACGGAAAGCCGTAGCGCGATGGGCGTCCAAAAGCGGGGCAAGGCGCCGACCCAGCCCCGCTCATCACCGGGGCATCCGCGTCGGAAGTAGGCGGAGCCTTGCATCGTCCAATAGTCCGTAATGCTGTTCCAGCACATCGCGATTGTTTCGCCTTGCATGCGGCATGTCGACAGTTCGAGCCCATCATCGCCTGCCAATAGCTCCTGGCCCACGGACGCGGGGTTGTGCGCCGTCCGCCCGGCCCTGGGGGCTCCTAGGCGGGACTTCCGCGACGCGCGCCCGGCGGCGGCCGGGCAATCCCGGCCCGCGGCCGCTGGCCGATGCGCGGGCTTCCTGGGCCTCACGTTGACAATTTCGGCACCCGGCCCACCGGTTTTTCGGGCCCCAATAGAGAATTGCGGATTTGCGCGCTGCGGGCTTAGAGTTCGGCTCATTATGCGCCGGCGGCACGCAATCGCGGTTCTCAGCACGGTGTTTCTGGCAATTGCCGTGGCCGGTCCGGCAGGGGCGCAAAAGCCACCGAGCGCGAATAGCGGCCCTCGGACCGAATATTCCAAATCGTCACAGAACCCCTATGCCAAGTGCCGCGCGCCCTTCGGAGCCCAGGCATTGGCGGCAGCGCGACGGTTGGCAATTCATGGAGACGCACCCGCCGCGTGCTCGCTGGGCGCCGCCTATTTCCATGGCCAGGGCGTGCCGCGGAGCAACGCCAAGTCGGTGTATTGGTACGGCAAGGCGGCGGCACTGGGGGACGCCTACGCCGAGAACCACCTGGCCTTTCTTTACCTAACCTCCAGGGCGTGCCGCGGGACGACGCTACGGCGGCATCCTGGACGGCAAAGGCGGCGGCGCAGGGTTTCGCCCTCGCCGAGGACAACCTCGGCTTTCTTTACCAAAGCGGCCAGGGCGTGCCGCAGGACTACGCCAGGGCGGCGCAGTGGTACGCAAAGGCGGCGGCGCAGGGGAACGCCGACGGCGAGTTTGACCTGGGCGCGCTTTACCAACGCGGCCAGGGCGTGCCGCAGGATTACGCCAGGGCGGCGGGCTGGTATGCCAAGGCGGCGGCGCAGGGGGACTCGCCCGCCGCGTACAAGCTGGGCCTGCTGTACCGCAACGGCCAGGGTGTCACCCATGATTACGTGCAGGCGGCGTATTGGCTGCGCAGGGCGGCGGAGCAAGGAAACGCCGACGCCGAATTCCTTCTGGCTACTATGTACCAGGACGGCCGCGGCGTGCCGCAGGACTACGGCGAGGCGGCGTTTTGGTACCGCAGCGCCGCGCTAAAGGGAGACGTGGATGCCGAGGTTCAGCTTGGCGCTCTCTACCGCTTCGATTTCGGCGTCCCGCGGAACTACGCCAAGGCGGCGTTTTGGTACCCCGCGGCAGCCGTTCAGGGTAGCCCCCACGCCGAGGCCGTCCTGGGCAAGCTCTACCAACAAGGCCGGGGCATCCCGCAGGATTACCGCAGAGCGGCGTATTGGTATCGGCAGGCGGCAGCGCAGGGGAACGCCGACGCCGAGGGCAACCTTGGTTTTCTTTACCTAAACGGCCTGGGCGTGCCGCAGGACTACGCCTCCGCGTACAAGTGGTTCATCCTGGCGAAGTCAAATGCAAAACCCAGAAACAAAGAATATCGGTTGGCCAGCCGCGCAATGAGAAGGCTGGCGGCGCGTATGACTCCGGCTCAGGTCGCGCAGGCTCAGGCGGCGGCCCACCGCTGGTGGCGCGAGCACAGCGGCCAACCCTGACCTCTGCGCGATTGGCCAGGGGCAGTTATCCGGCGGAAACAAGTAAAACTCGGCCAGCCGGTCCGCGGATGCGCGCATGCAATCGGAGGAATGGTTTCGGACGGCCTGCCCGGCGCGATGCTAATCGAAGACCTTTGCGTGCGGCACGCGCCGCATTATACGGGACACCGCCGGTCAAGCGGCTTGACGAGCAGCCAGCGATGTCTGCCCTTTGGACCATCCGCGAACTGCTGGGGACTTTGCTGGGGACCCCAGAGCAAGGATGGCGTCAATCCGCAGCAGCGGGCGGCGCGCCGGAACGTGCCCATTGCCTTCGTTTACAGCCGCTACTGCGTAGCCTCCGGGTATGAGAACCACGCGGTGCGGCGCTGCCGGTCCGGTGCGCCCACCAGCTATTGGACGGTGGTCGTGGCGTCGCGGGCGGCTGGGCCGAGGGCTCTCAGCTGGGATTGAACCCATTCGAGCTCGCCCCTGCGCTCGGGGTCATCGCTCAGCAGCGCGGCAGCCTGCTCATAGGAGGCCCGTGCCTGGAGGGGGCGATCGCCTTCCCTTTCGGCGTTGGCCAGAGCGAGCAGTAGGCCAACTAGTTGACCCTACGCCTGCGGCGTGGAACGGCAGGCCGCCACGGCAGAGCGGTAATGTTCTGACGCCGCGTGCCAGTTTCCCTGGATCCCCTCGCATTGGCCGCAGGCAGCGGCGAGGGAAATCTGCGGCGCGGGAGCCTGGTCGCTGGACGCAGCAGCCCAGGGCCCCAGCCTCGCCCAGGCCCGCCGCGCATCGCCGCGGGCCAGCCATTCGCGGGCGTAGTCCAGGTCGTAGCCAGCCATGCGCGGATGACGGCGACCAAGCTGCGCGGCCTGGCAATCGAGCCACCGCAGGTAGACCGCATCCATGTGCTCGTGGCGACCCTGCCCCCTGTAGATCCGGACCAGCGCCGCGAGCGGTTCGAGCAGGGCATGGGCGCTCCTTTCGTGGGTGCGCTCCATGCCGGAGAGAACGCTCTCCCAGACGAGCGCTGCGTCGCCGAGTTTTCCCTGCTCCTCGAGGCTGCTCCCCAGCCGCTTGAGAGCGGGTAGGGCTTGCGGCGTCTCCCGAGGCCGGATGCTCGCTGCGCGGCGGCGGAACTCCGCTGAGGCCTCGGCCGCGTTGTGGCGCGTGTGTAGTTCGCCAAGGTTCGCCAGGGTTTGAGCGCGCCCGGGATGGGCAGGGCCGTAACGGTCCCATAGCGCCAAGGATTGCTGCCAGATCTCCCGGGCCTCCTGCAACCGCGACTGGCGGAAGCGGATGACGCCAAGGCGGTTCAGGCTAGCCGCCAGATTGCACTGCCCTATCCGGCTCGAACTCCGCCACTGGAAATAGCGCACCGCTGTCTCACATTGCGCCGCGGCCTCGGCGAATTGCTCCTGCCTGACCAGCATGTTGCTCATCTCAAGGGCGGCGCGCGCCCGCAGTGCACCGTAGAATATCGCCCGCGCCGACCATTGCGACCAGAGGTAGAGTGTCACCGCACGGTCGTACTCGCCATCGGCCTCAGCGCGCCGCGCAAAATGCAGAAATGTATGCGGCACCGCAATAAATACCGCAGCGCCGGTTAACAATTCCAGCGGCCACATCTGTCCGCTTAGGCCCAGTGACCAGATAAGAAATAGCGCATAAGCCGCGAAGAGCAGCCATCGCAGCGGGCCGAGGCGCATGGGGGCAGGTTTACCCTCCGCCCGAACTCCTGGCTAGCGCTTCGGCGAAGTGCCGATAGCGCCGGCGGCGGGAGGCTGCGAAGATGGAAGGCGGAGGCGAGGCGAGGCGGGCATGGAGCTGACGATTTCGAAAGAGGATTACCTGAAGGCGATCGCCGAGGCGGAGAGCGAGGAAGGGCCGGTGATCGCGGCCACGCTGGCGCGGTGGCTGAAGGTCAGCCCGCCGGCGGTGGCGCTGGCGCTGCGGCGGCTGAAGCGCGACCGCTGGGTGACGACCGACGGCGAGGGCCGCATCCGGCTGACGCCGGCGGGGCGGGCGATCGCCAACCACCTGCGGCGGCGGCATCATTTGGTGGAGCGCATGCTGCACGAAATGCTGGGCGTGGAGTGGTATCGGGTGCACGAGGAGGCGGAACGGCTCGAGCACGCCATCTCCGAGCGGGTGGAGAAACGCCTGATCGAGCGCCTGGGCGCCGACGGCGCCTGCCCGCACGGCAACCTGATCAATAAAAGCCCGGCGCAGCGGCGGCGGATGGGGCTGCACATGCTGTCGGAAGCGCCGGAGGGGGAAGCGCTGCGCGTGGCGGGGATGCACGAGCGGGATGCCGGACTGCTGGAGTATTTCCATAAGTTGGGCATCCAGCCGGGAGCGGAACTGCACGTGCTGCGGCGGAACTATGACGGCACATTGAACTTGAAGCTGGCGGGCGGAACGGCGACGCTGGGCGAAGGGGCGGCGCGCAAGCTGTGGGTGGCGCGGGCGGAGTAAGGGGTAATTAAGCAGGCGAAAAGCGCGCACCTCGTGGCGCGGGAGTGGGCCGGCGGCGCGCCGACAGCCGGGACGGCTGCTGCGCTCGGCAGCCGAGGACGGCTACCCTACTGGCGCGCTGGCGGCGGAGACAGTGGGATGGGCGTCCTCGCCTGTCAGCTTTTCGGCAGCCGAGGAGGGCAAGCGGGTTTGGCAGCCGAGGACGGCTACCCCACCGTCTTCGCTGCGGCGAATAGCCTGGCTCCTGCGCGGCGGGACGGACACGGGCTAAAGCCCGTGGCACACAGGCTGAAGCCTATTCCACGGCGGCGGGCGGGACGGCGCGGTACGGGCTGAGGCCCATTCCGCAGGGTTGGCGCGACCGCACGCAAGCCGGAGGCATATCTCACGTTGCGCGCGGCGGGGCGCAGGCGCGGTGGGTGGGGAAGGGATCCTGCCCTGCGTTCGCACCAATACTCTGTCGGCGTCCTGCCAACGGCGGGGCCGTCGCCCTCCTGGGCGGCGCGCCAACAGCCGGGACGGCTGCTGCGCTCGGCAGCCGAAGACGGCTACCCTACTGGTGCGCTGGCGGCGGAGACAGTGGGATGGGCGTCCTCGCCTGTCAGCTTTTCGGCAGCCGAGGAGGGCAAGCGGGTTTGGCAGCCGGGACGGCGCTCCCACCATCGTCGCCGCGGCGGGCTAGGCGCCGGCGTGGCCGGCGGAGGCGGCGGCGATGAAGCCATCAATGTTGCGCTGGAGCATGGGCATGGCCTTGGGGTTGAGGTAGAGCATGTGGCCCACCGGGTAATAGTCGCGGTGGATGTTGGCCAGCAGCTTGGGAGTGAGGCCCATGTGGGCGATGGTGTAGTTGGTGGCGAAAAACGGCGTCGCCATGTCGTAGTAGCCGTTGTTGAACAGCACCTGCATGCCTGGATCGTTCGCCATGGCGCGGGCCAGGTCGGGCGCCACATTGCGCGATTGCAGATTTCCGACGCCGCTGCCGAGTCTGTTTAGCGGCGAGCGGAAGGTCCAATTCCAGAGGCGGAACACCGTGCCGCTTTGCTGCTTATAGAGCCGCGAACTGGAGTAATGCAACGTATGGCTTAAGTAATGGTCGAAGCTGGCGGTGAGCACGCCCCAAATCGCGCTCGTGGTGGCGCCTTCATTCGTGTAGCCCGGCGTTGGAGACACAGGCTGTAGCTCCGGGATGGTGAAGCGCCCGTCGTAGCGGCCGGTCATGGGGCCGGATGGTCCCAGTACGCGGCGCATGAAGACCGGCAGCGTCATGCGGAGATTTGCCTTCAGCCAATAGGCGGCGGGGATGCCGGTGAAATGGCTCAGGCGCGCGGCGACTTGGCTCCTCCGCGCGGCGGAAAGGCTGGAGCCTTGGAATAGCGCCGCGGCATAAGCGCCGCGGGCATAGGCCTCCGCCTGGTGCACCCAGGCCGGCAGGCTGGCCGGGGCGGGATGGATCATGTGGTGATACCAGGCGACGGCGGCGTAGGACGGTAGGTACAGGGCAAAGGGCAGATCGTTGCCGGCGGTGAAATTGATGGTGGGAAAATCCAGCACCGTCGAGCACATGATCACGCCGTTGAGGTAGACGCCCTTGGAGACCAAATCATAGGCGAGCACCGCGTTGCGCGTGGTGCCATAGCTTTCGCCCAGCAGGAACTTGGGGGAGTTCCAGCGGTCGAAGCGGGCGCTGTAACGCTGGATGAACTGCGAGAAGGCCGACGCGTCGGCGTTGAAGCCGAAGAACATCTTGGGCTTGCCGGCGCCGACGATGCGGCTGTAGCCGGTACCCACGGCGTCAATGAAGACCAAATCGGTGGCGTTGAGGATGCTGTAGGCGTTGTCCTCGAGGCGATAAGGAGGCTGCTCGGCGGCGATTTGGCCGGGCGCGGGCCAGACCAGGCGGCGGGGGCCGAAGCCGCCGATGTCCACCAGCGCGGAGGCGAAGCCGGGGCCGCCATTATAGGCGAAGGTAATCGGCCGCTCGGCGGCCTTGGCGCCGTCCTTGGTGTAGGCGATGTAGAAGACGCTGGCGATGGGGTGGTGCGCCTTGTTGTACAACAGCAAGGTGCCGGCGGTGGTGGTGTAGGCAAGGCGGTGGCCGGCGATCATCGCCGTCGCGTGGGTCACGACGGTGCGTTCCTTGGGAGCTTTGGAGGTTTTCTTGGCGGAGGACTTTTTGGCGGCGAAGGCGGGAACCGAGGCGAGAGCCAAAACGGCGACGAGAGCGAAGTAGCGGCGCATGCAAGCTCCTGGGGGAAATACCCCATGTGGGCGAACCGACCATTGTAGTCCCACGGAAGCAGCAGGGCGAAACCCCCAGGTACAGGGTGCGGAATGCGACAAAATGGGAAGCACGTTGCGCCCTGATCCGCCGATGCAAATTGCCGTGATTTCGATGGAGACCTCGCGCCAACGCCGCGAGTGCATGCAGGCGCAGCTGGCGGAATTGGATCTCGCTTGGCATTTTCATCCCGGGACGGTGGTGCGGCAGTTTCCGCCGGAATATGACCATGCGGCACGGCGACGGTGGTTTGGTTTCGACTTGGCCTGGGGCGAGATCGGCTGCCTGCTGAGCCACCGTGCGGTGTGGGAGCGGTGCCTCGCCTCCGGCGACGCCTGCTGGTGCGTGCTGGAGGACGATATCGAGATCCGGCCGGGATTTGCCGCCGCGCTGGCGGCGCTGGAGCGGTCGGCGCAAGCGGCAATGCCGCCGTGGGATTTGGTGCGGCTGATGCAATTGCTGCCACGGCGGGGATGGCGGCAGTATTCCCTGCCGGCCCTGCCGGCGCTGCCGGCTATTGATGCACGCGGGCCCCAGCACGGCCGCGGGCGGAGCGTCCCGCTTGCGCCGGAGGAGGCGCGGGAATGGCGCCTGATGGCTTACCACCGCCAGCCCGGCGGCACGCATGGATATGTCATCACCCCACGGGGGGCACGGCGGCTGCTGGAATACACGCGACGGATTTGGGAACCGGTGGATAACACGATTGATTCCTACTGGCGGCATGGGCTGGATGTGTTTTGCCTCGAGCCGGCGGTGATCGCACCGCGGCGGGAGGCGCCCTCGGAGATTGGCGCGCGCGGGCGGGGCTGGCGGCCGTTTTGGCCCGGCGTGCGGCGGGACGCGGTCAAGGGGTTGGGGCTGCCGCGAAGAATGTGGCACAACTACCGGCGCTATGGCCGCGCCTGGGCGCGCCGCCCGCACCGCTAGCGGCGGTGGGGGGAAGACCCGTTAAGCTTCTTCGTATAGGCGGCGCGCTGGGCAGCCTGGATGGCCGCGGAGCGGTGCATCTCCCGGCGCGCGGCTGCTGTCTGGCCGAGGGCAGCGTAGGCGCGGCCGAGCAAGTAGTGATCGCGGGCGTTTTGCGGATCGAGCTGGACGGCGCGGCGCAGGGCCGGGAGGGCGGCGTGGGGATGGCGCAGGTCCAGGCGTGCCTCGCCCAGCCCGGCCCAGGCGAGGGCGTAATGCGGCGCGAAGCGAGCGGCGCGCTGGAACCAGGGCAAAGCGGCGCGGGGCTGGCCGCGGCGGACGTCTATTTCGCCGAGGAAGCAGGCGGAGACGGCATCGTTGGGCGATTGGCGAACGGCGGCGGCGAATTCCATTTCCGCGGCGGCATTTTGGTTGAGCTTGGCGTAGACCAGGGCCAGGCGGCGATGGCCGCCGGGAAACCGGGGATTGGCGCGGAGGGCGGCGGTGAATTCCTTGGCCGCTTGCCGCAGGTGAAACGTCCGCTCCGCGGCCAGCCCCATCAGCGTGTGCGCCTCGGCGGATTGCGGCGCGAGGTGCATGATGCGGGCGAAGGCGCCGATGGCGGCGTGCATTTGCTTCGCCGCGATGTCGGCGCGGGCCAGCGTGTAGAGCAGCCGCAGGTCCTGCGGCCGGAGGGCGGCGGCGCGGGACAAGGCGCGGGCGGCGGCGGCATTCTGCCCCAGGGCTAGGCGGGACATGCCGATCAGCGCCTGTGCTTGGTAATCCTTGGGACGCACGGCCCGCAGACGGCGGAGATAGGGCAGGGCGGCGGCGTAGCGATGGGCGCGGAACTCGCAGATAGCGGCGTTGCGTAGGGTGAAGGGGTCGTTCGGGGCCAGAACCAAGGCGCGGTGGTATTGGGCTAGAGCGGCATCGGTCTTCCCTTCCCGGTCCAGGGCGATGCCGTAGTCATTGAGCAGGCCAACGACCCGGGGATGGGAACGGAGGGCGCGGCGAAAGGCGGCGGCGGCGGCGGGATAATCCTTGCGCGCCAGGGCCGCGGAGCCGGCGGCGGCGTCGGGGCCTAGGGAGGGCCCAGGCGGCGCCGGCGTGGGATGAGGCGCCACCGCCCGAGACGCTTGCGCCGCTGCGGGAAGCGCGCAGGCCAGCGCCAGCAGCACAATGGACACGGCGGGGAGGCGCATGTCTTTAGCGTAGCGCCGGCGTAGCCGGCGCGTCGTAGCTTAACCTGGCGGTCTCGCCGTGCAGGAGCGTAGCGCCGGCGTAGCCGGCGCGTCGTGGCTTAGCCCGGCGGCCTCGCCGCTGTGCAATCGAGCAGCCCGGCGGCATGGCCATCCGTGGGTTCTGCACGGCCCGTGGCGCCTGCACGGAGCAAAGACGTAGCCGCCGGGCGGCCGAGCCGCCTCCTTCCGGACGGCCCGCCGGTGGCGTTCCCGCAATCCGGCTGCGGCATGCCGTAACGGGCGCCCGCTCGCGCTCCAGGCACGTCAAAGTTGCCCCGACCCGATCGCCGCCGCCGCGGATGCGCATGGGCGGAGCACCGCGGCCAGCGGCGGACGGACCAGCGGAATGTCACGGCCTTTTCGCGCCCGCTTTACGCACCGTCCCAAGGGCGCGGCCGGCCCGAAGCGGAAGCACCAAGAAAAATGGGCCCCGCCGCGGCGGGGCCCGGAGGATGCAACCAAGGAATTCGCGCCTAGAAGATGAACTTCAAGCCGAATTGGATTTGTCGCGGACCGTAATCCGACGTCAACTGACCGAAGTTGGTCGTGCCTAGGGTCGTACTGACCCCGGTGAAGTTCACATGGTTGAACGCGTTGAAGAACTCGGCGCGGAACTGGGCGTGCAAGCCCTCGCTGACGCTAAAGTTCTTCATCAGCGCCATATCCCAGTTGTCCATGCCCGGGCCCAGCACAATGCCGTTGCCGGCGGTGCCCCAATGGCCAATGGCAGTTTGGAAAGCGGCGGTATTGAACCACTCGGACTGAAGCTTAGGTCCATTGGGGTTGGTGGTCAGATCCGGCCGCGGTACGTTGCCGGCAAAGTCAATGCCGACGCCGCCGGGTGCCGTACCCGCTGGGCAGGCGGCGCCGCCCGGCACGTAGTCGTTGCAGTTGAACGGATCGGTGAACTGGCTAATGGTCAGCGGCACGCCGCTTTCCAGAGTGGTGATTCCGCTCCACTCCCAGCCGCCGAAGGCGTTGCGGGCCCAGCCGGTCATGCCGAAGCTCGGCAAATCGTAGACATAGCTCAGGACAAAGACCTGCGGGCGGTTGAAGCCGACCGGGCCGTAGTCCATACCGTAGTTGTAGGTGTTGAGCACGGTGTTAAAGCGGTCCGCGGAACTGTAGCTGAGGTCCTTGGACCAGGTATACGCGGCGTCCAAAGTGAGGGCGCCGACTTGGTGCTTCACCGACACCTGGAGCGAGTTGTAATTCGAAATCGCCGCAGGGTTGCGGGTAGTGATGGCGGAGTAGCCCAGGTACGGGCGCAGAGCCGTGGTCTCCGGGCAGCCGGCGCTGCCGCCGGCCACACAGCCGGTCAGCCCGTAGATGGTGCTCACGGGGATTTGATTGAGGTCCTCCTCCAGCAGGAGGTTGCTGGCGTGGTTGCCGACGTAGGCGACTTGCACGCGGGTATTGTTAGTGAACTCGTGCTCCAGCGACAAGCTCCAGTCCTGGACGCGCGGCGTGGCATAGGCCGGGTTGCCCGTCGCCGTCAGTGAGCGCGGGGTGAGGCCGACCTGGAGGCTGCCACCGTTCGGATTGTCGAAGAGGTTGTAGGGCGTGGACTGGCTGGTGGTGATGTTCACGAAATTCAGGAACGGGGGATTCGAGAACTCATTTTCTTCCCAAATACCATCCAGCGTGCGGTCGAAATACAGGCCCCAGCCGCCGCGAATGGCGGTGGTGCCGTGGCCGAACGGATCCCAGGAGAAGCCGAGGCGGGGAGCAAAATCCGCCGTGTTGTTGGGATTGACGTTGGCGCCGAAGGGCGAATTGACGTTGGCGATGATGATGCCGTTGGTGTAGTTCGCCGGCGTCACGCCGCCGGGAGCGAACGAACCGTTGCTTTCGATCGTCGGCGCGGCCGCGGGGCTAAAGGCGGCGGGATCGAAGTTGTTCAGAATGCCGGTCGAATCGTAGGGCGTCGGCAGGTATTGATAGCGGATGCCCAGGTTGACCGTCAACGTCGGCGTGACCTTCCAGTCGTCCTCCACGTAAGCGCCGAAGTTCGCGAAGTGCAGGTCGGGCACGATGTCCCGGCTGGCGGCGCTGAAGCCGCTGGCGTAGCCGAGCAGGAAGTTGGCGAGCCCGGGGTTGCCGTATTCGTCCACGAAGTTCAACTGGCCGGCGACATTGTTGTCGGCGTTCTCCGTCTTGGTCATGGATTGGAGGCTGACGCCGGTGCTGATGGTCTGGTTGCCGTGCGTCCAGCTCAGGTTGTCGTAGGCCTGCTTGTCAATGTTGCGCTCGTGATAGGGAGCGCTGGGCAGGCCGACGCCGTTGATCTGCGAGACGCTGATGCCGGGAATCCGGTTGTAAGGATCCTGAAACGGGAAGTTGGCGGTGGACAGGCCGCTAAAGCCGCTGGCGTTGCCGCCGATGCCGGTGATCACGCTGTTGATGGCGCCCCAGCTGTAATTGAACGCCGCCTCGTTGACCAAGTTCGGCGTCATCTCGATGGTGGCGTGCAGAACCAGGTTGCGTCCAGGCGCATCGGTGGCGGTGGGATACACGCCTGGCAGGTTGCTGCCGTTGAACAAGCCGCCCGGCTCAGTGGTGGGAATGTTGTCGCCCATGTAGCGGGCGAACAACTGGATGTTCTGGCCAACGTTCTGGTCGAGGCGCACCAAATCCTCCCGCGTGTTGTTTGTCGCCGGGAGGTTGATGGTGTAGGGATAGCAGGACACTTCGGGGTGGCCGTTGGAGATGCAGGCGCCCGGCGTCGGGGTCAGCTTGGAGTAGATGTTCTTGACGTACGCCGCGGAGTTGGAGCTGAAGCAGTTGGGGTTGATCTGGTTGCCGGTGATGCAGCCGGCGGGCGCGGACGCGGCGTTCAGCGTGACCGGGGCTTGATTGCCCTGCTGGTCGGTGTAGTAAAGGCCGTTGAAGTTGCCGTTCAGGACCTGGGGATTGGGCAGGGCGTATTCATAGGTGGACGGCGTGCTTTCCCGCCGCCATTCCTCGGACCAGAAGAAGAAGGTCTTGTTCTTGATGATCGGTCCGCCGACGGTGAAGCCGAAGTCGTTGTAGTGCTCGATGCCGCGGGCTTGGCCGGAGGCGTTGGCGAAGTAGTCGTTGGCGTTCAGGCTGTTGTTGCGGACGAATTCATACGCGTCGCCGTGGAACTGGTTGGTGCCGCTCTTGGTGACGACGTTGATCTGGCCGCCGCCGCTGCGGCCGTATTTGGCGCTGTAGCCGCTGCCGGCGATGCTGAACTCCTGGAGGGCGTCCACGCTAGGGACGTTCAGGATGGTGGAGTTGGAGCCGGTGTCGTTGATGTCGGCGCCGTCCACGGTCCAATTGTTCATGGTCGGGCGGAGGCCGTTCACCGCCACATCGGTGGTGTTGGCCATGCCGAAGCCGACGGTCATGCCCAGGTTGGACGAGACGCCGGGCTGGAGGGCGACCAACTGCTCGAAGTTGCGGTTGTCGAGTTCCAGCTGGCGGATCTGGTGGCCGCTGACGGTGGAGATTTGCGCGCCAGTTTCCAATTGCACCGGGGCGGTGGTGGTGCTGACCTCGACGGTTTGGGTGATGGCGCCGGTCTTCAAGGCCACCGGCAGGCCGAACTGCTGGCCGACTTGCAGCGTGACGTTCTTGGTGCGGAACGTCTGGAAGCCGGCTTTCTTCACGGTGACCGTGTAGACGCCGGGAGCCAGGTTGCTGACCGTGTAGGCGCCTTGCGCCCCGGTGGTGACCGTGCGCAGACTGCCGTTGGCGTTGTTGAGCACCGTGACCGTGGCGCCGGGCACGACCGCTCCCGAGGGATCCTTGACCGTGCCACTGAGCGTGGCGTTGATGTTTTGGGCGAAGATCAGGCAGCTCAGGGCCAGCACGGCCCCGGCACACATCAAGATTCGCTTGCGCATATTGGGGAAACTCTCTCCTGCGGCTACCGCCGAAAAGGAAACTGCAAAGTTATCCCCGGAACGCTCTTGGTATCCACACCTTGACCGCGCCGGGGGAAATTCGAATGCAGCTAGTGTAAACGCCCCAGCATTTCTGTATCCGTGCTGCCTAACACATCCCGGCGGTAATAATGCGGGTTATCCGTGCGGCAACACACAGCCACGCCGCCAGTCGCTTCGAGAGCGCATTGATACGCGCGGGCCCCGGTCCCGCCGCAGGCGGGGCGGCCGGCATTTCCAACGGGCCGGGCGGAGCCCCGCTTATGCGCCCAGCTGGGCCGGGGACCCGCGGGCCCAGCCCGGCTGTTGCTTGGCGGGGCGCAGCCCCGCTTACGCTTCGCTGGGGCCCGCGCCGATTCCCCTGCTGAGGCGAACCGCGGCGCTCCTTTGCGCGCCCTAGGCGCCCAGAGAGTTCCGCAGCCTTCCCGTGCCTGCTTTGCCCCCCGGGCAAAAGGCGCAGCCCCCGCGAGGGTGGGCACCGCCATCCCGCATTGGGCGCGGGACGCTTAGCGCGCCGCAGGCACGGCATCATCGCCGGCAAGGATCGGGCCGCGCGAGGCGAGGATGATGGCCGTGGCGGAAAGGGGCTCGACGCGGATGATGACGGCGCTGCCCAGGACGTCGGCGGGCTCGGGAATGGCGCGCAGCGCGCCGAGATTGAGGCCGGGCTCGGGATGCGTGCTCGACCGGGTCATGCCCTCGGACTCCGTCTTGAACTGCCAATTGCTGGGGCTGTTGCGGCGGCGGAATAACGTCCACACCTGCCCGACACGCGCGCCAGTCGCGGCGCCGCCGGTCAAATAGATCTCATCGTTCGGGCCCAAGATGCCGGCCATGTCGCGGCCCATCGCGACCAGTTGCGCCCTCCCGCGCACCGGAGCACGCCAGGCGGCGCGGGTAATGCGCGGACGGACGGGGTTGGGATTGGCGCGCCAGGCCAGCGCGAAATCGCCGACCTGGGCGGGCTGGCAGGAGAAGGTCATGCGCGCCAGGGCGATGCCCCGGCGGTTGACGCGCAGGATCTTGGCGCGCCCCACGGTCTGAAAGAAAGCGCCCATGCGGCTGAGGATCCCGATCTGGCCGGGAAACTGCTCCGCCTCGTGGCCCACGCTGGCGACGCGCATCAGGCGAACGGAATCGCCGCGATGGAAGTCTCCCGCGTGATTGAGATACAGCACGTCACCGGACGTGAACAGTGACATCTGCATGCCGCCGCGGGCGCCGATCAACCGCGCCACATGGGGATAGCGCTGCGGGCTGAAATAGTTGCTACAGGAGATTTGGCTGGTCGCAAAGTGGTGCGAGGGGACCGTCTGCGCGGCGACCGGACGGATCGCCAGGGCAAACCCGGCGACAACAAGTAAGTATTTGATTTTGCAGGACATAGGGTAGACCTCGCGAATCGGGCAGGAATCCGGGCTGGGGAGCCCCTTCCCTCCATGCCGCGCCCTCGGTATGATGCCTTAGCTTATGGCTCTCCTCGCCACAGTCTCCAGCAATCCGGTTCCCAACCGGGTACTGCCTGAGCATTTGCCGCGGTTGTGCGTGCCCATCTCCACCCCGCAGGCCGGGGAGATGATCGCGCTGGCGGAGCGGGCCGCGCGTTCTAACTCCTTTCTGGAGTTTCGTTTAGATCGGCTCAGTCAGCCGGCGGCGGCACTGCCGAAACTGCGGGAGTTCCTGGCCGCGCGGCCGGAGTTGATCGCCTTGGCGACCTGCCGCAAAAAGCAGTCGGGTGGGTATTTCCGCGGCTCGGTTGAGGCGGAATGCGCCATTTTGGCCAAGGCCGCGCACGCCGGCTGCCAATGGGTGGATCTGTCGCTGGAAAGCGCGGAACGGGCCGGAATGGCGGCGCTGAAGCAACTGCGGGCCCGCGCCGGCCTCATGATCTCCTATCACGACTACGGTGCGACCCGGCACCTGGCGGCGGTGGAACGCCGCTTGCGGTCGCTGCCGGCGGATATCTATAAGGGAGTCTGGCAAGCCAAGCGCCTGGAAGACAACGTGAAAGTGCTGCGCTGGGGCGCGGCTCTGCCCGCCCCGCGCGTGGCGTTCTGCATGGGCGAAGCGGGGCAGCCGAGCCGCATTCTCGCGCTGCAAGCGGGCAGCCCGTTCACCTATGCGGCGGTGATGGAAGGCGCGGAGACCGCCGACGGACAGTTTGACGTGGCCGCGCTGCAACGGATCTACCGCATCGAGGAAATCAACCGCGCCACGCGGGTCTACGGCGTGACCGGACATCCGGTGGCGCACAGTTTGTCGCCGCTGATGCTGAATACCGCCTTCCGCCGCGCCAGCGTCAACGCGGTCTACGTGCCCTTGCCCGCGCGGCATGCCGAGGAAGCCTTGGCCCTGGCGGCGGAGTTGCCGCTGGGGGGATTTAGCATCACGCTGCCCTACAAGACCGCCCTGCTCCGCTCGCTGGACGGCGTGGACGCGCTGGCGCGGCAGGTGGGAGCCATTAACACCGTGGTGCGCAGCGCCGGCAAGTTCTACGGCTATAACACCGACGTGGCCGGCATTCTTGGGCCGCTGGAAAACCGGACCGCGCTGGAACGAAAGAAGGTGCTGGTCTTGGGCGCCGGCGGCGCCGCGCGGGCGGCGGTGTTTGGGCTGCGTTCGCGGGGCGCCGACGTCCACATCTGCAATCGCACGCCGGCGCGGGCGCGGCAACTGGCCCGGGCGGCGGGCGCCAAGACGATCTTGCGCCGGGAGCTGGCGAAGACGGACTTCGACATTTTGGTGAATGCCACGCCGGTTGG
Source organism: Acidobacteriota bacterium (assembly GCA_027314025.1). GTDB lineage: Bacteria > Acidobacteriota > Terriglobia > Terriglobales > SCQP01 > JAKAUF01. The sequence continues at coordinate 16,124 of DAHVCP010000034.1, forward strand.
CCTGTTTCCGAAGGTGCGGCAGTCGCCGCTGGCGGCGGAGGAAATCCGCGCGGGCATCGTCTTTGATTTGGTCTATAACCCGCTCGAGACCGAGCTCTTGCGGCGCGCGCGGGAGCGCGGAGCGCAGGTCATCACCGGGCTGGAGATGTTCGTGGCGCAAGGCGCGGAGCAATTCGAGATCTGGACCGGCAAACCGGCGCCGCGGCAGGAAATGTACCACGCCGTCCTCTCGGAATTGCAGTCCCGTTGAGGACCCCGGCGTGGCTCCCGGAGCCAACGCCGCGACGCCGCGAACGGCGTGCAGGCTAAAGCCCGCACCGCTCGCCGCGCCGGCCGCACCGCTGGCGTCAGGATTCCCCGCGCCAATCGAGGCGGCGCAGAAACGCCGCATCGGCGCGCCAGCGGGGCCGGACTTCCACCCGCAGGCCGAGGAACAGCCGCGGCCCCAGATGGGGCAGCTCCCGCTCAATCTCCGCGCGGGCGGCGGCGCCGATTTGCCGGATCATTTCGCCACGGCGGCCGATGAGAATGGCCTTTTGCCCTTCCCGCTCGCAATACAGCACCGCCTCGATGCGGGCGCGGGGCCCGGGTTCAAACCGTTCGATGGCGACGGCCAAGGCGTGCGGCACTTCCTCCCGGGTCAGGCGCAACGCTTGCTCGCGGATCAACTCGGCGGCGAAGAATTCCTCCGGCTGGTCGCTGCTCTGTTGCGGAGGAAAATACGCCGGCCCCGAGGGCAGCAGGCGCAGAATCTCCTCCACCAAAACTCCGAGTTGCTCCCCGCTGCGGGCGGAGATGGGAACGATGGCGGCATAGCGCTTCTGCTGGCGGTAGCGCTCCAGCAGCGGCAACAAGGCCCGCTTGTCGGCGAGGCGGTCAATCTTGTTCAGCACCAGGATGACCGGCGGCGCGCCGCCGCCGGAGGCCGCACCTTCGCCGCTTCCCGCTTCCCGGTCCGCGTCCAGCATCTGCGCGGCGTAGGCATCTTCCGCGCCGGGAGCACGGGTCACATCCACGATCAGCAGCGTAAGATCCCGGCCCTCCAGCGCCTGGCGCGCCTGGCGGAGCATTTCGCGGTTCATCGGCGTCGCCGAGCGGTGCAGCCCGGGCGTGTCCACGAAGACGATCTGGCCGCGCGGGCGGGCGCCGGGCGGGGTGTTGTATATGCCCAGCAGGTGCGTGCGGGTGGTCTGCGGATGGGGACTGACGATGGCGACCTTGCGCCCCAACAACGCATTGAGCAAGGTGCTCTTGCCGACGTTGGGACGCCCTAATAGAACGACAAATCCAGAACGGAGCTTCGCGGGACGAGCCAAGCTCCAGTATGGGCCAGGCGGCCTCGTCCCCGGGACGGCAGGAGCTGGAGCGGCGTAACCCGCCAACAGCACCTGCGCCAGGATGGTGCGCGCCATGCCCGCTTCGGACAGGCCGCAGGGCCATTTCGCACGGCCAGTTTCGCGACGTGGAGCGGGGCAACCGGTTGCCGCTGCGTGCGGCCGAGTCCCCGCTCAATGCCAGCCGGCGGCGGCCGGTCGCCCTGGGGTTTTCCATTGGCGGACTGATCATCGCCGGCGCCATTCTCGCGGCTCTAATCGCCCAACTGCTGGTGGATGCCCTGTGGCTGCGGCCATAGCCCCCGCCACGGCCCGCGGCGCCGGGACCAGAGTACGCAACCTGGCGCCCACCCGCGGCATCCGCTGGCAAGGAGCGCCTTTGCCATGGGCAGGTTTGACTGGCTGACGAATGTACACCGCATGGCCGAGGTCCTGCTTCTCGGCTTTGCGCTCGTGGTCTTCGTCTGCATGGCGTATTTGGCTGGCCGCTCGCGGCACCGGTACTACGATGCCGACCACCCCTGGGGCCCGATCGAGAATCACGCCGGCTGGCTGCGCGAGGGTCACGGACCCATTCCGTTTCTTCTTTGGTTTTGGACGATCGCCGTTTTGGCCTGAATGTTCACGATTACCGGTGTCGTCATGTGGCACGGCTATTACTACTGACCCATGGAGGCGCCCAAATTGATTTCGCGCTCGGGGTCCCAAGCGTCCCCGCTGCGCGAGGATAGCCGCAGTTGGGATCAGCGTCTGCGGGATGGTCACATCGTGGGCCTGTATGTCGGCATTTTGTGCGTTGCAATCATCGTCTGGTCCCTGCTGGCGTGGGCGGTGATCGGGAATCGCACGATCACGGAATTCAGGTATTACCTGCCCGCCACCACGCCCGCCGCCTACCCCTGCAACAGCGTCACCCACTATCACGGCCAGCAGCGCCAATAACCGAGGGACCCCTATGCCGCCGGAACCGCCATCGGAACACGCTTCGCCGCAGTTCACCGCCGCGCGGCAAAGCCTGCTGGAGCTGTTTCGCGAACTCGCGCAGCACGGCATGAGGTATGGCCGTGATTTCGTCAAACTGGCGGCGGCGGAAGCCGCCGAGAAGGGCCGGCACCTGCGCGTTTTGGTGGTCTCACTGGTGCTGGCCGCGGCATTTGCGGCATTGGGATTCTTCTTTTTAACCGTCGCCCTGGTCAGCGCGATCGCGTACGGGCTCAATAGCTGGGGCTGGGCGTCACTGATCGTCGGCATTGCCTATTCCGTCGTGGCGCTGCTGGTGGCCCTGCCGGGCATGAATTCGCTGCGCAAGGGAGCGATGGGCTTCCAGCGCACGACGCAACGGCTGAAGGAAGACGCCAAATGGGTGAAGGACAAGCTGGCCGCCTGAACCAAGAATGGGCCGCAGCCAAGTGGAAGCATGGCCGCGGGCTGCCGCCGGCCGCGTTGGTTTGGGATAATGGCCCATGTCCGCCGCTGGCTCTTTAGCCGCGAACTTTCCCGCGCCCTACGCCTTTCTGGGAAGCAAGACGCGGGGCCGCCGCTATCCGGAAGCGCCCCACCCTTACCGCAGCGAGTTCCAGCGGGATCGGGATCGCATCATCCACTCCCGTGCCTTCCGGCGCCTGGAGAACAAAATGCAGGTGTTCCCCGGGCGTTACTCCGACCATTTCCGCAACCGCCTAACCCACACCCTGGAGGTGGCGCAAATCTCGCGAACCGTCGCCACGGCATTGGGGCTGAACGCGGAGTTGGCGGAGACGCTGGCTTTGGCGCATGACCTCGGCCATCCCCCGTTCGGCCACGCCGGCGAGGCGGCGCTGAACCGGGCAATGGCGGGCCATGGCGGCTTCGACCACAATCTCCACGCCCTGCGCGTGGTCGAACATTTGGAACGAAGGTATGCGGAATTTCCCGGCCTGAATTTGACGTTTGAGGTGCGGGAGGGACTGATCAAGCACTCTCGCGATTACGCGCCCGGTGAGATCGCCGCCGAGGAATACGAGTTGGCGCTGCGGCCGCCGCTGGAAGCGCAACTGATTGATTGGACCGACGAGATTAGCTATAACGCCGCGGATCTCGATGATGCGTTCGAGGCGCGGCTGCTCAGCCTGGAGCAAATTCGCGGTGCGGTCCCGGTGTTCGCGCGGCTGTTGGCGGAAGCCGAGGCGCGCTACCCGCAGGCGCCGAAGAAACTGCGCTTCAACGAGGCGCTACGCCGCATGATTGACTATTTCGCCACGGATCTAATTCAGGAAACCGCCCGCCGGGCGCGGAACTTTTCCAGTGCTGAGGAGGTGCGGCGGAACCCCCAGCGGCTGGCGGCTCTGTCGCCCGCCGCGGCGGCGGAGCGATTGGAACTGAAGGAGTTCCTGCATCGCGCCCTCTACAATCATCCGCGCCTGCGGGCGGAAAAACGGCGCGGCGAAGGGCTCGTGGCGGAACTGTTTGATTTCTATCTGCGCCATCCCGAGCAGATGCCGGCAGCCTACCAAGCCGCGCCGGGCACGACGCTAGAACGGCAAGCATGCGACTATTTGGCCGGAATGACCGACCGGTTTATCGCCGCGCAGCACCGCAAGCATTTGGCGCGCCGCCGCCAGAATTAGCGCCGACTGTCAGGCGCGGACCGGCATCGTGACCGGCGTCGCAAGGCGCTGTTGCAGCCAGGAGTGCAGAGTGGCGGTGATCGCGGCGGGATCCTGGCCATGAAACAAATGCACGGGCCCAATCGTTAGGCGTGCTTCCCCGCGCCGCGGCCATTTGGCGCCGATGGGAAGGATCTTGAATAGGCCCTCGATGGCGATCGGCACCACGGGCAGGCCGAGTTCATGAACGAACATGCCAATGCCTGGGCGGAAGGGATGCAAGCGGCCATCAGGCGTCTCCTGCCCCTCGGGGAAGATGAGGGGGCAAAAGCCCTTGTCGGCCAACTCGCCGGTATAGCGCAGGGCGTTGCGAATGCCGCCCTCGGGCGCCAGCAAGTACCCATTGAAGAACGCTTGGGTTAGCACGTAGCGCCAATAGGCGGCGCGCCGACGGTCTTGGCTGTGACCGGCCGGGCGGAGGAATTCCAGGAAGTCGCGCGCGCCCATCGCCGGCGCCAGCCAGGGACGCAAGTGCGAGGGCAGCGCGCGAAGAATGCTGGGCACATCGAAACGGCTCTGATGGTTGGCGATGAACAACACGGGCCGGCGCAGGCCGCGGAGATGCTCCCGTCCCGCGATGTGCAGGCGGACATGGCTGCGCAGCACGGGGAAGACGATCACGTTGTAGCCCAGGCCGCGCAGGCCGCGCGTGGGCGCGGCGGTGGGCCAGCGGGGATAACGAAATGGCTCCGCGGCGGCGAGCGATCGCGAATCGGCGCCGTGCAGAGTGATGCTGGCAGCCGCGGCGGGAACGGACAGCAAGGACGCGATGTCGCCCACGGTGCGCGCCTCCGTCAATGCGGCCTCATCCAGCGGAATTCCCGCCCGCGTCTCGAGCCAAGTCATCAGCTCGACGCGGTCCAGCGATCCCAGCCCCAGTTCGTCCAGATTTCGTTCCGGGGTCAGGGCGCTGGCGGGAACGCGCAATTTCTCGGCCAGGAACTCGCGCCAGTCACGCCGCTCGCCGGCCGCGGCGGTCGTCAGCGGGCGGCGATTAACCCAATCGCGGATGGCCACGCGCTGTAGCTTATGAGTCGAGGCCGTACGCGGCAGTTCGCGCTCCGGCCAGAGGGAAAAGCCGCGCACCCGCTGGTGCGGTTCCAACTGGAGATTGGCGGCCCGCACCGCGTTCTCCAGCTCCGCCCGCAGGTCGTCCGTCAGCTCCACGGCGCCGGAGGCCGGCACCAAGACGGCATGCACCCGGGGCTGGTGGTCCACTTCCTCGGCGACGACTGCACTGTCGCGAACGCCGGTCTGCTGATTGAGGGCAGCCTCGACGTCCTGAGGGTAGACGTTCAGCCCTTCGGCGGTAACGATGACCTCCTTCTTGCGGCCCAGGAAGATCAGGTTGCCTTCCTCGTCCAGCCGGCCCAGATCGCCGGTGTGCAGCCAGCCATCGTGAAATACCGCGTCCGTGGCCTCGGCATTGCGAAAATATCCGGGCGTTACCATGGGTCCGCGCACCAGGATTTCGCCATCCGGGGCAATCTTGATCTCCGCCTCGGCCAAGCGGCGGCCCACCGCGCCGCGGCGGACCTTGAAGGGATGGGTGGCGGTGATCGCCGGGGCGGTTTCGGTCAGTCCGTAGCCTTGAATCACCGAATACCCGAGGGCGCCCCATAGGTCTTCCAGTTCCGGGGCCAGCGAAGCGCCGCCGACCACAAACGCCCACATGCGCAGGCCAAAATGGCGGCGCAAACGGCGCCAATGCCAGAAGCGCCAACCGAACCAATGTTGCCGCGTTTGCGCCACGACCTCCGCCGGCGAGGGCGTGGCGTCCGCAACGCCCACCTGGAGCAGGGCCCAATCGGCGAGCAACTGCAACTGCTGCGGCACGCAGATCAAAAGGGAGGCGCGATGCCGCCGCAAAGCGCTGGTCAATGCTTCCGGCGTCTGCGAATCCACGAACACCACCCTCGCCTCGACCAAGGTGGGTACCAGCAGCCCGATTACCTGGCCAAAGAGGTGGCTGAGCGGTATGACATGCACGAAGCCAACACGCAGCAGCGGCTTGATCCAGCGACGCACTTTACGCGCCTCGCTTTCGACCGAGCGCAAATTGGCCAGCACGTTGCCGTGGGTGATCATTACACCCTTGGGCTCGGCGGTGGTGCCGGAGGTGTAGACGATCTCCAACAGGGTATCTGGCGGCAGCGGCTCCACGGGCCGGCCAGCTGCTCCCGGGCGAGGCGTTAGTCCGGCAATGGTCTCGAACGCCAAGGCATCCAGGCCGCGAATCTGAGCGGTGAGTTCCGCGCAACGGGCGGCCGGTGCCATCACCACGCGGGCGCCGGTATGCGCTTGCGCGCGGGTGGCGTATTCGGCGGAGAAGGCCGCGTCCACCGGCACCAAGACGATGCCGGCCATGGCGCAGGCGTAGAACACCGCCGCCCAGGCGGCACAGGACTTGCCCCAGACGAGGACGCAGTCGCCCCGTTGCAGGCCGCGTCTCGCCAATTCATCCATGACGGCAAACGCGCGGCGCAGCAGCGACTGATAGGAGTGGCGGCGAACACGGTACAACTCCTGCTCAATCAGCAATGGGCGTCCGCCGAGGGTTTCCAAACCGGCGACGTAGGTCGAAAGTGAATCCAGCGCCATCGGCGAAGTCCCCCAGCCCCCTAGGATAAAGCCACCGGCCCCCGCGTGGCGGGCTGTTGCGGAACAATTGCCCGCGGCGAGGGTTTGTGCGGCGCGCCACCCGGCCGGGCATGGCCGCTTTTAAACCGGGATTTTTGGCCGTTCGCCAGCGGAAACAGCCTCTTCCCTGCCCGAGGCGGTGACAATCCCCGCCGGAGACGGGCAAAATAGGTGGGAATATGCCGCGCGCGCGACGCAAACCGCTGAGCCGGCGCTTCCGCGAATGGCGCGGTGTCGCCCATGCGATGTTGCACACGGAACATCCGGTGCAGGTGCACATCGTACCCATGCGACGCTGCAACTTGGCCTGCGCCTATTGCAACGAGTTCGACGACGTCTCCGCCCCGGTGCCGCTGGCGGAGATGGAGCGGCGCATTGACCATTTGACGGGGCTGGGAACCTCGCTGATCACGATTAGCGGCGGTGAACCGCTGCTGCATCCAGACCTGGACGCGATTATTGCCCGCATTCGCCGCGGGGGGGCGCTGGCCGGGTTGATCACCAACGGCTACTTGCTGGTGCGCGACCGCATTGAGCGGCTCAACCGCGCGGGCTTGGACTATCTGCAAATTTCGATTGACAATATCCAGCCTGACGACATTTCGAAGAAAAGCCTGAAGGTACTGGATAAGAAACTCCAACTGCTGGCCGAATACGCGCGCTTCGACGTCAATATCAATTCCGTCTTGGGCGCCGGCGTGCGGCGCCCCGAAGATGCCCTGGTCATCGCGCGGCGTGCCGTCGAACTGGGCTTTATCGCCACGGTCGGCATCATCCACGACGGCCATGGCCAGTTGCGGCCGCTCAATGCCGGCGAACAAGCCATCTACGAGCAGGTCAAGCGTTTAGGCAAACGTCATTACGCGCGTTTCCACCAATTCCAAGACGACATCGCGCGCGCCGAACCGCACGATTGGAAGTGCCGCGCGGGAGCACGGTATTTATACGTCTGCGAAGACGGCCTGGTGCATTATTGTTCGCAGCAACGGGGCTATCCGGGCATTCCCGTGACCCAATACGGACGCGACGCTCTGCGGCGGGAGTACCGCACCGCTAAGCCCTGCGCTCCGTATTGCACGGTGGCCTGCGCGCATTACACCTCGGTGCTGGATCAATGGCGGGATCCGCAGCACGCGCCCGCGACGGCAAGCATGGCGGCGGAAGCGCCGGCAGCGGCGGAGTTAGTGCAAATCGGCAGCGCGAGCGAACGCGAATAGGCTCCCGAACTGCGGGTACGGTTCTGGGGTTAGCCGCCGCGGCGGCGTTCATGCCTGCACGCCGAGCAGGCGGCGCAACAGAATTATTTGTCCGAGATGGTAAGCCGTGTGGTCCAAGCAGGCCAGCGCCTGTCGCAGCACGGTGCGCGGGGGCGCGTTGGGAGGATCGCTGGGGGAGCGCGCGGCCAGGGGAGCAAATAAATCCGTGGCGGGGTCCCGGATCAGCGCAGCGAAGTCATCGAGAAGCCGGCGGCAGGAAGCGCAGCTCGCCTGCCAGGCGGTCTCGGTGGGGGGCTCCGATTCCGCCGGCCAATACCCGTCGGGAAAGGGCGGCTCGACGTAGTCCGGCCGGCGGCAGTAGTCGAGGAAGTCCTGAAGGCAGAGGCGCTGGTGTTCCAGTAACCGCCAGAGGGTAAAGGGCTGGCCCGGCGGCCGCACGCCGCGCAGCGCGGCGGGCACGTCCGCCAAGGCGGCATCCAGGCCGATATGCACCTGACGGTCTTCCCAAGATGCGAGCAGTTGGCGTTTGAGCGCCGTTTGCATGGCAAGCGCAGGAGACGGCGGTAGCGGCGGGGGGAGGGGCATAGCCTAATCACCAGCGGAACCCGAATAGCTATACTGGGGCGCTATGAACCGGCGGGAACTCTTGATCGGGGCTCTGGCGGTGCTGGCGGCGGTGCTGCGCACCCCGGGGCATGGCGCGGTGGCGCACCGTGTGGATGAGCCGTCCGGGGTGATTCGCGCCGGCGAGATCGCGCCCTGGAAGGTGAACCAGGCGGGATATCTGCCCGGCGCGGCAAAGCGGGCCATGCTGACGCTGCGGCCTCCGGCCGCGGCGTTCGAGCTGACATCCGCGGATAGCGACGCGCCGGTGTACCGCGGCCGCCTGGCGCCGCCGCGGCGGGACGAAGACTCCGGCGATTGGGTGCAGGAAGCTGACTTCAGCGCGTTCCAGCGCGGCGGCCGCTTCCGCCTGCGCGCCGGCGGCGCCGCGGCGAGCTTCCCCTTCGCAATTGGAGCGGGAGTTTACGAGCCGGTGTTTCGGCTGGCGGCACGGTTTTTTTACGGCCAGCGCTGCGGTACGGCGGTGGATATGGGCGGACGCTTCGCCGCCTATCAGCATCCTCCCTGCCACCTGCGGGCGGGGTACGATCCCAGCTCCGGGCGGCGCGGGACCAACCATGACCGGGGCGGCTGGCACGACGCCGGGGATTACGGGCGCTACGTCGTCAACGGCGGCATCACCACCGCCACGCTGATGTGGGCGGCGGAGATGTTCCCGGCGGCGCGGCGCGCGCGATTGGATATTCCGGAAAGCGGTGCAGGAGCGCCGGATTTGCTGCATGAAGCCCGTTGGAATTTGCAGTGGATGCTCTGCCTACAGGACCGGGACGGGGGCGTATGGCAGAAGCAAACCAGCCGGGTATTCGCTCCCTTCGTCATGCCGCAGGACGACCGCATGACCAGCTACGTGATTGGGACCGGAGAAGCTCCGTACAAGAGCACGGGCGCGACCGCCGGCCTGGCAGCGGCGGCGGCGATCGCGGCACGGCTGTGGCGGCCGTTTGACCCGGCATTCGCGCGGCGGTGCGAAACCGCCGCTCTGGCAGCTTGGCGTTGGCTGCGCCGGTTCCCCGACGTTACGTTTCGCAATCCTCCCGGCATTCATACCGGCGAATACGGCGACCCGCATCTCGGCGATGAACGGCTGTGGGCGGCGGCGGAGATTTGGCGCGCAACCGGCAATGAGGAATGCCATGCCTATTTTCGGGAGCGCTATGCCCCTTATGCCGCTCACCTGCCCCGTTCTTCACCACCGAGTTGGGGCGAGGTGGCGGCGTTGGGACTGTGGAGTTACGCGCTGGCGGACAAAAGCCAAGGACCGCGGCCCGACACCTCCATCGCCGCCGCCATCGAGGGCGCGACGGCGGCAGCCGCGGACGTCATCGTGGAGAGGACGGCGGGCAACGGCTATCGCATTCCCCTCCGTACCCGGGATTACGTTTGGGGATCGAATGGAATTGCCGCCAACGCGGCCATGCAACTGCTGATCGCCCACCGTTTGCACCCGCGCCCGGCCTATACCGAGACGGCGCTGGAGACGCTGCATTACCTGCTGGGCCGCAATACCTTTGCCCTGTGCTACCTGACCGGAGCAGGCAGCCGGGCGGTGCAGCGGCCGCATCACCGGCCCAGCGTCGCCGACGGGTTGGCGGCGCCCTGGCCGGGCATGCTGGCCGGGGGGCCCAACCGCTGGCGGCAGGACGCCGCGATGCAAACCTTCCTGCCCGCCAATTTGCCCCCGGCGCGCAATTACATGGATAACCACGCGGCGTATTCCTGCAATGAAGTGGCGATCAATTGGAATGCGCCGCTGGTGTTCGTGCTCGCCGCCAATCTGCGCGAGGGCTAGGGGCGCATCCACGGCAGGCCGACGGCGTTAGCTTGCGCCGGCCGGTCTGCCTATGCACAGCCGGGAGCAGGAAGGCGGCATCCGACGGGCGATGCTGGCGCCGCTTTGGACCTGTCTGTTGTCGCTGTGGCTGATCCCGTGGGGCTTGAACCTGATCGCGGCCGTGGGTCAACGTGCTCTTGTATGGCGGACTGGCGGCGCTATTGATCTCAGTCGTCACCAGCTTGGAAGAGGGTGACGCGCCGGCGCCGACGGAACCGGGGCCGGAGCCAATCGCAACCGCTAAAATTTCGTTACTTCGGTGAAGTGAAAATCCCGGACCTTGATCGGCGGAACCACCATGTCGAAGCTTTCTTCTCCGCTGGCGCGGACGGCAGGCCCAAGCAGTTCCACGTTTTGCAGCATTTCTATTACGCTTTGATTGAAGCGGAAGTTGCGGATCCCGCCGGCAATACGCCCATTCTCGATGCGGAAGGTGCCGTCGCGAGTCATACCGGTCAAGATCTTGCGATAGGGGTCCACCTCACGGATGTACCAAAGCCGCGTGACGAGGATGCCCTTCGGCGTGGAGGCGATCATTTCCTGAGTGCTGACGTCACCACCGGCGACCACGATATTCAGCGGGGCTTCCCCGTATTCGTTGGGCAAGGGGAAACCATGACCGGTGGGACGGGCGCCGGCGGTGGGCTGCTCGCGCTGCATCCGCGCGGCGGTGGGACGAGCGTAGACCAGGTTCTTCACGACGCCGTCTTCCACCAGCGGTACGCGGAGGCGAGGCATGCCCTCGCCGTCAAACGGCGCACCGGACTGAAGTAGGTGGGAGACATCGTCGGTGACCTGGATATTTGCTCCGAAGAGCTGCTGACCCAAGCGGCCGGTAAGGCAACTGCGCTGGTCCAAGACCGAAAGACCGCCGAAATCCCAGAACAGAAAGCCCAGCAGATCGAGCACCGCGGCAGGCTCAAGAATCACGGTGTATTTGCCCGGGGCCCATTCCACGGGATTGGCGCTGGCTTGCGCCTTCTCACAAGCGGTGCGTGCGCCGGCGGCGGGATCCAAGGCTGCGATGTCCGGGGAGTTCCCTTTGGCCCAGCCGGAACTGTTGGCGGCGAGCATGGTGACGGAATACTCGGCGCTGGTTTCTTGATGAAACGCCTCTAGTCCCCGGGAGTTGGCCATGGCAAAAGCGGTTTGGCTATTGGCCATGACGCCGGCGGTTGTCATGCCGGCGGCAACAGCGACGGCGACCATTTGGCGAACGAAATCCGCGCGGTCGGCGGGACTGAGGGCGGCCGTGGCGGCAAGGGAACGCGCGACTGACGGATAACTCTGCGGCTCGGGCAGTGGAAGCAGGTCGGGATCCGGGGCCTGAAGCCGCGCCAGCTCCAAGGCGCGGTCCGCGGCGGCGGAGATGCCCTCGGCGTCCAAGCGATTGGTGGTGGCGCGGGCGGTCCGGCCTTGCCAGAGCGCGCGCACGGATAATACCGTCTGCTCCTCGGCGACGTTTTGATGAATCGCATTGTTGGCGAAACGCGTCAGCGCGGAAATGACGGCATGCAACGTGACTTCGGTGGCATCGGCGCGGCTGGCCGCGAGCGCCTGGGCAAGGATCTCCCTGGCGCGAGCGCGATCCAAGTCCAATTGCGGAGCGGCGAGGTGTTCAGCGGGCATGGCGCATTCTCCGGTTAGCTGCCCGCGGCGTAGGCGCCGCCGATCTTCACGTTGCGGAAGCGGGCGGGGGCGGCGCCGTGGCCGGTGCCCATGGTTTGCTGCGGCTGGCCCTTGCCACAGTTCGGCGTGCCCCACAGCGTCCAATGGTCGCGGGAACAAATGGCGTCCATGGAATTCCAGAACTCCGTGGTGATGCCGGAATAGCTGGGGTTTTTGAGCAGACGGACCCGCTTGCCGCCGCGAATCTCCCACCCCGCTTCGCAGCCGAACTGGAAGTGGTAGCGCTTATCGTCAATGGACCAGCTGCGATTGGTCTCCATATAGACGCCATCAGCGGTATCCGCGATCAGATCCTCCAGGCCGAGGGGGGCCTCGCCGGGCAGGATGCTGATGTTGGTCATGCGAATGAGCGGTATGCGGTTCCAACTTTCGGCGCGCATGCAGCCGTTGGAGCGGGTTTGGCCGATGGCGTGAGCGGTCTCCCGGCTGCTGATGTATCCAACGAACCGGCCTTCGCGGATGATATCGGTGCGTTGGGCCGGGACGCCCTCATCGTCGAAGGCGAAGGTGCCCAATCCGGGACCGTGATCCAGCGTGGCGTCGGCGACAACATTCACCAAATTTGAGCCGTACCGCAGGGACCCCAGCTGATCCAGGGTCAAAAAGCTCATGCCGGCGAAATTGGCTTCCGCTCCGAGCACGCGATCCAGTTCAATGGGATGACCGATGGACTCGTGGATTTGCAGCCCCAACTGGGAACTATCCAGAATGACCGTACCAGTGAGCTGGGGACACTGCGGCGCCTGGTGCAACGCCACGGCTTCCTCGCCGACGCGGCGAGCGTTGTCCAGCAGGCGAAGGCTGTCAATCAGCTCGTAGCCGCGGAGCTGGAACTGGCCGCCGAAGGAATTGGGATAGGAACGGCGCTGAATTTCGCTTTCGCCAAACGAAGTGGCGGCGTAACCGGCGCCGCTCAATACCCGCGTCTGGTCAATTTCCGAGCCGATGGAGGAAACGAACAGTTGGCGGATGCGGCGAAAATCCATCTCCGCTTCCACCAAGGTGACGCCGGAAACGGAGCGCAGTTCCTGATCCACGGCCAGCAGCACCTGCAAATTGCGGTCCACCGGAATGGCGAACGGATCCTGCTCACACGGAGAATGCCAAACCGCCTGGTAGGCGTCCACGGGAGCCAGGCGCAGCGGCTGGCGCCGCACCTGGGCGGAGGCGCGAGCAATGGCCACGGCGTGGACGGCAGCGCGATCTATGGAGGTGCGGGCCAGGCGATCGGTTGCGGCAAAGCCCCAGGCGCCGTCCACGATGACGCGAATGCCCAGCCCCAACGTCTCATTGTCGGCGACGGTGCCGGCCTTGCCGTTCTTGGTGGAGACGGCGCGATGCCGTTCGGAGATGATGCGGACATCGGCGTAACTGGCGCCGCGCTGAACGGCGGTATCCAGCGCCCAGCCGGCCCAATCGCGGCCCCAACGATCCTTGCCTGGCATGCAATCTCCGGCTGCGAATTAGCGCGCCGCGCCCGCCAACGCCCCGCCGCGAACGCCCGCCGCGGCCTTCAGCGCCTCGGCCTGGTCTTCCCGCTCCCAGGTGAACTCCGGCTCGGTGCGGCCGAAATGGCCGAAGGCGGCGGTCTTCTGGTAGATGGGACGGCGAAGCTGGAGGGCTTCAATAATGGCGCGGGGAGTGAGCTTAAAGACCTGACGCACGGCGGCGGCGATCTTGTCCTCCGCAATGGTTCCGGTACCGAAGGTGTCAACCAGAACGGAGACGGGCTCGGCAACGCCGATGGCATAGGCCAACTGAATTTCGCAGCGGCGGGCCAAACCGGCGGCGACGATGTTCTTGGCTATATAACGGGCCATGTAGGCGGCGGAGCGATCCACCTTAGTGGGGTCCTTGCCGGAAAAAGCGCCGCCGCCATGGCGGCCCATGCCGCCGTAGGTATCCACGATGATCTTGCGCCCGGTGACGCCGGTGTCGCCCATGGGCCCGCCGATGACGAAGCGGCCGGTGGGGTTGATATGGTATTCCGTCTTTTCGTCCAACATTTCCTTGGGCAGGACGGGCGCCACCACCACTTCGCGGACGGCCTCGCGCAACGCGGGAGTGGAAACCTCTTCGGCGTGCTGCGTGGAAACAACGACGGCGTTGATGCGCACGGGCCGGTCACCGTCATATTCCACGGAGACCTGGCTCTTGCCGTCAGGGCGCAAAAACTCGAGCTCGCGGCGGCGGCGGACGTCCGACAAACGGCGGGTGAGGCGATGCGCCAACGCGATCGGGAGCGGCATCTTCTCCGGCGTCTCATCACAGGCGTAGCCGAACATCATGCCCTGGTCGCCGGCGCCGTCGCGGTCCACGCCCATGGCGATATCGCCGGACTGCTCATGCACGCTGATCAAAACGCCACAGGTTCCGCAGTCGAAGCCGAAGCAGGCATCGGTGTAGCCGACCTGGCGCACTGCTTGCCGCGCGACCTGCTGGTAGTCAATTTTGGCGTTGGTCGTGATCTCGCCCGCCACCACGATCAACCCGGTTGTGAGCAGGGCTTCACAGGCCACGCGGCTTTGCGGATCTTGGGACAATGCCGCATCCAGCACCCCATCGGAGATCTGGTCGGCAATCTTGTCGGGATGTCCTTCGGTGACCGATTCAGAGGTGAATAACCGGTGGTGAGGCACGGTGTCGAGTCCTTTTGCGTGATTTGATCGGTGCTGGCGACGGCTACCAACCTTCTAGCATAGTCGCACGAACCGGCCTGCCGGCGGGATAAAAAGGCGCCACCCGATTGGCGGCGCCAGCGCCACGATGCTGCTCGGAAACATGGCGCGCCGGACCGTCAGGGAACCGCCGGCTAATAGCGGCTGGGATTGAGAAATTCGTTCAGATTGATGGACTTCCAATCGCCGCGTTCAATCATGGCGCGAATTTCACCCGGCGACTTTCCCTTCTTGGTTTCCAAGTAGGTGAAGATGCCTTCCATGAGGCAGGTTTCACAGACAGAGGCGTGGGTGCCGGCGTAGCAACTGTAAAGGCTGGTGTGGCTCAGCGTCTTGTCGCAACGGCAGTAGCAGGGCTCCTGATACAGCACGTTCTTGATCCTGGCCGCCATGGCGTAGGCGGTCTGCACGCGGGGGTCGGTGAAATCACTGGCGGGCAGCGTGGCAGGCAAGGGCGCGTGGGGCGGGGCGGCATGGTAAGCCGGGATCCCGGGGAGGCGAACCACGGGCGGCTCGGCGGGATGGCTTTGGGCCGCGACCTTTTTGGCCTTCGGCGTCGCGGGCTGCTGGGCGGCGGCGCCAGCCGCGAAAAGCAGGAGCAAACCGGCCAGGACCACACTGGATGGAAGAGATTTCCGCCTAATAGTCACGCTTTCGCCTCCCTCTAATATCAGGTGTGTTCGCGCACCGGAGCGAACTCCGGGTTCACTCAATTCTACGTCCCTTTGCAGGCGGTCAGAGGCAAGGCGGGGCAACGGAATAGGTGGGGAGCGGGCGGGCGGCGGTTCCAGTCGCGGGAACGCGCCTTTTGCTCGGGGAGCAACGCAGGCGCGGGAAGGCCGGGAAATTCCCCAGCGCCGCAGGCGCGCTGGCAATCGCTGCGGCTCGCCGTCCAGCGAAGCGGCGCGGCCCCCAAAGCCGGGGTCCCCAACGCGCAGCGGCGGGGCGTTGGGGTGGAGCGGCGCGCCGGCTGGGGTGGGGCGGGCTGGGGTCCCCGGCCCAGCCGGAGCGTAAGCGGGACGCCCCGCCGTAGGCGGGGCTGGGGCCCGCGCCAAGCAATGTTCGCGGCGAGCGTGGTATTGTCGGGGTAACAGCGGACGGTTCGCGCGCGACGGGCGATCCAGGTCCAGCCCAAGGGCGAGGGCGGCATGCAGGCTCTGGGAATCGGCAGGGGTGGTTGGGACGGTGACGGCGCCGCCTGCGAGCATTCGCGGGTCTGGCCGCGCGGGTTCTGCCACGTCAAACCTGGGCCGACGACGGGCTTGGGACAATTGCGGAAAAGCCGGTGCCCACGGTGGAACTTCGGGAAACCGCTGGGCGTTGCCCGGCGAACCGGCGGCCACGCCCGAGCGCCGCTGGCGGCAGCGGTGCTGATGCTGCTGGCGGTGGCGGCGGCGGCACAGCAAGTGCATGTCCGGCCGCTCATCAATCCTCCCGCTCCCCCTCCGGCCAAAACCGGCAACGCCGCCAAAGCAGGCAAGCCCGGGGAGATGAAGCCCAACGCGCCCGTCAATCTGAAAATGAACGTCAACCAGGTGCTGGTGCCGGTCACGGTCACGGATCCGATCGGGCGCCTGGTGACGGGATTGTCGCAGCGGCAATTCACGATCTACGAGGACAACAAGAAGCAGAGGATCAACACGTTTTCGACCGATGACGCGCCGATTTCCGTGGGGATTGTCTTCGACAGCAGCGGGAGCATGGCGGACAAGATCGAGAAGAGCCGCGAAGCCCTGGACGCCTTCTTCCAGACGGCTAACCCGCAAGACCAATTTTTTATCGTGGATTTTTCCGCCGAGCCGCATTTGCTCGGCGGCTTCAGCGACAATCCCAACCGGCTGCTCGACCGAATCGCCTTCATCCCGGCGCACGGACGGACGGCGCTGCTGGATGCGATTTATTTGGGCCTGGACGAGATGCGGCAAGCGAACCACAGCCGCAAGGCGCTGCTGATCATCTCCGACGGCGGGGACAACCATAGCCGTTTCACGGACGCGGAAATCCGAAACGTGGTGCGGGAAAGTGACGTCGAAGTTTATGCTATCGGTATCTTTTCCCCCGTGGGCGACCGGTTCACGCCGGAGGAACAGGAAGGTCCGGAGCTGCTGAGCGACATTTGCGCCGAAAGCGGCGGACGAATGTTCACTGCGCGGGACGTTGACGAGCTGCCCGACATCGCGGAGAAGATCGGCGAGGAGCTACGCAATCAATATCTATTGGGCTATATTCCCACCGATCAACAACGGAACGGCAAATGGCGCAAGATCCGCGTGAAACTCCATCCTCCGCCTGGCCTGCCACCCCTGACGGTTTCCGCCAAAGCCGGCTATTACGGGCCGCATTGATCCGCGCCGCGGGCGCGATCGCCGGCATGCTGGTGCTGGCGACGTTGGCGCGGGGGCAAACCCCGGGCGGGGTGCGGCAGCGGCCGTACGTATTTCGGGCGCAGTCCTCGGAGGTTCTGGTTCACGTCACGGTGGTCAATAAGAAGGGCCAGGCGGTGAACGACCTGCCGGCCGGCGACTTCCGGATCTACGACAACGGGGCGCGGCAACATGTGGACTTCTTCACCCACAGCGACGCGCCGATTTCCTGCGGCCTGCTGATTGACAACAGCGGCAGCATGCGGAACAAGCGGTCGGCGGTGATCGAAGCGGCGCTGAACTTCGTGCGCGCGAGCAATCCGCGGGACCAAATCTTCATCGTCAACTTCAACGACGAATACTACTTGGACCAGGACTTCACCAGCTCCATCGCCAAGCTGAAGGAAGGCCTTGCCCATATCCAGGCCAATGGGGGCACGGCGCTCTACGACGCTATCGTCGCCTCGCTGTACCACCTGAGAAAAGGCACGCGGCAGAAGAAGGTGCTGCTGATCATTACGGACGGGGCGGATGACGCCAGCCGGTACACGCTGGAGCAAACGGTGCGCACGGCGCAGGACATGCACGGGCCGCTGATTTACTGCATCGGGCTGACCTATCACGATCTCGACCGGGGGCGAGCGAACCGGGCCCTAAAGCGGCTGGCAAAAGCCACCGGCGGCATGGCTTACTTTCCCAAGAACCTGAAGCAGGTCAATGCGATCACGAACGCGGTGGCGCTGGCGATTCGGGAGCAATACACGATCGCATACCGCCCCAGCCAAAAGCAGCCGGGATTCCATTCCATTCGGGTCAAGCTGCACGGCAAGCACACCGGTGGGTTGCGCGTATACGCGCGCACGGGCTACTACGAATCTGGCCCCGGGGCCGGCGCATCCGGCGAACAAGGTTCCGTGCAACGCTGAGGACCTGCCGCGGCGATGGCGGCAACAGCCGCCGGCTCCCGCCAGGGCGGGGAGGCCGCAGGGCGGCGCAGTCGGCTAGACTGGGCGCGTGCAGCGAAAGATCGCGGTTATCGGCGGCGACGGAATCGGGCCGGAGGTGGTTGCAGGCGCACAGGCGGTGCTGGAGACCGCGGCGCCCGGGGCGTTGCGGTTCACCGCATTCGACTGGGGAGCGGAGCGGTTCCTGCGCGACGGTGTGTCGCTGCCGGCGGACGGGCTGGCCACGATGCGCCAGTTCGACGCCATCTTGTTTGGCGCCGTCGGCGACCCGCGCGTGCCTAGCAACCGGCATGCGGCGGAGATCCTGCTGGGAATGCGGTTCGGGCTCGACCTATACGCCAATGTGCGGCCGGTGCGGCCGCTATTGGAGCGGCTGTGCCCGCTGAAAGAAGGCGCCGGCAAGGTGGACTTCGTGGTGGTGCGGGAAAACACGGAAGGGCCCTACGTCAGCATGGGAGGGCGTTTCAAGCCCGGCAGCGGCGATGAGGTAGCGACGGAGACGGATATCAACACCTATCGCGGGGTCGAACGGGTGCAACGGTACGCGTTTGAACTGGCGCGCCGGCGCCGGCGGCGGCTGCACCTGGCGGACAAGGCCAACGCCCTGGTCCATGCCGGAGCGCTATGGCGGCGGGTCTTTGCCGAACTGCAATCGCGGTTCCCCGACGTGACGGCGACGGCGATGTTCGTGGACGCGGCGGCGATGCAAATGGTGCGCGAGCCGGAGCAATTCGACGTGATCGTCACCAACAATTTATTCGGCGATATCCTGACCGATCTGGCGGCGGCGCTGCAAGGGGGGCTGGGCATGGCGGCGAGCGGGAATTTGCATCCCGAACGGGAGGGGGGCGCGCCTGGCGCTCCGGGGCTGTTCGAGCCGGTGCATGGCTCGGCTCCGGCGCTGGCGGGCAAGGATGCGGCCAACCCCATGGGAGCGATACTGAGCGGGGCGCTGATGCTCGACCAGCTCGGATTGACGGCGGAAGCAAAACGGGTGGAACAAGCCGTCACGGCGGCGCTGGCGGCGGGGGAATGCACGGCCGATGTAGGGGGCACGATGGGAACGCGGGCGGTGACGGAAGCGGTCGTCCGGCGGCTGTAGCGGAGCGGCGCCGTGCGCCGGCAAGGCCGGCGCAACGGTCTTATTCTTGGCGGTTCTGACCGGATCAAGGATTTGTGCTCAGCCAATCACCTGACCTGCCACGGGAACGCATGGACGCTGGAGGTTCCGGCGAACGTGACCCCTAGCCGCCCCGCGCTTTCCGTGCCCTCTCAGCTCTCGTTACTGCCGCGCCCAGCCCACCCCTCCAGCTTCCCCTGGTAAGGCTTGGGGCGCGGGCCGCCGGCGCTTGGGGCGAGGGCCGCTGGCCCTGGGGGCGAGGGCCGCTGGCCCTGGGGGCGCGAGCCGCCGGCCCGCAATCCGGGGCGGACGAGGCCGTCCGCGCCCCCAGAGGGCGACGGCCCCGCCGGTCAGGCCATGGATCGCCCGACGCTCTTTTCCACCCGCTGGCCAAAGGCGTTGTAGACGTACTGGACATTGTTGTTGTCCGCCGTGGCAATGCGGTGCTGCGCGTTGTAGGTGTAGCTGTGCCCGGCTGCGTCGGATAGCAGGTCGCCGGAGGCGTCATAGCTGGCGCCGACGATGTGGTTGTTGTCGTCAAAGCTCAGCTGCGCCGCGCTCCAGATGGTCCCGGCAATCGCGTTCTCCTGCCAGCGGTTGCCGAAGCGGTCGTAGACATAGCCGGCGGCGTTCGTGGGCGACGCGCAATTGGTCTCGCACGCCTCAACCAGCCGGTTCAGCGGGTCATATTCGTACTGCCATTGGCCGTTCACGCTGTCGGTGGCTCCGGTAACGTCGCCGTCGGGCGCATAGGTAATGCTGGTCACGCCCTGATTGTAAAGCCCGGCGCGGGCCAGCCCATCCACCGGGCCGCGGCACCCGGTTGGTGCGCCGGGGTGCGGCGGCTCAAAATAGACGTAAAGGTCGAGGCTTTGCGGAATGCCGAAGTTGGCATAGGGGGCGGCGACCGGTCCGGGACCATCCACCGCTCCCAAGTCGAGGCGCCGGTGCATTCTGGCCGCGCGTAGCCGGCGAGGGCCGCTGCATCGCGGTGGCTGATCGCCGCGTTGCGGCGCTCATTTCAGGTCCAAACGGGCATCATGCGGGCGTAAGCGCCGCTCCGCACCATCCCGGTGGGGGCCGCGTGCCGCCATATCGGTCAACGGCGCTGCGGCTTCCAGCGGTTCAAAAAGCGAATGAGATCCTCGGGGCCGAGCGCGCGCGCGGCCTGAAATTGGCCATCGCGTTGGCTATAGAGAAGCTGGCCATGCGAATTGAGGACGGCGAGGGCGGGGATGCCCTTTTGCAACGGAACCTGGTACTGGGCGGCGATGTCTAGGTTCTTATTGAACTCGCCGACATTGATGTCCACCATCTCATAGGCGGAATGGAAAAGCGGCGCCAGGCTGGAATGGCGCAGGGCGAGATCCAAGACGTGGCAGTCGTAACACCAGTTGGCGCCAAAGATAAGCAGGACACGTTTATGGTCCTGGCGGGCACGGGCGAGGGCGCGGGCGAGGGCGGCACGGGGCGAGGCGTTTGCTGGGAAGATATCCCCGGCCAGGGAGTCCGGCTGACGCAGGCGGGAGAGGTCGGTGCGGCTGCCGCCAATGATGCGCCAACCGGCGGGTTCACGACGCCAAAGCTGGGAAACGAACAGATAGAAGGACTGCGGCCCAGCAGGCGTCTGGACGCGCAGGGCGGCTTGGAAATACTCCTCCTGGAGCCGGGGGAAGACGCGGCGCTGGCGCAGCAGCGACACATGAAAGCCGATGAGGCCCATCTTCCGCCAATTGGCCCAAAAACCGATCTGCCGGGCGGCATGGCGGACCAGGCCGGTGGAGACCAGAAACAAGGGCGGGGGCTGGCGCGAATAGAATGCCGCGATGGCGGGAGCGTCGCCACGACGCACGGCATGGACCCAGCGCCGCAAGGGCGGAAACAGCGGCTGCGCGCGCGGAGACGCAGCCAACGCCGCGGCGGGAAGCAGGGCGGCGGCGAAAAATGCACACAGTAGCACCCGCTGCTGGAGGGGCCGCCGGGCGGCGCGAGACGACGCAAGGAACATAGGTCCTATCGTAACTTGAGCGGGGAGAAGCTCGGCCACCCAGTCCTGGACGGCCCCCCGCCGGCAGGCCTGCGGCTGGGCTGCTGGGATCGTTGTCGCACTTGCGCCGGCGCGGCGCTTCGCGGCAGGAGGTCGCAAGGCTTTGTAGTGGCGCAGGCCGCGGCGGGTTGCCGGCCCAAGGCAGCGGGCGAGGCCGCCCGCGCCCCCAGGGATCTTTCGCCGCGCCAAAGGCGCCAGCCGGGCTTTGCCACGGAAGCCATGATCCAATAGGGAGGGAGCAGCCATGGCGAAAGAAAACTCATTCGACATCGTGAGTGAAGTGAATCTCCAGGAAGTCCTGAACGCGGTACAGCAGGCGCTGAAGGAGGTTTCCACCCGCTACGACCTGAAGGACACGCACAGCACCATCGAACTGAACGAAAAGGACCGGAAGCTGATCCTGAACAGCAGCGATGAATACAAGCTGCACGCGATCACCGACCTATTGCACCAGAAGCTGGTGAAACGGGGTGTGCCTCTACGGGCGCTGAGCGCCGGCACGGCGGAGCCGGCGGCGGGGGGACGGGTGCGGCAGGAAGTGACGATTCAACAGGGGATACCGAGCGAAAAAGCGCGGGAGATCGTACGCGTGATCAAGGACTCCAAGAAGAAGGTGCAAGTTTCGATCCAGAGCGAGACGGTACGGGTGGCGGGGAAAGACCGCGACGCGCTGCAAGAGGTGATCGGGCTGCTGAAGCAGCACGACTTCGGCATTGACATGCAGTTCACCAATTACCGCAGCATTTAGGACGCATGAGCAAATCCGCCATCCCGATGGGCCCGCCGGCCGCCGAGGCCGCCACGCCGTTCGCGTTGATTCGCGAGCCTCTGGAGGCGGTGGAGCGGGAATTTTCGGCCGAGCTGGCGACGGCCACGCCGGGCATCGCGGCGATCGGCGACTACTTGCATGCGGGTGGAGGCAAGCGGCTGCGGCCGGCGCTGCTGCTGCTGGCGGCGGAGCTGTGCGGCGCGCGGGGGCCGAAGATGGTGGCGCTGGGGACGGTGGTGGAAATGATCCACGCCGCGACGCTGATCCATGACGACGTCATTGACGACGCCGCGATCCGGCGCGGTCGGCCCAGCGCCAATACCCGCTGGGGAGCGCGGGCGTGCGTGCTGGCGGGCGACTGGCTGTACATGCAGGCGTTCAGCATCGCGCTGCGGCAGCGGCATTTCGCCATTCTGGATGAACTGATCCGGCTGACGGAGACGATGGTGGCGGGCGAGCTGCGGCAACAGGAAATGGCGGGAACCGTCGTGACGCGGCAGCAGCATCTGGATCTGATCGAGGCGAAGACGGCGCGATTGTTCGCGGTTTGCTGCAAATTGGGGGCTTTGTCGCTGGGCCGTACGGCGGAAGCGGCGACGCTGGAACAGTTTGGGCGGGAGCTGGGAATCGCCTTTCAGATGGTGGATGACATCCTCGATTTCACGGCCTCCGAAGACCTGCTGGGAAAGCCCGTGGGGAACGATTTACGCGAGGGCAAGATGACGCTGCCCGCTTTGTATGCGTATGAGCGGGCGGACCGCAGCCAGCAAGAACGCATGGAACTGGTGATGCGCGAGGGCTACGCCACGGTGGGTCTGGCGGAGATACGGGAATTGCTGGCCGCGACTGGAGCGCTGGAACGGGCGATGACGGAAGCGCGCGGGCACGCGGCGGCGGCGCAGGACTTGCTGGCGGGGTTTCCGGACTCGGTTTGGCGCGAGGCGATGATGGCGCTGCCCATGCTGGCGGTAGAGCGGATGCACTAGGGAAATGGGCGGGGCGCGGCGATAGGCGTCGCCAACGCTTCGCTCCATCCCGGATAGGTTCCATCCCGAATTGGTTCCATCCCGAAGATGCGGGCGGCTTCGGGCCCTGGAGGGGCCTCAGTTGGCGGCAAGCGGCGTGTGATCTCTCCGACGCCACGCCGCGCGGCGTTTTCTGACGCCGCGACGCGGCGCGGCTTTGTCTGGCGACGCGACGCGGCGCGGCGGCCCGCGGCGGCCGGCGCCCCAGCGAGGGAAACGCGGCGGCGGTACACTACGCTGGCGGCGGAGCGGCGATGGCGCTGGAGACGGAAATCAAATTGCCGATTCGGGATGGGGCGGTGCTAGAGCGGGCACTGCGGGCAGCGGAGTTTCGTCCCGGACGGCGTCGGCGGGAGACCAACTGGCTGTTCGATGATGCGCGGGGGCGATTGCGGCGACAGGGATTGTTGCTGCGCCTGCGGCGGAGCGGAAGCCAATGGCTGCTGACGGCGAAAGGGCGGAGACAGGGCGATACGCGACTGAAAATCCGGCCGGAGGCCGAGATGACCGTGGCGGATGGGGCGGGCGTGATGGCGCTGCTGGCGGTGCTGGAATGGCGGCCGCGACTCATGTATGAGCGGCAGCGGACCTCGTGGCGGTCGGCGGCGTGGCCGGGGCTGGAGGCGGCGTGGGATGAGACGGTGGCGGGAGCGTTTCTGGAGTTGGAGGGCGGCGCGGCCATGATCCGCCGGGCGGCGGCGCGGTTGGGGTACAGCCGGAAAGACTTCATTACCGCTTCGTATCCCGAACTTTTTCGGGCATGGGCGCGGCGGACGGGATACGAAGGAACGGAATTCAGGCTGGCGGCAGGGCTGCGTAGTGGGCCATCAGGGCGGCGGCCAGCGCGGCGGCGGTAAATTCGGGGGCGACGAGGCCGGCAGCAAGCCCCAAGTCCTGCAAGGTGGCCGCCGTGACCGGACCGATCGCGGCCAACAAGACGCCGGAAAGACGCCGGCGGTAATCGTCGCCGAGTAAGGCGGCGAGATGGCGGGCGGTGGAAGAACTGGTGAACAAAACCGCATCCGGGCGACCGGCGGCGGGCAGTGGCGGAAACAATTCGCGGGCGCGGGATTCGGCGCCGGCGGGGAAAACGGTGCGATAGGCGGCGACGACGTCCACTTGGGCGCCGCGCGCGACAAGCGCCTGGGGAAGGATATCGCGGGCCACAGCGGCGCGGGGGAGCAGGATGCGCTGACCGCGCAGGGGTCGAGTGGCGAGCGCGGCGACGACGCTTTCGGCGACGAACTCGGCGGGAACGATGGTGGGCGGCCAGCCGCGGGCGGCGAGGCGGTGAGCGGTCGCCGGGCCGATCGCGCAGATCCAAGGGGTGGAAGCGGCTGCATGAGCCGAAGTGGGAACCGGGAGGACAATTCCCTGCTCGGCGGCAGCGGTGAAGAAGGCATCCACGCCGTTTTGGCTGGTGAAGATGTAGCCATCGTAAGCGCCGGCGGCGGCGCCGCGGATGGCTTGCAGCAGCGGTTCGGGATCCGCGGGCGGGACGAAGGCGATCGTGGGCAAGGAAATTGCGGTGGCGCCGGCGGATTGCAAGTGCGCCAGCAAATCCGGCGCCTGCTCGGCGGCGCGGGTAACGACGATGCGGCGGCCGCGCAGGGGCGGAGGAGGACCAGCGGAATCGCGAGCGGTCATGGCGCTTCCGGGGCGGGGAGGGGTGGGCCCAGTAACTCCCCGGCTCCCTGGGATAAAAGCTGCTCGGCAACCTGAACGCCGAGCAGGCGGGGATCGCCGGTGGCGGAAGCGGCGGCGGTGATGAGGCGGCGGCCATCGCCATCCGCCACCACGGCGCGGAGATGCAATTCGAGGCCGCGCCATTCGGCGAGAGCGCCGACGGGAGTCTGACAGCCGGCGCCGAGCCGCGCCAAAACAGCGCGTTCGGCGCGGACGGCCTGGTGAGTGGGGGGATGGTCGAGGGCCGACAGGGCTTGGCGCGTCGCGACATCGGCGGCGCGGCACTCGATGGCGAGGGCGCCCTGGCCGGCGGCGGGGCACATCTCTTCCGGCTGGAGCCAAGCGGAGATGACCGCCTCCTGGCCGAGGCGCTTGAGGCCGGCACCGGCCAAAATCAGCGCATCACAGTGGCCCTCGCGCCATTTGCGCAGGCGCGTGTCCACATTGCCGCGCAGCGGGACGATCTCCAGCTGCGGAAAGCGAGCCAGCAACTGGGCGCGGCGGCGGAGGCTGCTAGTGCCGATGCGCGCGGCCGGAGGCATGGCAGCCAGCGTTAGTCCGGGTGGGGCGACCCAGGCGTCGCGCGGGTCTTCCCTACAGGGCACGGCGGCCAGAAAGAGCGCGGCGGGGCGAACGGCGGGAACATCCTTGAGGCTGTGGACCGCCAGGTCCACCGCACCGGCGGCCAGGGCTTGGTCAATCTCCTTGGTGAACAGCTCCTTGCCGCCGATGGCGGCCAGGGCGCGATCGGCAAAGCGGTCACCACTGGTGGTGAGGAAGACGATTTCGGCTGGAATGGCGCGGGCGCGGAGCTCCGCGGCGATGTGCTCGGCTTGCCAACGCGCCAACGCAGAAGCGCGCGAACCGATACGCAAAGGGCGGGTCACGATTTAGTATACGCAGCGGCGGACGAGGATGCCGGCCGGATGCCGGCGCTCCCGGCGACCGGGCCGGGACGATGCCGGCTCTCCGGGCAACCAGGCCGGGACGATGCCGGCGCTCCCAGAGGCAAAGGGCGGGGTAGGCTTAGGCATGGACGCGTGGGCGGCAGGGCTGGAACCGATCGTGGCGGAATGGGTCACCGCGCGATTCGGCGATCCGACGGAACCACAACTGCGGGGATGGCCGGTGATCGCGGCTGGCGGGGACGTGCTGCTGACGGCGCCGACGGGAACGGGAAAGACCTTGGCGGCGTTCTTGACCGCGATCAGTCGGCTGTTGCGGCAATCGGTCGAGGGACGGCTGCGGGCGGAGACGACGGTGGTGTACGTGTCGCCGCTGAAAGCGCTGGCGAACGATATCGAGATCAACCTGCAAACGCCACTGGCGGAGATTCAACAACGGGCGCTGGAGGCGGGGCATTTAGGCGAAGAGATCCGAACGGCGGTGCGCACCGGCGATACACCGGCTTCGGAGCGGGCAGCGATGCTGCGGCGGCCGCCGCACATTCTGGTGACGACGCCGGAATCGCTGTATCTGCTGCTGACCTCGGAGCGCGGCCGGGCGATGCTGCGAACGACGCGGACGGCGATCGTGGATGAGATCCACGCGCTGGCGGGCAATAAGCGAGGGGCGCATTTGGCGCTGTCGCTGGAGCGGCTGGAGATGCTGGCGGCGCAGGGAGGGCGAGGACGGCCGCAAAGGATCGGGCTGTCAGCCACGGTGAAGCCGATGGCGGAGGTGGCGGCGTTTTTGGCGGGCACGGGACGGGCGGTGGAAACGATCGCGGTGCCGCGGCGGCGACGGATGGACGTGGCGGTGGAGATTCCGCATGGCTCGCCGCTGGGACCGGTGGCGACGAACGAGCAATGGGAAGAACGCGCCGACCGCTTGGCGGAACTGGCGAATGAACATCGGGCGACGCTCATTTTCGTGGCCACGCGGTCGCTGGCGGAGCGGCTGGCGCACCGGCTGGAATCGCGGCTGGGAGAGGATGCGGTGGCGGCGCATCATGGCAGCCTGTCGCGCAAGATCCGCTTGCGCGCCGAACAGCGCTTCAAACGAGGCGAGTTGCGGGCGCTGGTGGCGACAGCGTCACTGGAGCTCGGCCTGGACATCGGCTACGTGGATTTGGTTTGCCAGATCGGCTCACCGCGCTCACTGGCGGTGGCGTGGCAACGGATTGGGCGGGCCGGGCACTATCGCGGCGCGATCCCGAAGGGACGGTTTTTCGCGCTCACCCGGGATGACTTCATCGAATGCGCGGCGCTGGCGCGGGCGCTGCGGCGGGGCGGAACTGAAGCCGGGGGCGGAGTTGAAACCGGAGCCGGGGCCCAAACCGGGGCAGGAGCCGGGGCCGAGGCAGGAGCCGGGGATGGGAGCGAGGCACTGGACGCGATTACCGTGCCGCCGTGGCCGCGGGATATCCTGGCGCAACAGATCGTGGCGACGGTGGCGGCAGAGACCACCCGGGCGGATGCGCTGTTCGCGATGGCGCGGCAGGCGTATCCGTACCGAGCGCTGCCGCGGGCGGAGTTCGATGCGGTGGTGCAGGTGCTGGCGGGGGGCATCTCCGAAAGGCGGGGGCGGAGCGGCGCGTGGCTGCACCGGCACCAGTTGCCGCGGCAACCGGGCCTCCGGTCTCTGGACGCAACTCCCGCCAGGAGCGACGCCGGGCATGCCGCGGTAGCGGGTGGCGACGGCGTGGTGGGAGAGGGGGCGACTCCGGATTGCAGCGCGGCGGGCGAATCGGAGATTTGGCTGCGGGCGCGGCGCGGGGCGCGGCTGGCGGCGCTGACGAGCGGGGGGGCGATCGCGGAGCAGGCGGCGTATGCGGTCATCGCGCAGCCGGAAAACCTGCCGGTGGGCAGCCTGGATGAGGATTTCGCCATCGAGACCCATGCGGGCGACATTATCTTGCTGGGCACCACCTCGTGGCGCATCCAGGGAATCGAGACGGGAAGGGTGCGGGTCGAAAATGCGCAGGGCGCGCCGCCAACCGTGCCGTTCTGGAAAGGGGAGGCGCTGGGGCGGACACCGGAGGCGTCCGAGGCGATGGCGGAGCTGCGGCGGGAGATCGCCGCGCGGAGCGATGGAGACCCCGGTTGGCTAGAGCAAGAATGCGGGCTGAGCGGCGACGCGGCGCGGCAGGCGGCAGCGTACGTGCGCACCGGCGCGGCGGAGTTGGGAGGTACGCCGACGCGAACGGAGATCGTGGCGGAGCGGTTTTTCGACGACGGCGGCGGCATGCAGTTGGTGATCCACGCGCCGCTGGGGAGCCGTATCAACCGGGCGTGGGGGATGGCGCTGCGGAAACGATTCTGCCGGGGCTTCGATTTCGAGTTGCAGGCGGCGGCGGGAGAAAACGGTCTGCTGCTTTCGCTCAGCGAGCAACACAGTTTCCCACTGGAGACCATCTTCGCGTTTCTCAACAGCCGCACGGCGGAGGAGGTTTTGCTGCAGGCGGTGCTGCAAGCGCCGCTATTTCCCACGCGCTGGCGGTGGACGGTGGGACGGGCGCTGGCGATGCTGCGCTTCAGCGGCGGGCGAAAGACGCCGCCGCAGATCCAACGGATGCGGGCGGAGGATTTGCTGGCGGCGGCGTTTCCGCGGGCGCTGGGCTGCCAGGACAACCACGGGGGCGATATCGAGGTGCCGGAACATCCCTACGTGCAAGAGGCGCTGCGGGATTGCTTGCACGAGGCCCTGGACGTGGAGGGGCTAACAGCGGTGCTGCGAGGCTTGGAGGAGGGGACAATTCGCTTCCGGGCCTTGGACCGGCCGGCGCCGTCGGTGCTGGCGGCGGAGATGCTGAACTCGGCGCCATACACCTATTTGGACGATGCGCCGCTCGAGGAACGGCGGGCAAGGGCGGTGCAACGGCGGCGGGACAGCTCGCTGCCGGTGACCGCTGGATTGGACGCGGCCGCGGTGGACGCGGTGCGGCTGGAGGCGTGGCCGTGCCCGGATGGGGCGGAGGAGCTGCACGATCTGATGCTTTCCCTGCGCTGGTTGCCACGGACCGAGGCCAACGAAGAATGGTTGGGTTGGCTGGAGGGGCTGGCCATGGCAGGGCGGGTGGTGGCCATGGATCGCGGCGGGGTTTCCGGATGGCTGGTGGACGAGGCGGCAGCCCGTGGCGCGGAGAACGATGCATTGGCGGCTGGCGTGGTGCGGGGCTGGATGGAGATCGCCGGGCCGGTGACCGTGGCCGGTTTGGCGCGGCGGCTGGGATTGACCGTGGACGCGGTGACGGAGCAGATGCTGGCGCTGGAAGGGGACGGACAGGTGCTGCGGGGACGGTTTGGCGGAGCGAACAGCGAAGCGGAGGGATGGTGCGACCGGCGGCTGCTAGCACGGATTCACCGGCGGATGTTGCAACGGCTGCGGGCGGAAATTGAACCGGTGGATGAGGCGGTGTGGCGGCGATTCTTGGCACGGTGGCAACATGCTGAACCGGAGACGCGGCTGTCGGGCGCCGCGGGGTTAAGCGTGGTGCTGCACCAATTGCAGGGATGGGAGGCGGCGGCGGAGGATTGGGAACGGACGATCCTGCCATCCCGGATTCGGGAATACGACCCCGCGGATTTGGACATGTTGTGCTTGTCCGGGGAGATCGCTTGGGGACGGATCTGGCCACCCGCGGCAGGTCCAGCTGGGTTGCGGCGACGGGGACGGCCGGCGCGGAATGCGCCGATGGCATTTTACCGGCGGGAGGACGCGGGATGGCTGCTGCCGCCGGCGGCGGACCAACGGGGTAGCCGGGCAAGCGGGGAAAGCGCCGGCAGTAGCGGCGGATGGGGCGGCGGAATCGCACACGCGAACGGGAGCCCACCTGCGCCCGCAGCGGCGGCAGCGCGGGGCGAGCGGCCGCTGAGCACGGCGGCAGCCGCGGTTCTCGGCCTGCTGACGGAGCGCGGAGCGCTGTTCTTCGCCGATTTGGCGCGCCTGTCGGCGGCGGGGGAAGCGGGCGGCGAGAAGCTGGTAGCAAGCCAGGTGGAGGACGCCTTGTGGGAGCTGGCGGCGGCGGGGCGGGTGACGGCGGACGGATTCGACAACCTGCGGGCACTGCTCGACCCCAAGCGGCGGCGCGGCGAAGGGCGCGGGCGGAATGCCCGGCCGCGGCATAGCGCGGGGCGGTGGTCGTTGCTCACGCGGCCGCCGGGACCGCCCGAGCGGGGAACGGCGGAGGAGGCCGCGGTGGCGGAGCGCGTGCTGGAACAACTGCTGCGGCGCTATGGCGTGATTTTTCGCGCGGCCATCGAGCGGGAGCGAATGGTGGTGAGTTGGTACGCTGTGTTGCAGGCGGCGCGGCGGTGGGAGGCGCGCGGTTTGGCCCGCGGCGGACGGTTCGTCGCCGGTTTCAGCGGTGAACAGTTCGCCTTGCCGGAAGCGGTGGAGGCGCTGCGGGCGGCGCGGCGGCTGCCGCCGATGCCGGCAGCGGTACGGCCGGCCGCGAGCGATCCGCTGGCGAATGAAGTGGCGACAGTTGCCTTGGTGGAAGCGGCGGTGGTATAAAGGAGTTGCGCCCAGTGGGCGTCGGGGAATGATTTAGCTCCTCCGGAAGCAACCACTTCTGGAGCCGTTACTTGCAACCTCGTGAAAAAAAGCTAAAGGCGGACAGGATTCAGCCCACCCCCGCCGAGCGCGGGGGTTTTTATTTGGCCGGCAGTCCGCAAACGATTGCCGGCGACCAGGCTTCGATACCGGCGCGTTTGCGCGGCGGCGGTTGGGACCGGTCGCATAGCCACCCTAGGGCCGCCTTCTGTTCGTCCCTCGGAGGACCAGGAGGCGTGATGCAAACGGATGCAAGAAGCTTGCGCTGGGTGGCGCTGGCGGTAGACCGGAAACAACTGCATAGGGCGCTGGCCCTGGTGGCTGGCGAGGTTGGCGCGGCGCAGGCCTACCCCGAGGCTGCGATTGTGCGGCTGTACGCCGATGGGCGGCAGGAGCGCATCCGGGTGGCGCAGATTGAACTGGTGCTGGCGCCGGCACGGATTCCCGATATTTTGCAGCGGTTGGCGAACGCCGGCGTGCTCGGGACGGATCCCGATCGCGCGCCGCTGATCCGCGATTTGGACGAAGCCGGGGCGCGCGACTGCCAGGTGTTCCCTGCCCCGGCTGAGGCGCCGTACGCGCATGTGGTGCGCTGGCGGGGCGCACGGAAGCACCGGCCGACGCTGGAACTGAGCCCCGCAACGGGCGCGGACGCGGCAGTGGCCGGCGCCGTGGCCTAAACTGGCAGACAAACACGGCGGGCGCCGGAAGTGACGGCGCGCCACAGCGGCAGAAACGCCCATCGGGCGCGGCGCGCGAGCATGGCGAGAGGCGCCGCGGACATGGCGCCGCGCAAGGGAGTGCGACGATGGCAAGGCTGGAGGCGACGGAGCGGAGACCGAGCGCGAAGGCGCGGCTCATTCTGTGGATCGCGCGGCGCAAACTGGGAAAGGCGCCGGCGGCGATGCGGATCCGGGCGGGACTGCCGGGATTCCTGGAAGCGACGACGGGAATGGACCGGTATTTCCAAAAGCCGCGCGTTCTGCCGCCGCGAATATTTCGACTGGCGATGCTGAAAACCGCGGCCACTGTCGGTTGCCCGTTCTGACTGGATATTCATTCCGCCGTGAGCGGAAATGACGGGTTGACGGCGGAGGATCTACAAGCGCTGCCGAACTATGCAGCCAGCGCGCGATTCAGCGAGATGGAGAAAGCGGCGCTCGACATCGCGGCGGCGCTGAGCCGGGCGCCGGTGGAAGTGAGCGACGCCCTATACGCCGCGGCGCGGAAATGGCTGAGCGCGGAACAGATGATTGAGCTGGCGGGGGCCGTGGCATGGGAGAACTTTCGCGCCCGTTTTAACCGCGCGTTCGACGTGGAAGCGGCGGGATTCACGCAGGGCGGCGTTTGCGCGATCCCGGAAGCGGCGGAGCCGCATTTCTCGTAGCCCTGATGCTGGTCGCCGCGGCTGCTCTTCCGCGGCAACTTGCCCGCCTGGCCTCGCGGCATGGCAGTCTAGGGGAATGGATCCGCAGACTTGGGATGGACCGGAAGCGCGGCGGCTGGACGTACTGGCGGTGGCGGCACACCGGGATGACGTGGAACAGACGTGTGGCGGGGCGCTGTTGAAGATGGCGCAAACGGGGGCGGCTTGTGGAGTGCTGGATCTGACGCGGGGGGAAGCGGGAACGCGCGGCAATGCCGCACAGCGCGGCCGGGAAGCCGAGCGGGCGGGGGAGATATTGCGGCTGGCATGGCGAGCGAACTTGGCGCTGCCCGACGGGCAGATCACCAATAGCCGGGCAGCGAGGCATCGCATAGCGGCGGTGATCCGGGCGACGCGACCACAGTTGCTGATCGTGCCTTATCCAGCGGCGCGGCATCCCGATCATGCGATCGCCGGACGGCTGGGCATGGAGGCGGCGTTCGCGGCGGGGCTGAAGAATCTGGAGGTTGGGGGAGGAGCGGCGTTCCGCCCGCATACGGTGCTCTACGCATCCTTGTACGCGAACCGGCGGCCCACCATCGTGGTGGACATCAGTGAACAGTTCGCCGCACGGCTGCGAGCGCTTGAAGCGTATGGTTCGCAATATGCCGATCAGGCGAAAGGCGCGGGAATCTTTCCCGCCGCGGCGGACGTCCCGGCACGAGTGGAGGCGCTGGCACGGACGTACGGAATGATGGTGGGCGTACGGTACGGCGAACCCTACATTTGCGCGACGCCGATTCGCGCGGGGGATTTGCGCCAGCTCGAGATGGACACGTTCACGCAGGGGGGAATCATTGCGCCGTTTTAAAGGTGACGCGTCCGCGGCCCGTGCATGTGCCATCAGACGCACGGCGCCGCCAAAGGACGGAACCTGGCGCGTGCTGTAGCGATCCAGGGCGCGGGCCCAGCCCCGCTCAGGCGGGGCGTCCCGCGTTGATTGGCGCGGAGCCCAGCCCCGCTCAGGCGGGGCGTCCCGCGTTGATTGGCGCGGAGCCCAGCCCCGCTCAGGCGGGGCGTCCCGCTTTGATGGGCGCGGAGCCCCGCTGACGCGCCCAGTTGGGCCGGGGATCCCATCTGCCCCGGGCATTAGGCGCAGTCGCCGCGAGCCGGCTGGCGCTCGGGGCGTCTCCAAGTTGGGGCGAGAAACTAGGCGTCGGCGCGCAACTGGGCCAAAAGATCCACCGCGCTGCGATAGCGGCTGGCTTGATGCGCGGCCAGCAGGGTCATGTGGCGTTCCGCCCAACTTTTGAAGGACAGATATCCAACTGCACGGACCATTCCGTAATAGGCGGCCACCCAGGGTTCCGACTGCATGGACACGGCGGGAGAAATGGCGCCAAGAAGGTGAGTGAAGGTCAGGTAGTCGGCGGTAGCGTTGCCCGGCACTACACCTTGCTCACGATAAGCATGCAGCAAGGCGATCTGTTCCTCGGCCTGGTTGGCGAAAAGCTGGGCATGGGCAAAACGGAGGAAGAAGACCAGAAAGGCGGTGGCGGCGATTCCGAGCACCAGCCATGGCGCCCACAGGCCATGCGCGAACACAACAATACAGCCGGCGGGGCTCATTTAAGCCGCCCCCCGCTGCGTAATCGAGACGTCAACTAACGCGGCATGGGCGGTCGGCTGAGGAATACCGGGGGCGAGGATACCGCGGCGTTTGCGGGCGCGCTCCTCGGCCAAAGCGCGACCGGCGACGGATTCTTCATCCGGCTCGGACATGGCGATGGCGAAGAGGGCCATGGCCAGCAGGTTCAACATCGGCACGGTGATGGAACCGATGCCGTTGCGGCCGAAAATGGCGACTAGCGCCCAGCCCACGGAGCCGGAACTGTACATTACGGCGAAGCCGGCGACGAGACGGCGGACGCGAACGCCGGGAATCCTAAGTGCGCCCAGTGCCGGCCAAATCAGGAAGGCGGCGAACATCCCGACAAGGCCGAGATTCTGCTCGGCCTCGAGGGCAAACTGATCCAGGCCCTTCAGGCTGGCGGAGTCGGCGCCCAGGCGAGAAAAGATGGTGGCGAAACTGATGATGAAGCAGCCGACTACAATCCCGACGGTGATGCCGCGAAGCATCGGGATGTTGAGATTGGACTTTTTAAAGGCCGCCTCGGCGAGGCGAAGCAGAACCAGCAGGCCGAGGAGCTGGCAAATGAAGTCGCCCCAATAGTAGGTTTGGGCGTAGACGAGGGAAGTGCGTGGATCCGCTCCGCCCCAGAGAAGAAGCCAGAGGGAGAGTGCAAATACCACAACCGAGGCCAGCCAGAGCTTCACCGACAGCCAGCGGTGAAATGGCAGGCGCAGCCCCAGACCCAATGCGAACGCGGTCGCGAGGGTCCCGGCGGGGAAAAGGATGGTAAGAACTAAGGTTTCCACTGGAGCGCCTTCCCGCGCCCCAGTCTACCACGAAGGAAACTGGAAGCGCTGTCTAGCTGCCCGGGATGGGAGCGGAGACGACGGACGCCACCGTGTGGGCAGAACCATGGCCCACCGAGGACATCAACTCACGCACACCGACCACAGAGCAAAGCGAGAGTAACACGGCGATGGTGGCAATTTGCAGTTTCCGCATGGTACAGGTCCTTTTGGGCCGACGGGGGGCGATTTGGGTTCCTCCGACGGACCGATAAACGTTTTAACTACAGGCCGATAGGCGCAACGCTGGGACTTCGACGCAGGCGCGGCCAGGCACTTGCGACGAGGCCAGGACAGGGGTTCGAACCGCAGCGTTACCCGCTCTGCGGGAGTTTCGCCGTTTCTTCGCCATGCCGACCGGCTTCGCAACTTACCCCAGCCGAAGCGGTGCTATACTGCTTCGGTCGGGGCGTGGCTCAGCCTGGTAGAGCACCTGGTTCGGGACCAGGGGGTCGGAGGTTCAAATCCTCTCGCCCCGACCATCACCGCGAAAAACGCGGGGATGAACGCTCTGGCGGCAAAAGCAAACGCGGTCCAACAACCTGACCTGGCAACCGATGGCGCTGTAGTTCTGCTTACGGCGCCACCTGCTACCCGTGTGTACTTTGATTCCTCTACAGGGTCGTGTAAATCCCCCTGTACAGCAGAACAGTAACTATCTTGATTCCCTGTACGCCACTGAGCCATCGGGCGGGTGGAGGAGTGTCTGGGGAATCATGGCGTAGGACGTTGATGAGTCATACCTTAGCGGCAGCGATAGGACTTTCCTAGCGACGCGGGCGGCCGGCGGACGCACCTGTACTTTTTTGGGGTTCCAAGGGGAAAAACAACGTCCGCCTTGCCGGCGCCGCTAGTCGGTAGGTGGGGGCACGGCCAGGCGGCCCAGGACAACACGCAGGAAGCCGGCGCTTGATGAAATATCGCCCTTCCGGCGGGCGCACTGCCGCGGCAGGTCGAGGCCAAGACGTAGCGGCCACGCCCGAGCTGACTGATGAGCGCGGGGATATGGGTACGGGCCGGCCCCAGCCCCGCCCAGGAGGGGCCTCCCGCGTTAATTGGCGCTGCGTGGAGCCCCTCTTATGCGCCAACTGGGCCGGGCACGCCATCGGCCCGGCCCAGCTCTTTCTCGCTTGGCGCGGGGCGCTTCCCCGCTGAGCCGCGCCACGGGAGTCCGCGCCGCTTCTCCTATCGGGGCGAACCGCTGCATTCTTTTGGGCGCCCTAGGCGCACGGAGAGTGCCGCCGCCTTCCCGCGCCTGCGTTCCTCCGCGGACATGCGGCGCACCCCCGCGAGTGGAAAAAGGCGCTAGATGTGCGGCCGCTGTGTGCGTATGGGAGGGTGGCAGCGCCCGCAGGCGCAGCGTGGGCTCCAGGGCAGATGCGCCGGGACACGCTGGAAACCCGATCGCCGCAGCGCCGATACCAGTCACGGGCAGGAACGGCAAGGCGAAATCGCGCCACGTTGGACGACGGCCAACCGAAACAGGTTAGCGCGGCGGCCGGAAGGCCCAGGGTGACGGCCGGAGCGGCGGGGGACGCCGGTAAAGCGGACTAGGCGGGGTAGCGCTTAATGGCGAGGACGGCGTTGAGGCCGCCAAAGGCGAAGGAGTTACTGAGCGCGGCGCGGATTTCCCGGGGGCAAGATTGGTTAGGCGTGACGTCGAGGTTGCAGGCGGGGTCGGGGGAGGTGAAGTTGGCGGTAGGCGGGGCGGTTTGGTGGGCAATGGCCAACAGCGTAGCAGCCAGTTCGATGGCGCCACTGGCGCCCATGGCGTGGCCGTGCATGGACTTGGTGGAACTCACCGAGACACGATCGGCTTCCGCGCCGAGGAGTTCGCGAATGGCGGCGCACTCGGTGGAATCGTTGAGCTTGGTGCCGGTTCCGTGGGCATTGATATAGTCCAGATCGGCGGGGCGGAGTTGGGCCGATTCCATCGCTTCCCGCATGGCGGCGAGGGGGCCGCCGAGAGCCGGCTGGGTGATGTGGCCGGCATCCGCGCTGGCGCCATAGCCGGCTAGTTCGGCCAAAATCCTGGCGCCGCGACGGCGGGCGGAGGACTCGGTTTCCAGAACGAACATCGCCGAGCCTTCGGCCAGGACCAAGCCGGCACGATCGGCGCTAAAGGGACGGCAAGCACAAGCGGGGTCGGCGCCGGCGGGGGCGAGAACCCGCATGGCTTCCCACGCCTTGAAAACGCCTAATGTGATGGGCGCATCCGCGCCACCGGCGAGCATGATATCGGCGGCGCCGAGGCGCAGGAGGCGCCAGGCCTCACCGATGGCATGGGTGGAAGAGGCGCAGGCAGTGGAAACGGCAAAGCTGACGCCTTGGGCGCCGGTGTCCATGGAGACATGGGAGGTGCCGGCGTTGAACATCATGCGGGGAATGCTGAAGGGATGGAGGCGGGTGGCGTTGCGGGCGTAGAGCTGGTGAAAACCGTGATCCTCGCTCTCCACGCCGCCCAGGGCGGTGCCGGTAACGACGCCGACGCGCCGCGCCGGAGGACCGCCATTGACGCCGAAGCGGCGGCCTAGGCCGGCATCGGCCAATGCTTGGCGAGCGCAGACGACGGCGAACTGCGCAAAGCGGTCGAGGATGTCCACTTCCTTGCCGAAATGCTGGGCGGGATCGAATCCGCGCACTTCGCCGCAGACATTATGGGCCAGACGCTGGGAGTCCACGCGGGTCACGGGGCCGGTAGCACCGCGCCCCGAGTCGAGACAAGCCCACATCTCCCCTGGCGTGCTGCCCGCAGCGCTCAGCACGCCCATGCCGGTAATAACAATTTTCTCCATTGGGTCCCAACCGCGCATGCAGCAACGGCGGCAGCGGCACAACGCCTTGGCGCGAGGCGCCGGCTAGGTAGCAGGCGTAGGAGCGGTATTGAGCCCTTGATTTAACTGCTGACGCAGGGCATCAATCACCTGACCGACGCTCCTCATCTCCCGAGCGATCTCATCCGGGATGGTGAGATTGTACTTTTCTTCGAGCGCGAAGACGATATTGACGCCGTCCAGGGAATCGATTTTGAGCTCCTCGAAGGTGGACTCCGGGGAAATGGTGTCCTCGGGAAGCCGCTGTTCACGGGCGATGATGGCGATTACGTCCTGGGTTAATGGATCCGGCACTCGGGTCTCGGCCTCCTGATTGGCCTCCGTCAATCCCTTGATAATACATCAGAACATTCCACTTGGCATGGCGAAGCGGGAAGGAAGCGCACGCGGTTTCCGGCGGCGCCCGCGGCGACAACCCAGAGGGGACGCGGCGCCGAGCGCGGGGGCGATTGCGGTGAGGAGGATCGGGAAACAACCCTACGATGGGCTATGGACAACCGACAGATCGCCCGCGTGTTGCGGGAAACCGCCGACCTGATGGAAGTAGCGGGAGAAGATCCATTCCGCGTACGGGGCTACCGCAAGGCGGCGGATACGATCGCCGGCGCCGCGGCCATGACCGGACTACTCGCGGAACCGGCGCAGCTGCGGGCATTGCCGGGCATTGGGCTGAAGCTGGCGGAAGCGATCCAGCAGATCGCAACCACGGGGACGTTGGCGTTGCATGACGAGCTGCTGCGGCGGTACCAACCGGGAATGCTGGAACTTTTGAACGTGCAGGGGCTGGGCCCAAAAACCATTGCGACCATCTGGGAGCGGCACGGCGTCGCCACGGTTGACGGGGTGGAGGAATTGGCGCAAGCCGGGAAGCTGCGGACCCTGCCGCGGATGAGCGAAAAAAAAGAGGCGCAAATCTTGCAAGCGATCGCTACGTACCGGGCGGTGTCGGGGCGATTCCTGCGGTCCACGGCGGAACGGGCGGCGATGGTGGCGCGACTGGGGCTAACAGGAAAATCGGGGGTGAGGGCCGTCGAAATCGGCGGAGCGTTCCGGCGAGGGGAGGAGACGGTCGCGGAGTTGGACCTGCTAGCGGGCACGGAGGCGGGACGTGAGGAGGAAACGGCAGAGGCGTGGGCGGCGCTGCCGGAGGTGGCGGAGGTGAAGGAGCGGGGGCCGGGGTACGCAATAGTGGAATGGGCTGACGGCGGAGGAAGCGGCAGGACGATGCCGGCGCGGCTAAGGGCGGTCCCGTCGGAGGCATTTGCGGCGCGCTGGATCCAGATTACGGGGCCGGCGAGCCACTGGGAGGCTCTTCAGGCGCGCGCGGCCGCGGCGGAGATGGAATTGAGCGAGAGCGGCTTACGGCGCCAAGCCGAGGTGATAGCGGGGGGGAGCGAAGAGGAAATCTACCGGGCACTGGGGTTGCAATGGATTCCGCCAGAGTTGCGGGAGATGGATGGGGTGCTGGGTGCGGCGGAAAGCGACTCCCTGCCCCCACTGGTTGCAGTGGAGCATATCCGGTGCGACCTGCACATGCATACGGTGGAGACAGACGGCCGGGCGACCATCGAGGAAATGGCCGCGGCGGCATTGGCGCGCGGCTATGCGGCGATCGCGATCACCGACCACTCGCAGGCGCTGGCGATGGCACGGGGACTGAACGAAGAGCGGGCCATGGCGCATGTGCGGCGGATTCGTGCGGCGGATCAAGCCATGGGCGCGAAGCTGAGGATCTTCGCCGGCATCGAGGTGGACATTTTGGCCGATGGACGCTTGGACTTGGCGGACGCGGTGCTGGCGGAGATGGACATTGTGATCGCCAGCGTCCACTCGCGCTTCGAACAAACGGCGGAGGAGATGACGGCGCGGCTGCTGCGCGCGGTGGGCAACGGGCAGGTGCGCATCCTGGGGCATCCGACCGGGCGGAGACTGTTGCGGCGGCCGTCCTACGCCTTCGATTTCGAGCGCGTGGCGACGGCGTGCGCGGCGGAGGGAGTGGCGATGGAGATCAACGCCGCGCCGGAACGGCTGGACCTGAGCGCGGACTTGGCAAGAAAGGCGGCCGCAACGGGAGTGCGGATTGCAATCAGCACCGACGCCCATCACCCGGATCACCTGGACTTCATCCGCCATGGAGTGGCGACGGCGCGACGGGCGGGAATCGGGCCGGAACGCGTGGTCAATACCTTGGAACCCGCGGCGCTGCTGGCGGCGTTGCGGGCCAAACCGTAACCAGATCTCAGGCGGCGCGAGGTCGGGGCTCGCCGGCAGCCAAGTTCATGGCGTCTTGATCGGGGATGCGTGGACAAGGGGTGCTGATTCCAGCTTTTGCCGACGGCGACGGAGGTCAGGGCGTCTATCACCTCGGGCGATTGCACCACGGGCGCCATCGTGCCGTGGGTGACCACCACGTGGGGCACGCCCGGAACCGCCGCGATAGAGGTGAAGAGGCGCTGCAAAGCGGGAACGTTGGTTTGGAAGCGGCGCCCTTGCTCATAGAGAGACCGGATCCTCGGTTACCAGCATGATGGTGTCCGCGCCTTCGGCGACCTGGCGGCGGACGTCGGCGAGGATATGATCGAGCGGAACGCTGGCGCCATGGCGCAGGGCGATTGAACAAAATTGGCAGCCGCGGCTGCAACCGCGGGTGATCTCCACGGCGCCGAAGGTGGAGCGGTGACGGATGTTGGGGATGGCGGCGGGGGCGGGGCTGTGACCGGCGACGGAGCGGGGCAGAGGGCGGCCCTGCAAGGCGGCGGCGAACAAATCCGCGGCGCAGGCTTCGGCCTCGCCGTCCACAAGGCAATCAATGGCCCAGTGGTCCTGCATCTTTTTTTGCGAGATCTGCCAGGCTCCGGGGCCACCGACGATGAGCTGGGAATGGAGATGGTGGCGGCGTAGGACGGGGTGCTCGATCATGCGACGGAATTCCGCGGCATTGACCGACTCGCAGTCGCGGCCCCAAAAACGCGAGTAAATATCCGCGGCGAAGGCGATCCCCAAGGGATTGTGCGCGTGGAGGCCGACGACTCGGGTGTCGTCGCCGATGAAGCGCTCGAATTGGTCCGGGAAGCAGACGGCGATCTCGCGGGGATGGAAGCGCTCAAGAAGCAATGCTTCAATGACGCGCAAGCCGTGGGGCACGTATTTCGCCTGGCCGTCGGGAGCGAGTTCATTGCCCACGGAGACATCGCTGATCCAACGCGCGTAGCGCGCGGGCAGCGTGGCCAACAGCATTTGCCGCCAGGTGCTGTGCTGATATTCGCTCGATTCGGATGGGCTAGCGGCTAATACGATTCGCGTTCCACTCATGATTGATTGCCGCGGCAGCAAGCTGAACCCGCGAATGCCTCCTTGGTGCTGCGATGCGCAGGGCAGCCCCAGCGGCGGGCGGCGCGGGAAATAGACGCATTGGAGTCGCATGGTCCCGCGGCGGGTGAGCGGGAAGCCGCCCCTGCCGCCGCATCAGGCAAGCAATGAGCTACCAGGGCAAACGCTGAACGGCGGGCACAGGCATCCGGCGGGCCGGCGGCCTTCCAAAGCACAGAGACCTGAGGGGTGGGACGCATGGCGTGGCTTTGGGCGTTCGTGGTGCTGTTCATTCTGTGGATCATCGGTCTGGCGGTGTCCTGGGCAGCGGTGGCGGTTTGGACGCTGTTCGTTTTGTGGATCATCTTCCTGATCCTGTTTTTCGCCAAGGGAAGAGGCCACCGGCCACCGCCGCATCCGGCACGAGGCTAGGCGGCCGGGGGTCAGGACTGAACCGGCTCGCCGCCGGCGAGAGCGTGGCCGACGCGCCGCCGCCTCCGCTTGGTCATCGCGCGGTGGGCATGCTTACGCTTCCGAGGGCGAAGCGCTTCAACCGCGGGGCGTAGGGCCCGCGAGCCGCATGTAGGTCACCTGAGCAACGGCAACGAGGACGCCGGCGGCGTCGCGGAGGTCCACCGCGACCGGGCAAAGCGTACGGCCGAACTTGATGACACGAGCCGTGGCGGTGGCGTCCGACCGGCACGGCGCTAAAAAGCGGATCCCCATGTCGGTGGTGGTGACCTGGGCATCGGGACCGGCGTGGGTGAGGACAGCGACGCAGGCCGCCGTGTCGGCAAGGGTCATGAGCAGACCGCCATGGAAGGAGCGGAAAATGCCATCGAAGGCGCGATTGTAAGGAGCGGTAAGGGTGGCGAGCCCGAGGTCGAGGGTGTCCAGCCGAAGATGCAGGCTAGCGGTAATGGGGATGGCGCCGAGGCGCTGGCGCAATGCGGACCGTTGAGTTTCATCCATAGCGGGCCTCGTACGCAGCTAAATCCTCTGGGAACGTTTCCAAGGATCGCTCCACTAGCCGCGGACGCTGATCCATGATACTTGCCGCTTGCCGGCCGAGCGGCGATGCCGGCCCGTCTGCGCGCGGGTTGGGCGGGAGCGGGCGCCGGCGCGCCGGGTTTCGCGGGAATTCGCCGGCCGGAGGCCGTGGACAATATGCGGGCTTTGGCTAGCGGCTCCGCGTACCGCCTGGCTTTCAGTTCGGTTTCCCTGCCCTCAGCCGGTCTTGAGTCTGTACCAGGGGTCGCCGCCGGAAGTATGGCTGGAGGCGCAAGATGTGCCTGCGCCATCCCGATTCCAGGAGGAGTTGCGGTGCAATTGACTCGTTTCTTCACGACGGGGAATCGGCGTTGCCAAGGCCGGTTGGCACGGAAGCCATGCAAATACGCCTGCACGTTAGCCCTGGGATCTGGCCCATAAATTGCTGCGATTTTCAATGCAAGGGTGTCGTTTGGCGATGCGGAGAAATCAGACAGGGCGTATTGGCATCGGCGGGTTGCTGATGTTGGCGCTGATTGGAGGGGCCGGATACTTGGCCTTCAAATTGGTGCCGCCCATGGTCAACAACTTCCAATTCGACAACGATGTACAGCAGGAAACCCGGCTCTCCACGTATAACGGCGACTCCGACGCAACCATCAAGAGCAAGCTGCTAGGCCAGGCCAAGGAGCTTCATCTGCCGTTGACCAGGAGCGAGATCGCGGTGGGGCACGATGGCGACCGGGTGACTGTCCAGGTCGCCTACGACGTCGTGGTAGAGATTCCCGACCGTAAAATCACGTTGCACTTCAATGATCACGCGAGCAACGTGCCGATCGCGCAAGACTAGCCTGACCCTTGGGCCGGCGGCAGATCCGCCGTCGCACGCCGCCGGCGCCGGCGGGCTCGGGAATGGCCCTGCGGGTCACGCGGAAGATCGCGCTTGCACGGCGGATTGAGCTCGGGGGCATGTGAAAGCGTTCTTGCGGTGCGAAGCGGGAGCGGCGCGCCGGAATGGCGTAAAAGAACACACCAGCGGCAGCAGGCCGATTGGAGGCTGCCGGAGCTGCTGGCCGCCCCTGGAGGCGGCGCAAGACGCGGTGCTCGCCCGCGCCAGGGACCAGCTACCGGCCGCATCCGATATCGGGGCAGCGGCGGACCGAAGCAGCCGGAAGGACTTCTGACCGCTCCGGTCACGCGGCCTTCCGGGGCGGACGCAGGCACGGAAGCCCCAACGCGTCGGGGCTAGAGCTTCGCGACGATACGGAAGTTGCGCGAGATCCTCAACGGGCGGCGCTAACGCGGCCGTACGGCCCCGGGGGCAGCCCGCAGCCGCGAAGCAATACTGCTTGGCGCGGGCCCCAGCGCGGCTGCGCCGCGCGTCCCGCTTACGCGTCGGCTGGGCCGGGGACCCCAGGCCGCCCCAGCCCAGCCGAC
>DAHVCP010000074.1 GCA_027314025.1 Acidobacteriota bacterium
CCCAAAGCCCGGCTGGAATGGCGGCTGGAACGGGAGCTAAGGAAATTCGAGGCGCGGTATGGAAACTGAGTCAATTTCGCTGATTGCGCATGCAAGCCCAGCGGCCAGGGCGCGTAGATCTGCGGCGGGGCTGGGCTGGACGGCCCGGATTTGGTAAAATATGAGCAATGCGCGTCTTGCGGTGCCAGGCCTTCGGCGGGCGCCCGCCCCGCGTCCCCGTCGTCTAGCCCGGCCCAGGACATCGCCCTTTCACGGCGGTAACACGGGTTCAAATCCCGTCGGGGACGCCACACCGCCAAAAAGCCAGGCGCCTGCCGCCGGCAGTTTGCAGGTGCCTGGCATCTAAATTGCCCATACACTCCGCAGTGGTTCAGGAACCGGACACGACGGCCACGATCCTTCGCCCATTGCGGGAGTTGGGGGAGCCCGCGTAGCCTCCGAACGGGCACCCTGCTCAAGCGGGTTTTCGTATGGCGTCTTTGGCCGTGACGGATGCAACCGGCCTTTTCCGGGGCCCCAACCAGACCTCGGCGACCGTTGCCGCCATACTCGCGAGGGTCAGCGCGAATTCGACCGCGGCATGACCCGCCTGGCCATCCGGGAGGTCCGCAAGCAAGGCGAGCCATCGCCGGCCGCTGTGTGCCACGGCCAGCGCGATCATCTCGCCTGCCACGAACAGCGAGCCGGTTTTGGGGCTGGCCACAATGGCCCGTTGCTCGGACCCGATGCCGTCGGCGGCGACGATGGCGTCTGAGCCGAACAAAAGGCCCGGGACGATGCCGACTTTTGGCGCCGCATACATGACTCCTGTTTGCCCGATGAGCCGCAGGCCGCCGTTCCCGCTCCCGCGGACGATTTCCCATAGGAACACCTGCCCGGCCCCGGTCCACTCTCTCAGCGCGGCCAGCATGCGGAGGTTCAATTCCCGGGCATTGTCCGATCGCAGCAACCGCCGCAGCGTAAGGGAGCGGAGGCGCCCTGGCCGGTGGCCTTGCCGAGCGGCATACTCCATCAGCCCGGCGCGAATTAGCCGCAGGCGCGCCAGGCGGTTCGTGGCCGGGAAGCGTGCCGGAACGGAGGCTTCGCTC
The DNA here is from genome assembly GCA_027314025.1 of Acidobacteriota bacterium. GTDB lineage: Bacteria > Acidobacteriota > Terriglobia > Terriglobales > SCQP01 > JAKAUF01. The sequence continues at coordinate 1,089 of DAHVCP010000074.1, forward strand.
GCTCGGGGCCGTCGCGCGACGAACTCATCCACCCAAAGGTGTGCTCGCAACGCCTCGACTGCCGCGTGCTCGCGCACGCGTAGGTCGTCCGCAGAGACCTCGTCGTCCCTGACCATGGCATCCTCCGCAAGAAAAGAATGGGCGCAATGACGCGGCGATGCAACCCTCGCCAGGGGGGTGCGTGGCAAACCCCCTAAACGGGGTATTGCGCTTGTCGGTCCAGCCCGGCAACATCGGAACGTTGCAAACGCGCGAGGGAACGGTGAATTATGTCCGTGGATGATCCGGCATTCGACGAAATTTCCGCGCTTTGCCGAACCGCCCTCAGCTCGCAGGAAATCTATGCGCTGGACCAAGCCATCGCGGCGGAGCTGATGAGGGAATTGGGACGCCTGCGCCGGGCCAGCGTTACCGCCGACCCACCCGTGCCCAGCGCATCCCCGGTTCCTCAAGTGCCGAACCGCCCGAGCAACGGCAAGCTCAAGCTGGCGGGCGCGTAAGCGCACCCGGTAGGCCAGTGACACCCACGTTTGCAGTTGTTCCCCCGGTAACCGTGCGCGGTCCGTCTGGGTTAGGATTAGGTCGCCAGGCTGCGGCATTCCGCCGCTCGCGGGGGCCGCGCCTTTTGCCCAGGGGGCAAAGCAGGCGCGGGAAGGCCGCGGATCTCCCTGTGCGTCCGCGGCGCACGCCGCGGTTTTACTGCCAGCCAAGAGAATCACCGGCGGCCTCAGGCGGTCCCTCTGCCGCAGCGCATTTCCCGATGCGCGCTGAGCTAACCGGGCGCGCCGGAACGGATAGGAAGCTGGTCCAGAAGGGGGACCCGTGCGGGCAATCGTGCCCATGGCTTGTCACGGTCGGTGGGGGGCGGCAATAACCCCCCCATTTAGGGGTTGCCCAAAAGTGTCCACCACGGGAATGATTCCAAACAATGGCCGGTAGGCCACCAACTCGGGAGGGAGGACCGCAACATTATGAACGCGCCGTCCAGCTACACCGGCCTGGCGATGTTTTCTCCTCGTGAGCGGCAGATCATCGCTGCCCTGACCGCGGCGAAGCAAGTGCGTGAGATCGCTGTTGAGCTTCACCTGACGCCGAACACGGTCAAGTCCTACATCAAGGCGCTTTACCTGAAGGCTGAGGTTCACTCCGTCCGGGAGCTAATGCTGAAGTTTCCGCCGGCGGGGCGCGCCGCCGACGAACGGTTGGATAGTCTCTACCGCGTTCTCGGCGCCACGGATGTTTCGCAGTTGCAGGCGGAGGCGCTGGCCATGCTTCGCGCGTGGACTGGAGCGCGGCGGGCTCTCTGTTGGGAAGTCCCGGGCGATGACGTTGGCCGCCTGCTGCGCCCGTGCTGCGCCAGAGCACTGGGCTGCGGCCCGGCCGCTGCCTGCGCCGAAGGTCCGATACTAATGCCCGCCAGTGAAGTGGCGCGCGACTCATTTCTGCGCGCCGCCTTCGTTGGCCGCCCGCTGCAAGGGGAGGCGTGCCTGGTTTTGCTCCGGCTGGCACGGCGGACCTGGCTGCTGGCGCTCGCCGATCCCGCCGGCGGAACATTCACGCCGGATGCGCTCAAGCTGGTACGGGCGCTCGTGTACCTGGCCGAGCACCACGCAGGGTCTTTTGCGCCAAAGATCGCCACGGCAGCGGCGGCGGGGGCAGCGCAGCGGAAGGCTGGGTAACTTGTCCTTTTACCCGTGCCACCGGTAGCCATGGCCAACAGGGTCGAGAGTCTGACCCGAGGGTGTTGTCCGGAGCGCGACGGGGGTTCGCTTGCGGGCCCGCTCCCGTCAATGTTCGGCTCGGCCTGCCGGACGGCAGGCAGAGCGTTGCGGTCGGAGGCGGGGGCGAAAGAGCTGCAACGGACGGCAGCGTGATTCCCATTGGCCCCCCAAGCGCCACGGCGTTGCATCTGCTCGTTAGGCTGCGGGCGAAACTCTCCACCATGCGAATTCGCTGGCCTGCGATAAAGTCACAGCGCCGCCAAACCGCACGCTGAGACGAATGCCGTGGGTGGCGTGGCGGCGGGTGTAGTGTGACTGCTTCACCGTTCGCCGCGTGCGGCGCACCGCGCCTGCGGATCCAGCCGCTCTGGCGGGCGGCGTCCTGCGGCGGCGCCGGCTGATATCGGTCACAACCGCTGCGTTTCCACTCCCCTTCTTTTGCCTGGCGGCTCCCGGACTGGTACATTGGCCTTTCGGTTTCCCCGGGAGATCGCCCATCATGCCCTTCGTTTTGAATGCGCCAACTTGCGCGTTACAACCCGGCTGTTCGCACCCGTATTGCGCCGTGCCCGGCCCGGCCCCGCAAGCCGCCGCCGTCCGCCCAGCGCGGCTGCGCCGCATCGCCGCAGTGGGCCTAAGCCTCGCATTCGCGCTAACGGCGTTGGCCCCGCTGGCCTCCGGACAAACCGTGTTTCGCCGCCTGACCCGCTGGAAGATCCAATCCGCAGCGCATTTTTCCGCCGGCGGCGCGGCGGTGTCCCGCGCGGGCTTTTCCACCGCCGGCTGGTTCCCGGCGCGCGTTCCCGGCACGGTCGTCTCCAATCTGATCCGGGACAAGATCTACCCCAATCCCAATTTCGGCATGAACCTGCGCGCCTTCCCAGGCGAGACCTATCCCATCGGCGGCAACTTTTCCAACCTGCCGATGCCGCCAGATAGTCCGTTCCGCCATCCTTGGTGGTACCGCACGCAGTTCCGCCTGGTATCCGTCCAACGGGGGCGGCAATATTGGCTCCATTTCCACGGCATCAACTTCCGCGCTTCCATTTGGCTGAACGGCCACAAGCTGGCCGGTTCCCGCCAAATCGCGGGCACCTGGCGGATTTTCGCCTTCAACATCACCCCCTACCTGCGCCGCGGCGTCAACGTCCTCGCCGCCAAAGCCTACGCCGAGACGCCCAACGATCTGGCGCTGACCTTCGTGGATTGGAACCCGCTGCCGCCGGACAAGGACATGGGCCTGTTCCGGCGGGTGTTCATCACCCGCACCGGCGCCGTTTCCCTCTGGCATCCGCAGGTGCGGACCCAGCTCGAGTTGCCGTCGCTGGCCGCCGCCCATCTGACCATTTCGGCCCATCTGCGCAATTCCGCCAGCCATACCGTGCGCGGCTGGCTGGTCGCCCGCATCGGCGCCATCACCCTGCGCCGAGAGGTTTTTCTCGGTCCCGGCATGGACCGCCGCGTGGTCTTCCGCCCGGCGCGGTATCCCGCCCTCGACTTCGCCCATCCCCGCCTGTGGTGGCCGTATGAATGGGGCCGGCAGAACCTTTACCATCTGCATCTCGCCTTCACCGCCGCCGGCCGCGTCACCGACCGCAAGACGGTGGTCTTCGGCATTCGCCAGGTCAGCTCCCGGCTGGACGCCCGCAATCACCGCCTGTTTTTCGTCAACGGCCATCGCATCCTCATTCGCGGCGCCGGCTGGGCGGCGAACATGCTGATGGACCTTTCGGCGCGCAACGAATTGGAGCAGCTGCAATACGTCCGCGCCATGCACCTGAACGCCATTCGGCTGGAAGGCAAGCCGATGGACCAGACCTTCTACCGGCTCTGCGACCGCCTCGGCATTCTCGTCATCCAGGGTTGGTGCTGCTGCTCGCGCTGGCAGCATTGGAAAGACTGGAAACCAGCCGACTACGTCATCGCCGCCGCTTCGGAGCGCGACCAGCTCCAGCGCCTGCGCAACCATCCCAGCGTTTTGGTGTGGCTGTATGGCAGCGACATCGCGCCGCCGCCGGCGGTGGAGCGCATCTATCTCCGCGTCATCCAACAAACCCATTGGCCCGACGCGGTCGTCGCCGGCGCGTCCAAGCAGAAGACGCTGGTCGGCTGGACCGGCGTCAAGATGTCCGGCCCTTACCAATATGTCGCGCCCAACTATTGGGAGAACCCGCACGCTCCTGGCGGCGCCGTCGGCTTCAATACGGAAACCAGTCCCGGCCCCGCCATTCCCGTGCTGGCCAGCTTGCGGGAGATGCTGCCGCGCGCCGATCTCTGGCCCATTGATCAAGCCTGGGATTACCACGCCGGCGGCGGCGAGTTCAAAAACCTGAATTACTTCACCCACGCGCAAGCCGCCCGCTACGGCCCGTCCTCGACGCTGCGCGACTACGAGCGCAAGGCGCAGGCCATGGCCTACGCCGGCGAGCGCGCCATGTTCGAAGCCTATGGCCGCAACAAGTGGGTTTCCACCGGCGTCATCCAATGGATGCTCAGCAACGGCTGGCCGTCCATGATTTGGCATCTGTACGACTATTACCTGCGCCCCGGCGGCGGTTTCTTCGGCGCGCAAACCGCTTGCCAGCCGGTGCACATCCAGTACTCCTACGACGACGGCTCCATCTGGGTCGTCAATTCCTTGTTGCGCGATTTCACCGGCCGCGCCCGCGTGCAGGTGTACAGCTTCCATCTGCGGCGGCTATTGCAAAAGACCCTGGATGTCTCCGCGCCGGGCAACCGTTCCGTGCGCATTTTCACCCTGCCGAAGTCCGCCCATCTGTCGCCGGTCTACTTTGTCCGTCTGCGGCTCACGGCGGTCCAATCCAGCGGCGGACGCCGCGTGGTCAGCCGCAATTTTTACTGGCTGGCCCGCCATCCGGACACCCACGACTGGGCCAAGTCCACCTGGTATTACTCGCCCATCGTCCACTACGCCAACCTCACCGAACTCCAGTCCCTGCCGCCGGTGCGCTTACGGCTCTCCGCCACGGGCCGGCGCCATGGCGGCTGGGAAACCGACGTGGTGCGTTTGCGCAATCCCAGCCATAGCCTGGCCTTCCAGGTGCATTTGGTGGTGCTGCGCGGCCGCCACGGCGGCGACATCGAGCCGGCGATTTGGCAGGCGAACTATCTGGAGCTGATGCCCGGCGAAAGCCGCATCGTTCACGTCCGCTATCGCGCCGCCGCCTTGCATGGCGCGCGGCCCGTGATTCGCGCCGGCGGTTGGAACATCCCGCGGCAGTTTGCGCCGGTGGCAGGGAAGTAACCGGCCCAGCGCGCGGGCGGACCGGCTCTGCCGCGCGATCCGGCCGGGCTAGCGTTCCGCCGCGGCGGTGAAAATCTGAACGATCAGCCCCTCGCGGATCAATCGCCGGGCCAAAGTCAATTGCCTCTCGCGAAGACGCGGCGCAACTTCCCGGCCAGGTCGCCGATGGTGTAGCTCAGGCCAAAGCGCAGCACGAAAGGATCGCTGACGTCCGATAATCCGAATGTGGGCTCCACGCGAAACGACCAACGCCGCGACCAGGCGTAGCTAAACACCGGGCCCAAGTATTGTTGCTCCCGCCCCCAGTAGAATCCGAACTGCCGCGTGTCGCCCAGCGCGCCCATCATTTCCAGCCCCATGCCCAGCCGGGAGGTCGAAAATAGCGGCGGCGCTGCCCCGGCCGCGCCCGCCATGCCGGCCATGCCGCCCATCCATCGCGGCTGGCGGAACACGCCCCAGACATAGCCAAAATTGTTCTCGTGCGGCGATTGCAGAGCCGTCTCGTTGATGAAGTTGAACGTGGCGTTGATGCGGCCCCAGTCGTGATAGACGATGGCTCGCGTTTCGAACGTCCGCGCCGGCGACCGCCGCGCCAAACTCAGCGGTCCGGACAAATCCTCGCCGCCGAATCCGCTGACCTCCATCTTGTACAACGCCGCCTGGTTCAGATCCTCGTACTCGCCGTAGATGGTGAAGTGCAGCAGGTGGTCGTGGGGAAAAAGCTGGACGTAGGTGTTAAAGCGCATGCCGCCGTAGGTCGTCGGCAGCCCGGCGATCTTCTGCCCCTCGAGCATGAATCCCGCCGTCCAGCGCGGCGTAATCCCGTATTCGGCCATGCCCATCGTGGTCAGGAAATCCGGCCCGGTGCGGGCGCGCTGAAAATCGGGGAGCAGCATGACCATCAGCGATCCCTGCGGTGCGGGGTAGTTGACGGCGGTGAAATACGGGTTCATCTGCCCGTACAGGGCCGCCGCCGCGGCTAGAAACACAGCCAACACGGCGATCTTGGCGAGAAAAGCGGTCTTCATCGGTGGTTCAGTCCCATATGCGAGGGCGCGGAACGCGCCCAGCGGCGTGTTCGCGCGGCGAAGGAACATGGAAACCGTCCGTCGGCCCGCGGGTGAGCCGTACGGCGGTTGCCAGGCGCAGGCGGGACTGGGGCTAGATGCGGAGCGGGAGACCAGCCGCTCTTGGGGGCGGAGAAGGATCCTGCCAGCCGGGTTCCATCCGCCGCGTGACGGGGCGAACGGTCATGGACGCCGTGTCACCGGCCGCAATGGCCATCGTGGCGTTCGGGACGATCGCCACGGCGGGCGACGGGCTTTTCAGCACGGCCACCAGCGGGGCGGCGCCACACCCGGCGCAATCCGCACTGTATTGGGCCCGCGCTTGAGGCGGCAATCGGGTCGCCGGAGACGTCCCACCGTGCCGCGCCGCCTCTAGCGAACAGGCGACCCGGCAATGCACGGCGAACTGGCTGCCGCACAGCACCGCGGTCAGCAGCAGGATCGTGGCGAGCGGCCGCCGCGGCGTTGGGACCATGCGACAGCGTACCATGGCGCGGCGGTTGGCGCCTGATGCCGCTGGCGGTGTCGCCGCGCAAGCATCGGCGCCGAGGGGCCGGTGCGATGCGCGGGGCCGGGCCCTCTTGCCCGGGGGCAAAGCGGATGCGGGAAGGCCGCGATAATCCCCGCGCCGCTGCGGCGCGCAGAGGAATGCTGATTAATCCTGCGGCCCGCCCCCGATGCGGAAGCAGGGCGGTTCCGGGCGACGCATAAGCGGGGCTCGGCCGCGCCTCTAGGGACCGCCGGACGCCCCGCGGGGTGCGGGGCTGGGGCCCGCGCCTAGCAACGGCTAGGGCCTAGCGCCCCCGTGTCGGGGATGGCTCGGCGCATCGGCCAGACGGGGCGTTCCAGGGCGGTTCGCGCCCTCGCTGCCGCGCGCGCCGAAGGTTTGTGCACGCGGGGCGGCGGCCCGAGGCCGCGCCGTCGCCGCGCTATGCTGCCCGAGGCGAGCGCGCGGCGCCGTGTGCAGCAGCCCAAACAGCCCGGCGCCCAGCCCCACGGCCGAAGTGATCACAACCACCGCCCCGGTGAGCCGCGCCCTCCACTTGCCCAGCCGCCAGCCGTCTGGCAGCGCCTTCAGCGCCAGCAGATACAGCATGCCCAGCACCAGCGGCAGCAACAGCGCGTTCATCACCTCCACCATCACCGCCAGTTCCACTAAATTGATTTTGGCCAGCACCAATCCGCCGCCCGCCACCACGCAGACCACGAACACGGCGTAGAACCATGGCGCTTCAAAGGGAGTGTGCGCCAGCGACCGCTTGTACCCGGCGACCTCCCCCAATCCCCACGCCGCCGTCAGCGACACCACGATCGCCGCCACCGCCGCCGCCCCCACCATGCCTAGCGAGAACACTACCCGCCCCCAGGTCGGCCCCAGCACCGGCGTCAACGCCCGGGCGATTTCCGGCACCGTATCCAGCGGCTTCGCCGCCGCGCCGGCCAGCGCTGCGGCGGCGGTGATCAGCACCGCCGCCATGATCGCTTGGGTGATGACCGCTCCCGCCGCGGTTTCAATCCGTGCCGATTTCAGATGCTTCGGCCCCAGTCCTTTGTCAATGATGGCCGACTGCTGATAGAAGATCATCCAGGGCATGATCACCGCCCCGATGTTGCCCGCCACCAAAAACCAATACCCCGCATCGCCGCCCAGGCCCTGCGCCAGCGCTCGCGTCATCGCCGCCGCCGACGGGTGGGAAACCACCGCTACCCCCACGAACGCCAGCTCGAAGCAGCCCAGCGCCAGCGCCACCGATTCCACCTGCCGGTAGGCGCCGGTGGCGCTGACCACGATCAAAAACGCCCCCGCCAGGGCCACGCTGATCCAGGGCCGGATGCCGAACAGCAGCCCCACGCCTTCCAGCCCGACGAACTCCGTGACCAGCGCGCCGATGCAGGAAATGACCAGCGTGCTCGCCGACAGCCAGGCCCAGGTTGCGCCAAACCGGTCCCGGATCAGCTCGCCGTGGCCTTTCCCGGTCGCCAAGCCCAGCCGGACCGTCAGCTCCTGGACCAGGTACAGCACCGGCACCAGCGCCACTTGCAACCACAGCAGTTGATAGCCGTAGCGCGCCCCGCTTTGCGCCGCGGTGATGACGCTGCCGGCGTCGGTGTCGGCCAGCATGACCACCAGCCCCGGTCCCGCCGCCAACAGCAGCAGCTTCCACCAGGCAATGGGGTGGGAATTCGCGCCGCGCTCCGGCGGCGTGCTGGGGCGTTGCCGTCCCGGACTGGGGCTGGTGCTGATCTCGGTCAACCCATCCTCGCGCAATTCCGCCACGAACGCCGTGCAGGCATCACCCGCGGGGCGCGGACGAACCGCGGCCAGGCACCGCTGTGGGTGGATGATTCCTCGGGCGCCGGCAAAACGGAGCCTAGAGGGGGGCGGCGGAGCCGCTTCGGTACATTCCTCAACTTTTAGGTTGCCAGAGATTGGCGGGAAAATCTTGCCTACCCCGCCCGCTGCGGCCCGGCCGCCCGGTGCGGGCGCAGGGGGCTAGGCCGCCTTCGCCGCCGTGCCGGGCCGTCTGGGCAGCAACCGGCTGGCGATCCAAACCACGGGAATGCCGAACGCCAAGATGTGGGCCAAATAGTTGTTGGTCAAATAAATTGCCGTCGGATGCGGCGGCAGCTTCGCCCGCCCCAGCGGCACGATGGCATAGGCCATCACCACGCGGATCACCACGCCGTACGCCGCTCCGGTAGCCAGCGGCAAGCGCCGCAGCCCCGGCCAGCGTATCGCCGCGGAGACAAAAATCGCCGCCAAGATCAGGCTGACGATGGCGTGAAAGAACATGCCCAAACACGCCGTGCCCCAGCCGCCGGAAAAGGCCGCCCGGCCGAGGAAGTTCGACGCGTCCCACTGCGACAGCCCTTGCGCCGTCAGGCCCGAGTGCAATAAATATCCCTCGGTAATGACCAAATAAATGTCGATCAGAAACGCGCCGGCCAGGCCGGAAATCAACGTGGCCCGCAGCCAACCGGTAGGGGAAGACGCGGCGCTGGGTGGTGCGGGTTCGGCGGCGGGAACGGGGTTCGAGCTGCCAGCGGTCATCATGGGCCTCCCTGCGCCAGCCCTGCGGCCAAAAGTGCCGGCCCGCACATTGTACGTCGAATGACGCGCGCTGTCGTCCCTAGCGCCGCGCCGGCCGCGCCGGCGAACGGAACTCCGCCACCTGCATTTCGCGCGCCCCCGGCAGCGACGGCAACAGCGTCATCAGGGCCGGAATGTCGGTGCGAATCACCGCGATATCGCTCGAGGTTTGGTCCTCGACGAACAGGTACGCTCCCAGCCCGCCCAACGCCAGCCGCTCCGGTCCCAATCCCACCGGTATCGCCGAGAGGACGTGTCGCGTCTCCAGGTTGATCACGTCCACGGTGTCCGCCGCATGATTGGCCACGTACAGCCGGCTGCCGTCGGGGGACACCGCCAGGCCCCAGGGCCCGGTGCCCACCACCATGCTGCCCGCGACTTGATTGGCCGCGGTATCCACGATGCTGATGCTGGTGCCGCCGCCCCGGTCGCCGTAGTTGGATACGTACAGCTCCCCGCCGTCGGGCTTCAGCGCCATCGCCTTCGGGTCCGGGCCCACGGAAAGATAGGTCAGCACCGACGCCGGCGGCGCCAGGTCCACCACGGCTACTTCATTCGCCGCCGGGCAGAGCACGAACGCCTTATGGCCGTACGGCAGCGCGATCACCTGCGTGGGCGGGGCCGGCAGCGGCAGCGTCGCCGCCGGGCGAAACGTCTGCGCGCCGACGATCTCCAGGCGCGGCGGATCGGCCGTCGCCACCACCACCCGTTCCGCCGGCGCCAGCGCCAAGGCGGCGGGCCGCCCGCCGAGCGCCATGCGATGCGTCACGCTGCGCGAGGGCAGATCCACGGCGTACAACGCGGCGTGACCGTCGTGGTCGCCGGCGATATAGGCGAGGGCGCCATCGGCGCTCAGGGCCATGGCCTTGGGCCGGACGTCGAGCGGAATCGCGAGCGCGCGCCGCTTGCCGGCCAGGGGAAACACCGCCAGCGATCCGGGCGGGCGGCGGCCAGGGGTTTGATCCAGCGCGTACAGTTCGGCCCGCGCCGGATTGTAGGCCAGCGCCACCACCGTGCCCTCCGCCGCCAGCGGCGGCGCCACTTTCAACGTCCGCGCGTCCAAGGCCAGAATGCCCGCGCCCCGCCCCGCGACGTAGACCATGACGTGGTACGTCGGGCCCGGCATGGGATAGAGCCGGTGGCAACCCGCCAGCCCGCCCGCCGCCGCGGCCATCGCCGCCGCCGCCAACCAGCCCAATGCCCGGCCGCCGCGCCGCCGCTGGCTGCGGTCCGTGCTCCGCCGCCCAGGGTAAGGCAGGTTCACGCCGCGCCGCCCTCCGCCGGCACCCTCAGCCTCGCCGCGCCGGGCTGGCCGTCGGCGGCATCCGCCGCGCCAGCAGCGGCGCCAGGCCCCGCGCTTCGGCCATCAGTTGCTCCAGTTGCCGCGGGTAGATGGATTGGATTCCGTCGCTCAGCGCCCGGTCGGGCGTGTCGTGCACTTCCACCAGCAGCCCGTCCGCTCCCACCGCCAGCGCCGCCCGCGCCAGCGGCACCACCCGGTCCCGCCGTCCCGTGCCGTGGCTGGGGTCCACCAGCACCGGCAGATGGCTCACCTCCTGCACCGCCGGCACCACCGTCAAATCCAGCGTGTTGCGGCTGTGGTCGGAGAACGTGCGGACGCCCCGTTCGCAGAGCGCCACCTGGTAGTTGCCCTCCGACAGCAGATACTCGGCCGCCATCAGCCATTCTTCCAGCGTCGCCGCCAGTCCGCGCTTCAGCATGACCGGCTTGCGTGCCTTGCCCGCCCGCCGCAGCAGCGCGTAATTCTGCATGTTGCGCGCGCCTAGCTGGATCATGTCGGCGTATTGCTCCACCAGCGCCAGGCTCGCCTCGTCCACCGCCTCGGTGACGATGCCCAGGCCGAAGCGCTCCCGCACCTCCGCCAGAATCTCCAGGCCCTCTTCTCCCATTCCCTGAAACGAATACGGCGAGGTGCGGGGCTTGAACGCCCCGCCGCGGAACATCCGCGCCCCCGCCGCCGCCACCTGCTCGGCGATGCGCAGCGTTTGTTCGCGGCTTTCCACCGCGCACGGTCCCGCCATCACCACCCATTCCGGGCCGCCGATGGTGATGCCCAGCTCCGGCGGGCCGATCGGGATCACCGTTTTGTCCGGCTTCACCTCCAGGCTCACCAGCTTGTAGGGCTTGGAGACGCGGAGCGCCTCCGCCACGCCGTCCAGCCCGGCCAGGTCGCTCAGCTCCAGCGCGCCCTTGTTGCCGGTAATGCCGATGGCGGTGCGTTGCGCGCCCGGGATCGGATGCGGCTTCAGTCCCAGGGATTCGATGTGGCGGCAAACGCCGGCGATCTGCTCTTCGCTCGCGCCGGCCTTCATCACGATTAACATAGCGATCCCGCTGCCCCGCCTGGCCAACGGCTGGCGCTAGCCGAAAAAGACCGACGCGATGTCATAAATCTCCGGGTCCACCTTGCGGTTCTTGCCCAGCGCGTCCTCCAGCGGCACCGACACAAGCTTCTGTCCTTGCAGCGACGCCATCCGTCCGAACTCGCCCTGGTGCACCATGTCAATTGCCTGCACGCCGTATCGGGTCGCCAGCACGCGGTCAAAGGCGGTCGGAGTGCCGCCGCGCTGGATGTGGCCCAGGTTCACCATGCGCGTCTCGAATCCCGTCCGCTTCTCGATCTCCGCCGCCAGCCGCCCGCCGATGCCGCCCAGCCGCGCGTGGCCGAACTCATCCACCTGGGTGCCCTGCGTGGTCTGCCCGATTTGGTCGGCCAGCTGCGCGCCTTCCGCCACCACCACGATGCTGAAGTATTTGCCGCGCCCGTGCCGCCGTTGCAGCAGGTCGCAGACTTGGTCCAAATTGATTGGCTTCTCGGGGATCAGCACCACGTCGGCGCCGCCGGCAATGCCGCTGTAGGTGGCGATCCAGCCGGCGTCCCGCCCCATCACCTCCACCACGATGATGCGATTGTGCGCCTCGGCGGTGGTATGCAGCCGGTCCACCGCCTCGGTGGCGATATTGACCGCGGTGTCGAAGCCAAAGCAGACGTCCGTGCCCGCCAAATCGTTGTCAATGGTCTTGGGCACGCCCACCAGCTTCAGCCCCGCTTGGTTCAGCTTCAGCGCCACCCCCAGCGTGTCATCGCCGCCGATGGCGATCAGTGCGTCCAAGTGATTGACCGTGAACGTGGCCTTCACCCGCTCCAAGCCCTGGGGATCCTTGAACGGATTGGTGCGCGAGGTGCGCAGAATCGTCCCGCCGCGGTGGATGATGCCCGGCGTCGAATCCAGGTCGAGCAGCTGGAAGCGGTTCTCCAACACCCCGCGCCAGCCTTCCTCGAATCCCAGGATCGAGTCGCCATAGAACATCGTCCCCTTGCGCACCACGGCGCGAATCACAGCGTTTAAGCCGGGGCAGTCGCCCCCACCCGTTAAAATTCCTACGCGCATCCTCACTCCTTGACGGATTTGACCGGAAAGAGTTTTATTCTAACGGATCACCGCTCCTCGCGTCGGCGCGCCATGACCCCGGCCGCCACATCTTGCCTCATTCGCCGCATCGGCGTGCACACCTCCGTCGCCGGCGGCCTGCCGCTGGCCGCCGAACGCGCCCAAGCCTTGGGCTGCCAAACCCTGCAAATCTTCTCCTCCAGTCCGCGGCAGTGGCGCGGCGCGGAGCTGGACCCCGCCGCCTGCGCGCGCATGATCCGCCTCCGCCGCGAGTATGGGCTGCGCCCCTTGGTCATCCACGCCAATTACCTCATCAACGCCGCCGGGGCCGATCCCGCGCTGTGGGAGCGCTCCATCGCCGCGCTGCGCGGCGAGCTCCTCCGCGCGCGCCAGCTCCAGGCGGAGTTTTTGGTCTTGCATCCGGGCGCGCCGGGCGCCGGCAATGACCGCGCCGCCGCCATCGCCCGGGTCGGCGAAGCCGTGCGCCGGGCCGCGCAAGGGCTCCGCTGGGGCCGCCTCAAGCTGTTGATCGAAAACACCGCCGGCGGAGGACGCCTCGGCGGCGCCTGGGAAGAGATGGCCGCCTTGCTCGCCGCCGTGAGCGCGGTTCCCAGCGGCGTCTGCATAGACACCTGCCACGCTTGGGCCGCCGGTTACGACATCCGCTCCGCCGCCGGCTATCACCACGCCATCGCCGCGCTGCACCGGGCCGTCGGCCTGAAGCACGTCCACGTCATCCACGTCAATGATTCCAAGGGCGGCTGCAACTCCCATGTGGACCGGCATCAAAACATCGGCCAAGGCACGCTCGGCCGCGAGGCGTTTCGCCTGTGGATGAACGATCCCCGCTGGGCGCGCAAGGCGTTCATCTTGGAGACGCCGGTGGACGCCCCCGGCGACGATCGCAAAAATCTTCGCCGCCTGCGTTCCCTGATCGCCTCTCCGGCGCCCCGCGCCAACGCCCGCCCCGCCTAGCGCCGCGATGAATCCGCCCCCGTCAGCCCTGGCGGCCTCCCGCCGCGCCTAGCCCCGCCGCAGCGGCGGAAACGCCCGCGTCACCCGTCCTTTTCCTTCCTCGATCGTCACCGTCTGATCGGCCGCGATCGGCCCCAGGCGCGTCAGTGCGCCGCTCGGCCAATGGATCTCGAGCTCGTCCACCCGCCGGTGCGGGCCCAGCCCGAAGTGCAGCCGGGGATCCTGCGCCGATTGGTAGCTCATCCCGCCCTTGCGTTCCGCCACCGCCGTCCACCGCCCCGCCCGCACCCGCGCCCGCGCGCCAATCGCGTCGCGGTTGGAGCGCGTGCCGATCAAGAACAACTGGAGCCAGTGCCGCCCCGCGCCCGTGTTGTTGCGCAGCAGCTGCGGCCGTTCGCCGTTGTTGTTCACCAAAAGATCCAGCCGCCCGTCGTTGTCGTAATCCCCGGCGGCGGCGCCGCGGCTGACCCGCGGCCGCAGGAATGCCGCGCCCATGGCCCCGCTGGCATTGTGAAAATGCCCGCCCCCCAGGTTGCGGAACATCATCTTCGGCTCGGCGTAATGCACCAGCGGGTTGTAGCGGCGGATGTTGTTCAGCACGTGTCCGCAGGCCATGAAGACGTCCAAATTGCCGTCGTTGTCGTAGTCCATGAACCGCGTGCCGAACTCGCTGCGGTGGAACGCGGCATAGCCGATTCCGGAGCTGACGGTGGCGTCGTTGAACGTGCCGTTCCCCAAGTTTTGATACAGGCGCGGCAGCTGCGAATCCAGGTGCGTCACGATCAGGTCCATCCGCCCGCTGCCGAACGCGTCCCCCGCGTCCACCCCCATGCCCGCTTCCGGTTCCCCGTTGCTGCCCACCGCCACGCCGGCTTCATAGGCGACTTCCCGGAACGTCCCGTCATGCTGGTTGTGAAACAGGAAATTCGCCATGGAATCGTTGGCGATGAAGACGTCCGGCCAGCCGTCTTGGTCGTAGTCGAAGGTCACCACCCCGAGCCCGTTGCCCCGGTGCCGTCCCAGCCCCGCGGCCAGGCTCACGTCGGTGAAGGTTCCGTCGCCGTTGTTGTGCAACAGCGTCGGCGCGGTGGGCGGAAAGTCGTCCGGCAGGCAGTAGCTGCGCATCCCCGGTCCGTGCGCGCCGCAGTAATAGTTCGTCGCCGGCGTCCAATCCACGTAATTGGCGATGATCAGGTCGAGCTTGCCGTCGCGGTCGTAGTCGAACCATGCCGCGCTGGAGGCCCACCGGCCGGCGTTTCCCACCCCCGCCCGCGCGGTCACGTCGGCGAAGGTCCCGTCGCCCCGGTTGTGGTACAGGATGCAGCGCCCATAGCCGCAAACCAGCATGTCGGGGTAGCCGTCATTGTCGTAATCGCCCACCGCCACGCCCATGCCGAACAGCCCTTCGGCGCCCACCCCCGCCCGCGCCGTCACATCGCTGAAACTCCCGTCGCCGTTGTTGTGATACAGCGCGCTGCGCAATGGCTGGGGCGGATGGTAGGCCGCCGTCGCCGCGCCGTTGACCAGATAGAGATCCAGATATCCGTCTTGGTCGTAATCCAGCCAGCCGCAGCCCGCCCCCATCGTTTCGATCAGGTATTTTTGCGCCGAGGCCGCGTTGTCGTGGCGGAAATCAATGCCGCTTGCCGCCGTCACGTCCACGAACGCCGCCGCCGCACCCAGACCCGGCGCGGGCAGAAGCGAGCCGCCCGCCAGGCGGCTCGCCGTGGGGTGCAACGCCGCCGCCCCCGCCAGCCGCAATAGCTCCCGCCGCGTCACGCCGGCTGGTTCTCGCCGTCGCCGCCGCGCGGCGTCGCCGCGGCGTTCGAGGCTTGGATCGCCATGTCAATAAACGCCAGCGCCGCCCGCCCCAGCGCCCGGTCCCGCCGGAACACCAGCCCCAGCTCGCGGTACAGCTTCGGCGCCGCCAAGGGCAGCAAGGCCAGTTCTCCGCTGCGCGCCTCCGTCACGGCCATGGTCTGCGCCACGAACCCGATGCCCAAGCCCGCCGCGGCGAAGGATTTGATCAGCTCCGTGCTCTCCAATTCCATGGAGATTTTCAACCGGGAAGCGAAGGGCTGGAGCCGTTCGTCCAGCGCGTCGCGCGTGCCGCCCGATTTCGGCAGCACCAGCGGATACTCGGCCACCCGCGCCCATTCCACCGCCGCCGGCCCGTCGCTCTGCTGCGCCGCCCGTGCCGCCCGCGGCGCCAGCGGGTGGTCCGGGGGCGCCACCGCCACGATCTCATCCCGGTGCAGCGGCACCACTTGCAGCCGTGGATCGCTGGCGGGCAGCGAGAGCAGGCCGAAATCCACCCGGTTTTCCAGCACCGCCTCCATGATGTCGGAATGTTCCCCCCGCCGGATGTGCACCCGCACCGCCGGATGCTGGCGGATGAAGCGCGCGAACACCTCCGGCAGCACGTGCAGGCAGCTGCCCTCGTTGGCCGCCAGCGACAACTCCCCGCTCGGCGTGTGATTCAGGTCGGCGATCGCGTCTAGCCCTTCCTTCCGCAATTGCCGCAGCCGCGAAGCGTACTCATGAAACACCCGCCCCGCCTCCGTCAGCGCCACTTTCCCGCCGCCGCGGTCGAACAGCCGCGCCCCCACTTCCTCCTCCAGCAAGCGAATCTGCGCGCTGATCGCCGGCTGCGTGCGGTAGCAGGTGACGGCGGCGCGGGAGAACGAGCTCAGCCGCGCCACCTCCAAAAACGTGTTCAGTTGATCAAAATCCATCGCCTTGCTGCGAGAAACCGCCCCCCTGCCGCCGCCCATGGCGGCGATAAAAAAAACTTATTGGGCCTGGCCCCTCGCGCACTGCTAGTCTGCCATGTCTGGTGGGTGATGGCGGAGTTTCTCCTCGCTCCCTCCAGCCGCCGCCGGCGCCGGGCCCGCAGCCGTCCGCCGCTTGCGTGGCGCCGCCTTTGTTGACCCGTGCTGCCGCTGTCTTGTCCACGGAGATTCCGCCATGCCCACCCCCAAGGAAGTCCTCGATTACTGCCGCCAACATGAGGTCAAGATCGTGGACCTCCGGTTCACCGACCTGCCCGGCCTTTGGCATCACATCTCATTCCCCATCAATCAGTTGACCGAGGCGGCCTTCGAGGACGGCTTCGGCATTGACGGTTCCAGCATCCGCGGTTGGGCGGCGATCCATGAGAGCGACATGCTCCTCATTCCCGATCCCTCCTGGTACATGCTGGACGCCTTCACCGCCGTCCCCACGCTGGTCATGATCGGCGACATCCAGGATCCCCTCACCCGCCAGCGCTACGACCGCGACCCGCGCCATGTCGCCAAGAAGGCCGAGGCCTACCTCGCCTCCACCGGCATCGGGGATGTCGCCTACTTCGGCGCCGAAGCGGAGTTCTTCATCTTCGACAACGTCCGCTTCGATCAGCGCGAACAGCACGCCTTCTACTTCATTGACGCCGAGGAGGGCCGCTGGAACTCCGGCCGCGAGGACGCCAACCTCGGCTACCGTCCCCGCTACAAGGAAGGCTATTTCCCCGTCCCCCCCACCGACCATTACCAGGACCTGCGCACGGAGATGGTGCTGAAGCTGCAAGCCGCCGGCCTCACCGTCGAGTACCACCACCATGAGGTCGCCACCGGCGGCCAGTGCGAAATTGACCTGCGCTTCGACAACCTGCTCAAGACCGCCGACAACATGATGGTCTACAAGTACATTGTGCGGAACGCGGCCAATGAATACGGCAAATCGGCGACCTTCATGCCCAAGCCGCTGTTCCAGGACAACGGCAGCGGCATGCACACCCATCAGTCCCTTTGGAAATCCGGCAAGCCGCTCTTCGCCGGCGACGGGTATGCCGGCCTGTCCCCCATCGCGCTGCACTACATCGGCGGCCTGCTCAAGCATGCCCCCGCGCTCGCCGCGCTCATTGCCCCCACCACCAATTCCTATAAGCGCCTCGTTCCCGGCTTTGAAGCTCCGGTCAACCTGGCGTATTCCCGCCGCAACCGCTCCGCCGCCTGCCGCATCCCGATGTACTCGGCTTCGCCCAAGGCCAAGCGCGTCGAGTTCCGGCCGCCCGACCCCTCCTGCAATCCCTACCTCGCCTTCGCCGCCATGCTCATGGCCGGCCTGGATGGCGTCGAGAACAAGCTCCCCGCCGGCGATCCGCTGGATCGCGACATCTACGATCTGTCGCCCGAGGAACTGAAAAACGTTCCCGCGCTGCCGGGTTCCCTCGATGCCGCCCTCGACGCACTGGAGGAGGATCACCAGTTCCTGCTGAAGGGCGAGGTCTTTACCGAGGAGCTGATCCGTACCTGGATTGATTACAAGCGTTCCAAGGAAGTGGATGCCCTTCGCCTCCGTCCCCATCCCTACGAATTCCAGCTCTATTACGACATTTAGCCGCGGCAGCGCCTGAGCCTTGCCGGGGATCCGCGCCGCGGGTCCCCGGCGTTTTCATTTGCAGATGGTTTTGGACCGCTCGCGGGGCCGTGCCGTTTGCACTGGGGCAAAGCCAGCGCGAACCAGCCGGGACGTTCCGCCGGACAGCCGGAGCAGGGAACTGCCCCGCCGCCTACCGCAGCTCTTTCAGTTCCGCCAGAAACTCGTCCACGTCCTTAAAGTCGCGGTAGACCGACGCGAAGCGCACATAGGCCACCTTGTCCAGTTGCCCCAGCCGCCGCATGATCAGCTCGCCGATCGCGCGTGTCTTCGCTTCCCGCTCGCTGGATTCCACCACCAGCGCCTCGGCGTCGTTGACGATAGCCTCCAGTTGCGCCATCGCCACCGGCCGCTTCTCGCAGGCGTGCAGCAGCCCGTTCAGCACCTTCTGCCGGTCGAACTTTTCCCGCCGCCCGTCTTTCTTGATCACCATGTACGGGATCTCGTCAATGCGCTCGTAGGTGGTGAAACGCTTCTCGCAGGCCAGGCACTCGCGCCGGCGGCGAATCGCCTCGCCTTCCTTGCTCTCGCGCGAGTCCACGACTTTGTCCTCGGGATGACCGCAGAACGGGCAACGCATGGCTGTAGTTAAGCTTACAACGTCAGACCGGCCTGGAACCGTGATCCGCCGCGCACCCCCCGTGCCCAGTTGGAGACGCGCCGGCCCTACGCGCCGGCGGCGTGGATGTGGGGTATGCCTCCGGCTTGCGTGCGGTCGCGCTCCGCGCGGCCGGCGCGACGCGTGGAACAGGCTTCAGCCTGTGTTCCGCGGGCTTCAGCCCGCGGTAATCTCTCCTCGCCTCGCGCCCGCGGCGCTACGGCCATGCCGCAACCGCCAGTTTCCCGCCCGGCAGGCGCTGCAACTCCGGCGCATACAGCCCAACGTACCGCCGCCGCCACCACCGTCCCGTGCGCCGCAACGTGGCCAGCGAGGTGAACCAATACCGCCAAAGCACCGCGCGTACATAGCGCGGTGGCCGCGGGCCGAACGGGTTGCCGGCGAACAGCGACAGCACCGCCCCATCGCCGCGCAGCAGTTCCGCCTCGCACCGCACCACCCACGGCGTCTGCTGCCAGGGCCCGCGCGCGGCGAACCACAGATTCCAATCGAAACGCGGCTGGTACGGCGCGTAGATGCCCGGTGCTTGCCGCCGCCGCTGCGGCTTGAATCGGAACGGGTACGCCGTCCAATGCTTCCCGTCCCGCGAGCCCTGGAACTCGATTTCGTACTGCGACCGCGTCATGCGCGCGAACAACCCGTATTGGTTGGCCACGCGGAACGGCGTCAGCGCCGCCACCGGCGCCGTCGGCAGCGGCAGCTGCGGCCAGGGCATCCACAGCAGCAGCGCCAGCGTCGCGTACAGCACCCAGCCGAGCGTGATCCCCTCCAGCCATCGCCGGCCGCGGCCGTGCGACGGCTGGGCCCCCGGCCCGCGGCCCGCGTCCGG
>DAHVCP010000075.1 GCA_027314025.1 Acidobacteriota bacterium
CGGCGGGCAGCGTGCCCGGCAATCCCTGCGCCGCGGCGGGGGCGGCCAGCGCGCCGACGCCGCCGAGGGCGGCGGCGCCCATGCCCCCTACCTTGAGGAAGTTGCGGCGGCCCAGATCTTGGCCGGGCTGCGGAATGGAACTGCGGTTGCTACGCTCGCTCATGGGCGCGTCCCCCTCGGGCTAGGAGCCTAAGCAGAGAACGCTAATACGAATGACAGCCAGGGCGCAACACCAATTGCGGGAGCCCGGCCCCAGCGCGGCTGCGCCGCCTGCCGCGCGGGTGAGGCTGGATCTCCCGCCCGCCCCGTCTCCACCCGCGCGATGCTGGGGCCACGTTCGTGGCCGCGCGCGGAGGGGACCTTAAATCCCTTTGCTGCGAGGGTTTGTTCGGGAAGAAGCAGGGAATGGAAGAGTGCGTTGACAGGTGGAGTCGGATTGCGGAAGCTGAACCCGAAACAGCGCAAGGCGCGAAGGGAGGCGTGATGGACGAAGTGCGGCAGCCGGGGGAATTGCCGGCTTGGGGCGGCGGCATCCGGCGGCGAACCTTTCTGTCCGTGGCGGGGGCGGCGAGTTTGGCCGCGCTGTGGCAGGCGGCGCTGCAACCGGACGCGCTGTGGGGCGCGCCGAGCGCCGGCGGCGGCGCCGGGCCGGCGGATCTGCCGGAGGTGCTGAAGCGCCTACAGGCCATGACCCGGCTGGGGCTGACGGATTGGCGTTTTCATCCTCCCGATCTGCCGCATGGCGAGAATCCGGCGCTGGATGATAGCGCCTGGCCGGAGGTCAAAGTGGGGCCGGGCACGGGCCGCCGGCGCCACGGCGCCGGCTGGTATCGCGCCTGGGTGACGATTCCGCGGGAATTGGCGGGAGAGCGCTTGCGCGGGGCGCGGCTGCAATTCGCCTTGCGCGCAGGCCCTCGGGTGCGGCTGTTTTTCCATGGCGGCTTGGTCGAGCAGGGCCCCAGCCAGGCGCTGACGCCGGTGCCCTTCGCCGAGAAGGCGCGGCCAGGGGACAAGATTTTAGTCGCCATTCTGGTGCAGCCGGGGGCCAATGGCCACGGTTATTTTGACGGCGCCGGATTGCTGGCCGCCTATCCCCGGCAGGCGGTGGATCCCGGCGTGCTTCATGACGAGCTGGCCGCCGCGGCGGCGCTCATCGCCGGGCTGAAGCCGCCGGCCGCACAGCAGCGGGCGCTGGCTGCCGCCGTGGCGGCGCTGCCGTTGGCCGCCGCATCGGCCCCAAGCGCCGCCGCCGATCCCGTCGCCAACGCCGCGCTGCGGGCGGCGCAACGGGAGGTCGAGGCCCTGCGGCCATGGATGAAGCAATACAAGATTTGGGCCATCGGCAATTCCCACATTGATCTCGCCTGGCTGTGGCCCTGGACCGAAGCGCTGGCCGT
This sequence comes from Acidobacteriota bacterium, assembly GCA_027314025.1. GTDB lineage: Bacteria > Acidobacteriota > Terriglobia > Terriglobales > SCQP01 > JAKAUF01. The sequence goes on from DAHVCP010000075.1 coordinate 1,398, forward strand.
GGTGCGCGATACCTTCACCACGGTTCTTCAGCTGATGCGGGATTATCCCGGCTTCATCTATACCCAATCGTCGTCCCAGGACTTCGCCTGGCTGGAGCACCGATACCCGCCGCTATTCCAGGAAATTCAGCAGCGGGTGAAAGAGGGCCGCTGGGAAATGGTCGGCGGCATGTGGGTCGAGCCGGACCTGAACATGCCCGACGGCGAGTCGCTGGTGCGGCAATTGCTGCTCGGCAAGCGCTATATCCAAAGCCGCTTCGGCGTGGATGTGCGCATCGGCTGGAATCCCGATTCGTTCGGCTACAGCTGGCAGCTGGCGCAGATCTACAAGCGCTCCGGGGTGGATTATTTCGTCACGCAAAAACTGATGTGGAACGACACCACGCCGCCGCCGCACCAGCTGTTTTGGTGGGAGGCGCCCGACGGTAGCCGCGTGCTGACCTATTTTCCCCATGGCTATTCGAACGGCGCCAATCCGGTGGAGATGGCGCGCATCCTCGCCGACTACGCGCCGGAAACCCATATACCGGGGATGATGCACCTCTATGGCGTCGGCGATCACGGCGGCGGACCGACGCGGGAGATGCTGGACAGCATCCAGCGCTGGAAAAAGCCGGCGGCGGTGTTTCCGGAGCTGGAATACAGCACCGCCGGGGAATTTTTCGCCGCGGTCGAAAAGCGGCGGGCGGCGGGCCTAGAGCTGCCCGTTTGGAAGAGCGAACTGTACTTGCAATACCACCGCGGCACCTACACCACCCAAGCGGACACCAAGCAGCGGGTACGGCGGACCGAGGTGCGGCTGTACAACGCGGAGCGCTTTTCCGCCCTGGCCATGCACTTTGCCGCCCGGCCCTATCCGCGGGAGGAATTGAACGATGCCTGGCGGCGGCTGTTGTTCGATCAGTTCCACGACATGATGGCCGGCTCCGGCATCGCGGTGAACTACCGCGAGGCGAAGGAAAACCTCCGCATCGCGGGGATGTACTGCGAGCGGGCGACCGCGGGCGCGTTGGCGGACTTGGTCGCGCGGGCGGACACCCGCGGGCCGGAGGGCGCGGCCGCGCTGATTTTTAATCCCCATTCCTGGCCGCGGCGGGACGCGGTGGAACTCACCGTGGAGTTGTCCGCCCCCGCCGCGAGCGTGAAGGTGACCGGCGCGGATGGCCGGGAACTGCCCAGCCAGGTTCTGGAGCGGGATGTGCGCGGGCAGGGCTTTCGCGTCTTGGTGGTGGCGGGCCCGCTGCCCCCGCTCGGCTATGAAGTGGTGCAGGTGACGCCCGGCGAGCCCGCGCCGGCGGCGGAACTCAAGGCCAGTCGGTGGCAGCTGGAGAACGAGTTCCTGCGGCTGCGGCTGAACCCCGAAAACGGCAACATCGCCAGCCTGGTGGACCAGGCGACGGGGCGGGAGACGTTCGCGCCGGGGACGTATCACGGTAAGGTGCTGCCCCACGCCCATGGGCGGCATGCCTGGGCCGCGCCGCTCCGCCCGCTCCCCGCCGAGGGCAACGTGTTGCAGTTCTTCCGCGACAAACCCGGCGAGTGGGACGCCTGGAACATCCAGGCGGATTATGAAAAATACCCGCTCGGCCCGGTGACGCTGGAGTCCATTGCCTTGGCCGAGCATGGCCCGGCGCGCGCCGCGATTCGCGTGGTCCGGCGCTTCCATGCCTCGCGCTTCGTGCAGGAACTGCGCATATATCCCGGCGTGCCGCGGGTGGATGTGCATACGGTGGCGGACTGGCGCGAACAGCACGTGCTGTGCAAGGCGGCGTTTCCCCTGGCGGTGGCGAGCGAGCATGCCACCTACGAGATCCCCTATGGGACGATCGCGCGCCCCACCAACCCCACCACGCCGGCGGAGATGGCGGAGTGGGAGGTCTGCGCCCAGACCTGGGCGGATCTTTCCAGCCGCTCCCGCGGCTTCGCCCTTCTGAACGACAGCAAATTCGGCTACGACTGCCACGGCAACGTACTGCGGCTGACGCTGCTGCGTTCCCCTACCTGGCCCGATCCACACGCCGACCAGGGGCGGCATGAGTTCACCTATGGCCTGCTGCCGCACGCCCATGGCTGGCGCCGGGGCCAGGTGATGCGGCAGGGGCATCAGCTGAATGCGCCGCTGCTGGCGGTGGCCGCCGGGCGGCATGCGGGGCAATGGCCGGCGCGGCATTCCTTTGCCGCCATCGCCCCGGAAAACCTGATCTTGCAGGTGATCAAGAAGGCCGAGGACGATGCGGCGCTGATCCTGCGCCTCTATGAGTTCGCCGGCCGGGCGGCGCGGGCGCGGATTGCCCTGCCGGTCCGGGCGGCCAAGGCGGTGGAGACCAATCTGATGGAACACGGCGCAACGCCGGTGGCGTTGTCGGCCGATGGCCGCCACGTGTCCCTGCCGGTGGGGCCGTATCAGATCCGGACATTAAAGGTCTGGCCGCTGAGCGCGGCGAAGGCCTAGGGGCTAGACAGATATGAGACGATGACGCCATGTCCGAGCTGATCGCCACCGGCCCGCCGGCCCGGCAAGGCGGGCTTTCTCCCCGCGCCGCGGTCATCCTAACCGCCTCCATCGCCGCTCTGGGCGGGCTGTTGTTCGGCTACGACACCAGCGTCATCAGCGGGGCGATGCTGTTTTTTCAGCACACCTTCCATCTGACCGACGTGCAGTTGGAATGGGCGGTCAGCGCGGTCCTGCTGGGGGCGATGGCCGGCTCGGGCACCGGGGGGCGGCTGACCGACTTGTGGGGCCGGCGCCCGGTGCTGCTGGCGACCGGCATCGGCTTCGGCATCTTTTCGGTTTGGACCGGGCTGTCCACCGGCCTGGCCACCTTCGTCATCGCCCGCTTCTTTGTCGGCTGCTGCATCGGCGTCGCCTCGCTGGTGACGCCGCTGTACATCTCGGAGATGTCGCCGGCCAAGATCCGCGGCGCGCTGGTCTCGCTGAATCAATTGGCGATCACCGTGGGCATCGGCGTCGCCTACATCGTGGATTACGCCTTATCCGGCGCCAAGGACTGGCGGATGATGTTCATCAGCGCCGTCATCCCGGCGCTGGTGCTGGTGGTGGGCATGATCTTTTTGCCCGAAAGCCCGCGCTGGCTGGCCAAGGGCGGGCGGCGGGATGAAGCGCTGGCCAACTTCCGGCGCTTGGGCCGGGAGCAAGAGGCGCAGGCCGAACTCGCCGACGTGGAACGCGTGCTGAGCGAGGAAACCGGCAAATTCCGCGACCTGTTCCGCCCCGGTTTCCGCACCGCCGTCTGGATCGGCATCGGGCTGGCCGTGTTGCAGCAGATCACCGGCATCAACACCATCATTTATTACGCGCCCGACATTTTGACCCACGCCGGCTACAGCAGCGACAAGGCGGCGATCTTGGCGACGGCGATCATCGGCATCGTCAATATCCTGACCACGGTGCTGGCCATCGTTTTGGTGGACCGCGTCGGCCGCAAGCCGCTGCTGCTCGTGGGCACGGCGGGCATGGCCGCCTCGCTCGGTTATATCGGCTACGCCTTCGCCCATCACGTCATGGGCACGGGCGTCTTCATCGGCGTGATCATCTACATCATCTTCTTCGCGGTCAGCTTGGGGCCGGTGGTGTGGCTGATGATCGCCGAAATCTATCCCACCAAGATCCGCGGCGCGGCGATGTCGCTGGCCACGTTCTGCGAATGGGGCGCCAACTTCGTGGTGGCGGTGACGTTTCTGTCGCTGCTCAATGCGTTCGGAACCGCGAACACCTTTTGGATCTTCGCCGTCCTCAGCATTCTGGGCCTGTTGTTCTGCTGGCTGATCATTCCGGAAACCAAGGGCAAGAGCCTGGAGACGATCGAAGAGGATTTCCGCCGCCTCGGGTTGGGCCGGGGCGCGCGGAGCTAAGCGGCGCGGCGTGGCGGCGGCGATCTTGGCGTTCGATGTCGGCGGCAGCCATATCGCCGCCGCGCGGGTGGCGGGGGATGCGCTCGCGGACCGGGCGGAAATCGCCGTGGACCCCGACGGCGGCGCCGAGGACATTCTGGCCCGCTGGCGGCAGGTGGGCGTTCATGCCGCCGCCGGCCAGCCGCTGGCCGGCATCGCCGCCGCCTTTCCCCGGCCCTTCGATTACGCCAACGGCATCTGTCGCACGCGGCATAAGTTCGCCGCGCTTTACGGCCGTGACCTGCGCCGATGGCTAGCCGCGGCGTTTGCGCTGCCGCCGGCGGCGGTGCGCTTCTGCAACGATGCCGATGCATTTCTTGTCGGCGCCCTGCACGGCGAAGGGCTGGCGGCGGCGCCGCGGGCCATGGGCATTACCTTGGGAACGGGATTGGGGTCGGCGTTTTGGGCCGGCGGCGGCATCGTCGAAACCGGCCCCGGAGTTCCGCCCGAAGGCGAAATCTATTGCCTGCCCTGGCGCGACGGCACGCTGGAAGACGTCCTTTCCACCCGCGCCATCGTCCGCGCCTATGCCGCGGCGGGCGGCGAGGCGGCGACGGTTCAAGCGATCGCCGCCCGCGCCGCCGCCAGCGAGCCGCGCGCGCTGGCGACATGGCGCAGCTTTGGCGCGGAACTGGGCGCCGGCCTGGGGCCGATCGTTACCGCCTTCCGACCCGCGGTGATCCTGCTAGGCGGGAACATTAGCCGCGCGGCGGCGCTGTTTCTGCCCGCGGCGGAAGCGGCGCTGGCGGGCGCGGGCGCGCGGCTGCGTCCGGTTGCGGCTCTGGATGCCGCCGCGCTACTGGGCGCCGCGCGCGCGTGCTTTCCCGCCGGATAAGCGGCGCCGGATTCCGGGCGGGCCTAGCGCCGGCTGGGTGGGGGCGGCGCGGGACGGCTGCTGGTGCTGGGACGCGGCTCGGGGGCCGCGGCGGCGCGGGCTGCGCCGTTGGCGGTGTCTCCGCCGTTCGGCGCGGCCCCGCCGTTCGGCGCGGCCCCGCTGTTGGCCGGAGCCGTCAGGCCCAGCGATTGCCGCAGTTGGGCATCGAGTTTGGCCGCCACGTCCTGGTGCTCGCGCAGGAACTGCTTGGCGTTCTCCCGCCCCTGGCCGATGCGGTCGCCGCCGTAGGACAGCCAGGAGCCGGACTTGTCCACCACGCCTTTTTCCACGCCTAGGTCGAGCAGATCGCCCTCATAGGAGATGCCCTCGCCGTACATGATGTCAAACTCGGCTTCGCGGAAGGGTGCGGCGACCTTGTTCTTCACCACCTTGGCGCGGGTGCGGTTGCCGACCACCGCGTCGCCATCCTTGATGGCGGCGATGCGGCGGATATCCACGCGCACGCTGGAATAAAACTTCAGGGCCCGGCCGCCCGTGGTGGTTTCCGGATTGCCGAACATGACCCCGATCTTTTCGCGGATTTGATTAATAAAGATGAGGCAGGTGCGGCTCTTGGAGACGATGCCGGTAAGCTTGCGCAGCGCCTGTGACATCAGCCGCGCCTGGAGGCCGACGTGGGAATCCCCCATCTCGCCGTCCAGCTCCGCCTTCGGCACCAGCGCCGCGACCGAGTCCACCACCAGCACGTCAATCGCGCCGGAGCGCACCAGCGCCTCGGCGATCTCCAGCGCCTGCTCGCCGTAATCCGGCTGCGAGATCAGCAGGTCATCCACCTGGACGCCCAGTTTGCGCGCATACGCCGGGTCCAGGGCATGTTCGGCGTCCACGAACGCCGCCATGCCTCCCTGCTTCTGCGCATGCGCCACCACTTGCAGCGCCAAGGTGGTTTTGCCCGACGATTCCGGACCGAAAATCTCGATCACCCGTCCGCGCGGCATGCCGCCCACGCCCAGCGCCGCATCCAAAGACAGCGAGCCGGTGGAAATCACGGCAATGGGCCCGATCGCATCCTTCGCGCCCAGGCGCATGATCGAACCCTTGCCGAATTGCTTCTCGATTTGTGAAAGCGCGGCGTCTATCGCGCGGCTGCGGTCATCGGCCATAAGCATCTCCGAAATCGCTGGAAGGGCTGATGATAGCACGTCCTCCGTGGCGGCGAAGAAAAAGCGAAGACCCCCGAACGCGGGGAGGCGCGGCGCGGCGGAGGCCGGCGGTACAACCGTGGGCCGATGGCATCGAATCAAGCCGGAGGAGCGATGGCCCAGCCGTTCAGCCCGGGTTCCGCGGCCAAACACTCCCGCTTGCGCGGGGCCGCCGAGGTGGACAGCATCTGTCCCTATTGCGCCGTCGGCTGCGCGCAGAAGGTCTACGTCAAGGCGGGCCGGATCATTGACATCGAGGGCAGCTATGCCAGCCCGGTCAACGAGGGCACGCTTTGCCCCAAGGGCGCCAACACCTATCAGCTGGTGGCCAACGCCGACCGCATCACCGAGGTCCGCTACCGCGCGCCGTACAGCGACCATTGGGAGACGCGCCCTTTGGAGTGGGCCCTGGACCGCATTGCCCAGCGCTTGGTTGAGGCCCGGGAGCGCGATTTTGTCGAGCGCAACGCCGCCGGCGACGTCTGCAACAACCTGCCCACCGTCGGCTGCCTCGGCGGCGCCACCTTGGACAACGAAGAAAATTACCTGATCAAGAAGCTGTTCAACGGCGGCCTCGGCATCGTGTCCATCGAGAACCAGGCGCGTATATGACATAGCGCCTCCGTGCCCGGTCTGGGCACGTCGTTTGGGCGCGGCGCCGCGACCACTTCCCAGCGCGACCTCCAGCACAGCGATTGCGTGCTGATCATGGGCTCGAACATGGCCGAGGCGCACCCGGTGGGGTTCCGCTTTCCGCTGATGGCGCGGGAGCGCGGCGCCACCCTGATCCATGTGGACCCGCACTTCAGCCGCACCTCCGCGCTCTGCGACCGCTACGTGCCGATCCGCGCCGGGACCGACATCGCGTTCCTGGGCGGCGTAATCCGTTACGTGCTGGAGAACGATCTCTGGTTCCAGGAGTACGTGCGGCATTACACCAACGCTGGCACCATCATTGACAAGAACTTCACCGACACCGAGGACGGCGACGGCCTGTTCGACGGCTTCCGGCCGCGGCAGCATCAATATGAAAGCGGCGCCAAGGCGTGGAACTATGCCAGCGAGCCGGCGGCGCCGCCCACCGAAACGCCGCCCGAGATCGGCGCCGAAAGCTGGAGTGAAAAGCTCGCCGCCATTGACAATCCCGACCCCAAGCACGACGACACGCTGCAACATCCCCGCTGCGTTTTCCAGATTTTGCGCCGCCACTTTTCCCGCTACACGCCGGAGATGGTCGCATCCATCTGCGGCTGCCCGCCGGAGGCGGTCTCCCAGGTGGCGGAAGCCCTCGGCCGCAACTCCGGCCGGGAGCGAACCAGCGCCATCGTCTACGCCGTGGGCTGGACGCAGCACACCACCGGCGTGCAGATCATCCGCGCCGCGGGCATCTTGCAGTTGCTGCTGGGCAACATCGGGCGGCCCGGCGGCGGCATCATGGCCATGCGCGGCCACGCCAGCATTCAGGGCTCGACCGATATCCCCACGCTCTACAATCTTTTGCCCGGCTACATTCCCCAGCCGGCGACCGCACGGCAGCATGAGACTCTAGCCCGCTACCTGCGCCAGGAGCATGTCGCCAATGGCGTCTGGAGCAGCTTTCCGAAATACGCCGTCAGCCTGTTGAAGGCCTGGTACGGAGCGGCGGCGAGCCCGGAGAACGACTTCGGCTTCGCCTGGGTGCCAAAGATTGACGACAACTATTCGCAGCTTCCTTATGCCTACAAAATGGCCCAGGGCCAGGTGCGCGGCTACTTGATTTTTGGCCAAAACCCGGCCGGGGGAAATCCCAATGCCCGCCTGGCGCGCGCCGGCTTGCGCCGGCTGGATTGGCTGGTGCTGATGGATTGGTTCGAGACGGAGACGGCGAGCTATTGGTACAAGGATCCCGATGGCGCCGATCCCAAGAAAATCCCCACCGAGATCTTCTTTATCCCCGCCGCCATGGCGGCGGAAAACGACGGCAGCTTCACCAACACCAGCCGCCTGGTGCAATGGCATGACAAGGCCGCGGATCCTCCCGGCGATGCCCGCTCCGACGCCTGGTTCGTGTACCAGCTCGGTTTGCGCCTCAAGCAGTTGTACCGCGATTCCGAGCGGCCGCGCGACCAAGGTCTGCGCCACCTGACCTGGGACTACGGCCAGGAGGCGCAGCCCGTTTTGCCCGATGGCGCGCCCAGCCGCATTGCCGGCGAGCCGGATGCGGAGAAGATTTTGCGGGAGATCAACGGCTATCGCGTCGCCGATGGGCGGCAGGTTGCCGGCTATCACGAGTTGCAGGACGACGGCTCGACCGCCTGCGGCTGCTGGATCTACAGCGGCATCTTTCCCGAGAAGGACAATAACCGGGCGCGCAGCCGGCGGCGGACGCCGGGCAATTCGTCTGAGCCGGAGTGGGCGTGGAGCTGGCCCGCCAACACGCGCATCCTCTGTAACCGCGCTTCCGCCGACCCCGACGGCCGGCCGTGGTCGGAGCGCAAGAAATACGTCTGGTGGGATGCGGCAACACGCCGATGGACCGGACTGGACCATCCCGACTTCCCGCTCGACCTCGATCCGGCGTATCGCCCCGGCAAGCGCTCGCACCAGATGGAGGCGATCGGGGCAATTCGCCGTTCATCCTCAAGCCCGACGGCAAGGGCTGGCTCTTCGCCCCCAGCGGAACGCGGGATGGGCCGTTGCCGACGCATTATGAGCCGGTGGAGTCGCCGGTGAAGAATCGGCTGTATGCGGTGCAAAGCGACCCCGCCACGCATCTGTATCGCCACAAGCTGAACCGCTACGCCAAGCCCGCCGACCCCAAATATCCCATCGTGGCCACGACGTTCCGCTTGACGGAGCATTATCTTTCCGGGGCCATGAGCCGCCACAATAGCTGGCTGAGCGAATTGCAGCCGGAGATGTTCATTGAGATGAGCCCGCTACTGGCGGAGGAAAAGGGCATCGCGAACGGCGACTGGATCACCGTCTGGAGCGCCCGCGCGGCGATCGAGGCGCGCGCCTTGGTGACCCCGCGCATTCAGCCCCTGCGCCTGGACGGGCGGATCGTCCATCAGATCGGGATACCGTTCCATTGGGGCTACGCGGGCCAGGTGGTCGGCGCCGTGGCCAATGACCTGACGTCGTTGCTGACCGATCCCAACGTCTCGATGCATGAGGCCAAGGCCTTCACCTGCAATCTGCGCCGCGGCCGTCACGCCCGCGTCACCCGGCCGCCGCGTCCCAATGCGCCGGAGCCGTGGCCGGAACACCAGCCGATGCCGTAAACGCCGCCCGCCGCCCAGCCCGAGGGCGCGGCGCTGCGGGAAAGGCGCCGCTGATCCCCATGCCCGCCGCCTTCTTCACCGCCGCCGCGCAGCCCGCGCCACAAGAGCCCACGGGCTTTTTCACCGATGCCACGCTCTGCATCGGCTGCAAAGCCTGCGAGTTGGCCTGCAAGCAATGGAACCAGCTTCCCGCCGACGGCTATGAGTGGCGGGGGACCAGTTACGACAACACCCACGCGCTCTCCGCCGCGACCTGGCGGCATGTGGCCTTCGCCGAAAAGCCCAACGGCGCGGCCGCCGCGGGCGCGCTGGACCCGGCGCCCGCCGCGGCAGCCGCGGCAAGCCCCCCAGATCAGGGCGCGCCGATCCGCTGGCTGATGGTCAGCGATGTTTGCAAGCATTGCCGGCAAGCTCCGTGCGAGGAGGCCTGCCCAACCGGCGCGCTCATCTACAACGAATTCGGCAATGTCTACGTGCAACAGGACATTTGCAATGGCTGCGGCTACTGCGTCTCCGCCTGCCCCTTCGGCGTCTTGGATCGGGCCGAGAGCGATGGCCGGGTGCATAAATGCACGCTCTGTTACGACCGGCAGAAAGACCGCCTGGAGCCTGCCTGCGCCAAGGCCTGTCCCACCGACAGCATCCAGTTCGGCCCGCTGTCGCAACTGCGGGCCCGCGCGCAACAACGGCTGGAGCAAGTGCGCGCCCGCGGCGAGGACCAGGCGTATCTGTACGGCGCCGAGCCGGCGGGCGAGTACTCGGCCCTGGGTGCCTTTTTTCTGCTGACCGATGCGCCGGAGGCCTACAACTTGCCTGCCGCGCCGCGCCGTCCGCAGGCCCATCTGCCGCGCAACTATGCTTGGACGGCGCTCACCGCCGTGGCCATGGCCGCGGTCGCCGGCTTGGCGTTCGCCGCCAGTTTCGGCCGTGAGGGCGCGGGACGCCGCCACCCGGCGGAAACCGAAAACGAGGTGGCATGAACCGTTCCGCCGAGTCCGCTGGCTTTTCGCATTCCACGATGGCCCGCGCCGGCGAGCGCCCCGCCGGCGATCGCGCTGGTTCTAGCGCCGCATCCGCCGAGCCCTACTACGGCATTCCCTACCTGAAGCGCCCCACCTGGAAATGGCAGATCGCCGCCTATTTCTTTTTCGGCGGCATCTCCGGCGCCTCCTTCGCTCTGGCCAGCCTGGCGGACCATTTGTCCGCCTCGCCGGACGCCGCCGCCCTGCGCCGCGCCGGATTTGAGACCTCCTTGGCGGCGCTGTTGCCTTGCCCCGGGCTGTTGATTTGGGACCTGGGGCGCCCAGCTCGCTTTCCCTATATGCTGCGGGTCTGGAAGCCGGGATCGCCGATGAATCTCGGCTCCTGGATCTTGACCGGATTTGGCGCCGTCTCCGCCCTGGGCGCCGTGCATGCCGCCGGGCAAGCCGGGGTGCTGGGGCCGCTTTCGCCGCTCGCTCGCCGCCTGCCCATGCATGCCATCGGCGCCGCGGGCCTGCCGCTGGCGTTAGGGATGACCGGCCACACCGGCGTGCTGCTGGCGGGCACGAGCGTGCCGGCGTGGAACCAAAGCCCCTGGATGGGCGGCGCCTTCGTCGCGTCGTCCTTCGCCGCCGCCAGCGACGTGCTGCGGCTGCACTTGACGGTGCGCGATCAAGCCGCGCCGCCGGGGATGCGCGCCTTGGATCGCGTCTCCCATGCCGCCAAGGCGGCGGAGACCGGGTTGCTGGTGGCCCATTGCGCCCGCAGCGGGCGTGCCGGCCGTTCGCTATGGTCGGGCCGCCGCGGCTGGCAATTGGCCGCGGGGCTGGGGTTCAGCTGGGCCGCCGCGGCGCTGGCGCCGGCGCCCAAGAGTCTGGCGGCGCCCGACGCCGGCGTGCGTTCCCGCCTGAAGCGCCGCACGCTGCAAGCGGGATTGCTGGGCTTGGCCGGCGCTTTCCTGACCCTGCTGGGCCATCGTCCACGCCGGCCAACCAGCCGCCGACGATACCGCCGCCGCCCGCGCCGCCGCCCAGCCCAGCAAATCGGCCCCGGGCTGGCGGCCGCAACCGCGGCGCTAAGCCGTGGCGGCCGGCATCGTCGCGGCCGGCGCCGATGGCGCTCCGGCCTTGGCGCGGCGGCGGCACCGGGCGCGGGGCCCGCGCCCCTCATTAACGCACGCGCGGTTATTGCGGCGGCCGTTGCGTCCGATCCATCAGTTCGGTCAGCGCACGCAGGCGGGCGTCGGAGTCGGCCTGGGAACGGGCGAGTTCCTCCATCGCCGTCCGCAGGCTCTCCTCGGACCGCACCTGGCGTGCTCGCAGCCTCTCCTCGGACTGCACCTGGCGTGCTCGCAGGCTCTGCTCGGACCGTGCCTGCGAGGCTCGCAATGCTTCCTCCGCCTGCGCCTGCGAGGCGCGCAGCCTTTCCTCCGCCTGCGCCTGCGAGGCGCGCAACTTTTCCTCGGCCTGAGCTTGGGCCAGCCGTAGCTGTTGTTCGGCTTCCTTCCGTTCCCGGGACAGTTCGGCCAGGGCGATGCGCAGCTCGCGCTCGGATTCCGCGTGCGACTCGTTCAGCCTCCGATGGGACTCGGCCTCCGAGATCGCCATTTGCTGCTGCACTAGGGCCAGGCCGTTCATGGTCTCCGCCAGGGTGCTCACCAGCGCCGTCAAGGCCGTCAGCCGGGCGCGCAGCTCGGCGATCTCCTCGTCATGCCGCCCGGCATTGGCCTCTAAGCGGGCGAGACCATCCAAGATGAACTGGATGGCCTTGTCTACATCCATGGGCAAAGCATAGCAGCACGCCGTTACGACGCCTTTGTGCACCGCGTTTACCGCGGCGCGGCGCGCGGTACGGCGGCGGTGGCGAAACTAGCCACTCGGGTTGCCGTCGTGCCGGGGCGCTCCGGCCGGCGCATCTCCTTAGGGAATGTCCGAGCTTCCGTTGCCGGAAAACCCCGAGCCCACGCCGCCGCCGGAAGAGATCATCGCCGCCTCGGCGGCGGAGGGGCTGGAAAAAAGCACCCAGCGCCTGAACGCCAGCGAAATCTTCGAGGCGGTCTGCGACACGGCGCGCGATGAGCTGCATCGCCCGGTGCTGGGCTTGGCTTTTTCCGCCGCGGCGGGCGGCATCACCATCGGCATCAGCGCCTTGGCCATGGCGCTGATCGAGGCCGTTTGGGGTACCGGCCGCGCCGCGAACCTGCTGGGCGCGATGGTCTATCCGATCGGCTTTATCGCCGTCATCATTGGCCACGCCCAGTTCTTCACCGAGAACACGCTGTATCCCGTGGTGCTGGTGCTTAGCGAGCGGCGGCAGATCAAGCGCGCGCCGTGGTTCGGCCTGCTCATCCTCGGCGGCAATTTGCTCGGCGCACTGGCCTTCGCCTGGCTGGCGATGCGCAGCCATGCCCTCCAACCCGCCACCGCCGGCGCCCTGGCGGCCATCGGGCTCCGCGCCGCCGCTTATTCCGACCGGCACGTGTTTTGGAGCGCGGTCATCGCCGGCTGGCTGATGGCGCTGGTCGCCTGGATGGTCAGCGCCAGCCGCTGGACCACGGGCCAAATCATGGTGACCTGGATTTTGGTGTTCGTGATCGCGCTTGGCCATTTCGACCACTGCGTCGCCACCAGCGCCGAGATCCTGGCCGCGGTATTGGCCCGTGCGCTGCCCCTGGGCCGCTATTTCCATTGGCTATGGGCGGCGGTGCTGGGCAATGCCGCCGGCGGGGTGGTCATCGTCAGCCTGCTCAACTACGGCCAAGTGAAGGCCGGCACGCCGCCCGGTCCCGCGGCCCCCGGCGGGCCGGGGGAATGAGCGGCTTGCCCGTCCTTGGCCGCAGCCCGAGCGGCCGCCGCCGCGCCGTTTCGCCCGCGCATCCGGCCTCAAGCCTTGGCCATGCCAACTCACCCAAATGCCCGGCGCGCGCGACGAGTTTCGCCACCGCGCATCCGGCCTCACGCCTTGGCCAACTCGGCGAAGCTTTTGTCCAGCCGCCGCACGAACTCATCCACATCGTCCTTGGTGACGTTCATCGGCGGGGAAATGCGCAGCACGTTGCCATACAGCCCGCCCTTGCCCAGCAGGACGCGGTTTTCGCGGCAGCGCTCCATGACCGCATTGGTCTCCGCCGCCGCCGGTTCCTTGCTCTTGCGGTCCTTCACCAGTTCCAGCGCGGCCAGCAGCCCCATGCCGCGGACATCGCCGATCAGCGCATGCCGGCTCATCAGCCCGCGCAACTTCTCCAGCAAATAGGCGCCCACCACCTGCGTGTTCTCGCGCAGGCGGTTCTCCTCGATGAACTCCAGCACCGCGTTGGCCGCCGCGGTGGCCAGCGGATTGCCGCCGAAGGTGGAGATGGTCATGCCCTTGAAGGCGTCGGCGACTTCCGGTTTGGCCATGGTGACGCCGATCGGTAGGCCGTTGGCCAGGCCCTTGGCGGAGGTGATGATGTCCGGTTCGACATCCCACTGTTCGATGCCGAACCATTTGCCGCCGGTGCGGCCCCAGGCGGTCTGCACTTCGTCGCTGATGATCAAGCCGCCGTGGCGGCGGACGATCTCGGCGGCGATGGGGAAATATTCCTTTGGCGGCGTGATGAAGCCGCCCACGCCTTGGATCGGCTCGGCGATCAGCGCGGCGACCCGCCCGCTGGTGCTGGTGCGGATCAGTTCCTCCATGTCCGTGGCGCAGCGGACGCCGCATTGGGGATACTCCAGGCCGAAGGGGCAGCGGTAGCAATAGGCGTTGTGGGCGTGGACCACTCCGGGTATGGTCGCCGGCCCCAGCTTCCAAGCCGCGTGCCCGGTCATGGCCATGGCCAGGGCGCTGCGCCCGGAATAGCCGTGCCGCAAGGCAATCACCTCGGCGGAGCCGGTGTACAGCCGGGCGGCCAGAATGGCGGTCTCATCCGCTTCCGTACCGCTATTACTGAAGAAGCTTTTGGTCAGCTTGCCGCCGGGGGAAATCTGCGCCAGCTTCTGCGCCAGGGCCAGCATGGGCTCGGTCAAAAAGCAGGTGGAGACATGCGTCAGTTTCTCCATCTGCGCCCGCACCGCGCCGTCCACCTTGGGGTTGCGGTGGCCCACGGAAACCGTGACGATGCCGCCAAAGAAATCCAGGTATTGGTTGCCGGCGTCGTCATAGCAGAATTGCGCCTGCGCGCGCGCCAGCACCAGCGGCTGCTGGAAATAATGGAATACCGCCGGAAATAGGTAGTTCTGCTGCGCCAGCACCAGCTCGTCGTGGGTCATAGGTCCATTGTAGAGGCCGGGCCGTGGCGGGCGGCGTGGCCATCGGACCGGCGGGTGGCCACGCGCCGGCGTCAGGCGCCGCGAACGCGCCGCGCTCTGGCAAGGCCGCGTGAGCGCGGCCGAGGAGCCCGCGGTCGCGCCGCCCAGCCGGGCGCGGCGGAGCCGCTATACTTGCCGCATGCGCTCACGCTCGATTGCCCTTTCCGTGGCGGCGCTGGCCGCCGCGCTGGCGCTGGCCGGCTGCCACCACGCCGCCGCCCCGGCGCCTTCTTCCCAACCCGCGGCCGCCGTCCAGCTGGGCCCCAAGCCGGCGAATCCCAATCTGGATTACACCGCCCACATCGTCACCACCATGGGGACCATTGACGCCACGCTGTTTCCGCGGCGCGCGCCGCTGACCGTGGGCAACTTCGTGGGTCTGGCCGACGGCACGCAGGCCTGGCGGGATCCGGCCACGGGCAAAATCGCGCATCGCCCGCTGTATAACGGCACCACTTTCCACCGCGTCATCGCCGGCTTCATGATCCAGGGCGGCGATCCACTGGGCACGGGGACGGGCACGCCGGGCTATCAGTTCAACAACGAGGTTGTCCCCAGCCTCACCTATGACCGCCCCGGCCGTTTAGCCATGGCCAATGCCGGGCCGAATACCAACGGCTGCCAATTCTTCATTACCACCACGCCGCAGCCGCATCTGAACGGCGGATACACCATCTTCGGCCAGGTGACCCATGGGCAGAAGGTCGTGGACGCAATCTCTAAAGTGCCCACCAATCCGGCGAACAACCGGCCGCTGAAACCGGTGGTGATCCAGAAGATCACCATCACCACCGCCCCGCGCAAGTCCTAGGAGTTTATTGCGGCGGCGTGGCGATGGAGCGTTGCCGCGCCGCCGGCCATCCGCCCAACCCCGGAAACAGCGCCGGCGTGCGCTGGCGGTAGGCGGCGTAGGCATCGCCCAGGTGGGGCGCCAGCATGGCCTCTTCCCGCCGCAGTTTGATGGCGTACATCAGCAGCACCGCCGCAACCCCCGGAGCCGCGCGCAGTTCTCCCAGGGCGAGGCCCGCGCCCAACACGGCGACGAACAGGCCGGTGTAGATGGGATGGCGGACCAAGCGGTAGGGGCCGCGCTGAACCAACTGGTGGCCTTCCTTCACGGAAATCCGTCCGCTCCAGAAGCTGCCCAGACAGACGCGAGCCCAAAGCGTGAAGAGAATGCCGATCCATGAGAGCGTCGCGCCCACGACATATAGCGTCAGGGTATCGGGGTACATCCGCATCCCCAGCACACCCCAGCCCCATGGCGTCTCCGGCAAAAAGACCAAAACGAAACCTAGCAACCCGGGCGCCAGGTATTGCCAGCGCTGCGGAATGGTTTCGCTGGCCACGGTCCGCCGGGCGCGCAGCGAAGCCACCATCCAAACGGCCAGGAAAATCTCCCAGGGCAGCAAGACGGCGTTGCCCAGCGTGCCGCCGCGGGCGTGGAACAGGCCGAAGTGCAGGGCCAAATGGCGGAGCAGGTGGAGCAACAGATGCATGGCGGTCGCCGCTCGCCCCCGATCATAAACCCCGGGCCGCGGCCCCGCGGCGGCCGCGGCCTACAATGAACGGGAGGTCTGCGGGAGCAAGCAACATGGAATTAATCACCGAAACGCTGGCGGGCTTGCGCTGCCAGGTGCTGCGTCCGCGCCGCGAGCCAACCGGCGCACCGCTGGTGCTGATCCATGGGTTGGGTGGCGGCACTTGGAGCTGGGAGAACTTTCAGCGCGCCGCCGCCGCCGCGGGCCGCGCTTCCTACGCCATCGAATTGCCGCTGCACCAGCCCGGGGCGCGGCCCGATCCCATGCTGGGCCGCTACAGCGTGGAACACTATGCCGTGCACTGCGCCGCGGTGCTGGAGCAGATCGGCGACTGCTTTGTCATGGGGCACAGCATGGGCGGCTTGATCGCGCAGTTGCTGGCGCAGGCCTTCGCCCGCCGTGGATTTATTTTTTTGGCCAGCGCCCCGCCCTGGCACATGATGCGCGCGCCGTATGGCAAGCTGTGGCGCTACGCATGCCTGCATCCGCTGGCCGATTTGCTGCGCCCGGTCGCCCGCCGTGCGATGAAAATGGACGGCGGCATGAGCCGCAATCTCGTCAACAACCGCATTCCGCCGGAGCGCTTGGCGGAAGTGGCGGCGCGCGAGGTGCCGGACTCCGGGCGGGCGGCGATGCAAATGGCGGTGGGCTTGGTGCGGGTGGATCCGCGGCGCGTCGCCAGTCCCTGCCTGGTGCTCGGGGGCCTGGCCGACCGTCTGATCCCCCCCGCCGAGCAGCGCCGCCTGGCGGCGTATTACAACGCCCGCGTGCGGCTGTTCGACCGGGCCCACATGCTGATCATTGAGCCCGAGTGGGAGGAAGTCGCTGCCTGCGCCTTGGATTGGATGGCGGAGATGGAAACCGCCGGCGAGCCCGTTGCGGAGCTGCAAACGCGCGCCGCTACGGCCGAGTTTTAAGCCCCGGCGGCGCCGGTAAACCGCGCCTCCACCAACGTGCAATCGTCGTTGAAGGGGATGCCGGCGCAAAAGGCCCGCGCCGCCGCCACCACCGCTTCCGGCCCGGCGCCTTCCGCGGCCAGGCGCAGCAGCCGCTCCTCTCCGAAAAACTCGCCGGCTGCATTGGTCGCGTCGGGCACGCCGTCGCTGCTGGCCAGGACGCGGTCGCCGGACGCCAATTGCAAACGCTGGGAGGCGAACTCGGCCGCCGGCAGCAAACCGACCGGTACGCAGGTCTCCAGCAGCGTCCGGCACTGGCCGTCGGCGCTGGTCAGGACCGGGGGCTGGTGGCCGCAGTTCAGGTATTCCATTGCGCCGTCGGGGGTGATGCGCAGCAACAGCACCGTGGCGTATTTGTCGTCCACCGGCCGGGCGCGCAAAAAGGCGTTCATGGTCTGGGCGATCGTGGTCAGCGGGGCGCCAGCCAGCAATTGCGCATGCGCAATGCCTTGCAAGGATGCGGCCAGCAACGCCGCCGCCGGACCCTTGCCGCTGACGTCGGCCAGCACCACGGTGATGCCCTCCTGGCCGGCCATCGCGTGGTGCAGCACATCGAAAAAGTCGCCGCCGATTTGCCGGCAGGCGACGCTGTGCCCGCAGACCTGAAGATACGGCGCGCGGGGAATTTCGCCGGACATCAGGCCCTGCTGAATCGCCGCCGCCAACTCCAATTCCCGCTCCAGCCGCCGCGCTCTCTCCTCCGCTTCGACCAGGCGCACGTTGGTGACCAGGTTGGCCGCCTCGCCCGCCAAAGCCCGCAGCAGGTCTTGGCTGACCATGGAAAGCTGCGGCCGCGCCGCATGGCTGTCCAGGTACAGCACGCCGATGGCGCGGGGCAGATGTGAGCTGCTCGTCGTCGGGCCGATGGACTGCGCCACGGTCGGCGCCCGCAGCCGAGGATCGTGGAGCGGCAGACAGACGACCGTGCGCAAGCCATGGGTAACGATGCTTTGCCCCAATTCCAAGTCGGCGGTGGCGCCGGCTTCCAGCGGCGCGCCGGTCAGCACGAACTCCGCCGCCGATTCCATCGCTTCCCGCACCACGGAATGGGAGATGGTGGTGGCATCTACCGGCGGCGCTCCTGGGGTGGAGCGCGCCGCCGCGACTTCCAACCGTCCGTCGGCGCCGGGCAAAAACACCAGGCCCCGCTCCGCGCCGGTAAGGCGCAGGGCGCAGTCCAGCATCGCGGAGAGGACTTCGCCGACGATCCGCGCGGAGCGCAGCCGCCGTGCGAAGTCTAAAAACAGCCGCAACATTTCCAGTTCGCCGGTGCCCTCCGTCCGGTCCACGGCCCGCAATTGGGTCAGCAAGACGGAGGCGTCGGGCGCGGGATCGAAGACGATCCCCAGTCCGGGACAAGCCGGAAACTCGATGCGGTCGCCGGGGGTCAGGCGATGCCGCGCCGCCCGCTGGCCATTCACCGTGCTGCCGCCGGCCAAATCCAGCAGGTAATATCCATCCTCGTCGGCGCCGATCTGCGCATGGTCGCGGGAAATATGCGGATCGGCGATCACCAGGGGGTGCGTCGAACGCCGCCCAATGGTGAAGGGCACGGGATCCACCGCCAGGCGGCGTTCCTCGCCGCGACCGGAAACCACGACATAGACAGGAGTGGCCATGGCTGCGCCGCGCCGATTATATCGTAGTGCCGCCTACGGAGATTCCTGGACCACGGCGGCGCGCGGCCGCGGCATGGCCGGTGCCGCTACACTAAGGATTGCCATGGCCGAGACGGAAAGCCGCTATGAGCCGGTGATTGGGCTGGAGGTCCACGTTCAGCTCAATACCGCATCCAAGATCTTTTGTTCCTGCACCACGCGCTTTGGCGATCCCCCCAACACCCATACCTGCCCGGTCTGCCTGGGGCTACCGGGCGCGCTGCCGGTGCTGAACCGGGCGGCGGTGGATAAGGCCATACGCGCGGCGCTAGGGCTGAATTGCACCGTGCGGGAGACCTCGATCTTCGCGCGCAAGAATTACTTCTACCCCGATCTGCCCAAGGGCTATCAGATCAGCCAATACGACCGGCCATTGGCCGAGCACGGCCATCTGGAACTGGAAACCGACGGCGCCGCGGCGCAACGCATCGGCATTACCCGCCTGCATTTGGAGGAAGACGCCGGCAAGAGCATGCACGAGGGCTTTCCCGATTCCCTGCATCGCTCCTACGTGGACCTGAACCGGGCCGGCGTGCCGCTGATCGAAATCGTCTCCGAGCCCGACTTGCGTTCGCCCGCCGAAGCGCATGAATACCTGACACGGCTGAAGGAGATCATGCTGTACCTCGACGTCTCCGACTGCAACATGGAGGAGGGCAGCCTGCGCTGCGACGCCAACGTCAGTCTGCGGCCCCGCGGCCAGACCGCCTTCGGCGCCAAGGTGGAGATCAAGAACCTCAACTCCTTCCGCTTTCTCCAGCGGGCGTTGGAGCATGAAATCGAGCGCCAGGCGCAGGTGCTGGACACCGGCGGCCGGGTGCTGCAGGAGACGCGCCTGTACAACGCCGCCGAAGGCGTGACCCGCGGCATGCGCTCCAAGGAAGAGGCGCATGATTACCGCTATTTTCCCGAGCCGGACCTGCCGCCGTTGCGCGTCTCGGCCGCGTGGCGCGCGGAGATCGAGCGCCATCTTCCCGAACTGCCCAAGGCCCGCCGCGAGCGGCTGGTGGCGCAGTATGGCCTGACGCCCTACGACGCCGCGGTGCTGACCGCGCAACCGGCGCTGGCGGCGTATTTCGAGCGCGCCGCCGCCGGCGCCGCGAACGCCAAGGGCATCGCCAACTGGGTGCTCGGCGATCTTTCCGCCTGGCTCAACGGCCATGGCGCGGCGGTCGAGCAGGCGCCGGTGCCGCCGGAGCAGCTCGCCGCGCTGGTGGGGCTGATTGATGGCGGCGTCCTCTCCAGCAAAATGGCCAAGGACGTCTTCGCCCGCATGGCGGCCGAAGGCGAAGGCGCCGAGGCCGCCGTCGCCGCCCTGGGGCTGCGCCAAATCGGCGACGCCGGCGCGATCGAAGCGATTATCGCCGCCGTGCTGGAAGCCCATCCCAAGCAGCGGGAGCAATATCAAGCCGGCAAGACGGCGCTATTGGGGTTTTTCGTCGGCCAGGTGATGAAGGCTTCGCAGGGCCAGGCCAATCCCGGCATGGTCAACGACCTGCTGCGCAAGGCGCTGGAGGCGAAGTAGGAGCCCGGGCAGGAGCCGGCGCATACCCATGTTTGCCCGCCATCTTCGCGTGACTCTGGCCGAGCCCGGCGGCGGACCGGCGCGTCCGTGCCCCATCAAATATTTGGATAGTTTCGCCATGCGCGGATTCACCGGGGAGAGCCGATTCGACGAAACCCTGCCCGTCGCCGACGGACGCATGGAAGCCAGCCTGCGGGTCGAGCTGCCGGAGCTGCGCACCGCGCTGGAGGATTGGTTCCGGCGGAAATCCTATCTGCGGCCTGGCGAGGTGGTGGAAATTGCCGAATCGCCCCGCTAACCCTCCTCCCGCCGGCTGGGCGCCGCGGCTGTTCTGGCTGTGCTCCAAGGTATTCGTCGCCGTCTACGGCCGCCTGCCCATCTTCGGCACGCTGCGCACCGCCGCCGCGGTCATCCACCAGGAGGACCGATATCTGATGGTGGACCGCAGCGATGGCCGCGGCCTGGGCTTTCCCGGCGGCATCGCCATGCCCTGGGAAAGCGATCGCCGCGCCTTGGAGCGGGAGACGGACGAGGAGACGGGCATGCGCGTCACCGCGGCGGAGTTCTGGTTTCGTTACCGCGTGCGCTGGCCCATTCCCTGCTGGATCGCCGTCTATCGCGCCACCGCCGAGGGCCAAACCCGCGACAGTTGGGAGGGCCGCGCCGTCTGGGTGGAAGCCGGAGAAATGCGCCGCCGCGTCTTCGACAGCCACGAGATGATCGCCCGCCGCTTGGGTTGAGGCCGCACTGGAGCTAGCGGACCGCGTTGAGAGCGTTGGCCGCCCGCCGCAGCGCCTGGCGCAGATCGCGCAACTGCACATCGGCGTCGGTCCAGCGCTTTTCCGCCAATCGCTGCGTCACCCCGGGCAGCACCACCGGGGCATAGCCGCGGGTGATCTCCGGCGCGTAGATCAAATGCTGGTAATAGGGCCGGCCGGGCAGCCCTTGCGGCAACAGAAAATTCTGGTCGAAGTGCGCCAGCGCCTGGTTGAACCGCGCCAAGCGGCGGGGATCTTCCCTGCTCTGCGCCAGCGCTTGAGCCGAGCGGCGGGTGAAGTGATCGGCCGCGGTTTCCAGCTGCACCGCCGCCGCCAGCGTCGGCTGCCAGGCCAGCTTTTGCGCCGGCGGCGCTTTGGTCGCGGCGCGGCGGGCGGTGATGGCGTTGGCGATCGCCACCGCGTAGGAGGGGATGGCCAGCGGCGCCAAGGGGGCATCCGCCAATCGCATGGCGATCAGGCCCTTGATGTCGGTCTGTTCCTGGCCGTAGTAAAAGTGCGGATCCTCCTCGCTGACGAAGTAATGAAAATCGTCATAGAGCGAGTGGTACACGCCGTATTTGCCCGTCATGGCGACATCGGCGGTGGCCAGGCCGACATGGTTGAGGAAGGGTTCGAAGTCGCTGCCCCCGCCCAGCGGTCCGATCGGCGGCGCCGCCGGCGGCGGCCCCGTCAGTCCCGCCCGCTTGCGGGCGTGTTGCAGCCAGGCCTGATACATCGTCCTTCCCGGATGCAGCAGATCGGGCACCGCGGCGGTGACGGAGCGGATGAGCGGCCGCAGGGATGCGACCGCATCGGCGCGGAAGTTGGGGCCGTAGTCGCCTTCATCGCTGTTGATGTAGGCGACGGCATCGGCTTGCAGCGAATGCAGATGCTGGTTGGAGTAGTCGGTGGAACCGATCAACGCGAACTCCTCGGCGTCCCAGGAGCACAAGCGAATGGTGCGGCGCGGCCGCCAGCCCTGATGGTAGAGCCGCCCTAGAATGCGCGCGATCTCCAGTTGCACCATCGTCCCGCTGTTCGGATCCACCGCGCCGAAGGTCCAAGCGTCGCGGTGGTTGCCGAGCAAAACTTCTTGCGGCCCGGTGCCCGGAATGGTGCCAATCACGTCCCATATGGTCCGGTAGCGGTATTGCATCCGCAGGTGCATGTGAACCACCACCTGCGGGTCGCCGCCGATGTGATAGGTGAAGGGCAGTCCCCCTTGCCAGCCGCGGGGCGCCGCCGGCCCGGTGAGCGCGCGCAAAATCGGCTCCGCCCCGGCGGCAGAGAGCGGCGCGGTGGGGGTTTGCGGCAGCCCCGCCTTCCAGGCGGCGCGCTCCGCCGCATCCGGCGGCTGTCCCGGGGCCAAGGGCGCGCCCAGGTAGTTGCCGTTCAGGATGGAGCCGCGCTGGATGCCCGTCGCCGGCCGGTAGGGGCCATTGGGGTAGACGTTGCCGGCGTGGTAGCCGTCGTCATTGGGATCGGAATAGATGAGGCAGCCCGCGGCGCCGTGCTGCTGCGCCAACTCCGACTTGATGCCGCGGTAGGATCGCCCGTAGCGCACCAGAACGATCTTGCCCCGCACCGAGATCCCGTGCGCCTGCAAGTAGGCGTAATCCTTTTCCAAGCCGTAGTTGGCGTAGACCACCGGCGCGGTGACATCGCCCGAGGGCGAGTAGGCGTTAAAGCCCACGACGGCGTTCTTCATTTCCGAATAGCGGTCGCCGGGCACCGGCTGCTCATAGTTGGGCAGCAAGCGCGGCGTTGGCGCCACTAGGCGGACGCGCACCTCGAGCGGATACGGCAGCAGCGCGGAGTAACGGATCACCTGGGTTTGCAGGCCGGCGCGCCGGAAGACGCCGGCGACATAATTCGCCGTGGCGTGATCGGCCGGCGTCCCGGCCACGTGCGGCTGCGCGGTCAGGCGCCGCAGCGTGGCGCGCATGCGGGCGCGATTGGGCAGCTGCTTGAACCGCGCTTCCCATTGCAGTTCCGTGGCGGCGCTCCGCGGCGTGAAGCCGATCAAGCCCCCGCCTTGCGGCGGCGCCGTAGCCGCCGCCGTGCGGGCGGCGATGGCCAGCCCGGAAACACCCAAGCCCAATAACGCCGCCATCACCGGCGCCCACCACCCGTTCCACTTGCCGAATCTCACGCTGGGTTCCTCCCTGCCGACCAAGAAATTGTACGTTACGCGCCGGCGTCTTCCGGCGCCGCCTCCGCCGCGGCAGCCAGTTCTTCCCACGCCGCCAGGCAAAGCTGCGACCAGGTTTCCAATCCCTCGCCGCCCGCGCGCCGCAGCTCGGCCAACGGGCGGAACCCCGCGGCGGCGATCTGCCGCTCCCGCGGGCGCACCGCGGGCGCCGCCAGATCCCATAGGTGAACCACGCCGACATGAACCTGCCCGACCAGGGTGGAATCGTCATTGAGTACGCCGCAGACGCGCCGCCGCCGCACCGCCGCGCCCAATTCCACCTCCTCCTCGAGTTCCCGTTGCACCGCCGCTGCGTAGGCCTCGCTGCCCGCCGCGCTGAACAATCCCTCATCGGCGGGATTGATGTGTCCCCCCAGGCCGATCGAGCCCAGGGCGCGCAACCGCGCTTCGCCGCCGCCGGCCCCGCGCTGGTAACAGAAAACCGCGGTGTTCGCGCCGCTCCCGCAGCGCAGAATGACGTAGGGAATGATCTGCTTCCAAGCCGGATCCGACTCCGCCTCGGCGCGCAAAATGAAGCGGGTGTTCGCCGGGTCGAGCAGGATCGGCAGCCACGGGCCGCCGCCGGGCGCGACGCCTTGCAGCCGCCGCGCGGAGAACAACGCCGCCGTCGGCGCCGCCAATACCCATTCCTTGCGCTGTCCCGAAGCCATCGCCCGATTCTACCCGGGCCGGCCCGCGTGGCGATGCGGCGCGATTCGCCCCGCCCGCGGGAACCGGCTACACTGGGGCCTGCATCCCTATGGTTATCGGCTTAACCGGCGCCAATGGCTCGGGCAAAACCACGCTGGCGAACTACCTTCGCGATAAGGGCTTTTATTACCACTCGCTTTCGGATGAAATCCGCGCCGATCTGGAGGCGAACGGCGTCGCCCCGACGCGCGAAAACTTGATCGAAAAGGGCAATGACCTGCGCCGCCGCTTCGGGCCGGGCGTGCTGGCGGCGCGCACCGTGCAGCGCATCCAAAACGACCGCAACTACGTGGTGGATTCCATCCGCCACCCCAAGGAGATCGAGACGCTGCGCGGCCTGCCGCGCTTTTTTCTGCTGCACGTGGATGCGCCGATCGAGCTGCGCTACCGGCGCGCCGTCGAACGCGGCGATCCCCGCACCCCGAAGAGCTTCGAGGAGTTTTCGGCGCTGGAACAGCGCGAGCGCGGCGGCGGCGGCGCCGCCGGGCAAGACCTGGACGCCTGCGCCGCGCTGGCCAACGCCACGGTGAGCAACGACGGTCCGGTCGAGCCCTTCCTGGCCCGCGCCGAACAGGTCATCCTTCCCTGGATGCGGGATGAGCCGCGGCCCGGCTGGGACGAGTACTTCATGCGCATCGCCCGCATCGTGGCCTTGCGCAGCAACTGCATCAAGCGCAAGGTCGCCGCGGTCATCGTCCAGGACCGGCGCATCATTTCCACCGGCTACAATGGCACGCCGCGGGGCATCACCAATTGCAACGAGGGCGGCTGCCCGCGCTGCAACGCCCTGGCCGCCAGCGGCACCCGCCTGGACGAGTGCCTCTGCTCTCACGGCGAGGAAAACGCCATCGTGCAGGCCGCCTACCATGGCATCTCCATCAAGGGCTCGACGCTCTACACCACCTTTTCCCCCTGCTTGCAGTGCACCAAGATGATCGTCAACGGCGGCATCGCGGACGTGGTGTACAACGCGGCGTATCCGATGGGCGATACCGCGCTGCGGGTGCTGCAGGAAGCCGGCATCCGCTATCAGCAGATTGAGCTGAGCTAGGCCCGCCGTGGCGGATTCGCCCTTGCGCATCTTGTTTTTAGCCGGCAGCGCCCGCTGCGGCAGCACGCTGGCGGGGCGCATGCTCGGCGAACTGCCGGGTCTGGTCAACGCCGGCGAGCTGGGCTTGTCCTTGCTGTTCGCCGACGCGCAGGCGGTGACCGTGCCGTGCGGCTGCGGCCTGCCGGAAGCGGAGTGCCCATTCTGGAGCGCGGTCGCCGCGGGCCGGCCGGTGCGCGACTTTGGCCTGCCCTGGCGCACGCGCAATTTGTTGCGCCTGTGGCGGCGGATGCGCCACGATGCCGCGCTGCGCATGGCGATGGCGGAGGTCTTGGTGCCCCTGTACCGCAATGTCGCCGCCCAGGCGGGCGCGGATTGGGTGGTGGATATTTCCAAGAATCCCGCCATCGGCTTGATCCTGAGCGAACTGCCGGGCGTGGAGCTGGCGGTGTTGCACCTGGTGCGCGATCCGCGCGGCGTGGTGGCCAGTTGGCGCCGGCGCAAAGCCTACCTGCCCAAGATCCGGCCCATCAAGGTGATCCGCTGGATTTGGTTCGCGAGCGTATTGTCGGAAGTGCTGGCGCGCCGCGCGCCGCTGCGTTGGCGCTTCCGCTACCGGGATTTCATCGCCGATCCGGAAGCCGTCCTGCGGCAGGTGGCGGCGGGCCTGCACCGGCCGGCGCCGGAACTGGCGTTTCTCCGCCCGGGCGCCGCGCGCTTCCACACGCAGCATATTCTGTTCAGCAATCCAGACAAGATGGATGGAGGATGGATACCGCTGCGGGTTCCAGAAGTGAACTTGGACCGTCCGGCCCGTTGGCTGACCAACCTGCTGACCTGGCCGCTGCTGGCGCTTTACGGGTACTTCCGCCCCAACCGCTAGCCGGCCCGGGCAAGCCGTGGACGCGGGCTTTACCATAGAGATCGAGATGCGGGCACTTGTGGCATTCGGAATTAGCGCCGCGGCGGTCAGCGGCGCGGTGTTGGCGTGGGCGGCGGCGCGCCGGCCGGCAGCGAGCAGCGCCGCCCCTCCCCGGCGCCGGTATCCAACGTACGGCTGGGTCGCGGTGGCGGCCATCGCGGTGCTGGAAGCCCTGCTGGCGCTGCGCACGCCGTGGGTGACGACGTTCTTCACGGCCCTGATCTGGACGGCGTTCATTCCCGCGGTGGACGCGGGCATCTATCGCCATCGCGGCGATTCGCCCCTGCATCATGCGGCGCCGTTCACGGTGTTGTGCCTGCTTTCCGTGCCCATCTGGCTGGCGTTCGAAGCCTACAACGTACGCTTGCAAAACTGGCGCTACGTCGGCGTTCCCGCCCACGGCGCATTGTTCGTGCTGGGCGGAGCATGGGCCTTCGCCACCATTCTGCCCGGCCTGTTTCTGGTGGCCGATTTATTGCTGGCGGCCGGACTGGAGCAGACGCGGTGTCCGGCCTGGAACCCCTCCGCGGGCGCGCGCTGGGGCATGGCCGTCGTGGGCGCGTTGCTGGTGACGGCGCCGGTGGTTCTGCCGGTGCAGATTGGGCGCTATGGGTTCGGCGCGGTGTGGGTGGGATTTGCGCCCTTATTGGAGCCGCTGGCGGATCGCCTGGGGCTGCCGTCGGTGCTGGGCGATCTGCGCGCCGGCCGCCCCGGCCGTTTGTATGCATTGCTGGCCAGCGGCGGCATCTGCGGCTTTTTGTGGGAATTCTGGAATTACTGGGCGGCGGCCCGTTGGGAGTACATCTTTCCGCTGGGGCAGCACCTCAAAGTCTTCGCCATGCCCTTGCCGGGATTTCTTGGCTTCCCGCCGTTCGCCCTGGAATGCTTCACCATGACCGCGGTCGTGGCCTGGCTGCTGCTGCCCGCCGGCCTGCGGCCGGGCTGGCCGGCGGCGCCCTGGGTCACGGGCGCGGCGGCGGACCCGCGAGCGGCCGCGGCGGACCTGCCCTTGGCATCGCGCTAAACTGCTGGGCATCGCCGGGTTTTGCGTTATGGGCTCGCCGAGCGCCATTGCCGACTCGCCTATTGCCGCGCGCGCCGTTCCCGCTCGCGCCTTGGCCGGCGTCGCCTGCACCAGCTTGGCCTCGCTGCTGCTGGAACTGTCCCTGACGCGGTTGTTCTCGGTGGTGCTGTTCTACCACTTCGCCTTCATGGCCATTTCCATCGCCTTGTTGGGATTGGGGGCCGGCGGCTTGGGGGCGTTTCTGTATTTCCGCCGCGATCCCGCCCGGCCGGCGCTGCCGGCGGCGGCCGCGGCCTGCGCTTTGTCCGGCGCCGCGGCGATCGCCGCCTTGTTCGGCATCCTGCACGCCGATATTTCGCTGACGGTCAGCTGGGGCAATTTTTTGGCGCTGACGGCGATCTTCCTGCTGGCCGCGGCGCCGTTTGCCGGCAATGGCTTCGCGGTTGCCGCCGTTCTCGCCGCCCATCCGCGGCGCGTACACCGGCTGTACGGCGCCGATCTGGGGGGAGCGGCGGCGGCCTGTTTGGCGTTTGTGCCGCTGATGGACCGCTGCGGCGGGCCCAGCGCCATCCTGGTGGCGGCGGCGCTGGCGTGTCTGGCCGCGGCGGCGTTTGACCGCCGCTGGCGGCGCCGCGGCCTGGTGCTGGCGGCGCTGGCGGTGCTGCTCGCGTTGGGCGACATGCAGGGCCGCTGGTTCGACATTCGCTACGCCAAAGGCGCGCGGCAGCGGGACATCGTCTATCACCGCTGGAACTCCTTGTCCCGCATCCAGGTGCAAGCCACGCCGCGGGGCGGCCGGATGATTTTGATTGATTCCGACGCCGCCACGGCCATCGTGCCCTTTTCCGCGCAACAAGCCCGCCGCGATCCGGCGCTGGCGGCCGCTTACACCAGCGTCAGCGCCGACGCCGCCTATGCCGCCCGTCCGGGAACCACCGCGCTGATCATTGGCGCCGGCGGCGGCGCCGACGTGATGCGCGCGGTGCTGGGCGGCGCTCCGCGGGTGACCGCCGTGGATATCAACCCCATCATCATTCGCGATCTGATGCTGGGGCGCTACCGCGCCTATTCCCACGATCTGTATGGCCGCCCGCCGGTGCGCGCCGTGGTCGCCGAGGGCCGCAATTACCTGCGCCATAGCCGCCGCCGCTATGGCGTGGTGCAGGCCACCATGGTGGATACCTGGGCGGCGACGGCGGCGGGGGCGATGGCCTTGTCGGAGGCGAATCTGTACACGGTGCAAGCCTTCCAGGAATATCTCCAGCACCTGACGCCGCGCGGACTGCTGTCCATTACCCGCTGGGAGTTTCGCCGCCCGCGGGAGGCGCTGCGGGTGGTTGCATTGGGGATCGCCGCCCTGCGCCGCGGCTACGGCGTCCGCGATGCGCGGCCCTGCATCGCCGTGCTCGCGGACGGGCGCTTGGACCGCCGGGGCGTAACGGTCACCACCTTGATCGGCCGGCAGCCGTTGACGTCCGGCGACCTGGCGCGGCTGCGGCGCTTCGCCGCCGACCACCGGCATCTGCGTTGGCTGGCTTTGCCCGGCGCGCCGCGGGACAACGCCTTCAGCCGCTTGCTGGCAAGCCGCAATCCGGCCCGGTTCGCCGCCGCCTATCCCTTCGACCTCACCCCGCCGACGGACAACCGGCCGTTTTTCTTCTATACGCTGAAGACGGCGGCGGTGCTGCGCGACCTCTTCTCGCCGCGGCCCTTTCGCGCCATGGACTTCAAAGTCAATTTGGCGCTATTCATCTTGCTCTCGCTGCTGGGGATTTCGCTGGCGGCGGTGGCGGTGTTTCTGCTGTTGCCGCTGCGCTGGGCGGGGGTCCGGCTGCCACGCGGGGCGCCGTTGGACTTGGCCTATTTCCTGGCCCTGGGGTTGGGTTACATCCTGATCGAAGTCGCCTTCGTGCAGCAGTTTGTCTTGTTTCTGGGCAACCCGGTCTACGCGCTGACGGTGGTGATATTCGTGATGCTAGCCGCCAGCGGCCTGGGAGCGCTGTGGGGGCGGCGGCATTACGCCTGCGGCGGCATGCGTTGGGTGGTGACGGGAATCGAAGCCGCCGTGGGGCTCTACCTATGGCAGCTTTCCGGCTGGCTAGGCGCTTGGGTGGGACTGCCCCTGGCGGGCCGCATTCTGATTACGGCGGGCCTGCTGGCGCCGCTGGCGTTTTTGCAAGGTCTGCCCTTTCCCGCCGGCATTCGCTGGCTGGCGGGCGGCGGGCCGGAGGTGGTGGCCTGGGCTTGGGCGGTCAACGCGGCGGCCAGCGTGCTGGGCTCGGTGCTGGCGATGCTGATCGCCATCCACTGGGGCATGAGCTGGGCGCTGGCGGCGGGCGGCGGCGCCTACCTGGCCGCCGGCCTGCTGACGTTTCGCTTCGCCGGCCGGCATGCCGCCTTGGCGCGGGCCGAGGCGGGCCCGGCGACGGCGTCCGCCCCCGCATAACGCGGCAATCGGGAGATCCCCTGACCCCCAACGGACAACCATTGCCGGCTGTTCTCGCCCCGCCGTATCACCCTGCCGCATCGCCCCGCCGTATCACCCTGCCGCATCGTCCCGCCGCATCCACCCCGCCGCAGCCCCGCAACGCCGGGCATCCCGAACCGGGCGGCCGAGCCGCACCCCGCGGCGGGCGCCGCGCGCCGCCGTCCCCGGCGGGACATTCCACGGATCGTCCATCCGTGTTAGGGTGAACGCAAAGACACAGGTCAAGATGTGGGGAGCCGGTTAGGTCGCCCGGGAGAGATCGAATTTGCCTTCGCGCGCCGAACTCAAGTGGTCTCAGGTCAAAGTAGGTCTGGTGATGGTCATCGCCATCGCCATTTTGCTGGTGATCATCTTCCTGATGACCGGCAAGGCGACGTTCGCCGGCAAGCTGCACATCGCCACCTACGTCAATGACGCCGCGGGCTTGCGGCGGGGCGCCATCGTCAATTTGGCGGGGGTCAGCATCGGCAACGTCACCTCGGTCGATCTGTCCACCCATCCTCCCAACCCGGCGGAGCCGGTGCGCATTGAGATGGCCGTCGCCAACGATGCCCGCGCCTGGCTGCGGCAGGACTCGGTCGCCGAACTCGGGGCGATCAACCCGCTCGGCGGCACCATGGTGAACATCCGCCGCGGCACGGCCAGCTCGCCGCCGGCGCGGGACGGCACGGTGCTGAAGTCGGCCAGCGCCGCCGGCATCTCGGAACTGCTGGTCACCAGCCACACGCTGCTGCAAAACGCCAACGACATCGTGGAGCGCCTGGGCGCGCTGATGGACCAAATCCAAAGCGGGCAAGGCTCCATCGGCAAGCTCATCTATTCCGAGCAGCTCTATGACCGCTTCAACACCATCGCCAAGAACGTCGCAACGCTGACGGCGGCGATGAATACCCGGCAGGGCACGATCGGGGAGCTGGTCTACAACCACGAGCTGTACGCCAAGCTGAACACCACGCTCAACCGGCTGAACGACACGCTGGAGCGCATTCAGCATGGACCGGGGACGATGGCCAAGCTGATCAACGATCCCAGCCTGTACAACCATGCCGACCAATTGGTGCAGGGGCTGAACCGTACCACCACGCAGATCAATTCGGGCAAGGGAACGATTGGGATGCTGCTGCGCAACCAGCAGACCGCGATCCACATGCGGGACACGATCCAGAATCTGGACGGCTTGCTGGCTGGGCTGAAGGCGGGCAAGGGCACGGCCGGGCAACTGGTCACCAACCCGACGCTGTACCATCACCTGGACAGCTTGACCAGCGAGTTGCGCAGCTTGCTCAAGGCGTTCAAGAAACACCCGAAGAAGTATCTGACCATTCAGTTGAAGCTGTTCTAGGCGGCGGCCGGAGGAGGGTGGGCCGGCACCGGGTTGCCGGGCGCATGCGCCATGCCGCGGCTGAGGCAGGCGGCGGCGGGAGATCCGGCGCAACCTAGCGCCGGGCCCCCTATACTGAGGTATTGACTCCCGACAGTCCCACGACATCCGTCTTTTCCGCGCCGCCGCCGCCTCCGCTGCCGCCGGCGCAGGATCCGGCTTGGCGCGGATTGGATGTGGCGCTGATCGTGCTGTTCACCGGGCTGGCGCTGATCGCGGCCTTGATTCTGGGCATCGCCGTCTTGGCTTTGTTCAATGCCGCCGGCGGGCAGCATCCTTTGACGGGCTTCAGCCCGCTGACCTCGCTTTCGTTCTTGCTGACGGTGCAAGGCGCGGCGTACCTAGCCGGTTTCCTGTTCGCCTACTTGTGGCTGACGCGGTTGTATGGGGTTCGGTTTTGGCGGGCGGTTCACTGGACCAAGATCCCTTGGTCGTTGGCCGGCACGCTGCTCCTGGTAGGAATTTTCCTCTCCGTTGCGCTAGAGTGGCTGTCACGGTTTCTGCCCATTCCCAAGCAGCTGCCGATTGACCGCATCTTCAACTCCCACAGCGCTTGGGCGCTGACCGTTTTCGGCGTGGGCGTGGCCCCGTTGTTCGAGGAGTTCATTTTCCGCGGCCTGCTCTACCCCAGCCTGCGGTTGTCGTTCGCCGCGGGCATGAGCGAGCAGCAGGCGCGGGCCTGGCGGCCGTTTCTGTGGGCGGGCGCGGGGGCCACCACCTTGATCGCGGGCCTGGCGGCGATGCGGGATTCGATCCTCGGCTATTCGCTGCGCGGTCCCGACATCGCGTTCATCACGGCCGGAGCGCTGGCGATCTTGACGGTGCCGCTGTTGAACGGCATCGCCTGGATTTTCCGGGCGCTCTCCCGTTGGGGACACGCCGAATGGCTGGCGATCGTCACCACCGGGGTCCTGTTCGGCTTGGTGCATTCGGCGCAGTTGGCCGGCGCCTTCTGGCCGGTGCTGCTGATTTCCATCGTGGGCATCGTGCTGACCGCGGCCCGCGCGTTCAGCGGTTCGCTGGTCGCCAGCTGGATCATCCACTGCGTTTACAACGGTACGATTTTCATCGCGCTTTTCGTCGCCACGCATGGCTACCAGAACTTCCAACACCTGGCGCATTAGCGCCGCATTGGCCGACCCCGCCGCCGCGCGGCGCCGGCTGCTGGAGATCCTGGCGGAAAAGTCCTTCCGCTTGGGCGATTTTCTGCTCTCCTCGGGCGGGCGCAGCGACTATTACCTGGACTGCCGGCGCACCACCCTGGATGGGGAAGGCGGCTTGCGGACGGGACAGCTGATTCTGCACGCGATTCGCGCGGCGGCCGCGCCGGTGACGGCGGTGGGCGGGCTGACGCTGGGGGCCGACCCCATCGTCAGCGCGGTGGCGGTGGTCAGCGCGATGCTGCATGGGGAAGCGGGCGCCGGCGCGGCGCCGCCGCCGCTGTCGGCGTTCATCGTGCGAAAAAGCGAGAAGGCGCACGGGACGGGGCAAAAGATCGAAGGGGAGGTGCGGGCGGGAATGGCGGTGGCGATCGTGGATGACGTTTGCACCACGGCGGCCTCGACCGTGCAGGCGATTGAAGCCGCCTGGGCCGCGGAGCTGGAAGTGCGGCAAGTGTTCTGCCTGGTGGAGCGGGAGGAAGCCGGCGGGCGCGCCAACCTGAATGCGCTCTGGCGCCAACGGTTTCCCGGCCAGGACTGTCCCTTCACGGCGCTGTTCACCGCCGCCGAGGTGCGGGCGGAGCACCAGCGCCGCGCCGCAGCTCAAGCCGGCGCGGGGGAGGGCCGCTGATGCTGCCCACGGTGGAATGGACGGACGAAGGCGTCAAGCTGCTGGACCAATTGCAACTGCCGGCGACGGTCACCTACCGCCTTTGCCGCAACTACCAGGAAGTGGCCGAAGGCATCCGGGCGATGGTGGTGCGGGGCGCGCCGGCGATCGGCGTGACGGCGGCGATGGGCGCGGCGCTGGGCGTGCTGCAATCGCCGGCGCGGGAGATGGCGGCGCTGCGCCAGGAGTTCGCGGCCATTCGCGCCACGCTGGCGGCGACGCGGCCCACGGCGGTGAATTTGTTTTGGGCGCTGGAGCGGATGAACCAGACCTTCGAGGCGGCCGCGGTGAGCGGCGACCTGGGCGAGGTGCGGCGGCGGATGCGGGAGGAAGCTCTGGCGATCTGCGCCGAGGACATCGCCATCAACCGGGCGATCGGCCGCCATGGCGCGGCGCTGCTGCCCGCGGCGGGCGAGGTGCTGACGCACTGTAACGCCGGGGCGCTGGCCACCGCCGGCTATGGCACGGCGCTGGGCGTGATCCGGGCGGCGGTGGAAGACGGCAAGGCGCTGCGGGTGCTGGCCGATGAAACCCGGCCCTATTTGCAGGGCGCGCGGCTGACGGCGTGGGAGCTGCAGCAGGACGGCATTCCCACGACGGTGATCACCGACAACATGGCGGGCCATTTTTTGCATAGCGGGCGCGTGGGGGCGGTGGTGGTGGGGGCGGACCGGATCACGGCCAACGGCGATGTGGCCAACAAGATCGGGACCTATTCGGTGGCGGTGCTGGCGCATGAAAACGGCGTGCCGTTCTACGTCGCGGCGCCGCTGTCCACGCTGGACCTAAGCCTCGCCAGCGGCGAGCAAATTCCCATCGAGCAGCGCGCTGCGGCGGAGGTGACGCACCTGCGCGGCGTGCCGATCACGCCGGAGGGCGTGGCGGTGGCCAACCCGGCGTTTGACGTGACGCCCAACCGCTATGTGACCGCCATCATCACGGAGGCGGGCGTGGCGCGCGCGCCGTACCAGGAAAGCCTGGCCGCGCTGGCCGGCGGCGCCCGCGGGCAGAGCGCCTAGCCCGGGAGCGGGGCGGGCCATGGCCACCACCGCCGAGCTGATCGCCGCCGCCGCCGCCACGCTGGCCGCGGCCGGGCTGGCCGAACCCCGGCGGGACGCGGAGGCGCTGTGGCTTGCGGCGAGCGGGCGGGAACGCGCCTGGCTGTACGCGCACCCGGAGGCCGCGCCGGAGGCCGCCGCGGCGCGGCAGTTCCAAGCCTGGGTGGCGGCGCGGGCGCGGCATGAGCCGCTGCAATATCTGACCGGCGAGCGGGAATTTTTCGGTCGCGCGTTCCAGGTCAGCCCGGCGGTGCTGATTCCGCGGCCGGAGACGGAACTGGTGGTCAGCGCGGCGCTGGAGAAAGCGAAGGCCAAAGCGAACGAGAAAGCGAAGGCCAGAGCCGACGCCAAAACGCGCGCCGCGGCCGGAACGGCGGGAGCGAACGCGCCGCGGCTGATGGTGTTGGACGCCGGGACCGGATCGGGGGCCATCGCCGTGACGCTGGCGCTGGAGTTGGGCGCGGGGGCATGGGTCGCGGCCAGCGACCGTTCCGCCGCGGCGCTGGCGGTGGCGGCGGCGAACGCGCGGCGGCTGGGAGCGGCGGTGAACCTGCTGCAAGCCGATTGGCTGGCGGCCTTCGCCGCGCGGCCGATATTCGATCTCATCGTGTCGAATCCCCCCTATGTCTCCGTAGAGGAATTTGCCCATCTGGAACGGCAGGTGCGGGAGCACGAGCCGCTCGGCGCGCTGGTCTCCGGACCCACCGGCCTGGAGGCCTATGCGACGCTGCTGCCGCAGGCGCGGGCGCGCCTGCGTTCCGGCGGCTGGCTCATACTAGAAACCGGCTATCGTTCCGCCGCCGCGCTGCGGCCGCTGCTGGCGGGCTGGGCGGCGGTGGAAGCGCGCCGCGATTATCAAGGCTGGGAGCGGGTGTTGCTGGCCCGCCGCTAACCGCCGCTGCGCCCGCCGCCATCACCCATGCCCGCCACGTCCGCCTCCTTGGCGCTGGATATTTTGCACGCCCTGCGCGCCGCGGGACATCAGGCGTATTTCGCCGGGGGCTGCGTGCGCGACCAGCTGCTGGGGCGGGAGGCGGCGGACTATGACGTGGCCACCGACGCCGGGCCGGAGGAGGTGCAGCGGCTCTTCCCGCGCCACACCGCGGTGGGGGCGCAGTTCGGCGTGATCCTGGTGCAGGGCGAAGGCGGCCGGCATGTGGAGGTGGCGACGTTTCGCGCCGATTTGGGGTATGCGGACGGGCGGCGTCCGGCGGCAGTGCGCTACAGCGCGGACTGGCGCGAGGACGTGCGGCGGCGGGACTTCACCGTGAACGGGCTGATGCTGGATCCGGTCCGCGGCGAGGTGCTGGACGCGGTCGGCGGGCAGGCGGATTTGAAGGCCAAGATCCTGCGGGCAATCGGCGATCCGCGGGTGCGGTTTCGCGAGGACCGGCTGCGGCTGCTGCGGGCGGCGCGGTTCGCGGCGCGGCTGGAGTTCACCTTGGACGCGGCGACGGCCGCGGCCATTCGCGCCGAGGCGGCGGCGCTAACGGTGGTGAGCCCGGAGCGGATCCGCGACGAACTGCTAAAGATGCTGACCGAGGGGCGGGCGCGGCGGGCCTTCGAGTTGCTGGACGAGCTGGGCCTGCTGGCGGTGGTGCTGCCCGAGGTGGCGGCGATGCACGGCGTGGAACAGCCGCCGGAGTTCCATCCCGAGGGGGATGTCTGGACGCACACGCTGATGCTGCTGGCGGCGCTGCCGGCGGGGGCCGACCCCGTGCTGGCGCTGGGGGCGCTGCTGCATGACGTGGGCAAGCCGCCGACCTTCCGGCGTGCTCCGGACCGCATCCGCTTCGACCAGCACGCGGCGGTGGGAGCGGCGATGGCGGAGGACATTTGCCGGCGGCTGCGGCTGTCGCGCGAAGAGACGCAGGCGGTGGTGGCGCTGGTGGCGCAGCACATGAGGTTCGCCGACGTGGAGCGGATGCGGATGAGCACGCTGAAGCGCTTCCTGCGCCAGCCCGGCTTCGCCCGGCATTTGGAACTGCACCGCTTGGATTGCCAGATGAGCCATGGCGATCTGCATCTGTACGAGTTCGTGCGCGGGCAACTGGACGCCGCCGGGCCGGAGCAGATGCGGCCGCCGCGGCTGCTGACCGGCGACGACTTGGCGGCGCTGGGCTATCCGCCCGGGCCGGCCTACCGCGAGATGCTGACGGCGGTGGAAGACGCCCAACTGGAGGGGCGGTTGGTCACCCGCGCCGACGCGCTGGCGTTTCTCCAGCGGCGTTTTCCGCGCTAGCCGCTCACCGGCCGCGGCCGGCTGACATAGGATTGAGATGTCCGTCAGTCACGGTGAGTTGCCTGGCTGGCGGGTCGCGTCACTGAGCGGCGGGCGGCGCGGGATGGCCCCCGGCGGGGCGGCGGCGGGCGCCCGAGTTCGCGCTTGCGGGCGGCGCAAGAAAGAGTGACATTTTGGCTGGCCTGGGGCGGCGACGGGATGGATAAAGCCTTTGAAATCAGTGCCGCGTTCGTCCCAAAGGCATTGTATTTTGTCACTCGGCGGCGCGGCCGGCAGCGGGACGCCAGCGGGCCCGAGGGGGCGAGCGGCGCGGCTGCTAGGGCGGACCAGGCGGCGGCTGGACGACTGGGGCGGGCGGGGCAGTGCCGCGCGGAGCGGCGAAAGGGGGCTCCGCGCGCGGGTTCGCCAGTGTCTCATCGTTAGGGCCTGCCATTGAAGCCAGCGGTTTGTTTTCAGATTCAATAACCCCAGGATTATTGAAGCAATGAAACCGGGCGGGGCGGGGGTTGAGGCTGCGCGTGGCGGATCGCGCAGGCCGGGTGCGTTACCAGCGCAGGAGGGCGGCGCCGGCGGTATAGCCGGCGCCGACGGCGGCGAGCAGGACCAGGGAGCCGGGCCGGATCATTTTCCGCGCGCGGGCGTCGGCCATGCCCAAGGGGATGGTGCCGGCGGTGGTGTTGCCGTACTTGTCAATGTTGATGAGGACGCGGTCGGCGGGCAGGCCGAGGCGTTCCATGGTGGCGGTGATGATGCGGCGATTGGCCTGATGGGGGATAAGGCAGTCCACATCGGCCGGGGTCAGGCCGTTGCGCTCGAGCACCTGGCGGCAGACGTCCTCCATTTTGCGCACGGCGTATTTGAAGACGGTGCCGCCGTCTTGGTGGACGTAATGCATGCCCTGGGCGACGGTTTCGGCGGTGGCGGGATGGCGGCTGCCGCCGCCGGGCATATACAGGCTGGCACCGCCGGCGCCCTCGATTTGGTGGTGAAAGTCGAGCAGGCCGGCGGGGTCGCCAGGCTCGGCGGGCTCCAGCAGCACCGCGCCGGCGCCATCGCCGAACAAGACGCAGGTGGCGCGGTCCTTATAGTCAATGATGCTGGACATGGTGTCGGCGCCGATGACCAGGACGCGGCGATGGGCGCCGCTGGCGATGAACTGGGCGCCGGTGGAGAGGGCGTAGAGGAAGCCGCTGCAAGCGGCGAGAACATCAAAGCCCCAGCATTTGGCGCCGAGCCGGTCCTGCACCAGGCAGGCGGTCGAGGGAAACAGCATGTCCGGGGTGACGGTGGCGACCAAAAGGCACTCAACCGCATCCGCGCCCAGGCCGCGCTCGGCCAGGCAGGCGCGGGCTGCTTCCACGGCCATATCACTGGTGGCTTGGCCCGCGGCCACCAGATGCCGCTCGCGAATGCCGGTGCGGGAGACGATCCACTCGTTGTTGGTTTCGACCATGCGCTCCAGGTCTTGATTGCTCAGCACGCGAGCCGGGACGTAGGTGCCGACAGCCGTGATTTTGGCGCGCAGGGGGGTGGGCATGGCCGAACCACCATCGTACCAGCCACCATGGGGGACGAGGGATGGGGGACGGGGGACGCGCGCGCGGAAATTCCGCTGGGCGGAGGGCCTTTGGGCATGCCCAGCGCGTTGGGAGGCCGGAACGCTTGGCATGCGGCTATGGTTGGCGCTCCGCTGGGCGGGGCTTGAATGGCGCCCCGCGCGGGCGTATTGCTGGTGCGCCCGGCGGTAGCTGCCGGGCCGGAGGTGGGCGGGGCGGGCGGGTCGCCACGGCGCCGATATGGGGGCGGTGCGATTGCGCACAGGCGGCAGGCGGGGGGCGTGCGCGGGCGGCTTGACGGCAGGGCCGGGGGAGGTACAATGCGGGTGCAAGCGCTTTCAATGGAGGGATTCCCGATGCCTGACCGCCGTGCCTTCGTCACTCAACTCGCCGCCGGAGCCGCGCTGCTGCCCGCCGCGCTGCGCAGCCGCGGCTATGCGCAAGATCCCGTTTTGGATACGATTCCGGGCCGCACCGCCCCCGGCCATCGCGAGTTGGCGCCCTGGCGGCCGGAGCCGTTCCGCAATCATCAGGTGGCGCTGCGGCCGGGTTTGGTGCTGACGGCCCGGAACCATAACCAGGCCTACCTGCACCTGCTGCCCAACGACCGGCTGGCGCACATGTTCCGCATCACCGCCGGGCTGCCTTCGAACGCGGAGCCGCTGGGCGGCTGGGAGGCGCCGAAGGTGGAGCTGCGCGGGCACCTGAGCGGCGGGCATTATCTGTCCGCCTGCGCGCTGATGTACGCGGCGACGGGAGATGAAAGCCTGAAGCGCAAGGCCTACGGCCTGGTGGATGATTTGGCGGCCTGCCAGAAGGCGCATGGCAACGGCTACCTGAGCGCGTTTCCGGTCAGCTTTTTCGATCGGCTGCGGGAAGGCAAGCCGGTATGGGCGCCGTTCTACACGCTGCACAAGATTTTGGCCGGGCATTTGGACATGTACGTCCACTGCGGCAACGAGCAGGCGCTGAAGACCGCCGAGGGGCTGGCGGGTTGGGTCGGGCGGTGGACGCAGCCGCTCAGCTACGACCTGATGCAGCGGATTCTGCTGACCGAGTACGGCGGCATGAACGAGGTGATGTACAACCTCTACGCGGTGACCGGCAAGGAAGAGTACGTCGCCATCGCGCGGCGCTTCGAAACGGCGTCATTTTTTGATCCCCTGCAAGCGCATCGCGACGAGCTGAAAGGCCTGCACGCCAACACGCATATCCCGCAGGTCATCGGCGCAGCGCGGGGTTATGAGCTGACGCGCGAGCCGCGGTATTACAACATCGCGGATTACTTCTGGCATGAGATTACGGGCGAGCGCGCCTATGCCACCGGTGGCACCAGCAACAACGAGTACTGGCAGCACGACCCCGGCCATATGGCGGTGGGGCCCGCCAGCGAGGAATGCTGCTGCGGCTACAACATGCTGAAGCTGACCCGGCACATCTTCGGCTGGTCGGGCGACCCGGCGGCGATGGATTACTACGAGCGCACCCTGTTCAACAGCCGCCTGGGCACGCAGGAGGAGCATGGGCTGAAGCAGTATTACGTTGCCCTCCAGCCCGGCTTCTGGCGCACCTTCAACACGCCGTTCAACTCCTTCTGGTGCTGCACCGGCACCGGGATGGAGGAGTTCTCCAAGATGAACGACACGATCTACTTCCACGACCAAAACGGCGTGTATGTGAATCTGTTCATCGCCTCCGAGCTGAACGCACCAGAGATGAATCTGCGGCTGCGCCAGGACACCAGCTTCCCGGAGCAGGAGGGCACGGCGCTGACGGTGGTGGCGGCGCCGCAGGAGGAGCTGGCGCTGAACCTGCGGGTGCCGTACTGGGTCCAGGGCGGCGGGCTCAAGTTGAACGGCCAGCCGCTGCCGGTGTTCGCCAATCCGAGCAGCTACGTCTCCATCCGCCGGCGCTGGCGCGGCGGCGACAAGCTGGAGATGGAGCTGCCCATGGCGCTGCACGCCGAGACGCTGCACGGCAACCCGGAGCTAGTGGCGATGATGTACGGCCCAGTCTGCCTGGCCGGCGATTTCGGCGCGGCGGGGATCACGCAAAAGATGCGCTACGGTAACAACGGCCCCTGGGGCGGCCGGCCGCTGCGGGTGCCGACCATCGAGCTCGATCGACCCGATCAAACCGACTGGGTCGAGCACGCTGGCGGCGAGCCGCTGCGCTTCCAATTGGCGGGGCAAAGCCAGACGGTGCCGCTGCGGCCGTTCTATCAGGTGCGGGACTCGCATTTCGCGGTCTACTGGCCGGCGCATTATAAGCCGCGGCGCTGGCGGGGCCGGCAGGCGTAGCGGGCGGGGCGATAAGCGGCGCCACGCGTCGTTCTCGGCAATTCGGGCCGGGTCGGGTACATCTGGGTACACCTCCCAGCCCTCATTGCCTGCGGCCGGCACTGATTGCCACTCCGCTTCGCTGCGCTTGCCCGCTCGGGCGGTCTGGTGGTGGGCCGGGCGGGTGCGGCCGGCGCGCGACCGGGCGGCGAGCGGCTTGATAGGCGGCTTGATAGAATGAGCGGCGAATGATTCTCCGACGGCGTGCGCAGTGACTCTAGCTGAAGTGGCGCGGCGGGCGAAGGTGTCCACGACCACCGTCTCCCGCGTCCTTAATCAATCCGCATTGGTGAACCCGGCCACGCGCAAGGCGGTGGAACGGGCGATCCGTGAGCTGAACTTCCATCCCAACCTGCACGCGCGGGTGCTGGCGGCTGGGAAGAGCCGCACGGTGGGGCTGGTGGTCTCCAACCTGGAGAATCCGTTCTTTCTGGATATCTTCCGGGCGATGGAGAGCGAGGCGCACGAGCACGGCTACGACGTGACGGTGCAGAACACCGGCTACGACCGGGCGCGGCTGCTGGCGGCGGTGCACCAACTGCTGCAATTCCGCGCGGCGGGGGCGGCGATCATCGTTTCCGAGATGGACCCGGCGCTGCAAGCCGAGCTGGCGGAGAGCCGCATGCCGACCGTGATCTACGACGTGGGGCAGCCGGGGCCGCACGTGACCAGCATCAAGGTGAACTACGAGCGCGGGATCCGCAAGGCGGTGGAATATTTGTACGCGCTGGGGCACCGGCGGATGGCCTTCGTGGGGCACCACCCGGGGCTGAAGCCGTTGCAGGGGCGGCGGGAGGCCTTCCTGGCGACGATGAAGGAATACGACGGGCGGATTCATTACGCGCTGGCGATGGAGGCGGACGACCCGCTGGGAGGCAAGCGGGCGGCGCGGAGCGTGCTGGCCAGCCGGCCGCAGCCGACGGCGATCCTGTGCGCCAACGACTTCATGGCGCTGGGGGTGCTGGGGGAACTGCGGGAGCAGGGGCTGAAGGTCCCGGAGGAGATCAGCGTGGTGGGGTACGACAACATCGGGCTGGCGCAGTTCGCGGCGCCGCCGCTGACCACGCTGGATATTCCCCGCGAGGCGATCGGGCGCATGGCCTTCCACGCGCTGACGGCGGAGCGCAATCCCGCCAAGGCGGCGGCCGCTCCGCCGCGGGAGTGGCTGGTGGAACCCGAACTGGTGGTGCGGGCCTCGACCGCGCCGCCGCCGGCGCGATAGGCTGCGGGCTGCGGCTCCCGCCGGTGGTGCGGCCGTCCGGTGTTGGGCAGGCGGGCTCTGTCACGCGGCGTTTTGAGCGATGATGATGGAATGCTGGATGGATGGCGTCTTCTTTTCCGCCGACGGGGAAACCGGGATGTCGCCTGACGGACCGTTGGTCCCCGGGCGCTTGCGAGGGTTCGGCACCATTCTGGTGGATCCTCCGTGGAGGTTCGCCAATAAAACCGGCAAGATCGCGCCCGAGCACAAGCGGCTGGCACGCTACCAGACGCTGAGTATGGAAGCGATCAATGCCCTACCGGTCGCAGATTTGGCGGCGCCCGTCTGCCATTTGTACCTTTGGTGTCCGAACGCACTGCTACCCGAGGGCCTGGCGGCGATGGCGCACTGGGGTTTCCGGTACAAATCGAACATCGTTTGGCACAAGATTCGAAAGGACGGCGGATCGGACGGCAGAGGGGTAGGCTTCTATTTCCGCAATGTTACGGAGTTGGTCCTGTTCGGGGTGCGGGGCAAAAACGCGCGAACCCTGGCGCCGGGTCGCCGCCAGGTGAACTACATCTGCAGCAGGAAGCGCGAGCATTCCCGTAAGCCGGACGAGCAATACGCGATCATCGAGGCCTGCAGCCCAGGGCCCTACCTTGAGTTGTTCGCCCGTGGGGAGCGCAAGGGCTGGACGTGCTGGGGAGACGAGGCGGATGGTTCCTACCGCCCGAGGTGGCCCACGTACTCAAATCACTCCCAGGCGGCCAGGTCTTTGTTCGAGTGAGTCCCCGGTTGATGGGCTAGAATTGCCCGATGGCTGTGACGCTGTTTCCGCGAGGGATCCGGGGCAGGTTCGAGGTTGCCGAGACTCACCACGCGGCTGCGGTTCTGCATGAGGATTTTCGCGAGGAGTGGGACGACCTGGTCTCCTTTCTCGACAGTTTCCGGCTAATTCGGTCCCAGGTATTACAACCCGGGGGACGCAAGTCACCGATCTCAAGGGCTATTGACGGGTTCTTCTATCAGCGTATGTGGCGGGAGCACACGTTTGCGATCGAGGTACGAGCCGACGGCGAAGCCACCCTGGCGCCGACCCATCACGTGGATTATTTTCGCAACCGCGTGGCGATCGAGACGGAATGGAACAACAAGGACCCCTTCTACGACCGCGACCTGACCACGTTCCGGCTCCTTTTCGACCTGAATGTCCTTAGCGTCGGCGTGATTG
The DNA here is from genome assembly GCA_027314025.1 of Acidobacteriota bacterium. Taxonomy (GTDB): domain Bacteria; phylum Acidobacteriota; class Terriglobia; order Terriglobales; family SCQP01; genus JAKAUF01. Next base: position 43,543 of record DAHVCP010000075.1, read on the forward strand.
TCACCCGAGCGACCGAGCTGCAGTGCGTTTTCGACGAGCTCGGCCGCGGCGAGTCTTTCGGGCCTTCCACTACCCACATGGGGAAGCTGCGGCCCAAGCTGAACAATTCCGGCGCGGGCGGGTGCCCGGTCTTAGCCTTCGGAATCCGACGCTCGGCATATATAGAGCGCGGATAATCACACCGACCTCCGGGGGCAGGGCCGAGGGTGATCGTGGCCTGCCGGCGGCCGGATGTGCGCCGCCGCACGGGGTGGGGGGAATGCTTGACAGCGGGAGGAGAGCGGGGGTACTTTGCAGCTTCATGCAAACGCTACCATTCCGCCCGGGCCGGGCCTGGAGGGACGATGCCTAACCGCCGCAGCGTGCTGAAGGGCGCCGCCGCCTTGGGGGCGGGGGCGATGTTGGGGCCGGCGTTGCCCGGCGCTTCCGGTGCGGCGTTGCCGGGCGCGAATGACGCCGCTGCGCGTGGCGCGGCCGAGGCGGACGCGGGAAGCGCGGCGTTAGCGGGCGCAAACGGAGCCGCATTGGCGGCGCCAGCGACAGACGGAACGATTCGCGAGCTGAACAGCACGAGCGGGGTGTACATTCCGCCGCGGGGCCGGGCCTTTTTGAAATTCAGCTTCAATTTTCCCGAGCCGTCGGTGGCGTACCGGGGGCTGGAATTTTCCTTTCGCCTGTACACCTTCGAGAACGCCTATGGGCCCGATCCGGCGGCGCTGGAGGCGCATCCGGCGGCGGGCGGCGGCTGGGACATCGTTTGCCGGCGGCTGATTTTCGCCGGGGGGCTGCAAAGCGCAGAAGGCGGGTTCACGGCGGAGTTGCGGCGGGTGACGAACGGGGTGGAATGCCGGGTGCGGGCGCACGTTGTGCCGCCGGCGGGACGGAAGGCCGACGACTACGCCATCAAGGCGATCACCGCCATCGTGCGCGGCGTGCCGCGCGGCCGGGTATCGCCGGGCGGCGGTTCCTTCTTCGATCCGCGGGACAACGAGCTGCTGTTCGGCTATCCCTTCGGCGGCGACTCGCTGTTTTTGGCGGGGGGAATGAACACGCCGCTGACGGTGATCGAGGCGGAACAGCCGGCGGCGGGGCGGAAATATTTCAGCCTGTCGGCACGGGATACGGCGGTGCATGCGCACCGTTTCTATTTCCAGCCTGGCCCGGATGGTTACCGCGTGGAGCTGACCTATGAACCGGAGGGCTGGCGGCGGCGCCAGGAAATTGCTCCGGCGCCGTGGCGGCTGACCTGGGCGGGCGCGGAAGACGCGGCCTTCCGGCCGCATTTCGCGCACGTGGAACGGGTCTTCGATTTGCCGGACTGGCGGATGCGGAGCGACGTGCCGGCATGGCTGCGGAACGTGGCGCTGGTGGTGGCGCTGCACGGCATGGATTGGACGGGATACATCTTCAACGACTTCGCGAAGATGTCGCGCACCTTGGACTGGGTGGCGGGGCAGATACCGGCGGAGCGGGTGCTGGTGTTCCTGCCGGCCTGGGATGGGCGGTATTACTGGAATTATCCGGCCTATCAGCCCGATCCGCGGCTGGGCGGTCCGGCAGGGATGCGGCGGCTGATTGACCATGGGCACGGCCAGGGCTTTCGCTTCATGCCCATGTTCGGCTCCGACGCGGCCAACGACCGGCTGCCGGATTACGAAAAGGTCGCGGCGGGGGCGACGATTCTGCCCAGCGGGCGGCCGTATTTTCTGGACTGGGTGGACTGGGACAACGACCGGCACGACGAAGGCAATTCGCCGTTCATGAACCTGGGCGTGGCGGCGTGGCGGGACTGGCTGGGCGGGCGCATTTCCGCGATCTTGAGCGAATACCACGCGGACGGATATTTTCTCGACATCGCCGGCGGCTGGGTGAACAACCGCCAGGGGGACATCTTCACCGGGATCCGGGAGCTGGTGACGGGATTGCGGCGCAAACACGCGCACGCCATCGCATGCGGAGAAATGTCCTATGACGCGCTGCTCGGCTTCATTCCGCTGTTCCAAGTGTTCTCCGAGCGGGGCTATCCGCCGGCGTTCAAGAAATACGCCCGGGCGTTCGAGCACCTCAGCACGCCGGCGCCGGGGCGGGGCTCGACGGGAGTGTATGAGGCGGGGTTCGGGCGCTTCAATCCCAAGACGCTGAATCTGGATCCGGCGGAGATCCCGACGATTACCGTGGTGGACGACACCTTCGCCGCACACCGGGACACGATGGCGGCGATCATCCGGCGGGCCAAGGAGCGGGCGGGGATCGCATGACGCGGGAGGATGCCATGCGGCCCGGGACGATTTCGCGGCGGCGATTCTTGGCCGCCGGCGCGGCGACGGCGGCGGCCTGCGCGGCGCCGGGGCTGGGCTGGGCGCTGCCCTCGAGCGCCTTGGCGCTGACGGTGCGGCTGGATCAGGAGATCGGGCTGGTGCGGCCGGAGTTTCACGGGCAGTTCGCCGAGAATCTGGGCGCCTGCGTCTATGGCGGGCTGTGGGTGGGGCCGCAGTCGAAGATTCCCAACGTGGACGGCTACCGGGCGCTGGCGATGCGGTACCTGAGCGAGCTGGGGATTCCGGTGCTACGCTGGCCGGGCGGCTGCTTCGCCGACACCTACAACTGGCGGGACGGGATCGGGCCGCGGGCGGAGCGGCCGAAGACGGTGAACATCGCCTGGGGCGACGTGATTGACGACAACAGCTTCGGCACGGATGAGTTCATCGGGCTGTGCCGGCGCATCGGGGCGCAGCCGTATCTGGCCGGCAATGTGGGCACCGGGACGCCGGAAGAGCTGCGCGACTGGATGGAGTACTGCAATTTTCCGGCGGGCAGCACGCTGGCGGAGCTGCGGGCCAAGAACGGTTCGCCGGCGCCCTTCCGGGTGCGGTATTGGGGCGTGGGCAATGAGAGCTGGGGCTGCGGCGGCAACATGACGCCGAAGGAATACGCGCTGAAGTACCGGCAGTTCGCGACCTTTCTGCGGCCGATGGGCGGAGTGAATCCGTACCTGATCGCCAGCGGGCCGAACGGCAACGACGGCTACTGGATGCGGGGGCTGATGGACGGATTGCAATGGATGCGGCCCTCGGGCGTCTCGATGCATTACTACGAGGGAGGAGCGGACGCGCCGGCGGAGTTCACGGCGGCGGCGATGGACCGGCAGTTGGCGATCTTCGCCAAGGTGGAAGCGGCGATCCGGCAGCAGCGGGCGATCCTGGACGGCTATCCGCGCGGCGACCGCGTGGGGCTGGTGCTGGATGAATGGGGGGTATGGGACCGGCTGAGCCGGGCGCAACAGAAGCGGTACGGGATGCTGTACCAGCCGGCGACGATGCGCAGCGGCGTGGCGGCGGGGCTGGGACTGAACATGTTCAACCGCCAGGCGCACCGGCTACGCCTGTGCGCCATCGCGCAGATCGTCAATGTCCTGCAATCGTTGCTGGTGACGGATGGGCCGGACGGGGAGCGCTGCGTGCGGACCACGACCTATTACGCGTTCCAACTCTTCAAGCCGCACCGCGGCAACACGGCGGTGCGGGTGACGCCGGAGCAAGCGGTGCCGCTGGGGCTGTCGGCGTCGGCGTCGCGGCGGGGGCGGGCGCTGGTGGTCAGCCTGGTCAACCCACAGGACCGCGAGCCGATGCGGGTGCGGCTGGCGATCGCCGGGGCGGCGGCGTCTTCGGCGTCCGGGCAGGCGCTGCACGACGCCGACCGGAACGCGGGCAACACCTTCGATCATCCCCTGCGGGTCGTGCCGCGCGCGCTGCCGGTGCGGCTGCGGCGGGGGGAACTGGAACTGGATCTGCCGCCGCTGACGGTGGCGACACTGCACGTGGAACTCAGCTAACGCCATGCCTAACCGAGCATCCGACCGTTTCGTCATCGGCCTTGATTTCGGCACCGAATCCGGGCGCGCCATCGTGGTGCGCGTGCGCGACGGCGCGGAGCTGGGCGTCGCGATCAGCCCCTATGCTCACGGCGTCATCACGCGGCGGGTGCCGGGCGGGCCGGCGCTGGGGCCGGATTGGGCGCTGCAAGACGCCGACGACTATTTGCGCGCGACGGCGGAGGCGGTGCCGCGGGCGCTGCGCGCGGCGGGGGTGAAGGGCGAACGGGTGATCGGCATGGGGACGGCGTTTACCGCCTCCAGCCCGATGCCGGCGAAGGCCGATGGCACGCCGCTGAGCCGGGTGCGGGAATGGCGGCGGGAGCCGCACGCCTACGTGAAGCTGTGGAAGCATCACGCGGCGCAGCCGCAGGCGGACCGCATCAACCAAATCGGGCGGGAGCGGCGGGAAGCGTTCGTGGAGACCTACGGCGGGCGCTACTCAGCGGAGTGGTTCTGGGCCAAGTTGTTGCAGGTGGCCGACGAGTCGCCGCGGGCGTATGCGGCGATCGAGCGCTGGATCGAGGCGGCGGACTGGATCATCTGGCAGCTGACGGGCAGCGAGCGGCGGGCGGCCTGCACGGCGGGCTACAAGGCGATGTGGCGGCTGGACGCCGCGGCGCCGGCGGATGAGCGCGGGGCGCTGGGGGGGCAGTTTCCGCCGGCGGAGTTTTTCCGCGTGCTGAACCCGCGGCTGGCGAACGCCGTCGGGACGCTGCTGCCGGAGCGGTATTTTCCGCTGGGCGCGAAGGCGGGCGGGCTGACGGCGGCGTGGGCGAAAAAGCTGGGGCTGCCGGCGGGCATTGCGGTGGCGGTGGGCAACGTGGACGCGCACGGGGCGGTGCCGGCCTGCGGGGTGACGGCGGCGGAAAAGATGGTGATGGTGATGGGCACCTCGATCTGCCATCTGCTGCTGGGGCGGGAGCGGCGGGCGGTGGAAGGGATGTGCGGGGTGGTGCGGGACGGCGTGGTGCCGGGGTTGCAGGCCTATGAAGCCGGGCAGTCGGCGGTGGGCGACATCTTCGGCTGGTTTTTCCAGGCGGGAGTGCCGGAGGCGGTGAGCCGCGAGGCGCGGCGGCGGAAACTGACGCCGGCGGCATGGCTGGAGCGGGCGGCAGGGAAGCTGCGGCCGGGGGAGAGCGGGCTGCTGGCGCTGGATTGGTGGAACGGCAACCGCTCGATCTTGGTGGACACCGATCTGTCCGGGCTGCTGATCGGGCTGACGCTGGCGACGCGGCCGGAGGAGATTTACCGCGCCCTGCTGGAGGCGACGGCGTTCGGCACGCGGCAGATCATCGAGGCGTTCGAGGCGCAGGGTGTGGCGGTGCGGGAGCTCTACGCCTGCGGCGGGCTGCCGGAGCGCAATCCGCTGCTGATGCAGATCTACGCCGACGTCACCGGCCGGCCGATCCGAGTGCCGCGGTCGCCGCAGACCTGCTCCGCGCTGGGCGCGGCGCTGCACGCGGCGGTGGCGGCGGGGGTGAAGGCGGGCGGCCACGGCGACATCTTCGCGGCGGCGCGGGCGATGACCCGGCTGCGGCCCAAAAGCTTTCAGCCCCGCGCGGCGGCGCACTCGGCCTACAATCAACTGTTCCGTGAATATCAGACCCTGCATGATTACTTTGGCCGCGGCGGTAACCCGGTCATGAAACGCTTACGCGCCCAGCGCCAACTACCGACGGAGATATCCAATGCCCACTCGTCCGCCCGCCAGCGCGCGGCCGTCTAACGCGCTGACGCCCGCGGCGCTGCGGCAGCAGGTGTGGGCGGCCAACGTGGGCCTGCCGCGGGCCGGCTTGGTGACCATGCACAGCGGCAACGCCAGCGGCATTGACCGCGCGCGGCGGCAGATCTTGATCAAGCCCAGCGGGGTGGATTACGACCGCCTGCGGCCGCAGGAGCTGGTGACGGTGGACCTGGATGGGCGGGTGCGGGCGGGCAAGATGAAGCCCTCGGTGGACCTGCCGCACCACCTGTATATCTACCGGCACTGCCCGGAGGTCGGCGGCATCATCCACACGCACTCGAATTACGCCACCGCCTTCGCCTTGCTGGGGCAGCCGATTCCGGCGTATTTGACCGCGATCGCCGACGAGTTTGGCGGCGAGATCCCCTGTCTTCCCTATCTGGACAATATCGGCGACCATATCGGGGAAGCGATCGTGGCGGCGCTGCACGCCGCCGTGGCGCAGGGGCGAACGCCGCCCCCGGCGCTGCTGCTGGGCCACCATGGCGCCTTCGCCTTCGGGCCGACGCCGAAGGCGGCGTTCAAGGCCGCGGTGATGCTGGAAGATGTCGCCAAAACCTGCCACTTGGCGCTGACGCTGGGCTCGCCCGAGGCGCTGCCGGCGGCGGAGGTCAAGAAATGGCATGACCGCTACCGCTTCGGCTATGGGCAGACGCGCCCGGGGCGGCCGGCGGCGCTGGCCGGGTTGCGGCTGGGCTTGGGCGGCAAGCAAGCCGCAATGGGCGGCGCCCGGGAGGTGGCCAAATTGGCACGGCGGGTCAAAGGCGCCGGACGGAGCTAAGCGATGGGCGCCGGGCGGCAAGCATGGCGACCGGGGGTGGGCGCGCGCCGCGGCCGCGGCCAGCGGATCGCGGCCCGCGGAATTCCGCCTGCCCCGATCCGGCCCGCATCGGCCTGGCGGGACGGCCGGGCCAAAAACAATTAGGAGAACCCTTGGCAAACACCACATTTGGCGTATTGATTGGCAACCGCGGCTTTTTTCCCGGCGAGCTGGCGCGCGAGGGCCGGCGGCGGATTTTGGACACGCTGGCCAAGGCCGGGTACGGCGCCGTCTGCTTGGACGAAGCGCCGGAGGGCGCCGCGGCCGGGGAGCTGCTGGCCACGCGCTACGGCGCGGTGGAGACGCATGCCGACGCGCGGCGCTGCGCCGATTTGTTCCGCCGCCATCGCGAGACGCTGGACGGCGTCGTGATCGCGCTGCCGAACTTTGGCGATGAGCGCGCCGCCGCCGACGCGCTGCGGCTGGCCGGCTTGGACGTGCCGGTGCTGGTGCAGGCGTTTCCCGACCAGCCGGAAAAGATGCTGATGGGGCACCGGCGGGACAGCTTCTGCGGCAAGATCTCGGTCTGCAACAACCTGTGGCAGTACGGCATTCGCTTCAGCCTCACGACCGACCACACCGTGGCGCCGGAGGACGCGGCCTTTGCCGCCGATTTGGCGCGGTTCGCGGCGGTGTGCCGCGTGCTGAAGGGGCTGAAGCACCTGCGCATCGGCGTCATCGGCGCGCGGCCGGCGGCCTTCAACACGGTGCGTTTTAGCGAGAAGCTGCTGGAGCGCGAGGGCATTTCGGTGGAACCGCTGGACCTGTCGGAGGTGTTCGGCCGGGTGGGGCGGCTGGCCGATTCCGCGCCGGCGGTGAAGGCCAAGCTGGACCAGATCCGCGGCTACGTGCCGACCACGGGCGTGCCGGAGGAAGCGCTGCTGAAGATGGCGAAGCTGGGCGCGGTGGTGGGCGATTGGATCGCCGACAACGGGCTGGCGGCCAGCTCGATCCAGTGCTGGACGGCGATGGAGGAGTATTTCGGCGTGGTGCCCTGCACGCTGATGAGCCTGATGTCGGAGGGGCTGATGTCCAGCGCCTGCGAAGCCGACGTGGCCGGCGCGCTGTCCATGCACGCGCTGCAACTGGCGGCGGGCACGCCCAGCGCGCTGGTGGACTGGAACAACAACTACGGCGGCGACGGCGAAAAAGCGGTGATCTTCCACTGCTCCAACCTGCCCAAGCATTTCTTCGCCGAAGCCAAGATGGATTTCCAGGAGATCATCGCCGGCTCGGTGGGCAAGGCCAACACCTTCGGCACCATCGTCGGGCCGCTGAAAGCGGGGCCAATCACCTACTGCCGGCTCTCGACCGACGAGTACGCCGGGCGGATGCGCGGGTACGTGGGCGAAGGGGAGATCACGGCGGACCGGCCGCGCAGCTTCGGCGGCTACGGCGTGGTGCGGATTCCCGGCTTGCCGGCGCTGTTGCAGTACATTTGCCAGAACGGATTTGAACACCATGTGGCTGTCAACGCCAGCCGCCATGCGGCGGCCTTGCAGGAGGCGTTGGGCCACTACCGCGGCTGGGCAATGCGCCCCGCCGGGGGCCCATCGTCCCATTAGCCGCAATGGCTAACTAACCAACTCTTCGGAGGTATACTCGATGCGATCCATCACTCTACGTCATGCATGGCTGGCGGCGGCGTCGCTGGCTTTGGTCATGCTCGCGGCCACGGCCGCTCAGGGGGCGGTCACGGTACGCAAAATTGCCTACAAGGGTTGGCCGGACTGTTATCAGATCTCCAACGGCACGGTGAAGCTGATCGTCACCGCCGACGTCGGGCCGCGGGTCATTTTCTACGGCTTCGAGAACGGCCCGAATGAGTTTCACGAGTGGCCCAACCAGCTGGGCAAGCGGGGCGGAGACACCTACCGCAACTACGGCGGGCACCGGCTGTGGGTGGCGCCGGAGAACAAGCGGACCTATTTTCCCGACAACGTGCCGGTGAAAGTGGTGGAAACGCATCGCCGCGGGCATTTGGTGGTGCGGTTCATCGCGCCGGAAGAACTGCGGCCCTACCCGACGTATCTGCAAAAGGAAATTGACATCGAGCTGGCGCCGACGGGCACTCACGTCTACGTCCACCAGATCATCACCAACCGCGGGACGCGGGCGCAGACGCTGGCGCCGTGGTCCATTTCGCAGATGGCGCGGGACGGGCACGCGGTCTTTCCGTTTCCGCCCAAGGCGCCGTGGGGGCCGAAGCACTTCCAACCGGTAATTCCCTTGGCGCTGTGGTCGTACACGGACTTCAGCGACCCGCGCTGGACGCTGGGGCAGAAGTTCTTGGAGCTACAGCAAGAACGCGACCCTGCGGGGAAATACAAGCAGCAGAAGATCGGCCTGTTCGACGCGGCGGGCTGGGGCGCGTATTACAACCGGCATCATTTGTTCGTGGTGCGGGTGGACGTGCACAAGGGCGCCAATTATCCCGATTTCGGCTGCAACTTCGAGACCTATACCGAGCCGCGCTTCCTGGAGTTTGAAACGCTGGGGCCGACCGTGGACCTGCAGCCGGGCAAGAGCGTGCACCACGATGAGCAGTGGTGGCTGTTCAACGACGTCCCGGGCGGGAAGGGCGATGCCTGGGCGGAGCGGGTGGTGGTGCCGCGGGTGCGCCGCACGCGTTGGTAGTTGCGGCGGCCAGCGGTTACGGCGACTGGTAGTTGCAGGGGCTTGTGGTTGCAGGAGCTTGATCCGCGGCGCAGGGCGCCGCGGGGCGGCTGGAGCCGCGGGCGGTTGTGGAATCAGCAAACGCGGAAGCGGGCCGGGTGGGGCGTGCATTGCGCCCTTCCCGGCCCGCGCTGTTGTGCAGCGCACTCGGGCATGCCGGGCCCAGGGCGGCGGGGCTGATTGGCGGCGCGGACCGGTGCGCCGTTCGGGCTCCCGGCTCTTGCTGCGCGCCGGGTGGCGGCCAAGGACCCGGAGCGGCTTCGGTTTATCCTAGAGGCAAGATGCCTCTCTACGAGTACCAATGCGAGGAATGCGGCAAGACGTTTGAATGCCTGCGGCCGCTGCGGGATCCGAAAGACGACCCGCCGCAATGCACGCAGTGCGGCAGCCGCCGCACGGTGCGGATTGAGTTTTCGCGCGTGGCGGTGGGGCGGGGTTCGGGCGCCGGCGCCGGGGCGGGGAACTGCGCTCCGGGCGGGAGCTGACGGCTGCGCTGAGGGCCGGTCGGCCCTTTCGAATCCGGCGCGGGCGGGGCGATGAGCGCCGCAGCGCTTGGTTTACGCAGCCGCAAACCGCAGGCGGGTATAGGAAACCCCGCGGGGCCCGCGGCGTACGGGCGCGGCGGATTCCCCACCAGCACCGGGCGGCAACCGGCCTCGCGACAAACCGGTGATGGGCGACACGGGCGCCGCGCTGCTCGCTGCGTTGTCGGCGCCGCTCTAGGCTCTTCGGGCGGCGTTGATCCGAGATCCTAGCCGTGTTGCGGAGTCACATGGGCCTAAGGCAGCGTGTGCGCCCGTGGGGACGGCGTCGGCGGCAGGGAACGGATGCCCGCTCGCGCCCTGGCCATCTCCACGCCGCGCGATTCGCTTGCCCGGTACAACCACCCGGTATAACCATGGGAGCGGCGCGATGCGCGCGCGCCCGAAGCTCATGCCATGGCGCGAATATTCATCACCGGGTCCGCGGATGGCCTCGGGCGGGCGGCGGCAAAATCATTGCTGGCCGCGGGGCATCGGGTGGTTGTGCATGCGCGCAATCCGGCGCGTTTAGCCGCCGTGCAGGAGCTGTTGGCGGGCGGGGCGGACGCGGTGGTCGGCGACTTGGCGGAGCAGCCGCAGATGCGCGGCGTGGCGGAGCAGGTGAACGCCCTGGGCGCGATGGATGCCGTGATCCACAACGCGGGCGTTTACTCCGGTCCGGCGGTGCTGGCGGTGAACGTCGTCGCGCCGTATCTGCTGACCGCCCTGATTGCAAGCCCGCGTCTGATTTACTTGAGCAGCGGCATGCACCGCGGCGGGCAGGCGAAATTGGACGGCATGGATTGGAGCGGCCGGCAAGCGACCGGATCCTATTCCGACAGCAAGCTCTTCGTCACCACGCTGGCCGCCGCGGTCGCCCGGCCTCGGCCTGACGTGCACAGCAATGCCGTGGATCCCGGCTGGGTGCCGACGAAGATGGGAGGCCCGAACGCGCCGGACGATCTGCGGCTTGGACACCTGACTCAAGAGTGGCTCGCCACCAGCGATGATCCGGAGGCGCTGAGGAGCGGCGGTTATTGGCATCATCAGCGGCGGGCCCAGCCGCATCCCGCGGTACACGACCGGAGGTTCCAAGAGGATCTGCTCGCAGCGCTCGCCTCCGCCGCGGGCGTCGAATTGGCGGGCCGGGGTCCGGCGCCAGGGCGCGCCGGCGGCGGCGCATCGCATTAGAGCGAGGCAACAACTCGGATCGCGAATCGGGCGTGGTCGGCACAGCCGACGCCCGGCTGGGCGGTGAACGGCGGGCAGCACCGTTGCGGCGGCTCTGCCGCGCTGCCCTGGGCCGACGCCAGCCTCAGCGGCGGCCGGCGGGCGCCGCGGGGCGCACCGGCAGGATGGGCTGGGGCACCGCCTCGCCGTCCTTGCGGGGATCGGAGGCGCCGTAGTTGACGCCGGTGGCGAGGTTGCGCTCCACCGCCTGGCCGCCGCCGACGGCGCTGGCGTAGGGCGGCAGGAGTTGGATCTCTTGCCCGCGGGCGGTTAGGGCGGCGCGCACGGCGGCGGGGATGCGGTCCTCCATCATCACGTCGCAGCCGCGGAAATCCAGCTTGGTGAAGCGCGGGGCTTCCAGCGCCTCCTGGATGTTCATGTGGAAGTCCACGACGTTGCTGACGAACTGGGCGTGGGCCTGGGCCTGGTTGAAGCCGCCCATAATGCCGAACGAGAGCCGCCAGGGGCCTTTCTCCATGAAGCCGGGAATGATGGTGTGCAGCGGCCGCTTGTGGCCGGCCAGGGCGTTGGGCGAGCCGGGGTGCAGATTGAACAGCGCGCCGCGGTCTTGCAGCACGAAGCCGGTGCCCGGCGCCACCAGCCAGGAGCCGAAGGCGTCGTAATTGCTTTGGATGAGCGAGGCCATGTTGCCGTGACTGTCCACGGCAGTCAGATAATTGGTGTCGCCGAGATAGGGAAAGGGATCCCCGGGGCCGACGTCGCAGTTGGCGTGCCGGAGGTGGATGAGCTTGGCGCGCTGGGCGGCGTAGGCGGGCGAGAGCAGGCCGGTGATGGGGATCTTGGAGAAGCGCGGGTCGCCGATGTAGCGCAGCAGGTCGGCGTAGGCGAGTTTTTTGGCCTCGATCATGACCTGCAAGGCATTAGCGGAGTTGTGGCCCCAGCGCGCCAGGGGAAAGCGGGACATCAGGTTCAGCATCTCCAGTGCGGCGATGCCCTGACCGTTGGGCGGCAGCTCAAAGACTCGCCAGCCGTGGTACATCACCGAGAGCGGCTGCACCCACTGGCCGTGGAAGGCGGAGAAATCGGCCAGCGTCATGGGGCTGCCGCGGCGGCGCAGAAAGCGCACGATGCGGCGGGCCAGCGGGCCGTCATAGAAGGCTTTGCGGCCGCCGGTGGCGATCAGCTGCAAATTGCGGGCGAGGGTGGGGTTGCGGAAGACCTGGCCCGTGGCGGGCGGGCGGCCGCCGGGCAGATAGATGCGGGCGGCGGTGGGATCGGCGCGCAGATGCGAGGCGTAGCGCCAATAGAGCGCGTCCCACTCCGGCACGGGAAAGCCGGTGCGGGCGAGGGCGATGGCTGGGGTGAGGATCCGCCGCCAGCTCATGGTGCCGAAGCGGCGGCGCAGCTGGGCCCAGCCGTCCACCACGCCGGGCACGGTGATGGAATACACCCCGTGCTGCGGCATGTGGCGGAAGCCATGCCGGTGCAGGAAGGCGATGGTCATGGCCTGTGGCGACCAGCCGCTGGCGTTGAGGCCGTACAGGCGCCCGCGATGGCCGCCGTGCGGGGCGAGGTAGACGATGGCGAACAGATCGCCGCCCAGGCCGTTCATCATCGGCTCGGTGACGCCCATGGCGGCGTTGGTGGCCAGGATGGCGTCCACGGCGTTGCCGCCCTCGGCTAATATCTGCGCGCCGATGGCGGCGGCCAGGGGATTTTCCGCGGCGACGATGCCCTGGCGGCTCATCACCACGGACCGCCCCTGGCGTGTCCGCTCCGGATAATGAGGCCGGGCGGGATGCTGCGCCGCCGCGGGCAGGGCCGCGAGTAAGGCCAGCAGGCCACAAACCGTGAGTTTTCGCATTTCGCCCTTCATGATACTCCGGTGCCGCCGGAGTCGTAGCCAGTGTGGTAGGATGTGGGCGCAATGAAACTCCTCACTCGGCGGCAGTTTCTCGGAGCCTCGGCGGCGGGCGCGGCGGCATGGGCGGCGGGTCCGCTAACGGCGCCGCTGTTCGGCGCGGCGCGCGGCGATATCCGCTTTCCCGGACCCTATGGCGTGCAAATGTACAGCATCCGCAAGGGGATGCAGACGAACCCCGCGGCGGCGCTGAAGATGGTGCGGTCCATCGGCTACACGCAGATCGAATGCTGGCGGCCGAACGGCGTCGACGCCCAGGAACTGAAGCCGCTGCTGAAAGCGGCGGGCCTGGTGGCGCCGGGCATGCACACGGTCTACGACCAACTGCTGCACGACATGCCCTCGCTGATCCGCAACGCCCACGGCATCGGCGCGGAGTGGGTGGTCTGCGCCTGGGTGGACGCGCCGCTGCGGCAGAGCGGCGCCGACTACCTGAAGCTGGCGAAGCATTTCAATCAGTTCGGCCGCGAGCTGCGGCGCGCCGGGCTGCGGCTGGCCTACCACAACCACACCCAGGAGTTCATCCGCTTCGGCGGCGTGCCGGCGCTGGACATCTTGATGCGGCACACCGATCCGAACTTGATGTGGCTGGAGCTGGATATCGGCCACTGCGTCCGCGCCGGCTTCAATCCGATCACCTATCTGCACCGCTACGCCAAGCGCACGCCGCTGCTGCATTTGAAGGATGTGGCGCCGAACGCGGGCGTCACGCATCCCACCAAGGCGACGCAATACCACGACGTGCCCATGGGCACGGGCATCATTGACCTGAAGGGCGTGCTGCTGGCGGCGTACCAAAACCGCGTGCAGCATTACTACGTCGAGGACGAGGCGCCGGGAGCGGTGCGGCCGGAACTGACCGAAGACTACAACTACCTGCGCCGCGTGCGGTTCTAGCCAACCGCGGCCGGCGGCGCCCCTAGCTGGCGCTGTAGACTACGCGGCCGGCGACGATGGTGTGGCGGACGCGGCCGGCGAGGGTTTGGCCGGCGAAGGGGGTATTGCGGCTTTTCGAGAAGCCGCGGGCGGGATCGCAGACCCAGCTTTCCTGGGGAGCGAAGACGGTGACGTCGGCGATGGCGCCAGGCTCCAGGCGGCCGCCGGGCAGGTTGAAGACCTGGGCGGGGCGGGCGGTGAGGGCGTCGAGCGCGCGGCGCAGCGTCAGGCGGCCGGCGGCGACCAGGCGCAGGACCAAGGGCAGGGCGGTTTCCAGGCCAATGACGCCGAAGGGGGCGCGGCTGAACTCCTGGGCCTTTTCATGCGGCGCATGCGGGGCATGGTCGGTGGCGACGGCGTCAATGGTGCCGTCGGCGAGGGCGGCGATGACCGCCTCGCGGTCGGCGGCGGCGCGCAGCGGCGGGTTCATCTTGAAGTTGGCGTCGTAGTCGCGGATGTCCTCGTCGGTTAGCGTGAGATGGTGCGGCGTCACCTCGGCGGTGACCGGCACGCCGCGGGCCTTGGCAGCGGCGATCAGGCGCACCGAGGCGGCGGTGGAAAGATGGGCGATGTGCAGGCGGGCGCCGCAACGCTCGGCCAGCAGGATGTCGCGCGCCACCATGGCCGCCTCGGACTCCGCGCTGATGCCGCGCAGCCCCAGGCGCAGCGCCGCCGCGCCTTCGTGCATGACGCCGCCGGCGGAAAGATTGAGGTCCTCGGCATGCTCCACGATCGGCAGGCCGAAGCGCGCGGCGTATTCCATGGCGCGGCGGAGGATTTGGCCGTTCATCACCGGCCGGCCGTCGTCCGAGAGCGCCACCGCGCCGGCGCGGCGCATGGCGCCGATCGCCGCCAGCGCTTCGCCGCGGCTGCCCTGGGTGATGGCGCCGACGGGATAGACGCGGGCGGCGCCGATCTCCTTGGCGCGCTGGATCAGATAGGCGGTGGCGCCGGCGCCGTCGTTGACCGGATGGGTGTTGGGCATGGCGCAGACGGCCGTGAAGCCGCCGGCCGCCGCGGCGCGCGTGCCGCTCTCGATCGTCTCTTTGTATTCCTGACCGGGCTCGCGCAGATGCACGTGCAGGTCAATGAATCCGGGGCAGACGATCAGGCCGCGGCAGTCCAGGACGCCGGGGCCGGCGGCGGCGATGCCGGGGCCGAGATCGCGGATTTTGTCCTCCTGGATCACCAGATCACCGGTTTCATCCCGCCCGCTGGCGGGGTCGAACAAGCGCCCGCCTTGGAGAATCAGGTTCATGCGCTTTTTTCCGCCGCCTCCGCCGGGGCCAGCAACTGCTCCAGCACCGCCATGCGGATCAGCACGCCGTTTTCCACCTGCTCGCGGATCACCGACTGCGGGGAATCGGCCACCTCGGCGCCGATCTCGACGCCGCGGATCATCGGGCCGGGGTGCATGACGATGGCGTCGGGCCGGGCCAGGCGCAGGCGCTCCGCGGTGACGGAATAGTAGTGTACATACTCGGCTTCGCTGGGGAAAAACGCCTCGCGCATGCGCTCCATTTGAATGCGCAGCACCATGACCACGTCGGCGCCGTCCAGCGCCGGCTCCAGTTGGTGATGGCACTCGATGCCGGCGCCCAGGGCGGCGAACTCGGCGGGCAGCAGGCTGGGCGGACCGCAGAGCCGGACGCGGGCGCCGAAACGGGAGAGCAGCCAAAGGTTGGAGCGGGCCACGCGGCTGTGCAAGATGTCGCCGACGATGGCCACCTTGAGGCCCGCGATGCGGCCCTTGTGGCGCAGGATGGTGAAGGCGTCGAGCAGCGCCTGGGTGGGATGCTCGTGCATGCCGTCGCCGGCGTTGATGACCGGCACGTCCACGTGCCGCGCCACCAGGAACGGCGCGCCGCTTTCGCCGTGGCGCATGATGATGGCGTCCACCGCCATGGCGCGCAGCGTATAGACGGTGTCCAGCAGGGACTCGCCCTTTTCGATGCTGCTGGCGCTGGCCGTCACCGAGACGGTCTCGGCGCCCAGGCGCCGCGCCGCGACCTCGAACGACGTGCGGGTGCGGGTGGAGGGCTCGTAGAACAGGACCAGCACGCGGCGGCCGGCGAGGAGCTTTTCCGGCGGGCGGCGCTGCATCGCCGCCGCGCGGTCCAACAATGCCTGAATGGCGGGCCGTTCCAGCCCGGCGATCCCCAGCAAATGGCGCGACTGGCTCTCGCCCATGGCGTTCAGCCCGCGGGCTCGACCAGCAGGACCTTTTCGGCGCCGTCAATTTCCTGCACCCGCACCTCGACGATTTCGCGCTCCGTGGTCTGCACGTATTTGCCGACGAAGGTGGCCTCGATGGGCAGTTCGCGGTGGCCGCGGTCCACCAGCACGCAAAGCTGCACGCGGCGCGGGCGGCCATGGTCGAAGAGCGCGTCCAGCGCGGCGCGAGTGGTGCGGCCGGTGAACAGCACGTCGTCCACCAGCACCACCGTCTGGCCGCTGATGTCGAAGTCCAGCTGTGCCGGCTTGACCACCGGCGCGGAATTCAGGGTGGACAGGTCGTCGCGGTAGAGCTCGATGTCCAGCACGCCCACCGGCACTGGGCGGGATTCGATGCGGCCGATCAGCGCCGCCAGCCGTTCCGCCAGCGGGACGCCGCGGCGGCGGATGCCCACCAGCGCCAGGCCCTCGGCCCCGTTGTTTTTCTCGACGATTTGGTGCCCCAACCGCACCAGCGTCCGCTCGATTTCGGACGCCGACATCAACTGCGCTTTCTCCTGGAACGTCATTCGGCCGTTGCGCGCCTCGCCTGCCATCGCCCGTTCATCATACCAGTTCCGCCGCGTGCGCCGCGCGGGGCGGCGGCGCGGTCATCGCCCCCATCGCGCCGTTCCCGGCGGCCAACCGCGCAGGGCTTTTTTGCCGTAGATGGGCCGCTCGCCGCGGGCACCCGCGGCGGCGTTTAGAGTTCCTGCCGCGTGGGGCGGAACAGGATCTCATTGATGTCCACGTCCTCCGGCTGGCTGATGGCGAAGGCCACGGCGCGGGCGAACGAGTCGGCGGGAATGGCGATGTCCGCGTACATCTGGCGGACGGCGGCGGCGGTTTGCGGCTCGCCGACGCCGTCGGGCAGCTCCGACCACACCGCGCCGGGGGAGATGATGGTGGTGCGCAAGTTGTAGGCCTTGGCCTCCAGCCGCAGCCCTTCCGAAAGGGCCCGCACCGCGTGCTTGGTGGCGGAGTAGACCGCGGAGCCGGGGCGGACCTTGTGGCCGGCGACGGAGCTGACGTTGATGATCTGCCCCGAGCGCTGCTTTTGCATCTGCGGCAGGGCCGCGGCGATGCCGTAGAGCACGCCCTTGATGTTGACATCAATCATCCGGTCCCATTCCGCCAGCCGCCGCTGCTCCAGCAGGGATAGCGGCATCAGGCCGGCGTTGTTGACGATGACGTCCAAACGGCCGTAAGCCGCGACCGCCGCGTCCACCAGCGCCTGCACCTGGCGGGGATCCGTGACGTCGGTGGTGACGGCCAGGGCCTGGCCGCCGGCCTTTTGGATGTCCCGCACCAGCGCGTCCAGGCGGTCGCGCCGCCGCGCGCCCAGCGCCAGGCGGGCGCCCTCGGCGGCCAGCAGGCGCGCCGCGGCCTCGCCCAATCCGCTGCTGGCGCCGGTGATGACGATGGATTTTCCGGAGATGTTGGCGGCGTTGGAACTCATGCCTTGCCTTCCTAATAGTTTCGCGGATTTTCGCAACCGCCCGGCGGGCGGGCCGCCGGGCGGCGCGGGCGAGCAATGGACGCGCGCGCCGCGGCCGGCGCGGCTCTCGTTTAGCTAGCGGCTTTGGCTTGGGCCGCCACGGCCTGGATTTCCAGCGTGATCTCCACCTGGTCGCTGACCAGCACTCCCCCCGCCTCCAGCGCCTGGTTCCAATTCAAGCCGAAGTCCTTGCGGTTGATGCCGGCGGTGGCGGTGAAGCCGGCCCGGTCACCGCCCCAGGGGTCGCGGCCGTGTCCGGCGTATTCGACGTCCAACGTGACCGGCTTGGTCACGCCGTGCAGCGTCAGCTGCCCCTGCACGCGGAAGTGGTTCTTGTCCACCACCTCGACGGCGCTGCTCTTGTAGGTCATTTCCGGGTACTTCTCGACGTCAAAGAAATCGGCGGATTTCAAATGGCCGTCGCGCTGCGCGTCATTGGTGTTCACGCTGGCGGTTTGCACCTTTACCTCCAGCTTCGCCGCTTGCGGCCGGGCTTCGTCGAAGTCCAGCGTCCCGCTGAACTGGGTGAAGTGGCCGCGCACCTTGGAAATGACCATGTGACGCACGCTGAAGTTCACGCTGGAATGCGCTGTATCTAGGTTCCATTGAGCCATGATGAGTTCTCCTTTCACGCTTGCTGGTCGGAATGCATGCTGAGCTGTCGTCCTACCCCGGCTAGCGCCTGTTGCAAGACTTCGCGGCGCAGGGAGATGAAGGAATGCTGCCCCTGCCGCCGCACGTGCAGCAAGCCGGCGTCGGTCAGGATCTTGATGTGATGGGAAATGGTCGGCTGCGCCAAGGGAAACTGCTCGCCGATCTGGCCGCACGATAGCTCCTCCGCCGCCGCCAACTCCACCACCATGCGGTAGCGCGTCGGGTCGGCCAGGGCGCGGAGCACCCGCATCCAGTTTTCTTCCGCTTGGCGCTCCCGGGCTGGCGTGACCGCTTCCATCAATCGAAATATTTACATATTTCAATTTGCGGTGTCAAAACAAGGCGCAGGCCGTGGCCTGCGCCCTTATCCCCTGGAATCGAACCGGCGGCGGTTCGATTCGCCGCCGCCCGTTCGGTCGAATCCACCCCAGGCTAGTGCCGCCGGCCGATGCCGCCGCGCGCTACATGCGGCGCCGACATATGGAACGACGGCGCGTGGAACGCCGGGGCATGGTAGGCCGGAGCACGATAGGCCGGAGCGTGGTAAGCGGGAGCCCGATAGGCCGGAGCATGGTAGGCGGGCGCCCGGTAGGCCGGCGCCCGATACGCGGGAGCATGGTAGGCCGGCGCCCGATACGACGGGGCCGGAGAACGGTAGGAGGGGGCGCGATAAGCCGGCGCGCGATAGCCTCCGTTGTAGCCGCCCGAGCGTCCGCCGCCGTACCCGCCGCGCGAGCGCGGGAGCGAGGCCATGGGGTGGTTCTCGAAGCCGCCACCGAAATGGCTCGGGCCGCGATGCCCCACCCGTCCGCCGCCGCCGCTGCTGCGCCGCGGGGCCGAGGCCATGGGATGGTTCTGGAAGCCGCCGGAGCGGCCCCGCACCGCAGTATGGTTCTGGAAGCTGCCGAAGCCGCGGCTGGGACGCGACCCGCTGTTCCGGGTCCCGAAGCCGCCGCGCGCCGCTCCGCCCACGGCGGCATTTCCGCCGCCCATGGGATGGTTTTCAAAGCGGGTATTGGCGCCGCCGGAACCGCCGGCCGCCGTCCGGCCGCTGAAGCCGCCGCGGCGAAACACCGCCGCGTTGCCCCGGCCGCCGCCGAAGGCATGCCAGCCGCCGTTGCTGGCCAGCGCGCGGCCGCTGCGCGACGCCTGCGCGCCGCCCTGCTGCGAACCGCGGCCGCGCGCGGAACCAAAGATGCGGAAGCTGCGGTTCGCGCCCTGGGCTTGGTTGCCGGCGATGCGCGCCCGATTGGCCGCCGCCGCAGCGGCGATGCGCGATTGCCGCGCTCCACCGGCCATGGTCCGGCTGCTCGCCGCCACCCGGCCCCGAGCCGTGTTGGCGGCGGCGCGTCCCACCATGCGTCCCTGCGCCAGCACGCCGCGCGGTCCGGCGCCGATGCCGGCCCGCGTCCGCGCCGCGATCATGGCGCGGTCCACGCTGGCCAACGAAGCCGTCCGCGCCCGCACCGTGGGCAGCGGCCGCCGGCTGAACACATGCACGTTGCGCACCGCACGCGGCGCGGCAACGCCCCGCCCGCCGATGCCCATGCGAGCCGGCGCCACCGGCGCCGTGCCCCGAACCACCGACACGCCGCGCAGGGCGCCGTAGCCGAGCTTGCGGCCCATCTTGTTGACCCGCCCGCGGCCGAAGCCGCGCTGGGAGACGGCGATCACGCCGCCGGGCGCGTGCGCGTTCCGCAGCCGCCGCAGGTTGCCCAGGCGCGTGATCCGCATGCCGTTGACCGTGCGCACGCCGTTGACCACGCGCACATGGTTGATGTTGTAGATGTTCGTCACGTTGCGGACACGGGTGATGTAGTTGACCTGGCTATAGCCGTAGTAGCGCTCATGCGGGCCCAGGGGCACCCAGCCGATCGCGCCGCCATAGCCAAAGCCGTAATGCCGGCACCAATTCCCATCGCCGTAGAAGAAGGAGACGTAGGCCGGCGCCCAGATTTGCGGCCCCCAATACGAACCTGGCCACCAGCACCAACCGAAGCCTACCTGGAAGAACCAGCGCCCGTAGTGGTACGGCGCCCAGCCCCAGGGTTCATAGGAAACCCAGCTCCAGCCGTAAAACGGCGTCCACTCCCATTGTCCGGAGTAGTACGGCGACCACCCGGCGGTAATGGCCCACGGCTGCCAGCAGCGGCCATAGCCCGCCACCCAAACCCAGTGTCCATAGGTGTCCAATTCCGCGCCACCGTCCACCTGCTGGCTTAAATAGTGCCGGTTGTAATCGGCGGCTTGCAGCACCCGCTGCTCGCGCTGGTTGACCCATTCATCCCAGGCGTCCTCGGCCGGGGCCCTGACCACGCGGAACTGCGGATTGGTGCTGCCGGCGACCTGAATCTGCTGGCCGGTGGCCACGTCCACCGAGCCCTGCGGCGTGGTGATCTCCGCCGTGCCGCTCCAGACCGTGGCGCTGGTGTGGCTGGCGTCCACGACGTCAATGCGCACCGTGCCGGCGCGAATCAGATGGACGCTCATGTTCGGCGTGTCAATCGCGGACTGCAAGAAATGATCGCCGATGGCGGTGTAGCTGGCCGTGCCGCCCTTCAATTCCAGCTGTAGCCGGCCCTGATCAAACTGGCCGATCTTGATGTCGGCGCCGCTGGCCAAGCGAATGGTATCGGCGTAATCGAACTCGATTTCGGCGCGCCCGCCGCCGGCGACGTAGACTTCATCGCCTTGCACCAGCGGCGTGTTCAGCAGCGCCTTGCTCCATTGCCCTTGCCCTTGGCGCAGGACGCTGACCTGGCCGGCGACCAAGCTGATGCGCGCCACGCCCGGACCATTGGCGGCCCGCGCCCGCGGCGCCGTTGCCAGCAGCAAGACCACCGCCGCCAGCGCCATTCCCCACCACCGTGATGTGACCCGTCCTGCCTGCATAAGCACCTCCGCGGCTGCCTACGAATATTCTGACGCCATTATGGATTGATTGCACCCAATTCGCGTTGCGGATTTTTGCGAAAGCCCGCATAAATAAAGGAATTTCTTCAGCCGGTCTTCAGTTTGGCGGCGGTTTTTTCAGGCTCCGCTCAGGCTGGCGCCCCCGCCGGCCGGCGACAGCCCCCAGTTGCCTCCCCGGCTCCGACGGCCCGGCCGCTAGGATGGCGCCCCGGCTACGATAAAGGCATGGTCTGGGAGGCGGCAATCGGGGGCAGCGCCGTGGATGCGCCGGCCGCGTCCGCGGCGGTGGTGGCCGCCGAGGGCGTGGAAATGACCTATCCCGGCGCGGCCAGCGGTGCGCCGGCCACGCCGGTGCTGCGGGGCGTGGATTTGGCGGTCGCCGCGGGCGAATGCGTGGCCCTGACCGGTCCCAGCGGCGGCGGCAAAACGACGCTGCTGAACCTGCTGGGCGGCATGGACCGGCCGACTCGGGGCCGGGTGCTGCTGGCCGGCCAGGACACGGCCCGGCTGGACGACGCGGCCCTGACCCGGCTGCGGCGCCGCGCCGTGGGCTTCGTGTTTCAGTTTTTTCACCTGCTGCCCGCCCTGACGGCAATGGAAAATATCGCCCTGCCGCTGGAGCTGGCGGGGGAACTCTCCGCCGCTGACATCGCCGCGCGGTCGCGCCAGGCGCTAGCGTTGGTGGGCATGGAGGAGTACGCCGACCGCTATCCGGGGCGCTTGTCCGGCGGCCAGCGCCAGCGCGTGGCGTTGGCCCGCGCTTTGGCGCCGCGCCCGCAGCTGATTCTGGCCGATGAACCCACCGGCAATCTAGACCGCCAATCGGCGCAGCAAGTGATGGCGCTGCTGCGCGACCTGAGCCGTGCGCAGGGGGCCGCCGTGGTGCTGGCCACGCACAGCGCCGAAGCCGCCGTTTTCGCCTCCCGGGTGCTTCCCTTGCGCGATGGCCGCTTAGCGGCGGCGACCGCGCCGCCGCAGGACGCCGCGGGCACGCCGTAATGGCCCGGTCCGGCGCACCGCTCCCTGCCTCGCCGCTCCGGCCGCCGCCACCGCCGGGGCGCCGGCGGCGGAGCGACAATCGACGCCCGCCATGGCGGTCGAACGCTGCCCGGCGCGCGCTATGGCGGGCGAATGCTTGGCGCCCGCTCTGGCGGGCTTTGGTCTGGCGGCAGTTGCGGCAATTTCCGGGGCGGGCGGTGGCCAGCGGCCTGGCGGTAGCCTTGGGCATCGCCGTCGTGGTGGGCATCCGCCTGGCCAACCGCGCCGCCACCCAATCCTTCCGCCAGACCGATCGCGCCTTGGCCGGTCGCGCCGACCTGCTGGTGCGCGGCCCGACGCCCATTTCCGCTAGCCGCCTGGCGGCGCTGAACGCCCTCGGCGGCGAAGCGACCATGCTGCCCTACATTCACCGCATCGCCTTCGATCCCCGCGCCCAAGACACGCTGGAGTTGTACGGCGCCGACCTGCTCGCCCAACCTCCGCCGGCGGCGGCGCCGGCAATCGCGGCCGCCGCATCCGCCTTTGCCGTGCGCGGGGGATCGCATCCCGAGCGGCGCGCAGGCGGGGGCGCGGGCGCACCGGGCCCCCCACCTCGCCCGCGCGCCAAACGGGACGCGCGGCGCCGCCGCGCTGGGGCCCGCGCCCGTTCATCGTCCGTCGCCGGTGGCCGGGGTCCCACGGTCGCGCCTCGGGCCTCCTTTGCCGCCGGCAACCGCCGCCGCGGGATGGCCAGCGCGCCGGCGCTGCTGCTGGCCGCCGCGTATGCCCGCCGGCACGGCTATCGCTGCGGCCAAATCCTGCATTTGGTCATCGGCGCCCGCCGGCTGCGGTTCCGCATCGCCGCCTTGTTGCCCGCGCGGGGCCTGGCCCGCGCCCAAGCCGGCCATATCGGCGTTTTAGACATTGGCGCCTTGGCCCGGCTCTTGGCCGGGCCAGGCGGCCACGAAGCCTTCGACGGTTTGGCCATCCGCCTTGCTCCCGGCGTCTCCACCGCCGCCGTGATCGCGCGGCTGCGGCCGCTGATTCCCGCCGATGACGTCATCCAGCCACCCGCGGCGCGGGAGCGCCAGGCGGGCAAGATGCTAGCCGCCTTCCATGCCAATCTTTTGGCGCTCAGCTTCGTCAGCCTTCTGGTCGGCGGCTTCCTCATCTATAACGCCATGTCCCTGGCCGTGCTGCGGCGGCGGGAAGCTATTGCCGTCGTCCGCGCATTAGGCGCGCAGGCGAGCGCGGTGCGCCGCGCGCTGCTGGCCGAGGCCGCCCTGCTGGCTTCCGCCGGCGCGGTGGCCGGCTTGGGTTTAGGATGGCTGTTTGCCCGCGCCACCGTCGGCCTGCTCTCCGCCACGGTCAACAACCTGTATGCCGTCAGCCATCCCCTGCCGCCGCGGCTGACGCCGGCCGATATCGCCTGGGCACTGGGCTTGGCCTGGGCCGTGGCGTTGGCCGCCGCCTGGGGGCCGGCGCGGGAAGCCTCCGCCATCACCCCCGCCGCCGCCCTGCGCCCGGAAGAGCCGGAACTGGCGTTCCGCGCCCGGCAGCGCCGCTGGGCCGTGCTGTGCCTCGGGCTGGCCGCGGTGGCGCTGGCCGCCGCCTGGCTGCCCGCGCCGTATGGGCTGCCCGTCAATGGTTATCTCAGCGCCATGGCCGCGGTGTTTGCCGCTGCCTTGGCCGCGCCCTTGCTGCTGCGCTTCGTGCTGCCCCCGGCCCGGCGCTGGCTGTTACGCCGGCGCCGGCCGCGGTTGGCGCTGGCCGCCGCGTCCTTGCTCAGCGCGCAGCGCCGCGTGGCGGTGTTGGTGGCGGCGCTGGCCACCGCCATCGCCATGGTGGTGGGCGTGGCGGCGATGGTCGGCAGCTTTCGCCAAACCGTTCGCGTGTGGCTGGGAGAAACGCTCCAGGCGCAGGTCTACATCCGTCCCTTGGCCTGGTCCCGCCGCCATCCCGCGGCCATTTCCCCGGCCATGGTGCGCCGCGCGGTGCAAACGCCGGGCGCCCGGCGGGCGGTGTTCTACTACAGCGCGCCGTTTCTGTTTCATCACCAGCCGGTGGTGCTGGCCACGCGCTGGTCGCCGCAGGAGGGCCCGCGGCGGGCATTGCTCGGCGGGTTGCACTTTCTGCAAGCGCCGGCCGCCGGGGCTGCGCGGCGTGCGTGTGCCGCAAACCCGGCGGGCATGGGGCGCACCAGTTCCGCGGCGGCGCCGCTCCCGCCGGCGCAGCCGCTGCTGCTGGTTTCCGAGCCCTTCGCCCGCCGCTTCCAGCTTTGGCGCGGCGCCCGCGTGCGCCTGTTGACCCCGCGCGGCCCGCTTGCCGCCCGCATCGCCGGCGTGTTTTACGATTACTCCTCCAGCCAAGGCATTCTCCGCGTGGACGCCGCCACCTACCGCCGCTGGTTCGGCCCGCCGCCGGTCACCAACATCGCTCTTTACACCGCTTCCGGCGTCACGCCCGCGCGGCTGCGCCGCCGCGTGGCCGTGCGGCTAGCCCGCGCCGGCGGCGCGTTTTGGGTGCATGACCGGGCCAGCCTGCGGCGGCAAGCCATCGCCGTATTCGACCAAACCTTCCGCATCACCGACGCGCTGGAGCTGATCGCCCTGATTGTCGCCATCCTGGGCGTGGCCAACACGCTGTGGGCGGTGGCGTTGGAACGCCGCCGCGAGCTGGCCGTCCTGCGTTTTCTGGGGGCCACGCCGCCGCAGGTGCGCGGCTTGCTGCTGGCGGAAGCCGCTTGGATCGGCGTCTTCGCGGTGTTTCTAGGCGCCGTCCTCGGGGCGGTCTTGGCGGCCATCCTCATTGACGTCGTCAACGTTCAGTCTTTTGGCTGGACCATTCAGGTCCACCCGCCATGGGCCTACCTTGCCGCCGCCCTGGCGCTGCTTTTTGCCGCAACCGCGGCCGCCGGTTGGCCGCCGGCCCGCTGGGCCGCGCGTGCCGATCCCTTGCGCGCTGTGGCGGCCGAATAAGGACGGGAAGGCTTTGCGGGGCCCCGCCGAAGAACCGCCGGCTCCGGGATTCCATCTGCGCGGATCTCGGACCCGGCCGCCAACTCTCCTGGGTTGCATTCCGCCCCCCCAGCAAGCGCACAATCGGTATGCCGCGACGCGCCGCGCTTTCGGTGGTTTTGCTCATCGCACTGGGTGCGCTCTTTGCTGCCGCGTCTCCCGCGCGGCAGCTGCCGCCGCCGGGCCGCTACGTCCTCGCCGCTTCGCGCTCGCAACTCAGCATTCATTTGTATAAAAGCGGCTGGCTCTCCGCGCTCGGCGACAATCACCTGGTGGTGGCGCGCCGCATGCGCGGCATGGCGGATGTCGCCGCCGACCAATGGAGCGGCGTTCTCGTCGTTCCCAGCCGCGACCTGCGTGTCGCCGATCCGCACCGCTCCGCCCATGACCGCGCCGAAATCCAGGCCACCATGGACGGGCCCTCGCAGCTCGACATCGCCCGCTATCCGCGCATCACCTGGCGTTTGGACGCGCTCGGCTCGGCCAGCGGTCAAGGGCGGATGATCCTCCACGGCCGCTTCACCATGCACGGCGTGACGCGCCGCGTGGATTGGCGGACGCACTGGGCCGCAACTAAGGATGGGATTCGCCTATGGGGCAGGGCATATCTTCGCCTGACCAGCTTCGGCATCCATCCCATTCACCGGGCTCTGGGCGCCGTAAGCGTGCGCAATCGTTTTCTGCTGACCTGGAACACCTGGTGGCGCCACACCGGCCCCGCCGCCGCGACAGTGGCAAAGAAGTAACCGCGCCGGCCACACGGCTGCCGCTCGGCGGCTCAGGATTTCGGCCGCAAAAATAGCGCCGCCGCCCGCTCCGCCAGCGCCGGCAGCTTCAGGTCCACGCGGTTGGCCAGCAGGACCACCGTCAGCCGGTCGTGCGGAAAGCGCATGATGACGCTGCGGAAGCCCACCGTCTCCCCCTCATGCCACATGCGCGCGTGGCCGCGCCAGGGATTGAGAAACCAGCCGAAGCCGTAGAGCGCCGGCCGGCCCGCGCCGGCCTCGGAACCGAAGCCGCCGCCCGCGATCGGCACCGCGCCGCCGGCGGGGCCGGGCAGATGCGGCGGCGTGATCGCCGGCCGCATCCGCGCCGCGCTCAGTAGCGTGTGCCGGTTCAGCGCCCGGTCCCATTTCGCCAAATCGTGAATGGAACTATAGATGCCGCCGTCCCCCAGCGTCGCCGAGGTGGCGTCCTGGTCGGATTCCATCCACCGGCCCGCATCCAAGGTGTAGCCGTAGGCCCGCTGCGGCGCCGGCGGTCCGCCGTACACGAACGCCAGAGTATGGTCCATCCCCAAGGGCAGAAAGATCCGCCGCCGGAGGAACGTTGGGAAGGGCATTCCCGACGCCCGCTCCACCGCCATCGCCAGCAGGCAGTAGCCGCCGTTGCTATATTTCCATTTCGTGCCCGGCGGAAACTCCGTTCCGTGCTGCCGCTCCTCGAAGCGCAGCACGCCGGCGTCGGAGATTTGGGGGATATCCCACGGCTCTTGGTTGGCGTATTTCTTCGCCATCCAATCGCCGTAGGACTGCAATCCCGAAGTGTGGTTCAGCAGTTCGCGGATGGTGATGCGCGCGCCGTAGGCGGGGAAATGCCGGAACACCTCGGTCAGCGGCTCGTCATACCGCAGCTTGCCCGCCCGCACCAGCAGCATGACCGCCATGGCCGTGAACTGCTTGCTACAGGAGGCGAGGCGAAAGTCGGTGCGGGGCGTGATCGGCAGGCCGCTGCGCAGGTCGCGCCGGCCGTAGCCGCGGGCGAATATCGTCCGCCCGCGATAGCGCACCAGCGCCGCCAGCCCCGGGGCTTGCGGCGTTGTGACCGCGGCGAAGATCGCGTCCAGTTCCGCGCGCCACCGGGCCCGCGCGCCGGCCGTCGGCGCTGCCGCCAGGATCCCATGTCGCCGCCCGGCTGCCGGCGCCATGGTCCGGGTCGCCGCCCGAACCGCGCTTCTGCCCGGCGGCGCCGCCGCCAACCGCAATGCCGCCGGCGCGGTAACCACCGCCACGGCCAGCATCGCCCTTGCCATCCATCGCCCATGTCCACGCATGGCGGCAGGATAGCGCAGGCGGGTAGTCAAAAAGTCCAGCAGAGGCCTAGCGCAACTGCCGCGCGCGCGGCGAAACGCGGGAGAATGTCCCAATGGGCACGCATTTCGCCGCCTGGCGCTCGTTTCAGCAAGACGCCTCGGTGACCAAGCAAAAGGTCAAGCCGGGCACCGCGCGGCGGACGCTGCGTTTCGCCCGGCCCTATGGCCGCCTGCTGGGGTTCTTTTTGCTGGTGGTCATCGCCGACGCCGCGGTGGGCGTCGCCAACCCCCTGCTTTATCGAGAGATCATTGACAACGGCATCCTCAAGCGCACGGCCGCCGGCGTCCTAAAGCCGGACGTGCCGCTCATCATTCATCTGGCCGTCATCGTGGCGGTGCTCGGCCTGCTTGCCGGAGCGCTCGGGCTGCTGCAAACCTGGCTGGCGTCGAGCGTCGGCGCGGGCGTCGTGTTGTCCCTCCGCGCCCGCCTGTTCTCCCACATCCAGCGCATGCCACTGGCGTTTTTCGCCCGCGCCCAAACCGGCGCGCTGGTCAGCCGCCTGAACAACGACGTCTCCGGCGCGCGCAGCGCGTTTACCGACATCCTCTCCAACGTGGTCGGCAATTTGGTCACGGTCATTTTCATTCTGTCGGCCATGTTCGTGTTGTCCTGGCGCATCACGCTGGGCGCGCTGGTGCTGTTGCCCGTCTTCGTGCTGCCGGCCCGTTTTTGGGGGCGCAAATTGCAGCGCATCGCGCGGGAAAGTTACGACCTGACGGCGGCCATGAACGCCTTGATGGTGGAGCGGTTCAACGTCGCCGGCGCGCTGCTGGCCAAGCTCTTCGGCCACGACGGCAGCGAGAATGAGGTCTTCGCCGAAAAGGCCAGCCGCGTGGCGCAGATCCGCGTCAAGCAGGCGCTGTATGGCCGCCTGTTTTTTACCGCACTGCTGATCACCGCGACCTGCGGCACGGCCCTGGCCTACGGCTGGGGCGGCGCGCTGGCCGCGCGCGGCTTGCTCGACGTCGGCACCGTGGTGGCCTTGGTCGCCCTGCTCGGCCGCCTCTACACGCCGCTGATGGGCCTGTCCAACGCCCAGGTCAGCATCATGACCGCGCTGGTTTCGTTTGAGCGCGTCTTCGAGGTGCTGGACCTGCCGCCGTCCATTCAGGAGAAGCCGGACGCCGTCGCCATTCCGCCCGGCCCGGCGGCGATCACCTTCGACCATGTCGCCTTCCGCTATCCCACCGCGGCGGAGGTTTCGCTGGCTTCCCTGGAATCCATCGCCGTTCCCAGCCAGCATCCGGCGCACGAAGTGCTGCACGATGTCAGCTTCGCGGTGCGCCCGGGCACGCTGGTGGCCCTGGTCGGCCCCTCGGGCGCGGGCAAGACCACGATTACCCATCTGGTGCCGCGCCTTTACGATGTGACCGCCGGCGCCGTGCGCATCAACGGCGTGGATGTTCGCGACGCCCGGCTGGATTCCTTGCGCGACCGCGTCGGCGTCGTCACCCAGGACGCGCATCTGTTCCACGACACCATCCGCGCCAATCTGGCCTACGCCCGCCCCGGCGCCGGCGACGCCGAGATCCGCGAAGCCCTGCGCGCGGCGCGGATCCTGGACCTGATCGAGTCCTTGCCCGACGGGCTGGACACGCTGGTGGGCGAACGCGGCTACCGTTTTTCCGGCGGGGAAAAGCAGCGCCTGGCCATCGCCCGCCTGCTGCTGAAGTCGCCCGACATCGTGATCCTCGACGAGGCCACCGCGCATCTCGACTCCGAATCCGAAGCCGCCGTGCAGCGCGCGCTGGAGACGGCGCTGGCGGGCAAAACCTCCATCGTCATCGCCCACCGTCTTTCGACCATCCTGCGCGCCGACGAGATTCTGGTCGTGCAAAACGGCGCCATCGCGCAGCGGGGAACGCACGCCGCGCTGCTCGCCGCGCCCGGCGTCTACGCCGACCTCTACCAGCGGCAATTCGCCGTTCCCGCCGCCGCCGGCTGAAGGGACCGGGCGCGGCTCCGGAGCCCGGGTCGGGGTGGAGCGAACCAGCGCGGGGCGGCGGCGCTGCGCGGGGGTCGCGCCGTTGGCTCGGGGAGCCACGCCGGCCGCGGAAGGACGCGGAACTCCGCAGGGCGGCCCGCCCCGGCCAGCGAGGCGGCGCGGCCCCCAGCCCAGCCTGCGGGTAAGCGGGACGCCCCGCCGCAGGCGGGGCTGGGGCCCGCGCCCATCATTCAGTGTCCCGCGGCTTGGAACCGCGTCCAGGGCTCGCTGGGCAGATTTTGCAGGAACGGCTTTTGCCAGTCGTACTGGGGATGCGCGCGCAAAAAGGCGCGGGCGTTGAAGCCGATGCCGTCGGGATGCCCCATCGCCCCGATCAGTTCCATCTTCGCCGCCAGGCGGGAGTCGGTCACCTTGGCGGAAACCGTGCCGCCGGGATAATACGGTCCCCAGCCCCAGATCTTCACGCCCCGCGGCGCCCGGTCCACATGGCCGCAGAGCGTGTGCTGGTCGGGGTCAATCTTGTGCTCGACCACGTCGTAATCGTCCGCTTCCATTTTTTCCGCGATGGCGATGTCAATGCGCCCTTTGTACTCCCGCTTCAGCTGCTCCCAGCGCCGGTGGCGCGCGTTGGGGCTGCTGTCGGGATTGTTGGGGTTGAAGCCGGTGGTCTCGTCCCGGATCACCGCCGGGTCGCTGGGAAAATTGGCGCCCACGTACATGCCGTTGCGCGTCCGCCAAATCTCGTGGTGCAACAGGCCCAGCTCGACGCGCGCGATCTCACCCGTCTTGCGGTCGCCCAGCAGCCAGTCGTTGGCGTAGCCGCCGTTGTTGCCGTGGAGCATGATGGCGATCCATTGGGAGATGTTGTGGGCGTATTGCAGCGCCTTGCGGGAACGCACGAACTCCGGAATGCCGTTGGGATTGAATCCCTTGAATTGGCTGATTGTGGTCTCCGTGACCATCAGCCCGGCGCTGTTGATGCCGAAGTCGTCGTCGCTGGTGATGACGCCGGGAAAGCCATCCATCAGGATGTGCAGCCCGTGATTGGGCACGATGTCGTAGATGATGTTCCAGTACTCTCCGTGGTTGTAGGCGCCCCAGTTGTTGTGTCCCATCACCACCTGGCCGCCTTGGGTATAGCTGCCAGTGGCGACGAAGGCGCTGCATTTGGCGCCCACGCGGAAATGCGGCGTGCGGCCCGGAAAGTTCCCGCCGCCGGCCGCGCCCGCCGCCGTCCGCCGCGCCGGATGGTGCGCGTCGTACCAGGGGACATAGTAATCGGGCAGCTCCTGAAAGCTGTTCAGGGCTACGATGTCGGGCAAGTTGGCATGCACGCCGCGGGCCCGCAGCCCCGCCACAATGCCGCGCAGCTCCTGGCGGTACTGCCGCTCGATGTGCGGCCAGAAGACCCGCATCGCGGCGCGCCGCAGCCAGCCCCAGCTTCTTCCCGCATCGCGCGCCATGGAGACGCGCTCGGCGGCCAGCGCTTTTTGGATCTCCCCCGCCAGCCAATAGCCGTTCTGGAAGCCCAGCTGGCGCGGCGAGCCTTGCAGGTGGACGAAGACCCAGCCGTTTTTCCGCGGCCGGCGGAAGGAATGCGCCAACATTTTCGCCACGCTGGGCGGCGGGTTGGGCGCCGGGTTGGCGGCCGGCGGCTTGGCCGCGCCGGCCGGGGCCAGGAGCAAAGCCAGTAGCAAGCTGAGGGCGATCCAGCGCATTCCGCATCCTCCGGCCGGGACGCCGCCGGTTGGGGCTGCGCCACAACCGCCTACGGTATCACGCCGGCCTATACGTCCCATACAAAGATCCAGGCGTCACGATCTATTGACTGCGGCTGTCAACTTTTATACAGTCATCCAACCAAGGTACCGCCTTATGGCACTACGCCGCCGCTGGTTCACCGCCGCATTGTTGGCTGTGCTCATGGCTCTGCCCGCCGCCGCCCAGGGGCTGGGCTCCCTGAATGGGTCCGTCACCGATCCCTCCGGTGCGGCCGTGGCGGGCGCCACGGTGCAGATCAGCTCCGCCACCGGCCTGCGCCGCCAAACCACCACCAACCGCGCGGGCGATTATGAATTCGCCCAGCTCCCGGCGGGGCCATACCGTTTGGCGATCCACGCCCAGGGCTTCGCCGCCTTTGTGGCGCAGGTGGTGCGGGTGCAGGTCAGCTTGCCGGTGACGGTCAACGCCCGCCTGGCGCTGGCGGCGCAGTCCACGACGGAGACCGTGCGCGGCAACGCCGCGCCGCTGCTGAACACCACCGACGCATCGCTGGGCAACGTGCTCGGCCAGCGCCAAATCGCGCAGCTGCCCATTCCCGACCGCAACGTCGTCGCCCTGCTCAGCCTGCAAGCCGGCGTGGTGAACCTGGGCGAAAACATGAACACCTCCGCCACCGACACCCGCAGCGGCGCGGTGAACGGCCTGCGCAGCGACCAGAGCAACGTCACCCTGGACGGGGTCAACGTCAACGACCAAAACAACGGCTACGCATTCTTCAGCGTGCTCAACGTCCCACCGGATTCGGTGCAGGAGTTTCGCGTCACTACCGCCAATCCCAACGCCAGCGCCGGTTACTCCGCCGGGGCGCAGGTGGCGCTGGTCACCAAGAGCGGCAGCGACCAGTTTCACGGTTCGCTCTACGAATACAACCGCAACACCGCCTTCAGCGCCAACGACACCTTCCTCAAGGCCTCGCAGTTGGAAAGCGGCGCGCCGAACAAGCCGCCGGCGCTGATCCGCAATATCTTCGGCGCCACCCTCGGCGGCCCGATCGTGCGCAACCGCCTGTTTTTCTTCGTCAACTACGAGGGCCGGCGGGACTCCCAGGGGCTGAGCCAGGACAGCGCCGTGCCCAGCGCCGCCCTGCGCCAGGGCGACATCAGCTATCTGATGGCCTCCGGCTCCAGCGCCAGCTCCTGCCCCAGCGCGCAGCAGTCGGCGCAGGGCCCGGTCTGCGTGCTCGGCCCACAGCAGCTCACGGCCATGGACCCGCTGCACATCGGCCCGGACGCGGCCGTCCTGAAGGTCTTGCAGCAGTACCCGATGCCCAACGACAACTCCATCGGCGACGGACTGAACATCCAGGGCTATCGTTTCGCGCCCACCGTCCACCGCACCTTCAATACCTACATCTCCCGCCTGGATTGGCACATCACGCCCAACGGCTCGGAGAGCCTGTTCTGGCGCGGCCAGCTCGACAACGATAAATCCCCCGGCGCGCCCAATTTTCCCGGCGGTCCGGCGGCGACCACGGAACTGGACAACAGCAAAGGCTCCATCCTCGGCCTGACCTCGGTGCTCTCGCCCACCATGGTCAACAACGTGCGCTGGGGCTACATCCGCCAAGGGGTGGATGACGCCGGCGCGTCCACGTCTCCGGCCGTGTACCTGAACGGCCTGACCGACCTGATTCCCTTCACCCGCTCGACCAGCTACATCGTTCCCGTCAACAACCTGATTGACAACTATTCCTGGACTTGGGGCAGCCATCTGTTCCAGTTCGGCGCCAATATGGACTTCGTCCGCGACAATCGCGTCAGCTACGCGCAGTCGTTCAACGACGCCCAGACCAACGTGGTCTACCTGGATACGGCGGGCATCGCCGGCACCTCCAATCCCATGGCGCCGGAGAACAATGGCTATCCCGCCGTGGCCAGCAGCTTCCGCTCGGCGTATGACAGCCCGCTGGCCATCGTGATGGGGTTTTTGCCTGAAGGCGACGGCATCTACAACTTCACCCGCAGCGGCGCCGCCCTGCCCCAGGGCGCTCCCCTCCAGCGGGATTACGCCATCAACGACTACGAGGTGTACGGCCAGGATCAGTGGCGCCTGGCGCGTTCCCTGACCCTGACCTACGGCCTGCGCTGGGATTATCAGCAGCCGCCGTTTGAAGAGAACGGCTACCAGGTCGCGCCCTGCATCTCCGGCGCCGCGGGCTGCCAAAACGCCGGGCAGTGGTTCAATCAGCGCGCCGCCCTCGCCGCCCAGGGCAAGCCGGATTCGCAGGCCGGCTTGCTGACGTTTTACCTCGGCGGGCCGCGCAACCAGGGGCCGGGCTTTTGGCACTCCGACTTCAAGGACTTCTCGCCGCGCATCGCCGTCGCTTGGTCGCCGGACTTCGGCGGTGGTTGGCTGGGCGCGGTGCTCGGCCACAAGCATCAAGTCTCCATCCGCGCCGGCTACAGCATCATGTACTCCCATTTCGGCATGGGCATCGTGAATAGCTTCGACCAGCACGGGTCCTTCGGGCTCTCCAGCGCCATCGGCAATTTCGCCGGCTCGGTCAACGATTCCAACGTGCCGCGCTTTAGCTGCCTGACCTGCCTGCCCCAACCCTGCCCCTCGCTCAACGATTCCGGCTGCATCTTCGGCCCCGCCCCCACCGGCGGGTTTCCGGTGACGCCCAGCAATTCGCTGTTCGCCATCAATTGGGGCCTGGACGCGAACATCAAGACGCCGTACGCGCACGTGTTCAACGTCTCCTATGAACGGCAGCTGGGCCGCGGCTCCTCGCTGCAACTCGCCTATGTGGGCACCATCGGCCGCCGCCTGCCGATGCAGATGGATTTGGCGATGCCCACGGATTTGGTGGATCCGAAGAGCAAGATGGACTATTTCACCGCCGCGCGGGAGTTGTCGCAAATGGCCGCCAAGGGCGTCAACATCAACAACGTCAAGCCCATCGCCTATTGGCAGGACTTGTTCCCGGCGCTGGCCGGCATGGATCCGTCCGCGTACTGTCCTACTTCCCAGTGCGGCGCGGTCAGTGGCGCCGCCACGGCCACGCAGATGGCCTACGCGGTATTCGCCAGCAACCTGCACAACGAGACCTTCGCACTGTACGAACTGGACACCCCGAACGCGATCAACGGCGCCGGGCTGCCGAACAGCATTTATGGCCCCTACGCCTACTACGCCAACCAATTTTCCTCGCTCTATAGCTGGAACAACATCGGCACCTCGGATTACAACGCCCTCCAGGTGACCTACAACGTGCACCTCGCTCCCACCCTGCTCAGCCAAGTGAATTTCACCTGGTCCAAGTCGCTGGATGAGGCCAGCGCCGCCGGCCGCGAAGGCCCCTATGAAGGCACGGGAGGCACCGGCAATGACTTGAACGGCGGCGGCATCGTCATCAATAGTTACCAGCCGCTGGCGCTGCGCGGCCTTTCCTCATTCAATGCCTTCGACCAGTTGAACGCGAACGAGGTTTGGGCGCTGCCGATCGGGCGCGGCCAATGGCTCGCCTCGGGCGCGGGCGGCTGGGTGAACGACGTGATCGGCGGCTGGCACCTCTCCGGCTTGTTCACCTGGACCAGCGGCTTTCCCATCAGCGTGGACAACGGCTTCGCATGGGCCACCAACTGGAACATCGAGGGCCTGGCCGAGCTGAGCGGCCCGCTGCCGCAGATGCAGACCACCGACAACGTGATCGGCCCCAACGGCCAAGGCCAAGGCCCGAACATGTTTCCCAACCCCATCGCCGCCCAATCCGCCTTTCGCCAGGACTGGCCCGGCGAGTCCGGCATTCGCAACAACATCATCGGCGACGGCGTCTTCGACATGGACAGCAATCTCAGCAAGATCATCCCCTTCGGCGAGGGCAAGGACGTCGAGTTCGACTGGCAAACCTTCAACCTGACCAACACCGTTCGCTACGACGTGCGCACGGCGCAGCCGGTGCTGGGCGCCGGGCTGAACTTCGGCAAGTACAACTCCACCATCAGCGTGCCGCGCTTCATGCAGTTTTCGCTGCGTCTCACGTTCTAAGCGGCGGATCGGCCTCGGCCGCCGCCGCGGGCCGACGCGCGGCCGATCCGGCCGCGCAAGCGGGACGTCCGCCGCGGGCGGGGCCGGGGCCCGCGCCCGTCGAGGCGCCCCGGTTCCGACGGCGGACCCGGGCGCCGCGGGGCGGCCCGGATGACCGGGCCGTGCGATCGGCTATATTGGAACGTCGCGGCAAAACGGAGATTCCAGTGACCCAACCCACCCCGATCACCATCGCCCACGGCGACGGCATTGGCCCGGAAATCATGGACGCCACGCTGCGCGTGCTGGCCGCGGCCGGCGCCCAGCTCAAGATCGAAACCATCGAAATCGGCCAGCGCGTGTATGAGCGCGGCGTCAAGGGCGGCATCGAGGATTCCGCCTGGGAATCCCTGCGCCGCACCAAGGTGTTTCTGAAGGCGCCGATCACCACGCCGCAAGGCGGCGGCTTCAAGAGCCTGAACGTCACCGTCCGTACCGCCCTCGGCCTTTACGCTAACGTCCGGCCGTGCGTGGCGTATCCGCCCTTCGTCGCCACCAAGCACCCGGAAATGGATGTGGTCATCGTCCGCGAGAACGAGGAAGACACCTATAGCGGCATCGAATACCAGCCCACCGCGCAGGTGACCGAGTGCCTGAAGCTGATCACCCGCCCGGGTTCGGAAAAGATTGTCCGTTACGCCTTCGAGTACGCCCGCGCCAACGGCCGCCGCAAGGTCACCTGCTTCACCAAGGACAACATCATGAAGATGACCGATGGGCTGTTCCATCGCGTCTTCGAGGAAATCGGCGGCGAGTATCCGGACATCGAGAAGGAACATTGGATCGTGGACATCGGGGCGGCGAAACTGGCCGACAAGCCGGAGGTGTTCGACGTCGTGGTCCTGCCGAATCTTTACGGCGATATCCTCTCCGATGTCGCGGCGCAGATCGCCGGCTCGGTGGGCCTAGCCGGCAGCGGCAATATCGGCGATCAGGCCGCCATGTTCGAGGCGATCCACGGCTCGGCGCCCCGCCGCGCCGGGCAGAACCTGGCCAATCCCAGCGGCTTATTACTGGGCGGCGTCATGATGCTGGCGCATATCGGCCAAACCGAGGCGGCATCCCGCGCCCACAACGCGTTTCTGCGCACGCTGGAAGACGGCATCCACACCTACGATATCTTTCAGGACGGCATCTCCAAGCAGCGCGTCGGCACCAAGGAGTTCGCCGACGCCATCATCGCCCGCGTGGGCCAGAAGCCGGACCGGCTGAAGGCGCCGCAGTACCGCGCCAATCCCCGGCGGGAACAGCCCGCCGCCCCGCCGGCGGCGCCGCAAAAGGCCCTGGCCGGCGTGGACGTGTATCTGGATTGGTCCGCCGGCTCGGCCGAGCAGTTGGCCAAGAAGCTCCAGCCATTGAGCCACGACGGGCTCACATTCACCTTGCTGACCAATCGCGGCGCCAAGGTATGGCCCAACGGCCAGCCGGAGACCTTCTGCACCGACCATTGGCGCGCCCGCTT
Organism: Acidobacteriota bacterium; assembly: GCA_027314025.1. GTDB lineage: Bacteria > Acidobacteriota > Terriglobia > Terriglobales > SCQP01 > JAKAUF01. The sequence continues at coordinate 79,811 of DAHVCP010000075.1, forward strand.
CCTGGCGCCCGACGGCAAAGCCGCCACCGCGGCGCAGATCGTCGCCTTGCTGGAGCGGGTCAACGCGGCGGGCCTGGAGTTCGTCCAGACCGCGAACCTGTATCACTTCGACGGCGAGTCCGGCTACTCCGGCGTCGGCGGCGCATAACGCACGAGGGCGCCGCGAACGCCGGCGCGGGCCTGGCTACCGCGCCAACCCTAGCAAAGCGGATTGCAGTTCGCGGCTCTGCTGGCCGGGCGCGGTTTGGTTAAGCGTGGCGACTATCTTCTGCTGCCGCCGCGCGGCGGCGATGCGGCCTTGGCGCAGATAGATGCGGCTCAGCGCCTGGTGCGGCGCCGTCCAATCGGGCTCCGCGCGCGCCGCCCGCTGGTAGTCTTGCTCGCCGGCCGCCGTTTGCCCTCGCGCCTCCGCCAAACGTCCGGCCAGCATCCAAGCGGGCGCATACTCGGGCGCCAGCCGCGCCGCCCGGCGGGCGTGGCGCAAGGCCAGCGCCGCGCGGCCTTCTTGTTCTTCCAACCGCGCGCGGTAATACCAGGCCTCCGCTAGCGTCGGCCCGGCCGCGCCCGCCCGCGAGCGCGTCAATGCAGCGAGCAACGGCGCGGCCAACTTCCCTTGGTCGGTGGTCAAATACGAAATTGCCAGCAGCAGTTGCGCCTGCCGTCGCAGGCCGGGGGTTCCGGGGTGGGCGATCACCCGCCGCAGCTGCGCCTGCGCCTCGGTCCGGCGGCCGGAAAGTTGCAGCAAAATCGCCCGTGTCAGCGCCAGCCGCGCCAAGGGTCCACACTGTTGCCGGCCCACCGCCAGCACCTTGAGCGCGTCCTGCCATTGCCCCAATCCGCCCAAGAAAACCGCGTCTTCGCGGTACCACTCGACCGCCTTGGGCTGCATGGCCAGCGCCACGCGAAAGGCCGCCTGCGCCGCAGCGGGCTGGCCCAGGGCGGCATACGCCAGCGCCGCCGTCTCTTCCGCCGCGCCTTGCGGCTGCGCGGCTACCGGCACCGCGTCGGCAATCCGCCGCGCCGCGCGGTAGTGATGCGACTGCAACTCCAGCTGGGCCAGGCCCACGGCCGCGGCTGCGCTTGCCGCCGCCTCCGGCCGGCGCATCGCGGCGCGATAGAAGCGCCGCGCCAGGGGCGGCTCGCCGACCTGGGCCAGCCACGCCGCCGTACGCAGCGCGTCGGCATAACTCGGTCCGGCCGCCAGCGCCTGCTGCAAATCCCGCCGCGCCTGGGCCCGCTGCCGCGCCGCCCATTCCGCCTGCGCCAGCCGGCAGAGCACCCGCGGGTCGCCGGGATCGCGGCGGTTCAGCCGCCGCAGCAGGGCCAGATAGTCCCGCCGCCGCTGGGCCGGCGTGCGGCCCACCTCCGCCCGCGCCCAGGCCAGCAAGGTCGGCGCATGCGCGTCCCGTTGCGGCGCCGTCCGCCGGGCGGAGCGCAGGCGCCGGAAACGCCGTTCCGCCGCCAGCGCCGCCGCCGTGTCATGCAAGCGCAATTGCGTTTGGGCAAGCTGGTAGGCAACCGAGGCCGAGCGCGGCGCCAGAGCTTGCGCCCGCAGCAACAGCGGCAGCGCCAGCTCCGCATGCCCGCGCCGCCGCTCCCAATCCGCGAGTTCCGCCAGCGCCTTCGGATCGTTGGGGTTGGCCGCCAGCGCGGAGCGCAGCGAGGCCCGTGCCGCGGCCCAATGGGCGCTGTGCAATTCCCATTTGGCGCGCATTGTCCAGGCCGCCCCGAAGCGCGGCGCCAGCCGCAGCGAGCGCGCCAGCGCGGCACGCGCGCCGGCCAGATCGCCGTTGCCCTGGAGCATCAAGGCGTACAGATATTGCCCGACGGCATCGTTGGGTTGGGCGGCCAAGTAGCGTCGCATCGCCGCCAGCGCACGCCGCTCCTGGTGGGACATCTGCGCCGCGATCGCCAACTCCCGCCAGGCGCTCAGGTCCTGTGGCGCCAGGTGCAGGTATCGCCGCCATTGCCGGGTAGCATCGGCCCAAAAGCCCTGCTGTCCCGCCAGCACCGCCAGCGCCGCGCGCGGCTGCCGCTGCCGCGGGGCGAGGCGGGCGGCGGCCATCAGCCGCAGCGCCGCCTGCACCGGCTGCTGCCGCCGCGCCGCCAGCCGGCCCAGGTAATACTCCGGCAGCCACCAATGTGGATAGCGCCGGTGCAGCGCCTGGAAGGCCGCCGCCGCCCCGGGGCGCTGGGCGGCGAAAAGCCGCACCGCGGGGCGGGCGTCGGCCGCGCGCCGCGCTCCGCCGCCGCGCGATCCGGGTGCTTGCAGCCCAAAAAGCGGCGGAGCGGACCATGGAAGCAGCGCCGCAAATACTATTGCGATCACCCATCCGCCGGTGCTTTGGCGCCGCAAAATACGCCTCCCTTCCGATTTCCAATAATCATATATTAAATGCATTGACGGGTGGGTGATTGATATGACAATGTAGCAGCGACTCATCACTTTCGATTAGGAGCTGCCCGTGCCGCGGACTCACCTCGCTCGCCGTATGTCCCGCCTCTGCGCGATTATCGCCCTTCCCGCGCTGTTCGCCGCCCTGGCGTTCGCCCAAGGCGGCCTGGGCGCGGTCAGCGGCCTGGTCACCGACACCTCCGGCGCGCCCGTGCCCGCGGCCAGCGTCACGCTGACCAATCCCGCCACCGGCCAGGTTCTGCATTCGCAAACCAGCTCCGCCGGCCTGTATGCGTTCCAGGCCCTGAATCCGGGCACCTACGTCGTCCGGGTCGCCCACAAGGGCTTCACTACGGTGCAGCAAGCGGCCGTGACCGTGACCGTGGATCACAGCACGGCGGTGAACCTCACGCTGCATCCCGGCGCGGTGCATCAGGTGGTCGAGGTTAGCGCCGCTCCCGGCTTGGCCGCGACCGCCAACACCACCGTCGGCCAGCTGATCGGCGCCGCCATCCTGAACCGCGTGCCCCTGGTCACGCGGGACGTGTATCAGCTGGCGCAGCTCACTCCCGGCATCACCCCGGTGGACGGCGTTTCCAACAACACCGACTTCAACGCCCGCCCCGGCGCCGAAGTTTCCGGCTACACCATCAACGGCGCCCTGCAGGGTTCGCTCTATTACTCGCTGGACGGCAGCCCGATCGGCATCGGCGAAAACAACCTGGGCGCGCTGATTCCCGCCTTCCAGCCGCCGCTGGACGCCATCCAGGAGTACCGCGTCGAGACCAACAACGTCTCCGCCACCCAGCAGGCTTCCGGCGCCGGCCTGATCAGCTTGGTCACCAAGAGCGGCACCAACCGCTTCCACGGCGATCTGTTCGTCTACGGACGTCCCAACGCCCTGGCGGCCAACGACGCCTTCGCCAAGGCCGCGCAGATCGAAGCCGGCCAGCCCAACAAGCCGCTGAACTACCATCGCTATCAGGAAGGCGGCTCGATCGGCGGGCCGATCCTGCACAACAAGCTGTTCTTCTTCGCCGATTACGAGGCCACGCAGCAGGACACGCTCCAGACCGGCACCTATACCGTGCCCACCCTGGCCGAGCGCGCGGGCAACTTCTCCGCCGATCCCTTCACCATCTACAATCCCCTGGTTCCCGACCTGGCCAACGGCAACCGCCAGCCCTTCGCCGGCAACATCATTCCGCAGAAGGACATCAACCCCATCGCCAAGGCCTACACCCAATATTTCCCGCTGCCCAACCAGGCCGGCACCGGTCCCTACCACGTCAACAATTTCTACGCGACCGGCCTGGACCCGGATTACGAGCAGAAGTTCGACGTCCGCATTGACGCCAACGTCAGCGACAGCCAGCACATCTTCGGCCGCTTCTCCTTCGGCCGCCTGCGCTTCGGCAACGCCGACCTCTACGGGCAGAGCAACATCTTCGACCCCAACTATTACCAGAACATCACCAACGACCGGAACATCGAGCTGGCCGACGACCTGATCCTCAGCCCCAACACCATCCTCCAGCTGCGCTACTCCTTCACCCGCCACTTCGAAAACCAGACCGGCGATCCCCGGCAGCAGGGCTTCAACATGACCTCACTGGGCTTTCCCGCGTCGTTGGCCTCGCAGCAGGTCTACCAAGACATCCCGATCATTTATTTCAGCGGCGTCACCGCCAACCTCGGCTCGGAGCCCTGGACGACCTTCCATTTCGCCAGCATGAACCACGATTTCATCGCCGCGCTGGACACCATTCACGGGCGGCATGACATCAAGATGGGCTTCGAGTTCGAGGAGCGGCTGATGAACGACGGCCAGCCGATCGCCCCCAGCGGCTGGTATCTGTTCGACAACACGGCGACCAGCTCGACCACGTGGGCCGGCGACGGCAGCGACTTCGCCTCCTTCCTGCTGGGCATGGGCTCGGCGCCGGGCAATGAGTGGCAGAACGGCTTCACGAAGGACATCTTCGCCGCCGAGGCCAATCCGTACTACGGCGCCTACATCCAAGACAACTACCACGTCGCCACCAACTTCACCTTGGACCTGGGGCTGCGCTGGGACATTTTTGGCGGCCGCACCGAGCGCTACAACCGCTTGGAATGGTTCAACCCCAGCGCGAAGTACACCGTCAACGGCGTGGCCATGACCGGCGGCGAGCAGTTCGTCACCAATGGCAGTTCGCCGTTCACCACCAACATGCTGGATTTGGCGCCGCGGATCGGCTTCTCCTGGCAGGCCATGCACAACCTGGTATGGCACGGCGGTTTCGGCATCTTCTACGGCCCCAGCACGCACATGGTCTCCAATCCCTCGCTCAATAGCGACGGCTTCTACCCGACGACCTTCTGGCACGCCACCACGCTCAACGCCGACGGCAATTCGGTGATGTTGAACTCGCTGAGCAATCCGTTCCCCAACGGCATCAATCCAGGCAGCGGCAGCTCGCTGGGACCGGCGACCAACTTGGGCAATGTGCTGACCACGGCGTACCGCTCGCAGCCGGAGCCGACCACCTACGATTTCAACTTCGGCTTCCAATACGAGTTGCCGCATGGCGCGGTGTTCTCCGCGGCGTGGGTCGGCAGCCGCGGGCTGCACCTGCCCTTCGGCGGCGCGGACATCAATCAGCTTTCGCTCCAGACGATCGCGCAATACAAATCCGCCTTGGGGAATCAAGTGCCGAATCCTTACCTCAACGCGGTCACCGATTCCACCTCGCCGATCTACGGCGCGGCCACCATCAACCAAGCGGAGGCGCTGCAGCTGTACCCGCAGTTCACCAACGGCAGCGTGGGCGGCGGCGGGGTCACCATCAGCGGCGCGCCGCTGGGCGATTCGATTTACCACTCGCTCCAGGTCAAGCTGCAAAAGCGCCTGACTTCGCACTTCACCACCTTGTTCGGCTACACCTGGGGCAAGCTGCTGACCGACGACTTCACCTCGCCGCTCAGCTTCATCGGCACCAATTTGGGCGCCCACCAGGACATCAAGAACCTGGGTCTGGACCGCTCGCTGAGCACGCAGGACGTGAGCAATTGGCTGTCGTGGCAGAGTTCCTACGATCTGCCCATCGGCGCCGGGCGATTCATCAATCTTTCTCCTGGCTGGGCCAACACCTTGGCCGGCGGGTGGACCTTGAATACCGTGCTCAGCCTGAGCACGGGCATCCCCGTGGCCTCGCCCGGCGGGACGGGCGACCCGTACTTCGGGCAGCGGCCGAACCTGGCCTGCGACCCCGCCTCCGGCGCGCCGCAAACCGCGGCGATGTGGTTCAACTGGACCTGCTTCCGGCAGCCGACCAGCCAATTCCTGCCCGGCACGGCGCCATCGGTTCTGCCGCATGTGCGCACCGACGGCACCAGCAACCTGGATGCTTCGCTGCTGAAGAACTTTCCGCTGGGCGAGGGCTACAACCTGCAATTCCAGCTGGCCGCATATAACGTGACGAACTCGGTGCAGCTTGGTTATCCCAACGTGTTCTGGAATCAGAGCGCCGCCAGCAATCCCGCGGTGATGGCGGGCTTCGGGCAGATCACCTCGGCCGCCAATACACCGCGGCAGTTGCAGTTCGGCTTGCGCCTGACCTTCTGATCCCAAGTTTTCGGCCAGCCACGAGCAGCCATCTTCGGGTGAGCCCCTTGGGCTCACCCGATTTTCTTTTAAGCTCCGCTACTCACCTTCCGGCCCCCAGCCTAGGTACACCCCCGGCTTGCGCGGTTGCATCCACGCCCTACAGCATGGATCGAGGGGGGGAGCTTGCAATGATGAAGCGAATCATAGGAGCTGTTTGCGCGCTGATGCTGTTCTCCAGCGTTGGACTCTTGGCCCAGAATGCAGATCCCGTCCAGCATTCTGAATTGTCGGTGCAAGTGATGGGCGTGTTTACCCAGAACACGAATGTGCGGAATTTGGCTTCCAATCCCGGCAATATCCGGAACCATATTGTCACCAACTCCGCCGGGGTGCTGGTCGGCTACCGGTATCACATCAATAGCTGGGAAGCGCTGGAAGGCGAATGGGGCTACACGCAAAATGGACAGCGCTATTACACCGGATCCGTTCCCTACGGCTCCGGTCCGGCGACCTATACGCTGAACAGCCGCATGAATGATCTCGACGGCAATGAAGTCATCACCACTCCGCGGCTGTTGGGCTTTTTCCAGCCGTTTATTCTTGCCGGCGGCGGCGTGGTCATGTTCAGCCCCAGCGACGCCAATTTCCCCGGCGCCATGCGGCAAACCGAAGGCATGTGGGACTACGGCGCCGGCTTCGACTTCAACATTGACCATCTCGGCGCCCGCTTCGAGTATCGGGAGCTGAACTTCAAAACGCCGGACTTCGGCCTGCCCAATCTGCTGGCCACGCATCGCACGACCCACACCGCCAGCCCATCGGTGGGCTTGGTTTTCACGTTCTAGCCGCCGCGGCGCGGGGATCCGCCGGGGAGCGCCCCTGCCGGTCGTCGCGCCGCTGCCCCTGCCCTGGCCAGCCGCGGGACGCCTCTGCGCGCCGTGGGCGCACAGGGAGTTGGCGGCCTGCCCGCGCCTGCTGCGCTCACCGCGCAAAAGGCGGGGCCCCCGCGCGATGGGCGTTGCGGATTCGCAATGGGAGCGGAGGGCTGCCGGCTTAGACGCCGACCTGCTGTTCGGCTTCGCTGGGGGCGGCCACCAGCGCCGGCCGGCGGGGCGCCTTCTTGCCGCCGCTCATCCACGTCTGGAAGCGGTCCATGTAGACGTAGACGACGGGAGTGATGAACAGGGTGAGAAACTGCGAGAACAGCAGGCCGCCCACGACGGCCAAGCCCAGCGGCCGGCGCGACTCCGCTCCCGGACCCCAGCCGATGGCGATGGGCAGGGTGCCCACCAGCGCGGCGAAGGTGGTCATCATGATCGGCCGGAAGCGGATCAGGGCACCTTGGTAGATCGCCTCCATGGGCGGCATCTGCTGGCTGCGCTCGGCGTCCAAGGCGAAGTCAATCATCATGATGGCGTTCTTCTTGACGATGCCGACGAGCATGATGATGCCCACGATGGAATAGATATTCAGGTCCACGTGGAAGAGCCACAACGTCAGCAAGGCGCCGAAGCCCGCCGCCGGCAGGCCGGACAAGATGGTGAGCGGGTGAATGAAGCTCTCGTACAAGATGCCGAGCACGATATAGATGACCAGCACCGCCAGACCGAGCAGGAGGCCCATGCCGGTCATGGACTGCTGGAAGACCTGCGCCGTTCCCTGAAAGGCGAGGGTGATGTCCGGGGGCAGAATCTTCCGCGCCTGCTGCTGGATGAGCGCCACCGCTTGCCCCAGCGACGCCCCCAGCCGCAGGTTGAAGGAGATGGTCACCGCGGGAAACTGGCCGATGTGGTTGACCGCCAGCGGGCCGACGGTGGTCTTATAGGTGGTCACGGCGCTGAGTGGGACCAATTGGCCGCTGGAGGAGGAGATGTAGAGGGATTGCAGCGACCGCGGGCCGGTCTGATATTGCGGCAGCAGCTGCGTGATGACGTAATATTCGTCGTCTGGGGCGTAGATCAGCGACACCTCGCGCTGGCCGTAAGCGGTATAGAGCGCGCTCTCGATCTGCTGCGGCGTCACCCCCAGCGTCGCGGCCTTGTTGCGGTCAATGGCGATGTCCACCTCGGGGTTGCGCAACTGCATGTCGGTGTTGACGCCGACCAGGATGGGGAACTTCTGGAGCTGGCGCATCAAAATGGGGGCGTAATGGTAGATCTCGCTGGGATTGGTCCCCTCCAGCGCCACCTGGTAAAGGCCGTTGGTCATGTGCCCGCCGATTTGGATCGGCGGCGGATTCTGCAGGTAGACTTTCACGCCGGGGATCTGGTCGAGCTTGGGCCGCAGCTGGGCGATGAGCTGGTCGACGCTGAATTTCCGCTGCGAGCGCGGGACTAAATGGTCCCAAATCATGCCGGTGTTGCCGGCCTGAGCGCCGGCGAAGGACATGGCCGCCAAGGTGCCGGGCACCTTGTCCACGATGGCCATCACTTCCTTTTGGTGCTGCTTCATCGCCTGCCAGGAAATGCCCTGCCGCGCCTGGATGGAAATGGCGATCTCGTTGTTGTCCACGCTGGGCAAAAAGCCGGTGGGGATCAGCAGGAACAGCCAGACCGTCGCCGCCAGCACCGCTCCCGCCGCCAGCATGGTCATCAGGCGGTGCTTGAGGACCAGCTTCAGGCCCCAATCGTAGACGCGGTACATCCACTGGAAACCCGCCTCCAGCCCGCGGTACATCGCGCCATGGCGCTCCGCTTTCGAATGCGGCTTGAGGAAGCGGCTGCACAGCATGGGGGTCAGGGTCAGGGAGATGAAGCCGCTGACCAGGATGGCCGCGCCGATGGTGACCGCGAATTCATGCAGCAGGCGGCCCAGCACGCCGCGCATGAACAGGAAAGGGATGAAGATCGCCGCCAGCGACAGCGTCATGGAGATGATGGTGAAACCGATCTCCTTGGAGCCGGCCAGCGCCGCCTCCAGCGGCTTTTTGCCCATCTCCATGTGGCGGACGATGTTCTCCAGCATGACGATGGCGTCGTCCACGACGAAGCCCACCGAGAGCGTCAGCGCCAACAGCGATAAATTGTCGAGGCTGTAGTGGAGCGCGTACATCACCGCGAAGGTGCCGATGATGGAGAAGGGCAGGGCCAGGCTGGGAATGATGGTCGCCGAGATGTTCTTCAGGAACAGGAAGATCACCAGGATGACCAGGAAGATGGTCAGCAGCAGGGTGAACTTGACGTCGTTGACCGAATCCCGGATGGGGATGGATTTGTCGTACTCGACATGCAACTGCACCGAGGGCGGGATCGCGCGCTGGAGACTGGGCAGCAGGGCCCGAATGCGGTCCACGACCTGGATGGTGTTGGCTCCGGGCTGGCGCATGACGAACAGCAGCACCGCCGGCTTGCCGTTCAGCCAGCTTTCGGTCTTATCGTTCTGGACGCTGTTGATGACCTCGCCCAACTGCCCCAGCCGCACCGGCGCGCCGTTGCGGTAGGCGACGATCAGCGGGCGGTATTTGGCCGCGTCGTTGAGCTGGCCGTCGGCCTGGACGGTATAGGCGGTTTGCGAGCCCCACAGGGTGCCGGTGGGCAGGTTGACGTTGGCGTCCTGGATGGCGCTTTGCACCTGGTCAATGCCGATGTCGTGCGCCGCCATCTTCAGCGGGTTCAGCTCCACGCGCACGGCGTACTTCTGCGCCCCGAAGACGTTGACCTCGGCCACGCCCTCCACCATGGAGAGGCGCTGCGCCACCAGATCCTCGGCGTAATGGTCCACCACGGAGAGCGGCTGCGTGGTCGAGGACAAGCCGAGGTTCAGGACCGAGGTGTCGGCGGGGTTCACCTTGCGGTAGGTGGGCGGCGTGGGCATGCCGGGCGGCATCTGCCCTTGCGCCGCCGCGATGGCCGAGGCTACGTCCTGCGCCGCGTTGTTGATGTTGCGGCTGAGGGCGAACTGGAGCGTGATGTTGGTGGAGTTCTGGGTGCTGGTCGAGGTCATCTCGTCCAGCCCGGCGATGGTGCCGAATTGCTTTTCCAGCGGCGTCGCCACCGTGGAGGCCATGGTCTGCGCGCTGGCGCCGGGCAGGCCGGCCTGCACGCTAATGGTGGGAAAGTCCACGTTGGGCAGGTCGCTTACTGACAGCGACCGGTAGGCGACGATGCCAAACAGCAGGATCGCCAGCATGATCAGCGTGGTGGCGATCGGGCGGCGGATAAAGAGGCCGGTAATGTTCATGCCGCCGTTCCCATCTTCATTGCGCGTCGGCGCTGGCCACCGGCGGCGGCCGCTTGATGGCGATTGCGGCGCCGGGGTACAGGCCCAACTGGCCGTCGGTGATGACCGTTTCGCCCGGCTTCAGGCCCTGGGTGACCACGGTCAGCCCATTGGCCGCGACACCCGTGGTGACGTTGCGGTTTTCCGCGGCGCCCTTGGCGGTGGCCAAGTAGACGTACTGTCCATTCTGTCCGGTCAAAATGGCGGAGGTCGGGACCACGAGGGCGTTACGGTTCAGGCCCAGGATCACGGATGTACTCACGAACTCGCCCGGCCACAACCGCCGGCCGCGGTTGGCGAAGGTGGCCATCAATTGAATGGTGCCGGTGGTGGCGTCCACCGTATTGTTGATAAAGGTCAATTGCCCGGTGGCGCGATGGGGATCGTTTTGGGTCTGGGCGTAGACCGCCAGTTTCTGCCGGCGCATGGTGGTCTTGATCTCGCCTAGATACTGTTCGGGCACCGAAAAGCTGACGTAGATCGGCGTGATCTGATTGATGGTCACCAACTGGGAGCTGTTGGCTTGCACCATGTTGCCGGGATGCACCAGCAACGCCCCGGTGCGGCCGTTCATGGGCGAGGCGATGGTGCAATAGCTCAGGTTGAGCTGGGCGGTCTGCACCGCCGCCTTATCGGCGGCGATGGAGGCCGCCAGTTCCTGCGCGGCCGCCTGCATCTGATCGTTCTGCTCGCGGGAGACGATGCCCTGGCGGGCCAGTTGAGCGTAGCGCTTGGCGTCGGATTCGGCCTGGGCGTAGTTGGCCCGGTCCTTGGCCAGATTGGCATTGGCCGAAGCCAGCGCGGCCTGGAAGACGCGGGGATCCAGATGAAACAGAACCTGATCGCGATGAACGTAATCTCCCTGCTGAAAGGTCGCGGCCAGCAGCTGCGCGCTCACCTGCGCCTCCACCGAAACGGTGGAATAGGCCTGCACGGCGCCGATCGCGTCGAGCCGCGTTGGGACGCTGGCACGAGTGACCTGGGCCACCGTCACCGGGGTTGGGGGCGCGGCGGCGGCATGAGCGGCGGGCCGCCGACAGCCCGCCAGCGCCGCCGCGGCGGTCACGACGGCGATGGCGGCCGCCAAACCGGCCGCGCTCCGGCGCGGGGTGGAAGTGGACCGGACGAGGGGCATTTTTCGATTGTACCGGGGCCCACGGGCACACTTCGGGCTTGTTGCTGAGTACGCCTGTTCCCGGCGGCGGGTTACCCGAAACGTCGCGGCATGGTGGCCGCAAGGCCGCCGGCGGCGGCAGCGAAAAGCCGGCCGCTCCACCGCTCGATTCTGGACGCACCGCGTTGCGGGGCCTAGGTTCGTTTCCGGACGGGATCTCCGGAAATGGGGGCAGTGGCGCGAGGCGCGGCGGCGATGAGGAGCGAAGCACGCCCTGGGGGCTCGCGTAGCCTGGGCACCTCCCGTTCCCCTTTCGCCCCGGCTCGGCTCCCCTGGTAAACTGAGGTAGTACCGCATGAAAATCGGCGTGGTGGTGTTCCCAGGCAGCAACTGCGACCGCGACGCGCATGGCGCCGTCGTCCGCGCCGGCCAGCAGGCGGTCTGGCTGTGGCATGGCTCGGCGGAGCTGGAGGGCGTGGAGGCCATCATCCTGCCTGGCGGGTTCAGCTACGGGGATTATCTGCGCACCGGCGCGATCGCCCGCTTCTCGCCCATCATGGAAGCGGTACGCCGGTTCGCCGCGCAGGGCGGCCCGGTGCTGGGCATCTGCAACGGATTTCAAATTCTGTGCGAGGCCGGCTTGCTGCCCGGCGCGCTGCTGCGCAATGCCGGGCTGCGGTTTGTTTCCCGTCCCGTCTATCTGCGGGTGGAGACGGCGGACACCCCGTTTACCCGCGCCTGCGCGCGCGGGCAGGTGCTGCGCATGCCGGTGGCGCACGGCGAGGGCAATTATTTCGCCGACGTCGCGACGCTGGCCGCGCTGGAGCGGGAACATCGCGTGGTGTTCCGCTATACCGACGCCGCCGGCAACGTCACCGCCGGCGCCAACCCGAACGGTTCGCGGGCCAACATCGCCGGCATCTGCAACCGTGAACGGAACGTCGTCGGCCTGATGCCCCATCCGGAGCGCGCCATCGAGCCGGCGCTGGGCTCCGAGGATGGGCTGGCCCTATTTCATTCCCTCACCCTGGCGTCCGCCGCCATCGGCGCCTAGGCGCAGGGCTGGGGACCAGTTTCGCCATGTCCTTTACCGCGGAGCAGTTGCAGCGCCAAGGCCTGACGCCCGAGGAATATGCGCGCATTCGCGCGCTGCTGGGGCGGGAGCCGAACGGCGTCGAGCTGGCCATCTTCGGCGTGATGTGGAGCGAGCACTGCTCCTACAAATCCAGCCGGCTGCTGCTGAAGCAACTGCCGACCGAAGGGGCGGTAGTGCTGCAAGGGCCGGGGGAAAACGCCGGCGCCATTGACGCGGGGGACGGGTGGGCCTGCGTCTTCAAGATCGAGTCCCACAATCACCCCAGTTACGTCGAGCCCTTCCAGGGCGCCGCCACGGGCGTCGGCGGGATTCTGCGAGATATTTTCACCATGGGCGCGCGGCCGGTGGCGATCATGGATTCGCTGCGCTTCGGGCCGCTGGAGGCGGATGCGGCCGCGGGCGTTGCGCCGCCGGCGGCGGCGCGCAACCGGACCATTTTGCACGGCGTGGTCGCGGGCATTTCCCATTACGGCAACTGTTTCGGCGTGGCGAATTTGGGCGGGGAAACGATGTTCGACAGTGGTTACAGCGGCAATCCGTTGGTGAACGCCTTCGCGCTGGGACTGGCGCGGCGCGACCAAATCTTCTACGGCCGCGCCACGGGCGAAGGCAACCCGGTGATCTATGTCGGCGCCAAGACCGGGCGCGACGGCATCCACGGCGCGACGATGGCCAGCGAGGAGTTTTCCGCCGCCTCCGAAGCCAAGCGGCCCAACGTGCAGGTCGGCGATCCGTTCCTGGAGAAGCTGCTGCTGGAAGCCTGTTTGGAGGCGATGGCCTCCGGCGCGGTGGTGGGCATTCAAGATATGGGCGCCGCCGGGCTGACCAGTTCCAGTTGCGAGATGGGCGGGCGCTCGGGGATGGGCATTGATCTGGATCTGGACCGCGTGCCGCAGCGGGAAGCGGCGATGACGGCCGAGGAAATGATGCTGAGCGAGAGCCAGGAGCGCATGCTGCTGGTGGCCGCGGCGGGCCGGGAGGAGGAAGTCTTCGCCATCTTCCGGAAATGGGGGCTGGACGCGGCGGTGGTGGGCCGGGTCCGGGCCGGGGGACGGCTGCGGGTGCATCATCAAGGCCGATTGGTCGCGGACATTCCCAACGCCGCCCTCACCGATGAGGCCCCGCGCTACCGGCGGCCGGCGCAGGCGCCGGCCCAAGCCGCCGCGCCGCCGCCGGCGGGCTGGACCGCGCCGGCGTCCGAAGAAGCCCTGCTGCGGCTGCTGGCGAGCCCTAATTTGGCATCCACGGCGCTGGTCTATGAGCAATACGACACCACCATCGGAGCCAATACGCTGACCGCTCCCGGCTCCGGCGCGGGCGTGCTGCGGCTGCCGGGGGGGCGGCGGGCGCTGGCGATGGCGCTGGACGGGGTGGGCCGGTACTGCCGGCTGGATCCGCGGCAAGGGGCGCGGCTGGCGGTGGCGGAAGCGGCGCGCAACGTGGCCTGCACCGGCGCGCGGCCGGTCGCGGCGACCAACTGCCTGAATTTGGGCAATCCCGAAAAGCCGGCGGTGATGTGGCAACTGCAAGAGGTGGTCGCCGGCATGGGCGAAGCCTGCCGCGCGCTGGACACGCCGATCACGGGCGGGAACGTCAGCCTGTACAACGAAACGCTGGGACAAGGGATTGATCCGACGCCGGTCCTGGGGGTGGTGGGACTGTTGGAATTGTCCGGGCACCCAGCAAGTTGGCGGCCGCCGGCGGCGTATCTTCCCGCCCCCGGGCGCGCCGTCTGCCTGGTGAGCGCGGCCGCCGGGCTGGACGCCGGCCAGGCGCGCCGCCGGCTAGGATCAAGCGAATATGCCGCGACGATTTTGCGGCGCGTTTGGGGCGAGCCGCCGGCGCTGGATTTGGCGCGGGAGAAAGCGCTGCACGACTTTCTGGCGACCGCGGCCGGCGCCGAGCTGGTGGATAGCGCCAGCGATGTCTCCCGCGGCGGCTTGGCGGTCTGCCTGGCCAAGTGCATTCTCTCGCGGCCCGTCACCGCGCCGGAGATTGCGCCGGTGGGCGCGCGGCTGGCTTGGCCGGAGGCGTTGGCGCCGGAGATCGCCGGCGACGCGGAGCTGGCGCTGTTTTCCGAAGTGCCGGGCTGGGTGGTGGTGAGCTGCGAACCCGCCGCCGTCGGCGAGCTGCGCGGGCTGGCGCAGCACCGCGGCCTGGATTGGTACGAGCTGGGCCGGACCGAACGGGAAGGAAGCGGAGGCGAGCGCTTGCGGATCGCCGGGCGGGGATGGAAGCTGGACGCAGCGGTCCCGGAGTTGGCCGCGGCTTGGCGCGGAGGCTTGGCCGGCGCGCTGGGCGAAACGGCGGGAACGCCGACCGCGGAGTTGGTGGAGGCGCAGGCATGAGTTTCGAGACGCCCTGGGACAAGCTGCGCGAGGAATGCGGCGTGACCGGCATCTTCGGGCATCCCGAAGCGGCGAACCTGGCCTACCTGGGCCTGTACGCGCTGCAACACCGCGGGCAGGAATCCGCCGGCATCGCCGCCACCGACGGGCATCAGATCCATTTCCACCGCGCCATGGGCGAGGTGGCGGACATCTTCACGCCGGAGGTGCTGGCGGCGCTGCCGGGCACGGCGGCGATCGGACATACGCGCTATTCCACCAGCGGGGCGAGCGCGCTGGGCAACGCGCAGCCTTTGATCGTGGACTGCAACAAGGGCACGCTGGCCATCGCCCACAACGGCAACTTGGTGAACGCCACGGAATGCCGCGCGCGGCTGGAGAATCAGGGCTCGATCTTCCAGACCACCAGCGACACGGAGGTCATTCTGCATCTGCTGGCGCACAGCCGGCACGCGCTGCTGAGCGACGCGCTGACGGACGCGCTGCAACAGATCGAGGGCGCGTACTCCTTGGTCTTGCTGACGCGCGACAGCCTGTTCGCGATTCGCGATCCGCACGGCATCCGCCCGCTGGCGATGGGCGAGCTGCCGGCGGCGGCGCCGGGCGGCCGGCCGGTGACCGTCTTCGCCAGCGAGACCTGCGCCTTCGATTTGCTGGGCGCGCGCTATCTGCGGGATGTCGAGCCGGGGGAATGGGTGCGCGTCACCGCCGAGGGCATCGAGAGCCATCGCTTCGCGCCGCCGGGGCCGCGGCGGCATTGCCTGTTCGAGCATGTCTATTTTTCCCGGCCCGACAGCTTGGTGTTCGGGCGCAGCGTGCAGGCCAGCCGGGAGACGATGGGCCGCCTTTTGGCGCGGCAGGCGCCGGTTTCCGCCGACGTGGTGGTGCCGGTGCCCGACTCCGGCGTCGCCGCCGCCATCGGCTTCGCGGCCGAGGCCGGGCTCCCGTTCCGCTTCGGCCTGATCCGCAGCCACTACGTGGGGCGCACGTTCATCGAGCCGTCGCAGCAGATTCGGGATTTCGGCGTCAAGCTGAAGCTGAATCCGGTGCGCGCCTTGCTGGAGGGCAAGCGCGTGGTGCTGGTGGACGATTCCATCGTGCGCGGGACGACCAGCCGCAAGATCGTGCGCTTGATCCGCGACGCGGGCGCCAGCGAGGTGCATCTGCGCATCTCTTGTCCGCCGACCATATCGCCCTGCTACTACGGCGTGGATACGCCGCGCAAGCAGGAGCTGATCGCGGCGAACCGCTCGGTGGAGGAGATTCGGGAATACGTCGGCGCCGATTCCCTGGGGTATTTGTCGCTGGAGAACCTGCGCACCGCCGTCGCCGACACCAAGCGGGAATACTGCGCGGCTTGCTATACGGGCGACTACCCGGCGGGCGTGGATATCACTTTGGCCGACCTGTCGCGGACGGCGCGGTAGGGGCGCTTGGCTGGTGGCCCATTCGGGGCGACCCCGCGTTTTGGCGCGCGCGCTCGTCGGGTTAAGGTAAGGCTCGTGACCGCCTGGCGGAGCCTCCTGGGGTGGTCGTCGTCCGTGTCGATGATGGGCTGCGGGGGCGGGGTTGGAGTTTGCCCTCCTTATTCACGCGCCACATGGGGGCGATGCCGGGCGGAAAGGGCGGGGTTTTGGGGCGGGGCGGCTTCGCCGCCGGCGCCCGGCGGTGGGGGGACCGGGGATGGTGCGGGCAAATGGGGGTTTCGGCGCCGCTGGGGGGTTGTTCGTTGAATGGCGGCGGGCCCGGCTCGGCGGCGAGCGGTGTGTTGCCTCGTGGCGGTTCGGTACCGGCTGCTGGGGCGGCCGGCGGGACGGGGTTTCGGTTCGCGCCACCCTCGGCGGGGTTGCCCCGCCGCTGGCGGGGCGCCCCCGGGATAGGCGCTGCGTCTTCGCCGCGCGGAGGGATTGGCCTGGGCGGCGTGATCGTTTTATGGGTTCGGACGGCCGGGACGGCAACCCCGGGGGCACTGGGCGGCGACGAGGGACGGGGGACGGGGGGCGGGCAGGCGGGCGCACCTTCGGAGCCGGGGACGGCGGGAATGCCTAGGAACACCTCCAGGCCGGGGGCGGGGAGGGCGGCCATGGCGGGGGCGAGGCGGGGGACGACGCAGAACTGGAAGATCAGCTTGCGCGCGCTGGCATCGCCGGACATGGCGGCTTGCAGGGTATTGAGCAATAGGAACGGTGAGTTCGCGGCCAAGCATTGGAGAATGGTGGCGGCGAGCCAGGCGGTGAAGGCGGGGTTTTTCTGCCAGCGGTAATAGGTGGAAGGGGGGATTTGGGCCTGGGCGCAGACCAGATGGGGATGGATGTTGAAGGTCAGGGAGCAGGCGGCTTCGGCCAGGCGGCGCTGGCGGGGGCTGGGGCGGAAGGGTTTTGGCTCGGCCATGGTCACGCTCGGGCGGGCGCGTTCGCCTCTATTGAGGTGAGATGCGAGTGAGTGGGAGTGAGTTGGCTGGGCGGGGCCGCCGCCGGCCTCAAGCCGGCGGGCGGAGGGGATTGCGCCCGCTCCACGGCCGCTGCGCGGTGTCTCATTTTGCTGAACGCGGTGACCGGCAAGTCTTTTGGAATGAGTGGGAGTGGGTAGAAATGAAGCGAAAAAAGTGAGACAAGCGGCTGCGAGTTTTGGGGAGGGTGGAGGGGAGAGAAGGGTGGCGGGGTCAGGAGCGGAAGACGAGCAGGCGCCGCCGCCCGGGAGGGCGACGGTACGCAGGGCAGGAGCCCTACCCCACTGCGGGCGGCTGCCACAGCGATCGCGGGACGCTGCCGATTCGCGGTGGGTGCGCGGGGTGGCAGCTCTGCCCTACGAGGACTGCGCGCTTTGGGCGGCCGGCGCGCCGAGGGTTGATTTGGGCGGCGGCGGGCTCGCCGGTTTGCGGGCCGGCGGCCCGCGCCCCCAGGTTGGGCGCCGCGTTGGCGCTGCGCGGCGGGATTCGCTCGGGAGCGGGCGTCGCGGCGGCGGTCGGGGCCGCAAGCTGTTCGGGCGGCTAGCGCTTGACCGGGTGCAGCTGGAGCGCGGCGGCGGTTTTGCCGTTGGGCTCGGCTTTCGCTTTGGCGCTGACGGCGGGTTTTTTCACCGGCTTGGTGAGGTGCTTGATGTCGTCCAGCAGGTAATTGTTCAGGGTGTAAATGGCCGGATTGCTGCCGCTGCGGGCGTAGTAGTCGCCGCTGGCTTTGCTCTTCAGTTTGCCAATCAGGACTTCTCCCGAGCCTCCCTGCCAAATGAACTGGACGGTGACGGGGGGATGGACCAAGCCGTATTTGGCGGGGTCCTTGCCTTGCGGCGAAATCATGGCGTCCATTTCGGCGTTGGCGAAGGCGTCGGTGAGGTCATTCAGGTTAGCCTTCTCCGCCTTGGGCCATTTGCCCTGGTTCCGGGCGAACTGGAAATGCTTGCCGTGATAGTCGAGGGTGACCTGGTTGACCTGGTCGGAGCTGAAATTCAGGAGGCTTTTGTCCTGGAGGGCGAAGGCGGTCTGTTCCAGATCGGTCTTGACGTAGCTGGGAACGGTATAGATCTGGGGAGAGGAAGCGAGCTTGAGGTAGACATTCTCGCTGGTGGGGCTTTTGCCGCCGAGCAAGAAGGCATATTTCTTGCCGCTGGCGAGGGTGAGGGCGACGCGGGCGGGATGGTTCAAGCCGAAGGGCTGAAGGTCTTTGACCGTACCCAGCTTTTCGGCGGGCAGAATGGTACTGGCGGTGGTCAGCAAGGTGGCGACCGCGCCGCTATCGGCGGCGGCGGCATAGGGCTGATCCATGCGCCATTTGCCGCGCCCGTTGCCGCCGGTGCGGTCGAGGATGACCTGCGGCTGGCCGGGGCGGTCCACGGCGATGCGGACCACCTGCTTATTCTTAAACGTGACCAGCGCGGGGGTTGTGGCGGAGCCGGCCTTTTTGCCGCCGAAGCGCAGATACAGGCCGAGGCCCGCCAGCACCGCCACCGCGATGACGAGACGCCACGGATTCTTCATGCCGATCTCCTAGGCCCTCCGCCGCCGCCACCAGACCGCGACGCCGCAGAGCACGAGGAACAGGGGCAGAGCCAGCAAGACCAGCCAGAAGATGACGTGCATCTGCTGCTGGTTCAAATTGATCGGCGTGTTCTGGGCGCGGTGCGGGCGGATGCTGATGAACGCGGTTTGTGCCGAAAGCCAGTTGAAGGTATTGAGGACCAGATCCTTGTTGCCACCGAAGCCGATGAAGGCGTTGGCGGCGATATCGGGGCTGCCGTAGACGACGAAGCGGCCGCCGGATCGCGGGTTTTTGGCGCCCGGGGGCGGCGGCAGGGTGCCGGCCACGCCTAGCGTCAGCGGGCCGTGCTGGTCGGTGGCGGGATCGACGCGGATGGTGCCGTTGGCGATGGCGGTGGCGGCGAAGCTTTGCGGCGTGGTTTCCAGCAGCGGCTTGACGGTGGCCTTGGAGGTGGTGGAATGGCCGACCTCGACGGTGCGGGCGAAGGGGAAGATGGTCGCCACGTTGGTCATTTGGCTGGTGATGGGCTGGGGATCGTAGGTGGCGACGATGGGCATCAACTTGCTGGCGCCGAAGAGGCGGCCGACGCCGCTCAAATCCGCCACAACGTCCGGCTTGAGGGCGACGTTGAGCTGTTGGGTCAGGTACTGGACCAGGGGGCCGCTGGCCTCGATGTTGACCAAAAAGAGCACGCGGCCGCCGCGGTTGAGATAACCGGCGATGGATTGCACCTCGGGCTTGACCATCGCATGCGTCGGGCCGGCGATGACCAGCACGGAGCAATCGGCGGGGATTTGCGGGTGCTGGGCGAGGATCAGCGTTTTGACCGTGAAGTTTTCGGCGACCATCGCCGCCTTCAGCGCGCTGTAGCCGGTGCGGCCGGTGGCGTCGGGGCTGCGCTCGCCCTCGCCGAGCACGAAGTAGACGGTTTTGCGGCCGCCTTTCAGCGCGCGGACGATGGCGTTGGTGATGGCCTGTTCGCTGAGCGTGGTCACCAACTGGGTGCGGCCGCCGTAGGCCACGACGGTGGTGCCGTAGTCCTGGATCTTGTATTTCCGCGCCAAGTCGGGATGCCGGTCCGGGTCCACGAACTGTAAGTGCACGCGGTTGGATTGGCGGGCGTAGCGGGCGAGAAACTGCTTGGCGTGGGAGAAGTTGATGGAGTGATCGAAATAGACCAGCCGGAGGGGATGGCGCAGATCCTTGACGACCTTCACGGATTCCGGGCTGAGGCTGTAGACGTGGCCCTTGGTCAAATCCCAGGTATGGTCATGGCGGTCCACGACGATGTTGACGACGACCAGCACGGCGACGGCGATGGCGATGTAGGCGAACAAGGTGCCGCGAACGGCGGCGCGGCGGCGCCAGCCGCCGGGCGGCGTCGCGGCGCCGGCGCCGGGGGTTTCGGTCGGCAAGGTGGGAGGGGATTCGAGATTAGCCATGGTGCGCGAGATCCCGGCTTATTCCGCCAACTCCATGCGGCGCGCGGTCAGGAACAGGCCGCCGACGATGAGGCTGAGGAAGTAGACCAAATCCTTCAGGTCAATCAAGCCCAGGGTGAAGTTTTGAAAGTGGGTGGTGATGGAGAGATAGGAAAAGACGCTGGCGATCGTGCCGCTGGAATAGGCGGTGGTCCAGCCGGCGACCCACAACAGCAGAAACAGGCTGAAGGTGACGACGCCGGCGACGATCTGATTGCGGGTGAAGCTGGAAATCAAAATGCCGAGCGCCAGGAAGGCGGCGGCCATCAAGGCCAGGCCCAAAAACGCCACCGCCAGCGCCGACAGGTCGGGCTTGCCGTAATGCAGGACGACGGTCAGGTAGGCGAAGGCGATCAGCAGCAGCAGGAGGACGATGCCGAAGGCGGCGAAGAACTTGCCCAGCACCACCTGCAGGCGATGAATCGGGGAGGTCTTGAGCAGCTCCATGGTGCCGCTGCGAAACTCCTCGGCGTAGAGGCGCATGGTGAGCATGGGCAGCAGGAAGAGCAGGGTAATGCCCAGGTCGAAGAACAGCGGCTGAATCAACTGGGTGTTGACGTTCAGGGCGCCGCCGCCGAACTCGCCGCCGCTGAGGCTTTGCATGACGTAGACGGCGAGCATGCTGTAGAAGAAGAAGCCGGAGATCAAGGCAAACAGCGCCAGCACGACGTAGGCCGCCGGGGTGACGAAGTAGATCTTCCATTCCTTGCGAATCATGGCCCAAAGGCCGCTCATGTGCGTTCTCCCATCGCGGGGCGGCGGCGCCGGGCGCCGCGTCCCGCAGAAAAAGTCCGGTGGCGCTACTGCGCCGCGGCCGCGGCTTCGGCCGGCTCGGCCGCCGCGGGTTCATCGGTCAGCGAGAGGAAGATTTCCTCCAGGCTGACCTCGACGGGTTTCAATTCCAGCAAGCCCCAGCCGGCGGAGACGACGGCGCGGGCCAGGGCCTCGCGGATATCGCCGCCCTGGCTTTCGACGGTCAGGCGCGCGGGGGTATCGGCGGCGGCGCCGGGCAGGGCGGCGGAGAGCTCGACGCGGGCGACGCCGGGAACGGCCGCCAAGGCGGCGCGGGCCGCCTCCGCCGGGCCGCGGATTTCGAGCAGCAAGGTATCGGTTTTCTTCAGCCGGTGGGTCAAATTGGCCGGCGTGTCGGCGGCGACCAAGCGGCCGCGGCGAATGATGAGCACGCGGTCGCAGGTGGTGGCGGCCTCGGACAAGATATGGGTGCTGAGGATGACGGTGTGCTCGCCGGCCAGGCCGCGGATCAGCTCGCGGGTTTCGATGATCTGGCGCGGATCGAGGCCGGCGGTAGGCTCGTCGAGGATGAGCAGCGGCGGCTCGGAAAGGATGGCCTGGGCGATGCCGACGCGCTGGCGATAGCCCTTCGACAGGCGGCCGATAATGCGGCGGCGGACGTCGGTGAGGGCGCAGCGCTGGCAGGCGCGGTCAATTTTGGCGGCCTGCTCGCGGGTGGGGATGCGCTTGAGGCGGGCGACGAAGCGGAGGTAATCCTCCACCGTCAGCTCCGGATACACGGGCGGGAGCTCGGGCAAGTAGCCGGTGCGGCGCTTGGCCTCCAGCGGCTGGTCTTGCAGCACGATGCCATCCACCGTCACCCGGCCCTCGCTGGGCGGCAGGTAGCCGGTGATCATGCGCATGGTGGTGGTTTTGCCCGCCCCGTTAGGGCCGAGGAAGCCGAGGATCTCGCCTTTTTGGGCGTTGAAGTTGAGGTCGCTGACCGCCGGGAACGGGCCGTAGGATTTGCTGAGGTGTTGAACTTCCAGCACGCGGCGTGGACTCCTTGGGGGTGGGCGCCACGGGCAGGGCCCGAGCACCAAGATGGTTTGGACGGAGCCGGCCAGGACAGGGTTACGGGAAATCTCGCGTGCCGCCGCTCCGGCTATGCCCGAAACCGTAGGAATACACCTTTGCGCGGCGGAAGGCAACGCGGCGGTGCGAAAACGTCCGGCCTACGGCGGGCGGCCGCGGCACGGGGCGCGGCGGGCGGGGCCCGCCAGCGGCGGCGGCAGCTATCATTGATTTGTGGCGGTTGAGCAGATCACCATCCGCGGCGCCCGGCAGCACAATCTGAAAAACATTTCCACCCGCATTCCGCGCGGGCGGCTGACGGTGATCACGGGCCTGAGCGGATCGGGCAAGAGCAGCCTGGCCTTCGACACCATCTACGCGGAAGGACAGCGGCGCTACGTGGAGACGTTGTCCGCTTACGCGCGGCAGTTTTTGGACCAGATGGAGCGTCCGGATGTGGACGCGATTGACGGCCTGAGCCCGGCCATCGCCATTGAGCAGAAGACCACCAGCCGCTCGCCGCGCTCGACGGTCGGCACGATCACGGAGATCTACGACTATCTGCGGCTGCTTTGGTCGGCGATCGGGACGCCGCATTGTCCGCAATGCGGCCGGGCGATCAGCCGGCAATCGGTGGAACAAATCGTGCAAGCGGTGATGAGCAGCGGTCTGGAGCGGGTGACGATTCTGGCGCCGATCGCGCGCGGGCGGAAGGGCGAGTACCGCAAGGAGTTGGCGGCGCTGGTGCGGCAAGGGATGCCGCGGGTGCGGATTGACGGGCAGATCCGGCGGCTGGACGAAGAAATGGAGGCGGCGGGCGAGGGCGGCGGGGAGATCCGGCTGGACAAGCGGCGGGCGCATACCATTGAGGCGGTGGTGGACCGGCTGGCGCTGCGGGCGGGAATCGAGACGCGGCTGGCGGCTTCGATCGCCACGGCGATGCGCTTGGCGGACGGCCTGGTGTTGGTCGCCTCGGGCGAGGCGGCGGGGGAGGAGCGGCTGTTTTCCGAAAAGCTGGCCTGCGCGGAATGCGGCATCAGCGTGGCGAAGCTGGAGCCGCGGTCGTTTTCCTTCAATAGCCGCTATGGCGCCTGCGAGACCTGCCACGGGCTGGGCAGCCGCTATGACTTCGATCCCGCCAAGGTGATCGTGGATTGGTCCAAGCCGCTGCTGGCCGGGGGGCTGGGGCCGGGCTCGCAGTGGCCGGAGCTGCGCCATGCGGTGCAAGCCTACGCCCGGCGGCGGGGCATCGAGCTGGAGCGTCCATTCGCGCAGTTGCCGCGCGGGGAGCAGCGCCAGCTGCTGGACGGCGAGGGGAAATTTGCCGGCGTCCTGGCGCTGCTGCGGGAGCGGCTGGAGGAGGTGGGGAACGAGGGCTACCGGGAATATCTTTTGGAATACACCTCGCCGGCGCCTTGTCCCGCTTGCCGCGGGCAACGGTTGCGGCCGGAGAGCCTGGCGGTGCGGGTGGGAGGCCTTTCGATCGCCGAGTTCGCCGGGCTGTCGGTCGCGGCGGCCAGCCGCAGAAGCCAGCAATTGGAGCTGAGCGGCCGGGACCTGGACATCGCGGGGCGGGTGCTGGGCGAGGTGCGGCAGCGGCTGCAATTTCTGCTGAACGTCGGGCTGGGCTATTTGAGCCTGGACCGGGCCGCGGCGACGCTTTCCGG
The DNA here is from genome assembly GCA_027314025.1 of Acidobacteriota bacterium. Taxonomy (GTDB): domain Bacteria; phylum Acidobacteriota; class Terriglobia; order Terriglobales; family SCQP01; genus JAKAUF01. Next base: position 103,499 of record DAHVCP010000075.1, read on the forward strand.
CGGGGAAGCGCAGCGCATTCGCCTGGCGGGGCAGATCGGCAGCGAGCTGCGAGGGGTGCTGTACGTGCTGGACGAGCCTTCGATCGGCCTGCACCCGCGCGACAACGACCGGCTGCTGGCGACGCTGGAGCGGCTGCGGGACCTGGGGAACACGGTGCTGGTGGTGGAACACGACGAGTCCACCATCGCCCGCGCCGACCACGTTTTGGACTTGGGCCCGGGGGCGGGACGGCACGGCGGGGAGCTGGTGGCGGAGGGCACGCCGGCGGAGATCGCGGCCAATCCAGCGTCGCTGACGGGGCAATATTTGACCGGCGCGCAGCGGATCGCGGTGCCCGCCGAGCGGCGGAAAGGGAGCGGGGAACTGGTGATCCTGGCGCCGCGGGCGCACAACCTGCGCGGCGACGACGTGAGCATCCCGCTGGGCGTGATGACGGTGCTGACCGGCGTTTCCGGCGCGGGCAAGAGCACGCTGATGAACGAGATTCTGTACCCGGCGATGATGCACCGGCTGTACGGCACGCGGGGCGGGGCGGCGGCCAGCCAGTTCGGCGGGCTGCGCGGCGCCGAGGCGCTGGACAAGGTGATCCGGATTGACCAAGCGGCGATCGGCCGCACGCCGCGCTCCAACCCCGCCACCTATACCGGGGCGCTGGGGCCGATCCGCGAGCTGTTCGCGCAGTTGCCGGTGTCGCGGGAGCGGGGCTATGGGCCGGGGCGGTTCAGCTTCAACGTCGCCGGCGGGCGGTGCGAAGCCTGCCGGGGCGAGGGGCAGCGGCGGATCGAGATGAACTTTCTGCCCGACGTCTACGTGCGCTGCGAGGTCTGCGGCGGGAGGCGGTACAACCGGGAGACGCTGGAGCCGCGGTTTCACGGCGCCTCCATCGCCGACGTGCTGGAATCGCCGGTCAGCGAAGCGCTGGCGCTGTTCGCGCAAGTGCCGCGGGTGTTGCGGACGCTGGAGACGCTGGCGGAGATCGGGCTGGGCTACGTGCATTTGGGGCAGTCGGCGACGACGCTGTCCGGGGGCGAGGCCCAGCGCATCAAGCTGGCCAAGGAGCTGAGCCGGCGGCAGACGGGGCGGACGCTGTATCTATTGGAAGAACCCACGACCGGCCTGCATTTCGACGACGTGCGGCGGCTGCTGGAGGCGCTGGGCAAATTGGTGGCATTGGGCAACACGGTGCTGGTGATCGAACATAATCTAGACGTGATCAAAAGCGCCGACTGGATCGTGGACCTGGGGCCCGAGGGCGGCGAGGAGGGCGGCCGGGTGGTGGCCGCGGGGACGCCGGAGCAGGTGGCGGGCCACGCCGCCAGCCACACCGGCGCGGCGCTGCGGGCGGTGCTGGCCGGAGGACGCCAGGCGGGGGACAAGACCGGGAGCCGAAAGTAAGGCGGAGCGGAAGCGATGCGGGTACTGGTGATTGAAGACGAACGGCGCCTGGCGGAGAACGTGGCCCACGGCCTGCGGGAAAACGCCGGCTATGCGGTGGACATCGCCAACGACGGCGAGCAGGGGGCGTTTTTGGCCTCCACGAATGAATACGACTTGGCGATCGTGGACCTGATGCTGCCCAAGCTGAGCGGGCAGGATCTGGTGCGGCGGTGGCGCAGCGAGGGCAGCCGGCTGCCGGTGCTGATCCTGACGGCGCGGGACGAAAAGGCGACGGTGGTCTCGCTGCTCAATGCGGGGGCCGACGATTACGTGGCCAAGCCATTCGACTTGGGCGAACTGCTGGCGCGGGCCAAGGCGCTGATCCGGCGGGGCAAGGGGCGGCCGGCGCCGTCGCTGCGGGTGGCGGATTTGGAAATCAACACGGTGGAGCGCACGGTGCGGCGCGGCGGGCGGGTCGCCCACCTGACGCCGATGGAGTACCGGGTGCTGGAATACCTGGCGCACCGGCCGCGGGCGGTGGTGTCGAAAGAGGAACTGCTGGAGCACCTCTACGACTACAACTGGGAGAAGTTCAGCAACGTGATCGAGGTGTACATCTCCGGGCTGCGGCGGAAGATTGACGCCGGCAGCGAGATCAAGCTGATCCATACCTCGCGCGGCCAGGGCTACGCGCTGCGCGACGAAAGCGACGCCGCGGCGGGGAGCGGCGGGGGAGGCTAGGAGATGCGCGGGACGTCGCTGGTGCGGCGGCTGATCATCGCCGTGATTCTGTCGCAGCTGCTGATGGCGGCGGGGCTGCTGGCGGCGGGCGAATGGTTCACGCGGCGGCAACTGCTGACGGCCTTCGACACGGCGCTGCGGGGACGGGCGGCGACGGTGGCGGCGTCGGTGCGGTACAACGAGAGCGGGCCGGGGGTGATTTTCGATCCGGCGCTGGTGCCGCCGTCGGCCGACCGGCGGCATCCCGACCGGTACGAGATCTGGGAGCGGATTCCGGGCCGGACGGGGCTGATCCGCGTCGCGTCCTCGACACCCGCCCCGCCGATGGCGGTGGCGAACGCCGGCGGCTACGCCGACTTCCACATCGGCGGCGTGCCCTACCGGGGCTTGCTGCTGCGCGACCTGCCGGTGCTGGACACCGAGGAGGGCTTGCGCGCGCCGCTGCCGCAGCTGACGGTCTATTACGCTTCGCCGACGCTGGACCTGCAACAGCGGGTCACCGCCTTGGCCATCGCCATCGCCGGTTCCAGCCTGATATTGCTGTTGTTGGCATGGGCGTTCGCCGCCTGGGCGATCCGCCGCGGGCTGCGCCCCTTGCGGCAGCTGGCCAGCCAAGCGGAGCAAATTTCCGTGCACAACTGGGCGTTCGAGGCGCCGGATCCGGCGCGGGCGACCGCCGAGCTGGCGCCGTTGGCCGGCGCGTTGGAGCGAATGCTGGCCGGGCTCCGCGCCGCATTCCGCCAGCAGCACGATTTTTTGGCGGACGCGGCGCATGAGCTGAAGACGCCGGTGGCGATCCTGAAATCGTCGTTGCAGACGCTGCTGCAAAAGCCGCGGCAGGCGCAGGAATACCAGGAGAGCGCGGAGGCGGCGCTGGAAGACGTGGAACGGCTGGAGGTGCTGCTGGCGCGGATGCTGCAACTGGCGCGGGCGGAACAATATGCCGACAGCGGGGCGCCGGAGGAGGCGCCGGTCCCGGTGCCGGCCACCTGCGAGGCGGCGCGCGGACGACTGCTGCCCCTGGCGCGGGCGCGGGCGGTGACGTTGCGCCTGGAGGATGGCGCCGCCGGCGCGGAGGGCGAACTGGCGGTCGCCGCCGACGGCGAGGAGCTGGAGCTGGTATGGACCAATCTGCTGGAGAACGCGATCCGCCACACTCCCGCGGGCGGATGGGTGGCGATTCGCTGCCGGCGCGACGGCGGGGATGTGGTGGTGGAGGTGCAGGACAACGGCAGCGGGATCAGCGCCGAGGAGCTGCCGCGGCTGTTCGAGCGGTTCCACCGCGGGGACAGCTCGCGCTCCCGCGAGACCGGGGGCTTCGGTTTGGGGCTGGCGATTTGCAAGGCCATCGTCGAGGCGTATCGCGGCGCCATCTCCGTCACCAGCCACCCGGGCCAGGGAACGTGCGTCAGCGTACGCTTGCCGCTGGCCGCTGGGCCGGGAACGCAGCCGAGCGTGGCCGAGCAGCCCTTGGAGGCGTAGCGGGTTAGGTTGGGTCTTCAGTTTGGATTCAGGCGCAGGGCGCACAATAGGAGGGTGTCGCCGTCGGATGCCCGTATCTTGACATTGACCCCCACAAATCAGCCCTTGCGGCGGCGCTCCCATTTTGGACGGCAGGTTTTGGGCGTCTGCGGGATAGCGGCGGTGGCGGTCGCGGCGGGGTGGGCGCAGGGTCCTGGGAAACGCGTGACGCGGGCCCAGGCCAAGACACCGTTACCGGCGGCTCCTGCGGCGCGGATGCCGCGGATGGCGCCGGCCGGCCAGGGCGCCGGGCCGCTGATCAGCCTGGCGCAGGCGCTGCGTCTGGCGCAGGCGAACAGCCCGCAATTTCAGCTGGCGGTGGAGCAGGCGGGGGCGGCCCAGGACAACCAAACCATCGCCCGCGCGGCGCTGCTGCCGTCGGTGAACTTCAACAACGGATATCTCTACACCCAGGGCGGGACGGGCGTGCCGGTGCCGCGCTTCATCGCCAATAACTGGGTGCATGAGTACATCAGCCAAGGCTGGGTGCACGAGAACCTGCTGGGCGGCGGGCTGTGGCCGGGGATCAGCCGCGCCGGCTTCGCCGCGGTGGTGGCGCGGGACCAACTGGAAGTGGCGCGGCGCGGGCTGCGGCTGACGGTGACGGCGGCGTACTACGGGGTGCTCTCGGCCGAGGCGCGGGCGCGGGCGGCGCGACAAGGCGTGGCCGCCGCCGCCCGGTTCCACCAGTTGAGCCAGGAGCTGCAACAGGGCGGCGAGGTGGCGCGGGCGGACGTGATCAAGGCGGAGCTCCAGTTGCAGACGGCGCGGCAGGCGGAGCGGCAGGCGCGGCTGGCGGCGGAGCAAGCCCGGCTGGGGCTGGCGGTGCTGCTGTTTGCGCGGCCCACGCAGCCCTTTCGCCTAGCGAATACGCTGGCGGCGGCGCCGCCGCTGCCCGCCTACGGACGGCTGCAAAAGATGGCGGGCTATCACAATCCGCAACTGGGCGCCGCGCTGGCGGCGCTGCATGTGGCCAAGGAAAACGTGGCCATCGCCCGGGACGGCTATTTGCCGAGCCTTTCGTTCGACTATTGGTACGGCATCGACGCCGAACACTTCGCGGTGCGCTCGCCCAACGACGCCAATCCCAACGCGCCGGCGCTGGGGTCGGCGGCGCAGGTGACGCTGAACATTCCGGTCTGGAACTGGGGCGCGATCGGGGCAAAGCTGGACCAAGCGAAGCTGGCGCGGCGCCAGGCGCAGGTGCAATTGAGTTATGCGCAGCGATTGCTGATCGCCCAGTTGCAGGCAAGTTACGACGCGGCGGTGACGGCGCGGCGGCAGTTGCGGTCCTTTCGCCGCGCCGAGCGGCTGGCGGAGGAAAGCCTGCACCTGACCGATTTGCGCTACCAAGCGGCGGTGGCGACGGCGCTGGAAGTGGTCAACGCCCAGGATTCACTGGTGATGGCGCGGAACAACCTGGCCAACGGCGAGGCGCAGTACCATACCGCGCTGGCCAAATTGCAGACGCTGACGGGAGCGTTCTGAGCAGCGGGAGCAAGCGGAGATAGGCACGATGCGAACAACAGGGAGCTTCCGGCTGGGGCGGCGGACGGGGTGGGGCATGGCGGCGGCGCTGTTGGCGGCGCTGCTGACGTCGCTGGGCGCCGCCGGCTGCGGCACGGCGCAGGGACCGGTGGTGACCGTGGCCACGGTGGGCGAAGCCGCGGCGCGGCGGACGACGCTCGTGCGGACGGTCAGCGCCGAGGCGCTGCTGTATCCGCTGCATGAAGCGGTGCTGATTCCGAAGATCAGCGCGCCGATCGAGCGGTTTACCGTACAGCGCGGGGACCGCGTGCACCGCGGCGAACTGCTGGCGGTGCTGGAGAACCAGGATCTGAAGGCGGCGGTGACGCAAGCGCAGGGCGCCTTCCAGCAAGCCGACGCCAAATATCTGAGCCTGACCGGCGCCACGCTGCCGGAGCAGTTGCGGGCGGCGAAACTGACCTTGGGCAGCGACCAGCAGGCGCTGGCCGCGGCGCGGCGGACCTATCACAGCCGCCAGCATCTGTATGCCCAGGGGGCGCTGCCGCTGATCACGCTGGAGCAGGCGCACGTCACCTATACGCAGGCGCTGGCGGCCTACCGCGAGGCGCAGCAGCATCTCCAGCGGCTGACTGCGGTGGGCCGGCAACAGATGATCCGCGAGGCGGCGGGACAAGTGGCGATGGCGAAAGGGCAGTACCAAGCCGCGCAGGCGCAGCTGGCGTATTCCTACATTCACAGTCCGATCAACGGCGTGGTGGCCTCGCGGCCGCTATATCCGGGCGAGCTGGCGACCCCGAGCGCGCCGCTGATGACCATCGTGGACCGGCGGCAGATCGTGGCGCGGGCGCATGTGAGCCAGGATCAGGCGGAGCTGGTGGCGGTGGGCAACCCCGCCACCATCACGTCGGACAGCGGCGTCAGCACCCGCGGCAAGGTGACGGTGGTCAGCCCGGCGCTGGATCCGAACAGCACCACGGTGCAGATTTGGGCGCAGGCGCCGAACCCGGGGGAGCGGCTGCGGCCGGGGTCGAGCGTGGAACTGACGGTGCAGGTGGGCAAGGTGGCGAATGCGCTGGTGGTTCCCAACAGCGCGGTACTGACCAACAGCATCGGCGGCACCAGCGTGATGGTGGTGGTGAACGGCAAGGCGGAATCGCGGGCGGTGACGGTGGGGTTGGTGCAAAACGGCGCGGCACAGATCGTCAGCGGGCTCAATCCCGGCGAGACGGTGGTGACCATGGGGGCGTTCGGCCTGCCGAGCGGCACCCGGGTCCAGGCCGCGGCGGATGGGACGGCGGCGGCGGGGCGGTCATGATCGCGCTGGCATGGATGCGGCAGGCGCGCGGGGGCGCCGCCGGGACGGCGCCGGGCGCGGAGGCGCGATGAGCCACGCCGCGGCCGATTCCCGGCGGCGCGGGAGTTGGCTGTCCCGCCATTCCCGGCCGGTGCTGTTCCTGGTGATCGTGCTCGCGCTGATGGGCGGCTACGAGGCGCTCCAGATTCCCATTGCGGTGTTTCCGGCCACCAGCTTTCCGCACATCGTGGTCGGCGTCAGCAACGGGGTGATGCCCATCAACCAAATGTTGGTGACGATCACCCGCCCGGTGGAGGAGGCGGTCAACAACGTCCAGGGCCTGGAGACGGTGCGTTCCATAACCAGCCGGGGGCAGGCGGAGATTGACCTGTTCTTCAACTGGCATGTGAACATGTTCCGCACGCTGCAACGGGTGAACGCGGCCTTGGCGCGGGTGCGCAACCGCCTGCCGGCGGCGGCGACGCTGAGTTCGGTGCGGCTGCGGTTCAGCACCTACGAGGTCTTCGGCTACAGCATGACCTCGAAGACGGTGCCGCCGACGCGTTTGTGGGAGATGGCGACCTACGATCTGGCGCCGCAGCTGAACCGCCTGAACGGCGTCTCGCGGGTGTTCGTGCAGGGCGGGCAGATTCCCGAGTTCCAGATCACGCCCAATCCCACCGCGATGCTGGCGGCGAAGGTGACGGTGCCGGAGATTTTGGCGGCCGTGGGGCGGGCCAACACGATTTCGTCGCCGGGGCTGCTGCAACAAAACCACCAGCTCTACCTGGGACTGGTGAGCGGGCAGGTGCACACGCCGGGGGAACTGGCCGACATCGCCATCAAGAACACCCCCGAGGGCACGCCGGTGCGCATCGGCGACGTGGCGCGGGTGCACCGGGCGGTCAAGCCGGTGTACACCATCGTGACCGCCAACCAGCGGCCGGCGGTGCTGCTGAACATCGTGCGCCAGCCGCACAGCAACATCATGGCGGTGGGCGCGCTGGTGCACGCCAAGATCCGGCAGCTGAAGCGGCAGCTGCCACCCGGGGTCCACATCCACTCGTTTTACGACCAAGCGGTGATGGTCGGGCAGGCGATCCAGAGCGTGCGGGACGCCATCGTCATCGGCATCATCCTGGCCTCGATCATCATGGTGCTGTTCCTGCGGGACTGGGGCACTTCGATCGTCGCCGGGCTGGTGATTCCGGCGACGATGCTGATCACCTTCGTCTTCCTGCATGCCCTCGGGCAGAGCTTCAATCTGATGACGCTGGGCGGCTTGGCCGCCGCCGTGGGGCTGGTGATAGACGACGCCATCGTGGTGGTGGAGAACATCGTGCTGCACCGGGAATCCGGCGAAGGGCGGTGGCGGTCCATTGATTTGGCGGTGCGCGAGCTGGGGGTGGCGCTGCTGGGCTCGACGTTCACGCCGATCGTGGTGTTCGTGCCGCTCATCTCCATCTCCGGCATCACCGGCTCGTTTTTCCGCGCCCTGGCCATCACCATGTCCATCGCGCTGCTCACCTCGCTGGTGCTGGCGCTCAGCTGGACGCCGGCGCTGAGCCAGTTCTTCATCAAGAAGGGCGCCGGGAATCCCGAGCCGGAGGAGGGCGAGGAGGCGCGCGGCGCGCTGCGCGTGCATGAGATCGAGGAGAGCGGATTTTTCGGGCGCGTGATCCGTTTCTACGAGGGCTGGCTGATTCCGGCGCTGAAGAAGCCGGCCTGGCTGGCGCTGGGATGCGCGGCGCTGATCGCCGTTTCGCTGTTCACCTACCGCCATCTGGCCAGCGACCTGCTGCCGCACATGGACGAAGGCGCCTTCACGCTGGATTACATCACCCCGCCGGGGGCGTCGCTGGCGGAGACGAACCGCATGGTGGACGCGATTCTGCGCATCGTGCACAGCATCCCGGAGGTGCAGAGCACCTCGCGGCGCACGGGGCTGCAACTGGGCTTCGCCACCGTGACCGAGGCCAACACCGGGGACATTTCGGTGAAGCTGAAGTCGCACCGCTCGCGGGGCATTGACGCCATCATCGCGCAGGCGCGGCGGGAGATCGCCGCGCAGGTGCCGGGGGTGGAAGTGGACTTCACGCAGCAGTTGCAGGACATGATCGGCGACCTGACCAACGTGCCGCAGCCGATCCAGATCAAGCTGTTCAACCCCGACGGGGCGCTGCTGGACCATTGGGCGCCGCGGGTGGCGGACACGATCGGCTCGCTGCCGGGGCATCACATCGTGGACATTGACAACGGCATCGAGAGCACGATCAGCGGGCCGGCGGTGGTGTTCCACGTGAATCCCGTGCGGGCGGCGCGGGCGGGCTTCACGCCGCGGGAAGTGGCGACCGACGCCGGCGCGCTGCTGCGCGGCGTGGTGGCGCCGACGCCGGTGGTGGTGAACAGCCGGGCGTATAGCATCCGGGTGCGCTTTCCGCGCTCCAGCCGGGCCACTCTGGCGGCGATGCGCAACACGCTGCTGGTCAGCGCCAGCGGGCATACGGCGACGCTGGGCTCGCTGGCGACGGTGCGGCTGCTGCCGCCGCAGACGGAGATTTTGCAGCAGAACTTGCAGCGCTACGTGGCGGTGACGGCGCGGCTGCAAGGAACCGACCTGGGCACCGGGATGCGGATGGTGAAGCGGGCCGTGGCCGGCATGCATCTGCCCGCCAACATCCGGGTGCAATACGGCGGGACCTACGCCACGCAGCAGAAGTCGTTCCACAGCCTGGTGGTGGTGCTGGTGCTGGCGGTGGTGCTGGTGTTCATCGTGCTGCTGTTCGAGTTCGGCAGCTTTTCCGCGCCGCTGGCGATTTTGTCCTCGGCGATCCTTTCCACCTCGGGCGTGCTGTTCGCGCTGTGGGCGACGCGGGTCACGTTCAACATCGCGTCGTTCATGGGGCTGATCATGGTGATCGGCATCGTGGCCAAGAACGGGATTTTGCTGCTCGACGCCGACCAAAAGTACCGCGCGCAGGGCGTCTCCTCCTTCGACGCGATCGTGCAGGCGGGGCGGCGGCGGCTGCGGCCGATCGTGATGACGGCGATGGCGGCGGTGGCGGGGATGTTTCCGCTGGCGCTGGGTTGGGGGGCGGGCGCGCAGATGCTGCAACCGCTGGCGATCGGGGTGATCGGCGGCATCTTGATCTCGATGGTGCTCAGCCTGATCGTCACCCCGGCGGTCCATTACTACATCACCGGGCGGCGGCAGCCGCGGCCGCCGGCCAAGCAGCCGCCGGATGCGCAGCCGGTGGCGACCTCGGCACAATAGAGCGATGGCCCAACACTTTGCCCTGCTCTACGAACTGGTTCCCGACTATCTGGAGCGCCGCGCCGCCTTCCGGCAGGAACATTTGGCGCTGGCGCAGCAGGCGGCCGCGCGCGGCGAGCTGCTGCTGGGCGGCGCCTTCGCCGAACCGGCCGACGGCGCCCTGCTGGTGTTTCGCGCGGCGGACGCAAAGGCGGTGGAGGCGTTCGCGCAAAACGATCCGTACGTGAAGAACGGGCTGGTGCGCAGCTGGCGGGTGCGCCCGTGGACGGTGGTGGTGGGCGCGCTGGCGGGGGCGTAAGGGCGAGCGAGACGCCGGGCGGCCGCGGATTCCGCCGCTTCGGGCGGCGGATTGTTGTATGCTCTCCGGTTCAGGCTATTCCAGGAGGAACTTATGGTGCGGCGGCTGGGGCTGGCGGCGGTGGTATTGGCGTTGGCGGCGTGGGCGGGAGCGCAGACGGTCAACCCCGCTCTGTTGGGCGGCTTGCAATACCGGCTGGTCGGGCCATTCCGCGGCGGGCGGTCGCTGGCCGCGGTGGGAGTGCCGGGGCATCCCAGCCTGTATTATTTCGGCGCGGTGGACGGGGGCGTTTGGAAGTCCACCGACGCCGGACATACCTGGAAGCCGATCTTCGACCATGAGCCGATCGCCTCGATCGGCGCCATCGCCGTCGCGCCGAGCAACCCCGACATCATCTACGTGGGCACCGGCGAAGCCGACATGCGCTCCGACATCACCTACGGCGATGGCATGTACAAGTCCACCGACGGCGGCAAAACGTGGACGCACATTGGGCTGAGCGACACGCGGCACATCGGCTCGATCGTCGTCAATCCGCGCAATCCCAACATCGTGCTGGTCGCCGCCTTGGGCCACGCCTATGGGCCGAACGCGGAGCGGGGCGTTTTCCGCTCGACGAACGGCGGCCGCAGCTGGCAAAAGGTGCTGTACAAAAATCCGAGCACCGGCGCGATTGACCTTTCGATGGACCCGCGAAACCCGCGGGTGATCTACGCGGCGATGTGGCAGACGCGCCGTCCGCCTTGGAATGTGTATCCGCCCTCCAGCGGGCCGGGCAGCGGTCTGTACAAATCCACCGACGGCGGGACGAGCTGGAAGCATTTGACCGGCGGCTTGCCGGCGCGGGTGGGGCGCATCGGCGTGGCCGTGGCGCCCAGCGATCCCAAGGTCGTCTACGCCATCGTGGACGCGGCGCACGGCGGGTTGTTCCGGTCGGACAATGCCGGCCGCAGCTTCCGGCTGGTGGACAACCACACGCGCATTTGGGGCCGGGGGTGGTACTTCGGCGGAGTGACGGTGGATCCGCAAAACGCCAACGTGGTCTACGTCGCCAACACCTCGACCTATCGCTCGACCAACGGCGGGCACAGCTTCACCGCCATCAAGGGGGCGCCGGGCGGGGATGATTATCACAGCGTGTGGGTGGCGCCGGATCATCCCGACCACATCATTCTGGCCAGCGACCAGGGCGTTGTGCTCAGCTTGAATGACGGGAAAACCTGGAGCAGTTGGTACAACCAGCCTACGGCGCAGCTGTACCAAATCTCCGCCGGCTACGGCTTTTCCTTCTGGGTGTACGGTCCGCAGCAGGACAGCGGCGCGATCGCGGTGAAAAGCCGCAGCAATCATGGCGTGCTGAGCCAGCGGGACTGGGTGCCGATCGGCGTGGGCGGGGAGAGCGACATGGTGGTGCCGGACCCGCTTCATCCGGGCATTCTGTTCGGCGGCGGCGTCACGCGGTACAACTTCCGCACCGGCGCCAGCATGCCGGTGTCGCCGATGCTGGGACGGACGGCGGCGTTCCGCCACACCTGGACGATGCCGCTGGTGTTTTCGCAGGCCGATCCGCACGACCTGTATTTCGGCAATCAGTTCTTGTTCCGGACCGATGACGGCGGCCGCAACTGGGTGCGCATCAGCCCGGATTTGACGCGCACCGACCCGGGCACGCCCGCCAACCTGGGGCCGGTGACGGCCAAGGACTTCCCGCCGGGCGAAGGCCTGCGGCGCGGCGTGATTTATTCCATCGCGCCTTCGCCCCTGCGGCCGAACGAGGTTTGGGTCGGGACCGATGACGGCTATATCCAACTGACGCGCAACGGCGGCCGCACCTGGAGCAACGTGACCCCGCCGGCGCTGACCCCGTGGAGCAAGGTGGGGATGATCGCGGCGTCGTATTTCCACGCCGACACCGCCTATGCCTCGGTGGACCGGCACCGGCTGAACGATTTCGCGCCCTACATCTACCGCACGCGGGATGGCGGCAAGAGCTGGCAAAAGATCGCGCAGGGCATTCCCAACGGCGCCTACGTCAACGCCGTCGTGCAGGACCCCAAGCAGCCGGGGCTGCTGTTCGCGGGCACGGAGCTGGGCGTCTACGTCAGCTTCAATGGCGGGAACAACTGGCAGCCGCTGCAACTCAACCTGCCGGTCGCTTCCGTGCGGGACATGGTGATCCGCGAGAACGACCTGGTGGTCGGCACGCACGGGCGGTCCATCTGGATATTGGACGACATGACGCCGCTGCGGCACATGGCGGCGGCGGAACAGGCGGCGGCGCGGGGCGAGGCGTACCTGTTTCCGCCGGCGCCGGCCTACCGGATGCGGCCGGGCAGCGAGCAGGGCACGCCGCTGCCGCCGGAGACGCCGCAGGCGAAGAACCCGCCGAACGGCGCGATCATTGATTATTATTTGCCCACCGCCGCGCGGGGGCCGGTGACGCTGGAGATTCTGGACGCCCAGGGCCATGTGGTGCGGCGCTACAGCAGCGCGGCGCATCCGCCCAAGCTGAATCCGCGGAAGCTGGATATCCCGGCGTATTGGATTCATCCTCCCAAGGTGCTGTCGGCGGCGGCGGGCGGGCATCGCTGGGTTTGGAACGTGCGCTACGCGGCGCCGGCCGGGACCGGACCGCGGGGCTTTTATGCCTTTTTCTTCGGCGCCGGCGGGCCCTGGGCGCTGCCCGGGCAGTACACCGTGCGCCTCAGCTATGACGGCCGGAGCTTCACGCGGCCGCTAACCATCAAAATGGACCCGCGGGTGCATGTCAGCCAGGCGGCGCTGGTGGCGCAGTTGCACTTGGCGCGGGCGGTCGGCCGGGCGCAAGCCCAGGTGGGGGCGGCGTTCCATCAGGCGGAACAGCTGCAAAAGCGGCTGGCGAAGCAGAGCGGCGGCGCGGCGCTGGCGCGGCGCACGGCGCAGTTGCTGGGCGTGACCGCGCCCCTGGGGCCGGATTATTCCGGCGAAGGCGGCCCCAGCCATGACTTCAGCAGCTTGCGTTATCTGAACGGCGCGCTGGCCATGCTGAGCCGCAGCGTGGAAAGCGAATCCGTGGCGCCGACGCCGCAGGAGCGGTGGGCATGGGCGCGGGCGCGGCGCAAGATGAAAACCGTGCTGGCGCGCTGGCAGAGCCTGCGGGCGCAGGACTTGGCGGCGCTGGGCCAAGCGGCGCCCAAGAGCGGCAAATAAGCCGGGCGGGGCGGGCGTAGACTAAGCCCAAGATGCCCTTGGCGGCTGCCACGACCAAGATTAGCGTGGAGGAGTACCTGCGCGCCTCCTTGCGGCCGGACTGCGACTATGTGGATGGCGAGTTGCAGGAGCGGAACGTGGGAACGTACGACCATTCCGTCGTGCAATTTGCGTGCCTGCGCTGGTTCTGGAACCACCGCCACGAATGGCGCATTCGCGCTACCGCGGAGACGCGCATGCAGGTGACGCCTGAGCGTTTCCGCATTCCCGACGTCGCCGTGCTCTCCCGCGAGCAGCCGATCGAGCAGATCCTTACCCATCCACCGCTGGTCTGCATCGAGGTGCTGAGCCCGGAAGATACGCTGCACCGGCTGCGGGAACGGCTGGAGGATTACCGGCAATTCGGGGTCGGGCAGACCTGGCTGGTGGATCCGGCGACGCAGGGCGGCTACGAGTATCGGGCCGGCGGTTTTTTGGCCGCGCAGGAGTTTGCCGTTCCGGGCACGCCGATCCGCCTCAGCCTGGTGGAGCTGTTCGCCGAGCTCGACTAGGGCGCGCTGGCGCGCGGGGCGGGATCGCCACGCCGCTTCCCTTGCTTCGGCGAGCCGCAGCTTTGTTCCGCGCGCCAAGGGCGCGCCGGGAGTTTCGCGGCCTTTCCGCGACTGGAGGCGAATCGAATGCCGCGCGTGTGGCGGTGGCGCGCAAGCTGGCGGTGCGGATGTACTGGATGGACAAACGGAGCGCGACGTACTCCGATCCGTGGGGTGATGCCCATGCGGGCCTGCCTGTTGCTCGTTCCTAGCCTGAAGCTGATGGCGCGAAGACTTGGTTAGGCGGCCCGTCCCCGAGCGCGGTCGAGCTCGGGGTCCGAACACAAAATCATGGCCCGCGGTTCATGGCCGGATAGATGGTTGGTGGCAGCACCGGTTGGAGGTAAGGGAAGTACAATCAACGCGTGGTTGGTGCTTTGGACACAGAATCCGAACGCTTGGACGGCGCCCGGCAGGCGAGAGCGGCGCAACCGTCCCCGTGTGCTCGGAACGCCCTTGACACCGGTGGGCATTCTCATAGATGGAACGCCTATGCCTACGTCGCCAACCGGCCGCTCACGGCCACCGACCCCCTGGGGCTAAATGGCAACGGCAGCACCGGCTGCGGCGTCGGCCAGCCCGCGGACGGGCCGTGCCCGCAGGGGCCGGCGCCGTCAATCGTAATTATTGCCAGCGCGCCTTACTGCATTACGTGCAATCCCGGACCGCCCCCGTCCTGGATCTCGGCCAACCTGACCGGCGTACCGTATTGTGCGGCCAATCCACTCCCCTGCACGGTCGCCAGCCTCAGCCAGCACGCCAATGGCCCCGGCCCGAGCGGAAGCTGGAACAATCCTCCCTGTCGGACGATTCTGCCGAAACTCACCTTCGCTCTGTATCAGTTTTCCGGGGCCGCTCACCGGCAGGCTTGGGGTTAGTGCTACACTCCCTCGTGCGGATTCGGGGGGCAGGTCACCGGGAATCCCGTATCGAGGGGAGCAGGCCACACCGGGCCCGCGCGTCATCCGTCGGCCTCCGCCGGCTTGGCCCCTCCCCGCGGAATGAGGTAGAAGTCCTCCTCGATGCCCGCGCCAAGCTCGGCGATCTTGGCGACGAGATCGGCCGGAATAATAGCGTTAGGGAGGTCGTAGACGTAGCCAGTGAGGACGACCGTCGGCCTCAGCGCCGGATCCAGGCGGTGAAGCCTTTCGCGAAACTCCGCCGGGCTCACCCGCGCCAGCAGGCCACGGAGACAGCGGTTCACAGCGGCTCCGTAGCTTTCCTCCTCGGGCACGTCCTTCTCCTCCTCGCGTATCCTCCGGGCCCCCACCTTGGCCGGGCGGGTGCCAGGCCAGAGAACCTCTCCCGGGGGCCACGCGTCGTCCGACGCGATGCCGACAGCCGCAGTCACCCAGGCGTGGTCGGCAGCACGCACCTTGAGTATCGCTCTGGCCTCTTGCTCGGAGGGCCCAGCAGCGCTCACAGGCGCCTGAAGACAACACCGAGACGCGCCAGGTCCGCCTCGAACTCGGCGGCCATGGCGTCAGGCACTTCGAGAGTCCTTGGACACCGCGCCACCATGTCGTCCGCCACCGATTTCGCCACTGACAGACTGTAGCCGAGTCGCTGGATTAGCTGGGCGAAGCTAATCGTCTTCACGCCCGGCTCCCACCCGGTAATTTCGATGTTCATTGCCCGACCCTCACTGTGATCGCCGCAGGAATCTTGCCAGGTGCCGCCCCGCTGGTTCGCGCCGCACCCTCGATTCTGACCGTGGTCACGCCCTCCTGTTCGCCAATGGCCCTTGCGGCCTGGCGCAGCTCGGCGAGGCCGCTCGTCCCCGGACCCTGCCCCTGGACGTGGGTGCCGCGTAGGACGAGCGTATCGCCTTCCTTCGATACATCCGCTAATACCCTGATCTCACCGTTTTTCCCGCCGATTAAGTATTGGACAGTGTTTCCGTCCCTTGCCTCAATTGTTACGGACGGGCCGCCGCTCGATAGCTCGGCTGCACCAGCCCCCAAGCCCGTCGTTTCCTCGGCCACTGCTGCGTCCTCGGCCTCAGGAAAGAAGGCGGAGGCGACGAGAACGGCGCCGCCGATCCAGGGATGGTTCATGTCGAACTGGGCCTGGCCAATGGCCGACGTCAGGAATGGCCAGACGTTGATCTGGCTGCAAAGGAGGTCGCCTTGGCATTGCTCGATCCACGCCGGGCCGAGCCTCGGCCCGCCCTTCGTGCGCCTCGGGGGACAGGTCGTCCCGATCCCGAGGAAGCACCAGTGGCCGTCGGGGTCGCTATTGGTTTCAGGGTTGCCGAGCGTGTAGGCGTACAGGTCCAGGCTCTGTGGATCGGAGAAGGTGGCGTACGGCACCGCCGAGGGTGAGGACGACCAGTCTGGCGTCGTCCAGACATCCCAGGTTGGGGTGTAGTACCGCGCCGCAAAATGG
>DAHVCP010000001.1 GCA_027314025.1 Acidobacteriota bacterium
CCGCTGCCGCGGCGGCGCCGCGTCGGGCCACGTCCCCACGCGCCGCCCGCCCGCATCCCGCGGCGGCGCGGCCCATCCCTCCGCAGGCGGCTCTTCCCGCGGCGCGGACCGAGGGCGGGGGCGAAGAGGATTTCCCCACGCATTTCGCGCAAGCCATGGAACTGGCGCTGCCCGGAACCAGGGCGGGGAAGCCGGATCGCGCCGCGGCGGAAGCACAGGCGTTGCCGGCGCCGCTGGCGACGCCAGGCGCAGGCCGAGGATGGCTGCCCTGGCGATGGGGACGGCTGTGGCCGGCGCTGCAACAGAAGGTGGCGCGGCGGCCGCGCCGGGAGCTGCGCATGGCGGAGATGCTGACGCTGAGCGACAAGCGATTTCTGGCGGTGGTGCGCTACGGGGAGTCGCAGTTCTTGATCGGTGGGGCGCAGAACTCGATCGCGCTGCTGTCGCGCATCGAGCCGCCGGCGCCGGCGGCGCCGCGGCATCCGGCCATGTTCCGGTAAAGCGCCGGCGGGCATGGCGGACGCTGGGCTGGCTGGCGCTGGTGGTCTGCCTGCTGGCGGCGCCGCGGTTGCGGGCGCAGACCACGGCCACGCTGCCGACCCCGCCCACCGCGACCAATCTGCCCACCGCCACGGGCCTGACCGGCGCAATCCCCGGCGCCCCGCTGGGACCGATGATGCAGGGGCTGATGCCCGCCGTGGGCCGCAAGGGACTGCGGCTGCCGGGAATGGCGGATTCGGCCACCTCGTTGTCCTGGCAGATCGTCATTCTGCTGACGCTGCTGAGCGTGCTCCCGGCGCTATTGGTCTCGGTAACGCCATTCGCGCGGCTGCTGATCGTGTTTCATTTTCTGCGCCAGGCGCTGGGCACCAATACCGCGCCCAGCAACCAGACGCTGATCGGATTGGCGCTGTTCTTGACCTATTTCGTCATGCAGCCGGTGCTGGCTTCGGTGCACAAGGCGGCCATCGTGCCCTATGAACGGGGACGGATCAGCGCCTCGGTGGCGATGGACCGGGGCAGCGTACCGCTGCGGAACTTCATGCTGCGCTTCACGCGCGAAAAGGATTTGGCGATGTTCGACCAGATGGCGAACCTGCCGCGGCCGAAAGCGCCCCGGGAACTGCCGATGCGGGTGGTGATCCCGGCCTACATCGTCAGCGAACTGGAAACTGGGTTTCAGATCGGGGTGGTGCTGTACCTGCCCTTCCTGGTCATTGACATGGTGGTGGCGGCGGTAACGACCTCGGTGGGGATGATGCAACTGCCGCCGGTGGTGATCTCGACGCCGCTGAAGATTCTGGTGTTCGTGGCGGTGGACGGCTGGCATTTGGTGGTGGCCTCGCTGCTGACCAGCCTGCATTGACCAGCCTGCATTGACCAGGCTGCATTGAGAAAGGAGCGACCGATGGGTGACGATCTCGCGGTGCAACTGGCGCGTCATGCGCTGCAAACGGCCTTTTGGATCGGCGCGCCGATGCTGGTGGCGGCCACGGTGGTGGCGCTGGTGATCAACATCGGCCAGGTCATGACTTCCATTCAGGATCCGACCGTCTCGACGGTCCCGCGGCTGGCGGCGGTGGCGGCGGTGGCCTTCGTGCTGACGCCGTGGATGCTGCACAAGCTGACCGCCTATACCCTGCAACTGTTCGGCAACTTCCGCCCGTATTTGCACTAAGCCATGACCACCGCCGGGCTGAGCGCCTATTTGATTCCCGTGCTGCTGATCGCCGCCCGCGCCGGGGGCTTGATGACGTTTGCGCCGTTTTTCAGCCACAGCGCGGTGTCCTGGCGGCTGAAAGGCGCGCTGACCGTGGCGCTGACGGCGGTGCTGGCGCCGCTGCACTTCGCTCCGATGCCCGGAGTCGGCATGGGCATGGCGGCGATGATGCTGGGGCGGGAGGCCATGTTCGGGCTG
Source organism: Acidobacteriota bacterium (assembly GCA_027314025.1). Taxonomy (GTDB): domain Bacteria; phylum Acidobacteriota; class Terriglobia; order Terriglobales; family SCQP01; genus JAKAUF01. The sequence goes on from DAHVCP010000001.1 coordinate 1,919, forward strand.
CTGACGGGGCTGATTTTTCAACTGGTGTTCGATGGCATGGAGCTGGCGGGCGAGATCATCGGTTTCCAGATGGGCTTTTCGCTGGCCAACTTGATTGATCCCAACAGCCCGGTGAACACGCCGGTCGTTTCCGTGCTGCACGACTTGATCGCCCTGCTGATCTTCATCCAACTGGGGGTGTTTCGCTGGATCCTGCGGGCGCTGGCGGCGAGCTTCCGGCTGGTGCCGCTGGGGCAGTTCGGCGTGACCTGGGTGATGGCGCAGGGGATGATGCGGCTGGCCAACGTCATGTGGGTGGTGGGCGTGCAAATCGCCGCGCCGGTCCTGCTGGCGACGATGTTGACGGATTGGGCGATGAACTTCCTGGCCAAGGCGTCCCCGCAGTTTCCCGCGCTGTTCGTCGGCATGTCGGTCAAGAGCCTGCTGGGCTTCGCCCTGCTGGCGGTGACGGTGGCGTACTGGCCGCGGTATCTGAGCGGATACTTCGGCCACGCGCTGGTGGCGACCTCCGAGCTGATGACGCACGCGCGCTAGGACGGGAGTGATTCGGAAGGCAGCATGGCCAACGGCGGAGAAAAGACAGAAAAGCCCACGGGGCACCGGCGCCAGCAAGCGCGGGACGACGGCCAGATCGCGCGCTCGATGGACCTGCCGGCGGCGGCGGCGCTGGCGGCGCTGCTGGCGGTGCTGGCGCTGTCGCCGCTGCAATGGGCGCTGGGATGGCGGCGGTTGTTCGCCGGACTGCTCCGCGGCGCGGCGGCGCCGCACTGGGGCGTGCTGGCGGCGGCGCGGCGGGCCAGCCTGCTGGTGGCGTGGTGGTCGGGGCCGGCGATGGCGGCGGCTTGGGTGGCGGCGGTCGCGGCCAGCGTGGCGCAAGGGGGCTGGATCCTCTCCGCCAAGCCGTTCCAGCCGGATGTGAAGCGGCTGAATCCAGTCACCAACATCCAGAACCTGTTTTCCGCCGCCAGCGTCAGCCGGCTGCTGAAATCGCTGGTGCCGGCGGGAGCGATTCTTTACGTGGCCTATGCCACCGGCCGCGGCGCGTGGCCGCGCTTGCTGACCGCGATGAACGGGACGGCGGCGCAGTTGCTGGTGGCGCAATTGGGCTGGATGCTGACGATCGCCTGGAAGTCCGCGCTGATCCTGGTGCTGTGGGGCGGTTTCGACTATCTGATGCAGCGGCGGACGTTCACGCAGCGGCTGAAGATGACCAAGGACGAGGTCAAGCACGAGGCGCGGGATTTGGAGGGCAACCCGGAGATCAAGGGGCGGCAGCGGCGCATGCGCCGGGTGCTCTACCGGCGGATCATGCTGCGCGAGGTGCCGCAGGCGACGGTGGTGGTGGTGAACCCCACCGAATACGCCATTGCGCTGCGCTACGACCCGGAAACGATGGCGGCGCCGGTTGTGATCGCCAAGGGACGCGAGTACCTGGCGCGGCAGATCAAGGAGATCGCCCGCTGGCATGGCATTCCGGCGGTGGAAAACCCGCCGCTGGCGCATGCATTGTACCGGGCGGTGGAGGTGGGGCAGGCGATTCCGCCGTCGCTGTACGCGGCGGTGGCGGAGATCTTGGCGTTCATTTTCGCGGCGCAGGCGCAGTTGCGGCCGGCGGCGCGGCCGGCGTAGGAGGCGACGATGGCGGCGACGACGTCCACAACCGCGGCCCAGCGACTGAAGGCGCGCTCGGAATGGGTGGTGCCGGCCGCGGCGGTGGGGCTGGTGTTCGTCATGCTGGTGCCGCTGCCGGCGCCGCTGTTGGACCTGCTGCTGACGGTCAGCATCACGGCTTCGGTGCTGGTGCTGCTGTCGGCGATCTATGTCCTCAAGCCGGTGCAGTTTTCCGTGTTTCCCTCCCTGCTGCTGCTGCTGACGCTGTTCCGGCTGGCGCTGAACCTGAGCAGCAGCCGCCTGATCCTGCTGCACGGCAGCACCGGCCCGGGGGCGGCGGGGCAGGTGATCCAAGCCTTCGGGCAGTTCGTGGTGGGGGGCAACTACGTCGTCGGCTTCGTCATTTTCCTGGCGCTGATCGCCATCCAGTATTTGGTGGTCAGCCACGGCGCGGTGCGCACGGCGGAGGTGAGCGCGCGCTTCACCTTGGACGCGCTGCCCGGCAAGCAGATGGCGATCGACGCCGACCTGAACGCGGGGCTGATTGACGAGCGCGAGGCGCGGTCGCGGCGGGAGCAGATCGCGCGGGACGCGGAGTTCCACGGGGCGATGGACGGCGCGGCGCGGTTCAACCAGCGGGACGCGCTGGCCAGCGTGCTGATCACGGCCATCAACATCATCGCCGGGCTGCTGATCGGCATTTTGCAGCAGGGCATGCCCTTCACCGAGGCGCTGAAGACCTACACCGTCCTGACCGTCGGCGACGGGCTGGTGACGATCATCCCGTCGCTGCTGGTGAGCATCGCCGGCGGCATCGTGCTGACGCGGTCGGCGTCGGACGATCCCCTGGCGGCGGACCTGCGGCGGCAGCTGCTGTCGCGGCGGCAGCCGCTGCTGATCGCGGCGGTGGTGCTGGGGGCGATGGCGCTGATTCCCGCGCTGCCCAAGCTGCCGTTCCTGGCCGTGGCGGCGATGCTCGGCTACGCGGGATGGCGCATGCCGGCGGCGGCGGCCCAGGCGGAGGCGGCGCCGGCGCCGCCCCCCACGCTGCAAAGCCAGCTGGAAGGGCTGCTGAAGCTGGAGGATCTGAGCGTGGAGGTGGGGTATGGGCTGGTGCGGCTGGTGGATGAAAAACAAGGCGGGCAGCTGTTGCCGCGCATCCGTTCGCTGCGCAAGCACCTGGCGCTGCAACTGGGCTTCATCGTGCCGCCCATCCATATCACCGACAACCTGCGGCTGAACCCGAACGAATACTTGGTGCTGCTGCGCGGCGCGGAGATCGCGCGCTGGGAGATGGCGCCGGAACAACTGCTGGCGATCAGCTCGGAGCCCGAGCCGCCGCCGCTGGCGGGGACGCCGGCGCGGGAACCGGCCTTCGGCGTCGCGGCGCAGTGGATTGCGCCGGGGCTGCGGGAACAGGCGCTGGCGCAAGGATACGCGGTGGTGGATCCGACCTCGGCGCTGGCGACGCATTTGGCGGAACTGGTGAAGCAGAACGCCCACGAGCTGCTGACGCGGCAGGAAACCAAGCGCTTGCTGGACGCGCTCTCGGAATCGCAGCCGAAGCTGGTGGAGGAGCTGGTGCCGAAGGTGCTGTCGCTAGGCGAAGTGCAAAAGGTCTTGCAGCAACTGCTGCGGGAACAGGTCTCGATCCGCGACTTGCACACGATTCTGGAGACGCTGCTGGACGCGGCGGCGGCGAACAAGAACCCCGTGCTGTTGGTGGAGGCGGCGCGGCAGGCGCTGCGCCGGGGGTTGGTGCAGCCGCTGTTGAGCGAGGACGGCAAGCTGACGGTGGTGACGCTGGATCCGCTGCTGGAGGACGAGATCTCGCGCGCCGTCGAGCCGGCGGCGGCAAACGGGCCGGGATTGCAGCCGGCGTTCCTGCGGCGGGTGGTGGAGGGCCTGCGGCGGGTGGCGGAGGAATCGGCGGCGCCGTTCGCGCCGGTGCTGTTGTGCGGTTCACCGGCGCGCTTCTATCTGCGCCGGCTGGTCGAGCCGTTCCTGCCGAAACTGGTGATCCTGTCGCCGGGCGAGATTCCACCCCGGGTGGCGGTGCAATCGCTGGGGTCGGTGCGGTAACCGCGGCATGGCGGAGGCGCGCATGGCGAACGGAGATAAGCGGGAGCTAATGCAGCCGGGTTGGGATTGGTTAACTATTGCTGGGCGCGGGCCCCAGCCCCGCCTGTGGCGGGGCGTCCCGCTTGCCGCGCGGGGCGGGCTGGGGGCCCCGTCCGCCCCAGCCTCCCCCCGCGCGTCGCTCGCTGGGCGCGGGCCCCAGCACTTCCGCGCCGCGCGTCTTGCTGGGCGCGTGGGCACGGCGGGGCGCCCCATTTGCCCCGGCCCCCGCCCGCGCGCCGCCGGGGCCGCGACCGCGACGGTGGCCGGTGCGGCGCCGCGCGGGGCGGATGCGCACGGCGCAGGGTGGCCCGTGGATTGCACTGAACGGAAGAGATGACGGCGGCGGACAGCTATTACGCGAGCGACACGGAGCTCAGCGCCGGACTGGAGCCGGGCGGCGAGGCGGCGGAGATGGAGCGCCGCCTGCTGGAACAACTGCCGCAGGTGAAGGTGATCGCGCGGCGCATTCATGACCGCCTGCCACCGCACGTGCCGCTGGACGATCTGGTGCAGGCGGGCATCGTGGGGCTGATGGACGCGGTCTACAAGTACGACCCGGGCAAGAAGGTGCCGTTGCCGGCCTACGCCAAATTCCGTATTCGCGGCGCCATTTTGGACAGCTTGCGGGATCTGGATTGGTCGCCGCGGCAATTGCGGCGGAAGAGCCGGCGGATTGAAGACGCCCACCGCAGGCTGCACGCGGAACTGGGGCGGCCGGCGACGGATGACGAGCTGGCAGCGGCTTTGGAACTGCCGCTGGAGGAACTGCAGCAGGTGATGGGCCAACTGCGCGGCTTGCAGATCACCAGCTTCGACGAGCCGAGCGGAGCCGACGATGAGGCGACGGAGCCGGGGCCGGGAGCGAACCAGCCGGCGCCGTTCGCCGATCCCTATTCCGCCTGCTTGCGGACGGAGATGCAGACGCTGCTGGCGGCGGGGATCGCCGAGCTGCCGGAACGGGAGCAACAGGTTCTGTCGCTGTATTACTACGACGAACTCACGATGAAGGAAGTCGGGGCGGTGCTGGGGGTGGGCGAGAGCCGGGTCTGCCAAATTCATTCCGCCGCCCTGGTGCGGCTGCGTTCCCGCCTGCGGCGGCCGCGGCCTGCGGCGGCCGCCGCGCCAGGAGGGATGGAATGAGCCGCATCTTGCGCCAAGACGAAATTGATCAGTTCTTCCTGCCGGCGGCTCCGCCGGAAGCGCCGCGCAGCGTGACCACCTGCAATTTCCGCACGGTGGGACAGGTGAGCCTAACGGAGGTCAGCGCGCTGACGCGGCTGCATGAGACCTTCGCCCGCAACCTCACGCATGCGCTGGCGGCCTACCTGCGGGTGGTGCTGGAACTGAGCCTGACTTCGGTGGAGCAGGTGACCTATGGGGAGTTCTTGCAGCGCATTCCCAATGTGACCTATTTGGCGACCTTGCGGCTACAACCTCTGGACACGGTCTGCGCGGTACAGATGGATTTGGCGGTGGGGTTTCCGGTCATTGATCTCTTGCTCGGCGGCAAGGGCAACGCGGACGTCCAAATCCGCCCGGTGACCGACATCGAAGAGGGGATCTTGGAGAACGTGATTGGACTGGTGGCGCGGGAGTTGGAAGCGAGCTGGCAGCCGGTGCTGGAACAGGAGATTGCCTTCGACCAGCATTGGCCGGAGGCGCAGGTCCACCAGTTCTTGCCGGGCAACGCCAAGATCTTGGTGCTGACCTTCGCCCTGCGTCTGCCGGACGCGGAGGGCGCCGTGCACATTGTCCTGCCGGCGCTGGCGGCAAGCGTCTTCTTGCGCAAGTTCTCCCAGGAACGGTCGCAACGGCGGCGCGCGCCGGAGGCGGAGGCGCACCTGCGGGCACGGCTGCTGCAATGCCCCTTTCAAGCCGAGCTGCGGCTGCCCAGCAGCCGGGTGACGGTACGGGAACTGTTGGCGCTCGAGGCGGGGCAGATTTTGGCCCTCGACCAACCGGCCGAGTCGCCGGCCTGGTTGACGGTGGCGGGACGGCGACTGTTTTGGGCAAAGCCGGCGCGGACGGGCGGGCAAAGGGCAGCGCAAGTGGAGCAGCGCGCCTGGGAAAAGGAGAGCGGGAATGGAGACGGTTGATCGCGTGATGTACCCGGAGGCGTGGGCGCAGGCGCTGGCCGCATGCCTGGCGGCGAAATTGGGCTTAGCGCAGGCGGCGGACCTGGCGCCGACGCTGCGTGCGGCGGAGCGGGAGCCGGCGGGCTGGGTATTTTTTCGTTTCGCGGCGGGCGCGGAGCGTGAATCCGCGCTGGCCGCCGACTTGCCCACCTGTGCGCGGCTGGCGCAAATTGAAGCGGGACAACCCGCCACGGGCGGGGCGGCGGAACTGAGCGGGGAAGGACGGGAAGCGGTGGCCGCGCTGCTGGAGCGGGCGGCGGCCGCCGTCCACAAGACCACGGGCATGGAACTGACCCCTATGGGCGGTGAACCACCGGCGTGGCGGGCGGCGGAACGGGCGGAGATCGCCTTCACTCTTCCCGGCGGCGGCGGGCTGGTCTTGACGTCCCTGATCAACGCTGCGCTTGCCGCGGCGTTGAACCAGCCGATGGCGACGGCGGAGGCGGACAAGACCGGCAATGAACACGCGACGGTGGAGAGCCCGGCGGAGCCGGGGCCGGCGGCGCCGGCTGGGCCTTCCGCCACCCCGCCGGAAGCAGCGAAGCAAGGGAACGCTGGACCCGCGGACGCGGAAATGTTGGCTCCCGCGCCGGCGGCGCCTAATGCCGATGGTGCCGCCGTGCCCGGCGACGGAGACAGCGAGGACGCAGGCGAAGCGGGCGAAAGCATGCCCCCACTGGAAAAGCTGGGGCTGCTGATGGATGTGCCGCTGGATGTGACGCTACGATTCGGCGCGCGCCAGATGGTGTTGAAGGAAATTTTGGAATTGATGCCGGGTGGCGTGATTGAACTCGACCGGAACGTGCAGGACCCCGTGGAGTTGATGGTGGCCGGACAGGTGGTGGCGACGGGGGAAGTGGTGATCGTGGACGGCAACTATGGGCTCCGGGTGGACCGGATTTCCAGTCCAAGGCAGCGCCTCTCCGGGTTGTTCTAGATCGGACGGGACGGTTCGCGCCGCCGCGCTTCGTGGGCCTTTCGCGCGGGCTCGGTCCGGGCTGCCGGATATGCGCGCTTGCCCTCGCTCGGCCCGCCTCGCGCCGCCGGCCGGGGCGCGGGCCAGGGGTTCGATGGCGCCGCGGCTGGGGTACAAATGTCGCCGTTAAAGGTCGGGACCGAGCTGATAGCCGACGCCACGAATGGTTTGAATCAGCGCGTCGGGGCCATGATCGTGCAGCTTGCCGCGCAGATAATTGATGTACACGTCCACGACCTTGGTGTCCGCCTGCGAGCTTAGGTCCCAAACATGCTCCAGGATCATGGCGCGGGTGACGCGGCGATGAGCATGCAGGGCGAGAAACTCCAGCAAGGCATATTCCTTGGGAGTTAGTTCGACGCGGTGGCCGGCGCGATGGACGGTGCGCTCGACCCGATTCAGTTCCAAGTCCGCCACGCGCAGGATGGTGGCCATGGCGTTGCCGCGGCGCAACAGAGCCCGCACGCGGGCGGCGAGTTCGGAAAAGGAAAAGGGCTTGGTGAGGTAGTCGTCGGCGCCCAGGTCCAGGCCGGCGACCCGGTCGCGCACTTGGTCGCGAGCGGTTAATAGCATGACCGGAAGAGAGGGCTGTAGCTGGCGGAGGTAGGCCAGCAGGTCGAGGCCGCTCAAGCCGGGCAGGTTGACGTCCAGGATCGCTAGATCGAAGGGGGCGGGTACGGCGGCGTCGGGATGATCCGGGGCGGCGCTGGCGGCGGGGTGCACGGCGGCGGCGTCTCGGGCTTCGATACCGGTGGGACAGCAGGTGACCTCATATCCATCCGCCTGAAGACCTTTGGTGAGAAAGAGGGCGAGCGGTTCGTCGTCTTCAGCGAGCAAGATACGCATAGGGTCCCGAACTTACAAATGCCGATTCTCCGCTAGGGACGGAACAGTGTCAACGGCGGCGCGGAACGGGAACCGAGAGGCGGCGGGGAGCGCGGGAGGGAGAGAGACAACTTCCGGAGCGCGATTGCCGGGCGCGGCCACGGTGGACAGCGCCTCGAAAGTGCAAGCGATTGCGCGCCGCGAAGCACGGAAATGCACATGACACGCAAGGATTTGCGCGGCCATGAGCGGTGGCGGGAAAGATGCCGCCCGGGGAGGAAAATGGATTGTTCCGGGGGTTAGAAGGGCTTAATATGGCTGTCAATTCGCCTCGCGGTTTTCCCTTGCGAGACGCCAGCGCCACTGGCGGAGATGGACCGGAATTTGGTTGCGCCATGCTCGAAACTCGATTTCTGATTGCCCCAACTCGGCTGGAAACGTCGGAGTTGCGGGCGGTGTTGCCACGCCTGGGAGCGGAATGGAAACCAGCGTTGCTGGAAGCCGAGCGAGCCTTTCTGCGCTGCGCGGGAGTGGAGGGCGCGCCGTTGGCGGCGGTGGTGCGGAGTGGCGGAGCGGCGAACCGGCAGGAGCATCTGCGGGCGGCGATCGGCGCGGAGCTATTCTTTCGTGATCGCGACGTTTACTATCTGATCACCAAGCCGGAGGGCCGGGGCTTCTGGCGGCCGCCGGCGGCGGGCAACGAAGGCGCCGAGCCGGAGGTGGAAGCGGGATTGATTTCGCCGACCGCCGCGGGAATGCAGGAGCGACTGGAGCGGTTCGCGGAGGCGCTGCGCGCGGCCTATGGCGAGGGCGGAGAGCGATTCGCCTGGCGCAAGGATCTGCCCGCGACGCCGCGACTGGCGGCGATGGCAGCGGCCGAAGATGGCGGCGCCGGCCGTTTGACGCCGGCGCGGCTGGGCTTGGTGGAGCTGGAATACGCGCGCATGCTGGCGGTGCCGCTGCCGCGGCGGATTCTGCGCGATCTGCTGCGGGCGGGATTCGCGCGGGAGCGGGATTTGCTGGCCCTGGAGCAGGCGGATCCGGAAATGGTGCGGCGGGCGGTGGAGGAATTGCAGGAAGTCGGGCTGGTGGAAGCGGAATTTCTGCTGGAATGCAAGCAGGACCGGCATCCGCTGATCCGGGCCAAGAGCCGGCGCCAACTGGAGTCCGCGGAGGTGGCGGCGTTGAGTTGTCCGGTATGCCGCGCTCCGTTTGGGTCGGAACTCGTGGTGTCGGTTTTTTCCCCCACGGAAACGTCCCGCGCCATTTGCGGGCAGAGCCAATGGCTGCGCATCTGGCTGACGGACCGGTTGCACCAAATGGGCGTGCCGCTGAATGCGCTGCGCTGGCGCGAAACCGGCGGGCAGGAACATGCCGAAGTGCTGGCGGAGTTTTTGGGGCGGTTGTGGATTTTCGCGCTGAAGGACGGTGCCTGGGGCGCCGATGACAGCTATGCGCTGAACTACCGCCGCGTGCGCAGCGGCGCCGACCATGTGGTCGCAATCGCCACCGGCGGCATCGCGGGAGAAGCCGCGCGGCTGCTCACGGAGCCGGGGGAAGACACGGCGCCCATGGCGGCCTGCGTCAGCGGGCTGGAGGCGGCGCCGGCGGCCCTAGAGCGCGCGTTGGCCGAAGCGGCGGCGGAGTACGCGCGGTGGCGGCTGCGGCCGGTGGAAGAGATCACGAGTTTTGACCTCAGCGCGCTGCCCGTGTGGCGGCAGGTGGGCAGCGGCGGCGCGATTCGCGTGGTCCGGCCACCGCTGGCGGCGGGGGCATAGCATTGCTGGGCCCCAGCCCCGCCCGCGGCGGGGCGTCCCGCATTCCCTAGCGGGGGGAAAAGCCACGGCGGCCCGCAACCTTGCGGCGAGAAGGCCCAACCGCCTCGATCCGGGGTCGCTCGGCCACGGCGTCTGGCCGGCGTAGCCCGGCCAACCTCAGCGAACCGAAAAAGCGGCGCGGTCGCGCGCGTGCATTTCCTGCAAGACGTAAACCGAGGGGCCGGCGGCGGAGCTGAGGGCGGTAATGGCCTCCACCGCCGCTTGGGCGGCGGCAATGGTGGTTATGGTGGGAACGCGGTAGGTGACCGCGGCGCGGCGAATGGCCTTTTCATCGAAGAAGGGTTCCATGCCCGCTGGGGTGTTAATAATTAGCGCGACGCGGCCGCCCTTGATCAAGTCCACCACGTTGGGCCGGCCTTCCTTGACCTTAAAGACCGATTCGACAGGCAGGCCGGCGGCGCGGAAGGCGTCGGCGGTGCCGCGGGTGGCGGCCAAGGTGAAGCCGAGTTTCACCAGTTGGCGGGCCATTTCCACCGCCTTCAGTTTGTCGCGGTCGCGCACGCTGATAAAGGCGGCGCCGCTGGTGGGCAGGCGCTGACCGGCAGCGAGCTGGGCCTTGGCGAAAGCCTCGCCCAAGGAGGGAGCCACACCCATGACCTCGCCGGTGGAATGCATTTCGGGCCCCAGGACGGGATCGGCGCCGGAGAACTTGCTCCACGGGAAGACCGGGCTTTTGACGCAGAAGCGGTCGCCCAGCGGGAGCATGTGGGCCGCGAGGATTTCGGGGGGGAAGAAATCGCGCAGCTTGGGTGCAGGCGGCGCGGCGCCGGCCGAGGTGGCGGGCTGGCGGGCGGCGGGGACGCTGCCGGTCATCAACAGCGCGGCGATTTTGGCCAGCGGCACGCCGGTAGCCTTGCTGACGAAGGGCACCGTGCGGGAAGCGCGGGGGTTGACCTCCAGGACATAGACCTGGCGCTGGCCCCGCGGCCCAAGGGCGATGGCGTACTGCACGTTCATCAACCCTAGAACGCCAATTTCCCGGCAGAGGCGGACGGTGTAATCGCGCAGCACGTTGCGCTGCTCAGCGCTGAGGCTGAAGGGAGGCAGGACGCAGGAGCTGTCGCCGGAGTGGATGCCGGCTTCCTCAATGTGCTCCATGATGCCGCCGATGACCACATCGTCTCCGTCGGCAAGGGCATCCACGTCCACTTCGACGGCGTCCTCCAAGAAGCGGTCAATCAGCACCGGGCGGGCCTGGGAATATTCCGTGGCCTCGCGCATGTAGCGTTCCAGCTGCTCCCGTTCATACACAATGGCCATGGCGCGTCCGCCCAGCACATAGGAGGGGCGGACGAGGACCGGATAGCCGATGCGGGCGGCGACCTCGACGGCTTCGGCCACGGTGGTGGCGGTGCCGTTTTCCGGTTGCGGGATGCCGAGCCGGTCCAGCAAGGCGCCGAAACGGCGGCGGTCCTCGGCCAGGTCAATGGCATCGGGCGGAGTGCCGATGATGCGAACGCCCGCGCGTTCCAGCGGCAGGGCCAGATTGAGCGGCGTTTGGCCGCCGAACTGCACGATGACGCCGTCCACGTGCTCGTGCTCCAGCACACAGGAGACGTCCTCGAAGGTGAGGGGTTCGAAATAGAGCCGGTCGCTGGTGTCGTAGTCGGTGGAGACGGTCTCGGGATTGCAGTTGATCATCACCGTCTCGAAGCCGCGCTCGCGCAACGCATAGGCGGCGTGGCAGCAGCAATAATCGAACTCGATGCCCTGGCCGATGCGATTAGGGCCGCTGCCGAGGATGGCGATCTTGGGGCGGGGCGTGGGCTGAGCTTCGTCCTCCTCCTCATAGCTGGAGTAGAGATAGGGCGTGTAGGAGGCGAATTCGGCGGCGCAGGTGTCCACGCGCTTGTAGACGGGCAGCAGCCGGGCGGCGTGGCGGCGGGCGCGGATGTCGGCTTCCTCGGCGCCGGTGAGGGCGGCCAGGCGGGCGTCACTGAGGCCGGCGCGTTTGGCCTGGCGCAGCAGGCCGGGCTCCGGGCTGGGATTGCCGGCGATTTGCCGTTCCAACGCGGCGATATCTTGCAGTTGGCGCAGGAACCAGGGATCAATGTTGGTGGCGCGATGCGCCTCATCGAGGCTCATGCCCTGAATGAAGGCGTGGCGCAGGTAGGTGAGGCGATCCGGATGCGGCGTCACCAGGCGGGCCATCGCCAGGCGGGGATCCACCTCCAGTTGGCCGCGGCGGCGGCCGGTTTCCAACGAGCGCACGCCCTTCAGCAGCGCCTCCTTGAAGGTGCGGCCGATGGCCATGACTTCGCCGACGGATTTCATCTGCGGGCCCAGGGTGGGGTCGGCGCCGGGGAATTTCTCGAACTGCCACTTGGGAATCTTGACGACGACGTAATCCAGGGTGGGCTCAAAACAAGCCGGCGTCTTTTGGGTGATGTCGTTGGTGATCTCGTCGAGGCGATAGCCGACGGCGAGACGCGCGGCGATCTTGGCGATGGGGAACCCCGTGGCCTTGGACGCCAGGGCGGAGGAGCGCGAGACGCGCGGGTTCATCTCGATCACGATCATGCGGCCGGTTTTGGGATCGAGGGCGAATTGGATGTTGGAACCGCCGGTGTCCACGCCGATCTCCCGGATGATGGCCAGCGCGGCGTCGCGCATGCGCTGGTATTCCCGGTCGCTGAGCGTTTGGGCGGGAGCGACGGTGATCGAGTCGCCGGTGTGCACGCCCATGGGATCGAAGTTCTCGATGGAACAGATGATGATGACGTTGTCGGCGCCGTCGCGCACGACCTCCAGTTCGAACTCTTTCCATCCCAAGACGCTGGCCTCGACCAGGCATTCATGCACGGGAGAAAGATCCAGGCCGCGCGCCAGGATGTCGGTGAACTCCTCGCGGTTATAGGCCAAGCCGCCGCCGGTGCCGCCGAGGGTGAACGACGGGCGAATGATGACGGGAAAGCCGCATTCCTGGGCGAAGTCCAGGCCGTCGCGGAGATTGTTGACCAGCCGGGAGCGGGCGCTTTCCAGCCCCAGACGCTGCATGGCGTCCTTGAACAAGAGCCGGTCTTCCGCCTTCTTGATGGCGTGCAGATTGGCGCCGATCAGTTCGACGCCATAGCGCTCCAAGTCGCCGGCGTCGGCCAGTTCGACGGCGAGGTTGAGGGCGGTCTGGCCGCCGACGGTGGGCAGGAGGGCGACGCCAGGGCCGGCCTCCCGGCGCAGGATCTCGGCGGCATACTCACGGGTCAGCGGTTCGATGTAGGTGCGGTCGGCCAGCTCCGGATCGGTCATGATAGTGGCCGGATTGGAGTTGATGAGCACCACCTGATAGCCATCGGCCTTCAGCGCCTTGCAGGCCTGGGCGCCGGAGTAGTCGAATTCGCAGGCCTGGCCGATGACGATCGGACCGGAGCCGAGGATGAGAATCTTTTTTAAATCGTCGCGGCGGGGCATCGGGAAATTAGCGGCTCGGCCCGCGCATCAGGCGGACGAATTCGTCAAACAGATAGTGAGAATCGTGAGGGCCGGGAGCGGCCTCGGGATGGTATTGCACGCTAAAGAGCGGCAGGGAACGGTGGCGCAAGCCCTCCAGGGTCTGGTCGTTCAGGTCCCAGTGGGTCGGCTCGGCTTCGGGCGGCAGGGTATCGGCGTCCACGGCGAAGTTGTGGTTGTGGGCGGTGATTTCGACCCGCCCGGTGGCGGAGCGGCGCACCGGATGGTTGCCGCCATGGTGGCCAAACTTCAGCTTGTAGGTCTTGGCGCCGAGCGCGCGGCCGATTAACTGGTGCCCCAGGCAGATGCCGAAGATGGGCACGCGGCCGAGCATTTGGCGGATGGCGTCATGGGCGTAGGCGCAGGGATCGGGATCGCCGGGGCCGTTGGAAAGGAAGACGCCGTCGGGGCGGAGGCTGAGGGCATCCTCGGCCGTGGTGGTGGCGGGAACGACAGTCACATCGCAGCCCCGCTCCGCCAATTGGCGCAGGATGTTGCGCTTGATGCCGAAGTCGAACGCGACCACGCGGAGATGCGGCGCGTCTTCCGGCGCGGCGGGCGGCGCGGCAAAACGGTAGGGTTCCGCGGTGCTGACGGCGCGGGCCAGATCCCGCCCCAGCATGGATGGGATTTGCCGCGCCTGGGCGATCAGCGCATCCCCGGCCACGGTGGCGGCGGCGATGACGCCACGCAAGGCGCCGCGTTCCCGCAGATGCCGCACCAGGGCGCGGGTATCGAGTTCCGCGATGCCGGCGATGCGATGGCGGCGCAGATACGCCTCGCAGAGTTCCTCGCTGCGCCAGTTGCTGGCGATGGCGGAGAACTCGCGCACGATCAGGCCTTCAATGAAGGGACGGGCGGCTTCCTCGTCCTGCGCGTTGGCGCCGTAGTTGCCGATTTCCGTGTTGGTGAGGCAGACCATTTGGCCGGCGTAGGAGGGATCGGTGAAGATCTCCTGATAGCCGGTCATGGAGGTGTTAAAGACCACCTCGCCCGCGGCCTGGGTATCCGCAGTGAGGGCGCCAAAACCGCGCCCCCGGAACTGGCGGCCATCTTCGAGGGCGAGAATTGCGTCCATGGGCGGGTGTCGGCGGCCCGCTCGCGAGCAGACCCATACAAGTTTAGCAAAGCGGCCTGGAAGCGCGGAAGGCCGCGGCAGGGCGGGAAAAATGAGCGCAGGCGCCGGAGGCCCCGGAAGCATGTAGGACCCGCCACGGCGGGCGATGACGCGCCCTCGCGGCGCCGGGTTGGCGCCACCAGCCACAGTGCGGAATGGGCCTACAATCGCCTCGGCAGCGGTACATTGGAGGCGGGAGGTAGGACAGCATGAGGGCGTTGGGGCGACGCGGCAGGGTAATGGCGGAGGCAGCGGCGTTGGTTTTGGCCATGGCGTTGGGCGCGGTGGGACAGACGCCGTGCGGCGCGCCAGGACAACCGCCTTGTCTGCGCGCACCGGGCTATGACTCCGGGCAGCAGATCCATCTGCCACCGGCAATGGCGTACCGGCAGAAGAAGGCGCAGGCGGCGCTGCGGCAGCGGAAGCTGAAGGACGACAGCGCGAAACTGTTCGTGCTGGCGCAGCAGTTGCGCGTGGCGATCGGCAAAACCAACGAAAACACGCTGTCGTTGGCGGTGATTCGCAAGGCCAAGAAGATTGAACAGCTGGCCAAGCAGATTCAGCAGATGATGTCGCGCGGCACCGATTAAGCGTGTTAAGCGTGGCGTCCCGCGGCCCGGCGCAAACCCGGATGATGGGCGCGGGCCCCAGCCCCGCCTGCGGCGGGGCGTCCCGCTTACCCGCGGGCTGGGCCGGGGCCCCGCGCTCCCCAGCCCAGCCTGCGGGTCGCTGGGGGACGCGCCGCCTCGCTGGCCCGGGGGGCGGGCCGCCCTGCGGAG
>DAHVCP010000002.1 GCA_027314025.1 Acidobacteriota bacterium
GGGCGCCGCCCGACTGTTGCTTGGCGCGGGGCGCCGCCCGACTGTTGCTTGGCGCGGGGCGCCGCCCGACTGTTGCTTGGCGCGGGGCGCCGCCCGACTGTTGCTTGGCGCGGGGCGCCGCCCCGCTTGCGCGTCGCTGGGGCCGCGCCGCTTCGCTGGCTTAGGCGAGCCGCAGCATTCTTCCGCGCGCCATGGGCGCGCAGGGAGTTTCGCGGCCTTTTCGCGCCGACTTTACCGCCAGTGCAAACGGCACGACCCCTGCGACTTGACTGGCGCGGGCCCCACGCGGCTCCACCCCAGCGCGCGCCGCTGCGTGCCCGGGGCCCCGGGTCTGCGCCGCGCTTCCCTGTTGGCCGGCGGGCGGGACTGGGACCCGTGTGCCCCCGCCCCCGCGTGCGCGTCGCTGGGGCCGCGTCGCTGGCCCGCACGCGAGTTCCGTAATTCCGTCGGCGAGGACGCCGGCGCGCCAGCCCGCCCGGCGGAATGGCGTGGCCCTTGCCTGCTGACCTTGCCCCCAGGTGCACACGGCGCGCCCCCCGCGAACGGTCCGCCGCCAGCGGATTCCGGTGCTGAACCCGCCGACCGCGGGCGATCGGGCCCCGAGTGGATCACTAGGGGAAGGCGCAGACCTAGAAACCGCCGCGATGCAAGGGGGTGGTTTTTCAACGGCCCTTCAAACGCCGACGGACGGCACGCGGAGGGAAAAGACTTGGGCGCCGCGGGGACGCGCCGCGGCGCCCGCGGCGACGCGCCCTAGCTTCACGGCGTGCCCTCGCTTCATTTGGTACAGCGCCTGGTCCGCGGCCTGGAGCAGCTGTTGACTAACCTGGCCGTCACGGGGAAAGAGGGCGGCGCCAACGCTGACCGACAGCCGCGGCTGCTGGCGATCGGCGGCGCAGCGCTCGGCGATGCGGCGGCACACCAGATCCGCCCCGGCGGCGTCCATTTCGGGCGCCACCAGGGCAAACTCATCACCGCCGACACGGGCGACCATGTCCACGCCGCGGCAGCAGGAGGCCAAAATCCGGGCTGTACGCTGGATAGCCTGGTTGCCGGCCAAATGGCCTTCGGCGTCGTTGATCCACTTGAGCCCGTCCACGTCCATGCACAGCACTGCGAGCGTCCGGCCGGCGCGCTTGGCGCGCAGAATTTCCCGCTCCAGGACGATGGCGAACTGTCCATGATTGGCCAGGCCGGTCAGGGAATCGGTGGCGGCGCGGCGGCGGAGGTCCGCGACCTGCGCCCGCTGGGCAGTGATGTCCTCGGCGATAATGACGCAGCCTTCCGTGGCGCCATCCTCGCGGCGCAGCTCTCGCCCGCTGTAGCGCACGATGACGGCTCCGCCATTGCGGCCCGTCCAAACGACCTCGGCGGGGCCAATCCCAGCTTCGGTCGGCGGCTGCGCGGCGGCTGCCGCGTGGCCGTTCGGACGAGGTATGCACAGGGCATCGCCGTCGGCCAGCATTCGCTCCGCGGAAGGGTAGCCGAGGATTGCGGCCAGCGCGAGATTGGCGGCAATGATTCGGCCAGCACGGTCACAGCGGGCGACACCGAAGGTTGGGATCGCGGTCAGTGCGGCCAGAACGTATGCCGGGGACAGAACGGCGGCAGCGGCTTCGCTCCTAGGGGTGGGGAGCGGCGCCACGACGGCGGGGCGAAGCGGTGCGACGGTTTCCGCGAGCGGCTGGGCGCTATCCGCTAACGGGAAAGGCGGTGCCGACTCGGCCGGCGGGCGCCGCAGCGGCTCACTCCGGGCCCCGATCCTGCTCCGGCCCAAGACGCGGCGCTGCACCTTAGGGGTCATTGAATTGGGAGCGGCGGCGGCGGCGCTGCGGCGGCGCACGCTGGCGGCCCGCTGCCGCCTGGGGCGTACTTCGGCGGCTGCGGAGAGCAGGACGCCGGGCAGGGCGGGGTTCTTGGCGGCCAGCAGATCGCGGGCCAGCACCGGCAGCTGCAGGATGTCAGCCATCGCCAGGCTGCCGTCGGCATTCAGGGGTGGCGGGTCTTCCGCGCCTGCCACGGCATCGCGGAGCAGGATGATGGGAATGCCGGCGGCATGAAGCCGGAGCGATGGCCATGCATCCGCCCACACGCCGGCACATTGAGCGATGATCAGGTCGTAGGCGGGATCGGGCGGGGCGCATGGCGGCGCCGACGGGGCATTCAGCGGTTCGACGGATCCCGCGGCCAGGGCGGGCGGCGCGACGGCGAGCGAAGTTCCATTGCCGACGCCGACGGCCAGAGGGGCCGGCGCCGCGCCCGGAGCCTGCGCGCCAAAGTGGCGGGCCAAGCGTTGCGGCGCAGGCAGGATGTCCGCCGCGACCAGCCAACCGGCGCGGCGCAAGACGTCGAGGCACAACGACGCGGCAGCAGCGTCCTCATGAATCATGAGGATGCGGGCGCAACATGCGGTTTGGAACTCCGGGCCGTCGGCGCTGACGGGTTGGCGGCGGGAGTCCGCGGCGGGCTGGATGGTGGTCCTCATAGGGGGGATGCCGATCGCTACCGGGGTGGCAGGGACTCTGCCGGGCGGGAACTCCGACGGCGTGACGAAGGTTCGCTCACCAGTGTCGGGCAGGGCTCAATTTGGGTCTGTCCACTTCCGGACAAGGCAGCCGCGCGCTTGCCCCACGCGTCCGAAGCCGGGCGCCAAATTGCTTGGCGCGGGCCCCTGCGCGGCTGCGCCGCGCGTTCCGCATTGCTTGTCGCGCGGGCGCGCCGCTGGCCCGCGCGCGGTCGCCTAATACCGCCGGCGAGGACGGCGGCGCTCCAGCACGCCCGCGGATTGTCGCGGCCTGTTCGCCCCGACTTCGCCGCGATTAGGGACGGGACGACCCCCGCGATCCGGCCGCCTGACGTCCACTTTTGGACACGTCTGATGAACCCCGGCGGAGCTATAGTACGAAGTATGATTGTGGCCAAAACCGGAAGAGGGGAGGGCGGCGGGGGGCGCCGGAACGCAGGCAGGAGAAGTATGAGCGCAGATCCTGAAATGGGAATTCAAGCGAAGCCAAATCCAGAGAATGGCCGGGGATTTTGGTTCGATGCGGTGGTGACGCCGCTGTTGGCCAGCCAGCGGCCCACCGGCCTGCGCAAGGGAACGCCGTTGTACACGCAGGGCGAGACAGCGGATTCTGTCTATTTTTTGGTGCGCGGCAAGGTGCGGCTATCCGTGCTCTCGAAAGCAGGCAAGGAGGCGGTCCTGGGCATCATCGGCCCCGGGGACTTCTGCGGGGAGGGCTGCCTGGCCAGTCAGACACGGCGCATGGGATCGGCCACGGCGATGACCCCGGCGGCGGCGTACCGCGTGGAGAAGGCGTTGCTGGTGCGGGCGCTGCATCAGCAACACCCCCTAGCGGAAGCATTCCTAGCCCGCCTACTGGCGCGCAATATCAGCTTTGAAGAAGATATTTGCGACCAGTTGTTCAACCACAGCGAGAAGCGGCTAGCCCGCGCCTTGCTCAAGCTGGCGCGATTCGGCCAAGATCCGTCCGCCGACGGCTATCGCATCACGCCGAAGATCAGCCAGGAGACGCTGGCCGAAATGATCGGCACGACACGCAGCCGGGTCAATTTTTTCATGAACAAGTTCCGGCGCCTGGGCCTGATTGACTACAACGGCGAGGTGCACGTGCACGCGGAACTGCTGACGGACGTGGTGCTGGGGGACTAGCCCGCGGGCCAGCACCGGCCGGAACGCGGGCCTGTGCCGTAGTGAGCAGACGCGGCGCCGCGGGGGCGCTAACGTCATCTCTGTAGGCAGGATTCGGAAACAAGGACGCCACGCCGCCGTCCCCACGCAAGCGGCGGCACCGGAACGGTGCAGACGAGCCGTCCTGCTTCGGCCCGCGACGGAGATTCCCATGCTTTGGACGATATTCATAGTGCTTTTGATCCTCTGGCTGCTGGGCTTCACCTTGCATTTCGCCGGTGGTTTGATTTACATCCTCCTAGTCGCCGCACTGGCGATCCTCCTGTACAACCTGGCGTTTCGGCCTGGCCGGCGCATCGGCTGAAGGGGGCGGCGCGCCATCCGGGCGCAAATCGGCTCAGGCGATTGACCCTCGACGCCGGGCGTGGCGGGAGCCGCGCCGCCGTGCCGGCCGCGGGCGGAACCGGGGGCCCGGTTTGTCCAAACCCCGCCCGGCGCGGGCCCCAGCGCGGCTGCGCCGCGCGTCCCGCGTTGCCCGGCGCGGGCCCCAGCGCGGCTGCGCCGCGCGTCCCG
>DAHVCP010000006.1 GCA_027314025.1 Acidobacteriota bacterium
ACACGCCGGAACACTCGCAGGTACGCCATGCGGCGGATGCTACCACGATGCTGGTTCCCGCGCGGCGGCTTGGCCCTGGCGCGGCCGGAGCGGCGGCAGGCATCCCGGCATGGCCGGCATGGCCCGGCGGCGGAGCGCTTCGCCACGGGCCGCCGCGACGGCCACAATCGCGGCCACAACGACGGCCACAATGACCCCCGATTTACCGCCTGATTTACCTTGCTGGCACCTATTGGCGCGTGTAGGCCAGTCGGAGCGAAACCCCGCGATTTTGGCGGCCCGGACGGCACTTAGGCGACAACTGGCGATAGGTGGCGATAACTGCAATTTATACTTGGGGTGCAAGGGGTCGCCGGTTCAAATCCGGCCGTCCCGACCATTCAGATTCCTCCGCTCCGGCAGCGGAACGGACACGGGGGTTCTGAGCCCGCCCGAGCGCCAGCGGGCCTCCGCCGCCGGCCTGGGAAGCCCAGCCGCAGGCGCGCCTGCGGCCGTCCGTCCAGAATTGGGCGGCGGTGCGGCTGGTCGCTGCGGGACCCGGAATCGGCACGCGACAAGCATGGCCGCCCCGCTAGTGGAAAGATCTTTTCTCCGCGAGCATCGTTAGGATCGCCTTCATGCGCCGCTCGCGGGTCTCAGGCTTCTTAGCGGTTTGTAAGCGCCATGCAATCGCGTAGGTGTTCGCCTTGTTCAGGGTCTTGAAAAACTCTAATGCGGTTTGGTTTTTTGCCAGCTGACGGAGAAAGTCCTCGGGCACAACCATCTTGCTGGGCGCATCATAGGCGCGGTCCCAGCGGCCGTCCGCTTTGGCCGCGGCGATTTCGCGCAATCCCGCTGGCCGCATCCTTTCCGCTGCGATCAGCCGTTCCGCCAGTTCCCGATTGCGTTTCGACCAGATGCTCTTGGGGCGGCGCGGCGTAAACTTTCGCAGCCAAGACTCGTGATCGTGTTTCTTGACTTGCCCGTCAATCCAGCCGTAGCACAGCGCCACCGCCAGCGCATCCGCGTAGCGCACGGACTCCGCTGCCGCCCCCCGCTTGCAGAAGCGCAGCCAAACACCCCGCGACCTATCGTGCTCGCGGGCAAGCCAGCGCTCCCAAGCCTTGGCGGATGCAAATGTGACGACCTCGAAGTCGCGATGAGTGCTCATGCCGCGTGCCTTCTGGGCCCGTCCGCTAGGCGCCGGTCGGCGTCCCCGCCGCCGCAAAACCCCGCTCCGGCAACCGCCTCTTGCGACGCCACGGCCGGCCTGCCCGCCCCAGGGGTTGCTGCCTGCATACGCCCGCACGCCGCGCCGGCTTCCGCGCACAGGTGGAGCTTAGCACCGCGCGCTGGGGCCCGAGCCCGTCAATGCCGGACCGGTGCCGGAGCGCTCCGCCGGCTGCGGCTGCATCACCCGCGCGTGTCGAATTCGCCTTTTGCGCCGTCCGCTGAGGCGTTCTCGCTGCTATTTTCCCGCCGCCATCATCCGCCCGCGGCGCGGGCGGCAGCCGGGCAGTTGGATGGCCCCAATCCGGGTGCTGTAGTTTTTGGCATGGGCGCGCAAATAATCTCCCACGTACCAGAAGGTGCAGCCGTTGGGGGCCATGTCCATCGTGGTGTAATCCTCCCAGCGCAGCGTATTCGTCTGCGCCGCCTGGCCGCGCGCTAGGATGGTTCCCTTCAGCGTCATCTCATCCTTCGGGCTGCCCGCCAGTTGCGCCGTAATCCGCTGCCCGGCGAAGTGCTTCGCCCCGCCGTAGGAATAGCCCAGCGCGATATCGCCGTGGCGATCCATGCCGATGCTGCCCATCCAGCGGAAGCCGCCGCCCGGCGCGTAGGTGCTCTGCTGCAATAACCGCAGCCGCCCCGGCCGCTGTAGTTGGAACTCATACCAGCGCACGCCGCCGCCACCGCCGGCCGTGTTCACCGACTGCACCGCCAGCACCACTTGCCGCTTGCCGAAGCGCCGGTACACCACCGGCTGCATCAGCTTGTCGCCCTGCGCGTCCAGCCGCGTCTTCACGCCCGGCTGCGGCACGCAGCTGGTCAACTGTCCGTTGCACAGGTAGTGATACGGCGCCACCGCCACCTTGAACGGTCCCGTCACCCGCGACCGCGCCGGGTTTTTCCAGTTGGCGTGGAAACGGTAGTAGTGAACCGTGTGGCCGTGGAAGATCTTCTTCAGTTGCGTGCCCCCGGCCGCCAAGAACAGCTCCGGCTCGCCCGCCGGCGGCGTCTGGTAGCCCTCGATGTCCGCGGGGTTCAGGAAGTTCGAGCCGTTGATGATGGAGCACTGCTCGCTCGCCGGTGCACCGCGCAGCATCGCCGCCCGGTCCACCACGCAGGCATGCTTCTGGATCACATGGTCGCCGCTGCTGGTGCCGAGGTAATAGCCGTTGGGCCAAACGCCCAGGCGCGGATAGTCCGGAAACAGCGCCCGGGGAAATTGATAGCGGTAGTACCGCCCCAGCGGGTTGCTGGTGGCGCTGACCGCGAAGCACATCCCGTACGGCGCCGGCGTGGGCGGTTTGATCTTGCGGAAAATCGGCAGCACGAGGACCCAGCGGTCCGCCAGTTGGTCATAGCGCACCACCACGTCGCCGAAGTCGGTGACGCCGCAGGGGCCGGGAAAGCCGGAGAACACCGTCTTCGTCGGCACCGGTCCGTACAGCACCTTGCCGCTCTCGTTGAAGACCGCCAGCTCGGAGTTGACGGTCTGGATGATGTCCCGTGGTCCCACCGCCAGGCTGTTGTCTGAGGGATTGTGGAAATATCCCGTTCCGCGCGGGCCGCGGAAGCCCGCGCCCAGCCCGGTGAAGCTGGCCACCAGCCGCGCCGCCGGGCGCGGTCCCGGCCGCGTCTGCTCGATCGCCGCCGCCTCGCCCGTCACCGGCGGCGGAATGGCGTGCTTCGGCGGCGGCGGCGGCCAATGCGGCATTTTGCCGTGATGCTTGGCGGCGTACCGGGCCCGGAACATGGCGATGTACTTCGCCCGCCGCGCCCGCATCGCCTGCCGCGACAGCGGCGGCGGGGCTTGGGCGATCAATTGCGCCAGCGGCGCCGAGGTGTCGTGCGCCACCGCCCCCTGAACCGTCACCGGGCCGGGGACCATCGTCGCCGGCTGATTCGCCGCCGCCGTCCGCGGCCGCTGCCCATGGCTGCACGCCGTCGTCAGGAAAGGAAGCGCCAAGCCCAGAGCCAGCGCGGTGGTTTTTGCACCCGTCATAACATTCACGAATGTATACAATGTGGCTCCGATGTCAAGCAAAAACACCCCCCAAAATGGGGCCCCCGGGCCCAATTCACGGCGCCCTGGCCTCGCTCCTTCCGCCCGCCACCGGGAGCTCGCGCAATCGCCACCGCCGCCAGCGCAGCGAAAGTGGGATGGCCGTCCTCGGCTGTCATTCGCCGCGAGCTCGCGACGCACGGTGGCGGTCCTGGGGGCGCGGGCCGCCGGCCCGCCGCCATCGCCCACTTTCTCAATCAGCCGGCCATCGCCACGGCCGCCGCCCCCGCCTCCCCGCCGCTGCGCCGGCCGGGCAGTCCTAGTGACGAAACTAGTGACAAAATTCCCGCCTGTCCGGACTGATTCTAAAAGACTTGCTGAAATGCTCCCTGCGAAAATGTCAGTCCCGCGTCATTCCCATCGCGGCCATTGCACCGCGACCCGAATCACCTTTGGACAACTCCCTTCGGCCTAACCGAATCAGAGGACGCATAGGGCGCCCCAGGGCGCCTGTCGGCCCGGGTAGGAAGACGGGGTGGTCCGGGCGCGCCATCAGGGGCGTTGGCGGCGCCCGCCGCCCGCAGTCGTCGCGCTGTTTGACAACCCGCGCGATCGTTTTGGGCGCACGGCGCCGCCGCCATGCGCCCGGCCATTGCCCCGGGCGGCCGCGTCGCTAATGCGGCCGCAGCGGCGCAAACCGAAACACCGCCAGCCGCCGAGGGCCAAACTGCGCCTCGACCGCCCCCAGCCGGTCGGTGCGGAAGACATGCGCCCGGGCCGCCGCCAAGTGACGCAATACGGATGCGTCGGGCAAGCCATAGTGATTGCCGGCGCCGACCGAAATCACCGCCGCCGCGGGATGCACCGCCGCCAGAAACGCCGGCAGCGATGAGGTCCGGCTGCCGTGATGCCCGACCTTCAGCACCGCGCTGGCCAAGGGCATGCCGCTGGCCAGCATCTCCCGTTCCCCTTCCGCCTCCGCGTCCCCTTCCAGCAGCATCGCCGCCCGGCCGTCGCTGATGCGGATGACCATGGAATCGCGATTGCGCGCATGCGCGCCGGCGCGGTAACTCCGCGGCGGTAGCAAAACGTCCAGTTCGGTGACGCCCACGCGGAAGCGCTCGCCTTCATACCGCCGGCAAATGCGGATGCGCAGCCGCCGCGCCAAGACCAGCAGATTTTGCACCGCCGCCTCGCTCGGCAGCGACCGCGTCACCCACAACTCCCGCGGCAAAAAATGCCGCAGGATGAATGGCATACCGCCCATGTGATCCATGTGCCCGTGGGTCAGCAGCACGGCGTCCAGATGGCGCAAGCCCAGCGACCAGAGATACGGCGCCACCACCGCGCGGCCGGCGTTGAAGCCGGAAAAGGTCTTCGGCCCCGCGTCCACCAGCAGCGTCCGCCCGCCAGGAAACGTGACCAGCAGCGAGTCTCCCTGGCCCACGTCCAACGTGGTCAGCGTCAGCCCCGCCGGCAGCCGCGGCGGGAAGGGAACCCACGCCAGCGCCGCCGCCAACATCGCCACCGCGCCCGTCGCCGCCACCACGCGCCGCCCGCCCCGCCGCGCCGCCCATAGCCACGCCGCCACCGCCGCCGCGAACACGGCCAACATCCAACCTGGCGGCGTCGGCGTCCGCGCCGCCGCCAGCGGCCAGCCCGCCGCGGCGTGGGCGAACCGCAGCAGCCAGCCC
>DAHVCP010000008.1 GCA_027314025.1 Acidobacteriota bacterium
CCCGCGCCGTTGGTGCTTACCGCGCTATGCCGCCGGCTTCGCCGGTTGCCGCCGCCGCGGCCGGCTCAGCGCCCCGCCGCCGGTGGCGCCGCCGGCGATGGCGCAGCCCAGCGTGATCAGGGCGATCCAAAACATGCCCCAGGAAAGCGATCCGCCGACGCGCTTGACGCCGCGCGCGGCGGTGGTGCCGGCCGTGGCCGCCATGCCCTTCAGCCCGCCCGCCGGCCCGGCTTGCATCTGTCCGATCGCCGCCTGCGCCCGCGCCAGCGGAATGCCCGCGTCGCCGCTCAGCGCCGTCGCCGCCGCGCCGGTGTTGCCCGCCGCCAGCAACGCGCCGATATGCGCCGCCTCGGCCCGGCTGACGGTGATGCCTTGGCTTTGCAGCGTGCCTTGCATTTGCGTAACGCCCGCCGTGGCCGCCGCCGGCGCGGCGCCGCCCACCGCGGCCACCCCGCCCGCCGCCACCGTCACCGCCTGGCTGGCGATGTAGCCCACCACCAGCACCATGCTCAGAACCACCAGGCCCCACATCGGCAGCGCCTTGCCGATGCCATGTTGCGTGGTCGCCGGCGGCGTACCCCCGGCTACCCAGGCGCCGATGTAGGTGGCGATGAAGGTCACGATCGCCAGCCAAATCACCGTCCCGCCACCGACGTTGGCCCAGGACGAGGCGCGCAGCGGATTCAGGCTGGAGAAGCCGATGCCCAGCACCAGAAACGCCAGAATGCCCTCCACGCCGAGAAAGACCAGATAGCCGGTCCAGATTCCGTTCCACTCCACCCCTCGCTCCCGCGCCAGCGGTTTCGTTCCGGAGGCTTGCAGATCGCGATCCGTCTGGCGGCGGATAAACATTCGGCGTTCGATATTGCGGACTGTGCTCATGTGCGCTCACCCTCCCTTTCCACTTGTGCGATGCGGCGAAAGCCGCAGGGGTGGGTTGTTTGCACGGTGGCAGCCCGCGCGCCGCCGCCGGGACGGGTCAAGGCCCGGTCCTTCCCCGCTGCTTTCCCGGTCCCCTCCATGCACGTCCCCGGCGCTTGCGCGGCGGCGCGCGCCGCGGGACGATGCGCCCGCTGCTATCCAGCGCTTTCCCGCGTGGCGGGTTCCGGCCGCCAGGCGAAGCGTCCGGCGTTTTGTTCCACTCGCGCCCACGGCCAGTCCGGATCGTGCGGGAACGCCACCAGCCAGTCTTCCCGCGCCGCCCGCTCCAGAAAGGCCTGTTTGTTCTCCACCGTTTCCAGCGGGAACAGATCGAAGCTCATCAGCCAGGTCGGCTTCAGGTGCCAGCGCGTGGGCAGCAGATCGGAGATGTAGCAGGCGGTTTGCCCGCCGGAGCGGATCACCACCGCCTGCATGCCGCGCGTGTGGCCGGGCAGGCGCAGCACCTCGATGCCCGGGCGGAGTTCATGGGCGCTGCCCGCCGCCGTGTCCAATATTTCCATCTGGCCGCTGGCCAGCAGCGGCTCGTAGTTGTCCGCCAGATAGCTGACCGCATCGCGCGGGTGGCGGCGGCGGGCGTGTTCCAGCTCGGTCCGCTGCGTGTAGTAGCGCGCGCGGGGAAATGCCGCCACGATGCGTCCGTCGCCGCGGCGCACCGTGTTCCATCCCGTGTGGTCATAGTGCAGGTGGGTGTTGATGACCACGTCCACCGTATCCGGCGCCACGCCGGCGGCGGCCAGCCGCTCCAGGTAATCGCGCCGCGGGTCCACGCCCCAGTTGCGCATCTGCTTGTCGGTCAGCTTGTCGCCGCAGCCGGTCTCGATCAGCACCGTGCCTCCGTCGCCGCGCACGATCAGGCTGTTCAGCCCGCACCAGATCAGGTTGCGCTCATCGGCGATGGGCGGCGCGTTCCACATCGCCTTCGGCACCACGTTGAAGAACGCCCCGCCGTCCAGCTCATAGCCGCGGTCGCCCACGGAAATCAGTTCCAGGTTGCCGAGCGCCAGGCGGCGCACGGGGGGATGGGCAATTTGCGGGTTCATCGCGAATGCGGTTTGGCCTCGCCGCCGTTTGGCGGCGCGTGCACGCCGGCTCTTTCTATTCTATGGAGCCCATACAGGATCGCCGCCGCCGCCACCGCGATCAGCACCAGCTCCACGCGGCCGGCGTCCTGGAGCACGCGGCGCAGATGGCGCCCCAAAAAATACCCGCCCGCCGTCACCACCGCCGCCCAGGCCGCGGCGCCGGCGGCGTTGTAGGGCAAAAACTCCCGCCAGCGCATGCGCGAGATGCCCGCCGCCGGGCCGGCGATGATGCGCAGCCCGGTGATGAAGCGCGCGAAAAAAATCGTCACCCCGCCGTAGCGGCGGAAAAAATGCTGCGCGTATCCCACCCGCCCCGGCGTCAGCCGCAGCAGCCGCCGGATTCCGGCGCCGGCTTCCCGCCCGATCCAATAGCCCAGGTTGTCGCCCAGCGTGCAGGCGGTGACCGCGATCAGGTACATCCACGGCCAGGCCAGGAAACGCCCTTCCCGCGACAAATACGCCGCGTAGAACAGCGTTACCTCGCCCGGCGCCGGCACGCCGGCGTTTTCCAGCAGCAGCAGCGCCGCCAGCGCCCAGCCCCCATAGGCGGAGAAGAACTGGGGGATGTGGCTGAGCCAGGACGCCACGGAGGTGGGCATGGGGCAGGTTAGCGCGCTTCCCGTGGCGCTGTCAGGCGGCCCGGCCGTCGCAACGGCTCGGAATACCGGCGCTGCGCCGCGGCCGGGCCCTGGGGGCGCGGGCGGCCTCGCCCGCCCAACCGCGGCCCCAGCGGCAGCGAACGTAGGATAGCCGTCCCGGCTGTCGCATCCGCCGCCCAACGCCCGGCGAACGTAGGATAGCCGTCCCGGCTGTCGCATCCGCCGCCCGGAGGGCGACGGCCCCGCCCGCGGCCGCCGGCGCCCGCGCCTTCGCATGGTTCCCGAAGCCGCGCTTCCCAAATCGGTCCGCCCGCCGCGGCCCGCATCCCCGGCGCGGCAATCCCCGGCAGGGAGAAGCCGCGTCCAATCCCACCGCCGCCCGCCGTGCGCGGCGACTTTGAGAGGTTCGCGCGCGCCGGTGGGCCCAGCCGGGCGCGCCAGCGGGGCTCAACCCCGCATGTTGGGAATGCGGGACGCCCCGCCTGCGGCGGGGCAGGGGCCCGCGCTTATCAATGAGTTCGCCTGCCCGTTCCCCCCTGTCCCTCGCCCGCCTCCGCGCCGCTGCCGGCCGTGAGCGTCCTCATTCCCACCAAGGACCGCCCGGCGGATCTATTGCGCGCCGTGGCCAGCGTGCTGCGCTAGTCCGTTCCCGCCGCCGAAATCGTCATCCTGGACCAAAGCGCCGATGGCGCTTCCGAGCGCCGCATTCGCCGCCTGCACGCCGCCTGGTCCGGAGCGAGAATGGGAACCTTGCCCGGAGCAAGTTCCGGCGCCGCCGCCCCGCCGCCGCTGCGCTACTGCCGCGCTCCCGCGCTGCGCGGCCTGGCCGCCGCCCGCAACCGCGCCATGGAAATGGCGGCGGGAGACATTTGGCTATTTCTCGACGATGACGTGGTTCTGGAGCCGGACTATCTGGCCGCCCTGCTGCGCGCCTACGCCGCCCATCCGGAAGCCGCCGGCATCTCCGGCGTCATCACCAACTATCGCCGCCCCGGCATCGCCTACCGCGCCTGGCGCGCCGGTCTCGCCGACGCCCGCTGCATCGCCGCGCCCAGCCGCTCCGGCCCCCTGCCTTGACCCGACCAAGGTCCGCGGTTTCCGCCAGCTCGCGCCGCCGCCAGCGCCAGTTACCCTGCTGCGCGGCGCCCTGCGCCGTTGCCTTGGCACGGTCGAGGTCAGCGGTTCGAGTCCACTCGTGCCTGCGACCCGGCTGGTTGGGGCCCGGCATTATGCGCCGCCGCTGTTGGCGCCGGGCCGTCCCTCCCCGCGCGGGCGGCGCCGGCGTTCGCCTGGTAGAATGCGCCTTAGCCTCCATGACCAACACTTCGGCCACCCGCCCCGCCGCTGCCGGCCTCAGCCGCTTGTTGCAGGCGAATTTCGACGCCCATGCCGACTGCCAGCGCCGCACCGCCGCCGAGCTGCTGCCCGCGCTCACCGCCGCGGCCGAGGCGATGATCGCCGCCTATCGTGGTGGCGGCAAGGCGATCTTTTTCGGCAACGGTGGCAGCGCCGCCGATGCCCAGCATCTGGCGGCGGAGTTCCTGGGCCGGTATTTGCAGGACCGCCCCGCGCTGCCCGCGCTGGCCCTGGCGGTCAACACCAGCGTGGTCACGGCCATCGGCAACGATTACGGCTATGAGCGCGTCTTCGCACGGCAAATCGAAGCCTGGGCCCAGCCCGCCGACGTCGCCGTCGGCCTCAGCACCTCCGGCAACTCGCCCAACGTGGTGGCGGCCCTAGCCGCGGCGCGGGAGCGCGGCTGCCGCACCATCGCCTTCACCGGTGAGGGCGGCGGCAAAATGGTCGCCGTGGCGGAGATCCTGCTCGCCGTGCCCTCGCGGGAAACGCCGCGCATCCAGGAATGCCACATGCTGATGGGCCACGCGCTGTGCCAGGTGGTGGAGCAGGCGCTCTTCCCGCCCGCCTAGCCGCGCCGTCCAAAAGGTTTGCGGACCAGCGGTCCGCGCCCCCAGGGCCAGCGGTCCGCCCCAGGAGCCAGCGGCCCGTTCTCCAAGGCCGAGCGCCGCAACGGAGATTGTGGGACGCCGTCCACGGCGCCCGGCGACAGGCGCGTACGGCTGCGGCGCGTGGAATGGGCTTCAGCCCGCAGTCGCGCGGCGGCATTGCGGACCAGCGGTCCGCGCCCCCAGGGACCGGCGGCCCCGCTTGCGTCCATCCATGCCGCGCCGGGATCCCCGCGCCGGGCGTTCTGAGGTAAGCTCAACGCCATGCGACGCCGCGAATTCTGCCAATGGCTGGGGGGCGCGGTATCCGCCGCCGCCCTAGCCGCCGACCAACCGGCTGAAGCTTTGCCGCCCTCCGCGCCAGTCTCCGCCGCGGACTCGTCCTCCGCCACGGAAGCCTCCGGCTCCGCTGCTGCGGGATCCTCCGGCTCCGCCGCCGCTCCGCCGGCTTTCGGCCAATACACGCAGGACTACGCCGCCTTCTGCGCCGAGCCCTCCGAAGCCCGCGTCTTCTACGCCCTGCGCGGCGGCCGCATCGTGGCCGAGCATCTCGACTCCGCCCGTTGGCGGCCCACCGGCTGGGGCAATCCGCCGCCGCTGCCCATTCCCGGCGGCTCGCATGACGGCGTGCCGATGATCAGTCCCATTCCCGGCTTGGCCGGCGACGGCCCTTACCAGCCCACCTGGGATTCCCTGCTGCAATACGAATGCCCGGAGTGGTATCGCGACGCCAAGTTCGGCATCTGGAACCATTGGTCGCCGCAGTGCGTGCCCGAGGACGGCGACTGGTACGCCCGCAACATGTACCTGCCGGGCCAGGGGCAGGCGAAGTTCCAGCGCGCCCATTACGGCCCGCCCACGCGTTTCGGCTACAAAGACCTGTGCGCCCAATGGACGCTGCTGAATTGGGAGCCGGAAGCGCTGATGGACCGCTACGTCCGCGCCGGCGCCCGCATGTTCATCGCCCTGGCCAATCATCACGACGGCTTCGACACCTGGCGCAGCCGCCACCAGCCCTGGAACGCCGGCCGCATCGGCCCGCACCGCGACGTCATCGGCACTTGGGCGGGCATTGCCCGCCGGCACAACCTGCGCTTCGGCGTCACCGTGCATCAGGCGCGCAACTGGTGGTGGTTCCAGCCCTCGCATGGCGCCGACGCCTCCGGTCCCCTGGCCGGCGTGCCCTATGACGGCGGCCTGCGGCCCGAGGAGGGCATCGGCCAGTGGTGGCAGGGCCTGGATCCGCACCGCCTGTATGGCGTCAAGCATCCGCACGACGCCTTGCCCGATCCCAGCTTCGTCAAAAATTTTTACGACCGCACCCGCGACTTGGTGGACCAGCACAACCCCGACCTGCTGTATTTCGACAATCCTTTATTTCCGCTGGGCTGGGGGGGCATGAACATCGGGGCGTATTTTTACAACCACAACATCCAAACCCACGGCGGCCGCAACGAAGGCGTGACCACCATCAAGAACGTCCCGCCGCATCTGGCCAAGGCCGTCGTCGCTGACATCGAGCGTGGCTTGGCGGCGGGCATCCTGCCCCATCCCTGGCAGTCGGAGACCTGCATCGGCGACTGGCATTACCAGCGCAAGCTCTTCACCGCTCCCGGTCCCTACGGCGGCTACTTGCCGCCGCGCCAGGTCATCCATTGGCTGGTGGACGTGGTCAGCAAGAACGGAACCTTCATCCTGAACATTCCCGGCAAGCCTGACGGCACCATTGACTCCAAGGAAGAGCGCATCCTCGACGACATCGGCGGCTGGTTCCGGATCAACGGCGAGGCCATCTACGGCACCCGCCCCTGGAAGATCTTCGGCGAAGGCCCAGACATGATCCACGCTGGTTCCTTCCAGGGCAAGAGCATCCGCGAACTCGGCCCCCACGACATTCGCTTCACCCGCAACAAAGCCGGCTCGGTGCTCTACGCCATTGCTCTTGGCTGGCCCGCGGCGGAAATAGCCATTCGCGCCTTGGGCACGGCTTCGCCGCAGCACCCCGGCAAAGTCCACGATGTGCGCGTCCTGGGCACGGAAGAGAAGATCGTCTGGCGGCAGACCGCCGCGGCGCTGCACATTCGGCCGCCCCGCCATCGCCTGGAGCCCGATTACACCATGGCCCTGCGCATCGCCCTTTCCTGACCGGCTGCCCGGGCAGCGACAGTAGGATAGCCGTCCCGGCTGTCGCTTCCCGCCGCCCGGGAGGGCGACAAAACGCAGGGCAGGAGCCCTACCCCAGGCGCGCGTTGGCCCCAGCGCTTCCGCGGCGGAAAACACAACCGCCGCGCGCGGAAATGTGGGGTATGCCTCCGGCTTGCGTACGGCCGCGCTGCGCGCGGCCGGGGCGCGGGCGGCCTCGCCGCGGCCCTAGCGGCAGCGACCGTAGGATAGCCGTCCCGGCTGTCAATTCCGGCCGGCCGTTCCCCGGCGAAAATAGGGCCGCCGTCCCGGCGGCCGCTGCCTAATCCGAATGCAGCGTGAAGGCCGCGATCTCCGGCGGGCAGCCCACGCGCCAGGGCACGATCACCTTTCCCAGCCCGCGGCTGACGTACATGCGCGTCGCGCCTTCCTGCAAAAATCCGACGGGGAAGTGGCGGTCATAGAAGGGCGCCGCGGCGGGAATGCCCAGATGGATCTGCCCGCCGTGCGTGTGCCCGGACAAAACCAAATCCACGCCGTGCCGCGCCGCGTCGGGCAGCGACGCCGGGCTGTGCGCCAGCAGCAGCGTGAAGCCGTGCATCCGCCGCGCCCCCAGCGCCGCCGCCAAATCCGGCTGCTGCCGCGCGTCGTCAATGCCGGCGATGGTGATGCGCTCGCCGGCGATCTGCACCCGCCGGTGGGAGTTGCGCAGCACGCGGATGCGCCGCCGCGCCAGCGCCCGCGAAATCATCGCCGCGTCCACGCGGAAATCGTGGTTGCCCAGCACGGCGAACACGCCCAGCCGCGCTCGCAGATGCGCCAGCAAATCCGCCACCGGCTCGATGAACTGCCGCGTGGCGGTGACGAAATCCCCGGTCAGGGCGATGATGTCCGGCTGCAGCCGGTTGGCCAGCTCCACTGCCCGCTCCGCCGTGTTGGACGGCAGGTACAGGCTGTAGTGAATATCCGAAAGCTGCACGATGCGCAGCCCGGAGCAGTTCCGCGGCAGCCGCGGCATTTGCAGCGAATAGGCGGAGACCTGCGGATCGCGGGTAATCCGGCGCGGGGGATGAATCAGCCGGTGCACCTGGCGCAAATAGCGGCGGCGCAACGGCAGGGGGTTGGAGTGCAGCGACATGGAAAATCGAATGGAATCCCTATACCTAGGGTCGGGCCGGCGCCGCTTCCTCCCGCTGGCGCAGGTACGCGGCGGCGGAGGGCAGCGGGGGCGTCTGGCCGGCGAAGATCTCGGCGAACAAAGCGATGCATTCATCGTGCACCCGGCCGTTGGTCGCCAGCAACTCCGGCGCGCGCAGGTGGTAGGGCTCCCCCGTCATGGTGGTGGCGCGCCCGCCCGCCTCGGCCAGGATCAAGCTGCCCGCCGCCACGTCCCACGGCTTCAGCCCAAACTCCCAAAAGGCCTCGAAGCGCCCGCAGGCGGTGTAACAAAGGTCCAGCGCCGCCGCCCCCATCCGCCGCACCCCGTGCGAGCGCAGCGTCACGGCGTAATAAAAGTGAACGTTCGGGTTCTGCTGCCGCTGCAAGGTCGGAAAGCCCGTCGCCGCCAGCGCCGTGCGCAGCTCCGCGGCTGCGGAGACATGGATGGCGCGGCCGTTCAGCGCCGCCCCTTGCCCCGCCAGCGCGGTGAACGTCTCCTGCATGACGGGATGGTGCACCACCCCCGCCACCATGCGCCCGCGATGCTCCAGCCCAATCGAGACGGCGAACATCGGGAGCCCATGGGCGAAGTTTGTGGTGCCGTCCAACGGGTCCACGTACCAGCGGTAATCCGCGCCGGATTCGCGCCCGCCGCCCTCCTCGGCCACGATGTCGTGCTGCGGGAACTGGCTCCGCAGCCGCGCCACGATGAACGCCTCCGATTCCCGGTCCGCCTGCGTCACCAGATCCACGCCGCCTTTGTACTCCACCCGTACCCGGCCGTAGTGGCGCATCAGGATCTGGCCGGCTTCTTGCGCAATGGGAACGATGGCGGATAAATAGTCTTGGTTCACGGGGTTCTCGGGGCGCGCCGTTGGGCGCGGGGGAACGGGACAGCGATTCTCTTTATCTTACCGCCCGCGCCAGGCCCGCGCGGGGCGCGAAGGCGGGGTATGCCTCCGGCTTGCGCGCGGTTGCGCTCGGCTCGGCGCCGCCCCCTGCCGCCGCCTGCGTTCCAAACCGCCCGCCGCGCCCGCCCGTCCCATCTCCCCGTCCCTCGTCCCTCGCCGTCCGCGCCTCGTCCCCCGCGTGCTACATTCCTGGCCATGGCCTCCCTGGCGCAAGAAGCGCAAGAGTTCCTTGCCTACCTGCGCGGCGAGCGGCGGGCCGGCCCGAACACGCTGCGCAACTACGCCGCCGACCTGCGGCAATTCGCCACCTGCGCCGGCGCGGCGACGGAGGTCGCCGCCGTGGACGCCGCCCTCATCCGCCGCTTCCTGGCGGAGCTCCATGCCCGCGGCGCGCAGAAAGCCTCGATCGCCCGCCGCCTCGCCACTCTGCGTTCGTTCTTCCGCTATTTGTTGCAGGAAGGCCGCCTCGCCGCCAATCCCGCCGCCGCCGTCGCCTCGCCCAAGCTGCCCAAGCGCCTGCCGCCCATCCCCACCGCCGCGCAGCTGAACAGCGCCTTGGATTCCCGCCCCGCGGCGGAAGCGCCGTTTCCCGAGCGCGAACGCGCCATCGTCGAACTTCTGTATGGCGCCGGCCTGCGCATCAGCGAGCTCGCCGGCCTGGACTTGGACGGCGTGGACTGCGCCGGCCAAACCGTGCGCGTGTTGGGCAAAGGCGATAAGGAGCGCATCGTTCCCTTCGGCGCCAAGGCGCGCCAGGCGCTGGAAGCCTATCTGCCGCGCCGCGCCGCGCTGCTCGCCGGGCGCACCGCCGCGCCGCTGTTCCTCAACCGCCGCGGCGGCCGCCTCACCGACCGTTCCGCCCGCCGGCTGGTCAAGAGTTGGGCCGCCCGCCATGGGCTGCCCGCCCAGCTTCATCCCCACACTCTGCGCCACGCCTTCGCCTCCCATCTGCTCGCCGAGGGCGCCGACCTGCGTGTCATTCAGGAGATGCTCGGCCACGCCAGCCTGGCGACCACGCAGAAATACACGCAGACGGAAATCCGCCAACTGATGGCCGTCTACGACCGCGCCCACCCCAAGGCCTAGCCGCGCCGGGCCCGCGCCCGTCATTTGAGCCCGGGCGTAAAATGAGATATAAAAGTCTGTTTGCCTTTCGGGGGAGCGAGACCAATGCCAACTGTGGCGACACGTGGACTGGAGGACGTCGTTGCGTCCCCCTCGGCAATAGCCTTCATTGACGGTCAGAAAGGCATTCTCGCCTACCGCGGATACAACATCCACGACCTGGCGGAAAAATCCAGCTTCGAGGAAACCGCCTACCTGCTCTGGAACGGTGCGTTGCCCAACGCCGCCCAACTGCGGGAGTTGCAGACGCAGTTGCACGCCGCCGCCGCCGTACCGGAGCCGGTGCTGCGCTGGCTGGGGGAATTTCCCGCCCAGGCGGCGCCGATGGACGTGCTGCGCACGGCGGTTTCCGGCCTGGGCCTCTATGATCCCGACGCCGGCGACATGTCGCCGGAGGCCAACCGCCGCAAGGCCCTGCGCCTGCTGGCGCGGACGCCCACCGTTGTCGCCGCCTTCGCCCGCATCCGCCAAGGCCAGGCGCCGCTGGCGCCCGCCGCGGACCTGGGCGTCGCCGCCAATTTTCTGTACATGCTGAACGGCGCCCGGCCCGATGCCACCGCCGCCCGCGCCCTGGACATCGCCCTCATCCTTCACGCCGACCACGAATTCAACGCCTCCACCTTCGCCGCCCGCGTCACCGCCGCCACGCTCAGCGATCTATATTCCGCCGTCACCTCCGCCCTGGGCGCGCTCAAGGGCCCGCTGCACGGCGGCGCCAATGAGGCGGTCATCAAGTTCCTGCTGCGCATCGGCGACGCCGATCCGCTGCCCCTGGTGCGGCAAATGATCGCCGAGCACAAGAAAATCTCCGGCTTCGGCCATCGCGTCTACCGCACCGAGGATCCCCGCGCCACCCACCTGCGCCGCATGTCCGAGGAGCTGGGCCGCCGCAGCGGCCACGAGAAGCTGTACCAAACCTCGCGCCGCATCGAGGAGTTCATGAAGGCGGAGAAGGGCCTGAACGCCAACGTGGATTTCTACTCCGCCTCCACCTACTACGACCTCGGCATTCCGGTGGACTGGTATACGCCGATCTTCGCCATCTCCCGCATGAGCGGCTGGACCGCGCATGTGCTGGAGCAGTACGCCGACAACCGTCTCATCCGTCCCCGCGCGGAATACTCCGGCCCCAAGGTCCCGCAGACCTACATCCCCCTCGACCAGCGCGGTTAGGCGGAGCCCCGGCGTCCCGCCGGCCGCTGCCGGCAAACACCGCCCCACCCGCCCCCTGCGGGAACGGCACGCGACTCCCGCAACCGGTCCACACCCACCCCGCTTGGGGGATTGCCCCGCGGCGGCGTCTGCGCCATCCTGGGCGCCGCGGTGTCCTATATGCGAGCCCCCACCTTTATTGGTCTCTTCTTCGTCCTGGCGCTGGCCGGCCCGCCGGCGGCAAGCGTCGGCAACACTGTGCCCCCCCCGGCGCCGCTAGAAACTAAGAGGTGCACGGCCCGGACGTGGGTTTGGCGTCCCCAGGGCTCAGCATCGGCGCAGGAGGTGTCGGACCTGACAGCTTATCGGCCGTTCTTTCTCACGGCCAGCGGCGCCCTCGGCGCGACGGGGTCTGCAGCGGGGAGGCAGCGAGCTATCCTTGCCCCGGTTGTCGGGGCCCGGGGTCGGATGGCAATCGCTGCGGCGGAGATCGTGGACGCCTTCGGCCGGCGCTATCTGTCGCTACTCGCCGCATACAACATTGCGGTCAAAACTGGCGACGCCAAGGGGGCGCCGCCCGACCCGGCAGCGTTCACGGCCCAGCGCGACGCGCTTGTCCAGGCCGCCCGCACCGCGTTTGGCCAGGCCCTGGGGCCCGCCGTGCTGGGCCGCCTCGACGATCATGTTCAGCGGGAGAAGCGGTACATGAATCGCGCCAGCGCGGGCCCGGTGGACCGCTCGGCCGCGACGCAAGACGCGCGCCTGCGGCCGGCGGCGTATTTCCAAGGCAAAGGGGGAGGGAGCTGCGGCAGCTGGATGAATCCAGGCTACGACACCTATGCCAGCCAGAGCACAGATGGTACGTACCTCTACACATCGGTCCTCCTCGACGGCACAACCAGCGGGACCTGTCCCCCCGGCTGCGAGTGTTCGGGCGTGACCCACCAGCCGTACGTCTACAATTCCCTGCACGGGACGGGTGGCTGGCTGGTCGGTTCCAGCGTTCCCTGGAACGGCTATATCTCGACCGAGAACGACCAGAGCATACCCCTCACGGACGGCACGGAATACCAGTTCACCTCCGAGAGCGAGGTGGAGTGCAGCGCGTCGGGGCTTCTCTACTCAGCGGAACTGCCCCTCAGGTTCCTTGCTGTCTTTGCCGAATACGGCTACCCCGCGAACGGCTATCAGGACGTAGGCCAAACCAGGTTCTGCAATGAGATGCCCGCATGCACCAACCCCCCGCCATATGCGTGCGGCGAAAAGGGCTGGACGGACATCGAAATCGCCGGTATACCGTGCGCGCCGCTCATCAAGGCGTACTTCGTCGCGGTGCGGCTCAGCGAGACGGACCCTTGGGACTGCACGGTGGGCCCGAGCGACCCGGCAGGCGCACCTGGGCATTGCGACTAATCGGCCCTGGGGGAGAGTTATGGTCCAGCCGGATTGGCTGAACGCGCGCATCGTTCCGCCGCTGACCGTCCTGGAGCGGCCTCTCGCCGCAAGCTGGCGAGCAAGCGCCGGTCCCGGGCGCGAGCTCGCAGGGACGTGGTGCCGCGATGCCAGGGGAGATACCCGGTTGGATTACGACGATCCGCCGCGGATCTCACGCCTATGGAAGCCGGCAACCCACACCATGGCATGGCTTTCCCACGCCGATCGGACCGTGCGCATTGCCCTCGGCAAGCCCAAGTTTCCCGCTCCCGACCGCTGGGCGCCAACCAGGCCGTGGCGCTTCTCCTTCACCGCGGAGCGGCGCGTCATCCACGGCTTGGACTGCGCTCGCGTAGAACTCAGCCCGCCTCCAATCGGCGTCGTCCGCGACGAGCTTTGGGCGGCGCCGGAGTGGGGCCTGGTGCTGCTGGACGTTCTCGAGACCGCTGAGTTCCAGCACCGCTGGGAGATAACGGAGCTGGACCGCTCCGAGCCCCAGCAGGAAATTTTCATCTGGCCCGCCGATTACCGGCGCCTTGATTAAGCACCCCGCCGCGCGCCCGCCAACCCGCGGCGCCGCCCGCCGCCCCCGGCACCCAGGGCGCTAGCCCCTTGGGCCTGAAAGGAACTGCGGCAACGCGGTGAGGAAGCAAACCGCTGCCTCCGGATCGGGCAAAAACAGCGGCGCCTGCGTCGGCCCCGCGCCGACGCGGATGCCGAACAAGCCGGCGTCCGCCGCCGCGAAGACGTCTTCATCGGTGGCCTGATCGCCCAAATAAAGCGCCAAGTCGCAGTCCAGCTCCCGCCGCAGCGCCAGCACCGCGTCGCCTTTGGTTTGCGCCGTGGGCGGGGTCAGTTCGGCGATGCCGGCGCCGGGAACCAGCCGCAGTCCTTGGCGGCGCGCCAGGGCCGCGGCGAACGCCGTGACCGCGGCGGCGAACCGCGGCGCGCGGCGGTAATGCAGCGTCAGCGACCAGGGTTTCACTTCCACCTGCGTGCCCGGCCAGGCCGCGGCCTGCCGTTTCGCCTCCGCCGCCAGCGCCGTCCAGTCGGGCGCCTCCGCCTCCGCGGCCGCGCCGGCGCGCTCATTGCCGTGCCCGCCCACCAAATGCACCCCCGGCACCGGGCAGCGCGCGCGCAGGTCGGCCAGCGAGCGGCCGGTCACGACCGCCGCCGCCGCCCGCGGATGGCGCGCCAGCGCCGCCAGCGCGTCCGCAGCGCCCGGCAGCAGCACCGCCGCGTTCGGGTCGGGCACGATCGCGGAGATCGTGCCGTCGAAATCAGTAGCTACCAGCACGCGCCGGGCCTGGCGCAGACGTGGCTTCCAGGTCTCCGCCATCGGCGCGGACCGCGGTGGGGCCTTTCCACCCGCGGGCGCGGGCGCGAGGGGTGAACAGGGCGTTTTGGGCATCGAACTCCCGTTGGTGAATGGCGCGCAAGATGTCGTGCACCCAGGCCCCCACGTCGGCGTTGGCGACGCGCTGCCGCAGCCGCCGCATCCGCTCCCGCCGCTCCGCCTCCGGCATCGCCAGTCCCGCCGCCATGGCGTCGGCGAAGGCGTCGGTGGCGTAGGGGTTGATGAACACCGCTTCGCGCAGCTCGCGCGACGCGCCGGTGAATTCGCTCAGGAACAGCACCCCGTCGTCCCGTCCGGCGGCCACGTACTCCTTGCTCACCAGGTTCATGCCGTCGTGCAGGGAACTGACCACCACGGCGTCGGCGGCGTGGTACCAATTCCAAATCTTCTCCGGCTCGACGTATTGGTGAATCGCCTGCACCGGCTGCCAGTCCGGCCGGCCATGCGCCGTGTTCACCCGCAGGATCGCCCGGTCCACCGCCGCCGCGTAATCCCGGTAGGCCCGCACCCCGGTGCGGCTGGGCGTGGCGATATGCACGAAGCTGACCGTCTCCTTCAGCTCCGGATGGCGGTCGAACAGGCGGTGAATCGCCCCGATCCGCTCCAAAATCCCCTTCGTGTAATCCATCCGCTCCACGCTCAGCACCAGCTTGCGCTTCTGCGCCCGCTGCCGCCGCAGCCGCGCTGCTTCCTCCTGCGCGTCCGGCTGCTGCACCCGCCGGTGAATGCGCGCGTAATCCACGCTCAGCGGAAACGCCGCCACCGTGGTCAGCCGGTCCTGGGCCATCACGCCGTGGCTTTCCCGTTCCACCCGCACCTGCAACTCCCGGTCCACCGTGTCCAAGAAGTTGTTGCAGTGATACGGCAGGTGGAAGCCGAGCAGATCGTTGCCCAGCAGCCCATGCAGCAGTTCCCGCCGCCAGGGGCAGACGCGAAACGCCTCCGGGTTCGGCCAGGGAATGTGCCAGAACTGCGCGATCAGCGCCTGCGGCCGCCGCTCCCGGATCATCGCCGGCAGCAGCGCCAGTTGGAAGTCTTGCACGAACACCACCGCCGGATCGCCGCCGATCTCATCCGCCACCGCCTCCGCGAACTGCTCGTTGGCGCGCACGTACGCCCGCCACCAGCGCTCCTCGAACCGCGGCTGGTGATAGGCGATATGGCACAGCGGCCACAGCGCGGAGTTGGAGAATCCGGTGTAGAAATCCTCCGTCAGCCGCGGCGGCAGAAATAGCCGCCGCAGATGATAGCCGATCTCCTCGGTCTGGCGCACGTGCCCGCGCTCGTCCACGAACTCATGATCGGCGTTGCCGCTGGCGTTGGCGATCCAGGTGCCCCGCGTCGCCTGCATCATCGGTTCCAGCGCTAGCGTCAGCCCGCTCGGCGGCTTCTCCACCGTGACGCCGGCGCTGTCGCGCACATGGGCGAATGGCTCGCGGTTGGAGACAACCACAAACCGCCGGCCCTCGAGCGGAGTCACTTCTTGCAGGAGCGAACTCTTGGGCAGGCTGCGATCTTTTGCGGAGGCCATCGAATCCATGATACGGATGCAAGCGCCCAATTGCGAATCCGCTCGCGGGGGCCGCGCCGTCCGCGCCGGGAAAGCACGGTGGAAACGGCCAAATTCGGCGGCTCGCCCCGGGGCCGGCGCGGCCGCGCCAGCGCCCGCGCCAATCAACGCCGGTGTCTACGCGATCGGTACTTGTTCGACGATTTCCAGCCCGTAGGCGCCCAGCGCCGGCGCCCGGCGCGGATGGTTGGTCAGCAGCCGCAGCCGCCGCACGCCCAGGTCGGCCAGGATCTGCGCGCCGATGCCGATCTGCCGCTGCACCGGCAACTGCGCCGGCGTCCCCGTCGGCTCGGGCTCCCGCTCCAGGGCGCTGGCTGGGTGGCCGTGGGCGTGCGCGTCCCAGGCGGCCAGGTCCAGCCCGCCGGTGTTTTGATGCAAGTACACCAATACCCCTTCCCCCGCCGCGCCGAGCTGCGCCAGCGAGCCCGTCAGCGCGGCGTGGCAGTCGCAGTGCCGGGAGGCGAAGATCGCCCCGGGAAGGCAATGCGCCTGCACGCGCACCAGCACCGGCCGATCCGCGCACGGCGTCCCGAAGACCAGCGCGCTATGCCGCTCGCCGTTGCCCGCCGCTCCATAGACGAGCAGCCGCGCCGGCCCATACGCCGTCTCCAGCGCCGTCTCCGCCAGCCGCCGCAGCCCCGGCTCATGTTCCCGCCGGTAGCGGATCAGGTCGGCCACGGCGATCAGCGGCAGCGCATGGCGGCGGCAAAACTCCGCCAGCTCCGGCGCCCGCGCCATCGTGCCGTCCTCGTTCATGATCTCGCAGATGACCCCCGCCGGGTACAGCCCCGCCAGCCGCGCCAAATCCACCGCCGCTTCCGTTTGTCCCGCCCGTTCCAGCACGCCCCCCTCGCGCGCCCGCAAGGGGAACACGTGCCCCGGACGGGCGAAATCCTCCGCCCGCGTTGCGGGTTCGGCCAACAGCCGAATCGTGTGCGCCCGGTCCGCCGCGCTGATGCCCGTGGTCACGCCCGCGCGCGCGTCCACGCTCTCGCAAAATGCGGTGCCGAAGTTGGAGGTGTTGCGCTCGGTCATCATCGGGATGGCCAGCTCGTCCAGCCGTTCCCCGGTCATGGCCACGCAGATCAAGCCGCGCCCATGCCGCGCCATGAAGTTGATCGTCTCCGGCGTAATGCTGCCGGCGGCGGCGGTCAAATCGCCTTCGTTTTCCCGCTCGGCGTCGTCCACCACCACCACCATCCGGCCGGCGCGCAGCGCGGCGAGGGCGGCGGGAATCGAGTTGCGGTCCTCCGCGGCCGAGGGCGGGGCCATCTCGGGCGTGGAACGCGAGGCAGGCATGGCCTTGATTTTACGCTAGCCGTTCGCGGCGGGCCGGGGGCCCGCGCCCGCGCCGATTATTCGCCGCCCGCGCGCCGCCCCGCACGGGGCGCCAGCGCCTCCAGCCGGTCCCGCAGCAGCGCCGCCATGCGTCCCAGTTCCGCCGCGTGCAGCGCCGCCAGCCGTGCGATCAG
Organism: Acidobacteriota bacterium; assembly: GCA_027314025.1. Taxonomy (GTDB): domain Bacteria; phylum Acidobacteriota; class Terriglobia; order Terriglobales; family SCQP01; genus JAKAUF01. The sequence continues at coordinate 16,909 of DAHVCP010000008.1, forward strand.
CTCCTCGCCCCGCGGCGTCAGCCGCACCTCCACCGCACGCCGGTCCACCACGCCCCGCTGCCGCCGCACCAGACCCTGGCGCTGGGCGCGGGTAATCAGCGCCACCGCGGCATGATGGCTGACCTGCAAGCGCTCGGCCAATTCGCCGACGTGCGCCCAGTCCCGGCCCGGCATGCCCTTGATGGCCAGCAGCAGCTGATGCTGCTGCGGCGACACCCCGGCGCGCCGCGCCTCATGTTCGCTGAAGCGGAGAAACTGCCGCAGGGCGTAACGAAACGCCGCCAACTGTTCGATCTGCGCCCGGCTAATCCGCATCGCAACCTTTGTACCACGCCCTCGCCGTGGCGGCGCCGTTCGCCCACGGGCAAAGCCGGCGCGGAGGCGCCTGGAACTCGCCTGCGCGCCCAAGGCGCGAAAAAAATACTGCGGCTCGCCGCGGCAAGACCGGCGGCGCGGCCCGCGGCGATGCGCCAGCGGGGCAGCGCCCCGCACCCATCAAGCCGGGCAGCGCCCCTCGTTCATCCCAGCCGGGCAGCGCCCCGCGCCTCTCGCCTCGCTTCCTGCCGCGCGGTACAATGTAACCCCCTTCGCCGATGGCTGCTGTGTTGCCCCGTCCATCCTCCACTCCCCGCCGCAGCGGCCCTGCCGCCGCCCTGGCGTTGCTGCTGGCTTTGGCGCTGGGCGCCGCCGGCTGCCGCTGGGTCCATTCCTCTCCCCCCTCCGGCGCCGCCGCCCGTGTCAACGGCCAGATCATCACCATGGCCGCGCTCAACCGCCGCGTCGCCGCGCAAACCGGCGGGCGCGACCTGCCCCCAGACCAGTTGGCGCAGTTGCAGTTGGCCTTGTTGGCGGAGATGGTGGATCAGCGGGTCGCCCTGCAAGATGCCCGCTCCCTGGGCATCACCGCGCCTGCCGCCGCCATGCAGACCGCCCTGGGTCTTGCCCGCCTGCGCGATCCCCACGCGCCCGCGGACCTACTGCGCAAACGCGTAACCCGGCAATGGGTGCTGGCCCGCTTTTTTGCCCGCGAGATCGGTTCCGTGCAGGTGTCCCCGGCGGAGATCGCCGCCTATTACCACCAGCATCCCGGCGAATTCAGCGTCGCCGAACCGCGCTATCACGTGCGGGAGATTCTGGTGGCCACGCATCCCCGCCCCGGTCGGCACCTGCCGGGCGCGCCCCACTACACCATGGCGCGGGCCCGCCGCCGCCTGCACGAAATCCGCGCCCAGTTGCACGCAGGCAAGCCCTTCGCCACCGTCGCGCGGGAATATTCGGACAGCGCCGCCACCGCGGAAAGTGGCGGCGATCTGGGCATGATTCCCGAGTCCGCGCTCGCCGCCGATACTCCCGGCGCCTTGCGCCAGGCGCTCCTGCTATTGCAGCCCGGCCAGGTTTCGCCGCCGGTCGCCACCTCCCGCGGCTATTACATCCTGAAGCTGGTCGCCAAGGAGATGCCCGGCAAGGAAAAACTCAGCGACCCCGCCGTCCGCCGCCGCATCGCCGCCCAGCTCCGCATGCAGCGGCAGCAGCTGCTGAAAACCGCGCTCATGACCGTGCTGCGCGACCGCGCCCATGTGCAGAATTACCTCGCCCAGCAGTTGCTCGCCGCCGCCAAGCAGCAGCCCTAAGCCGGCGCTTCCGGAGGGATAGCCGTCCCGGCTGCCATGCGCCGCCGGCGCAGCCAAACTTCGCCTGCAATGCACGCGGCCTTCACGCCTGGGGGCGCGGGCGGCCTCGCCCGCCACGCGGAACGTCGCTCTGGCCCTTGGCCGGGGTCGTCGAGCGATTTCAGCCCAGCCGCAGGCCCGCCTTCGGCGCGCCGGCCAACCCGGGCGCCCGCGCCGCCGCCGCTGGGAGCGCCGGCATCCTGCCGGCCCGCCGTCAAAACCGGCTCTTCGGCGCAGTGCGCCCCCCGCGCCCGCGGCGTAAACTAAGTACATGGGGGCGGTGAAGGACAGTTGGCGCCAGGTGCGGCGCGTCCAGCCCGGCAAAATCGCCAAAGCCGCGCGGCAGCCGTTCACGCTGTTGTTGGTGGCCGCCAACCAACGCGAGCACGAAGCCCTGGCCCGCTATCTCGCCCCGGAGACCATGCCTCCGGCCGAGCGTGAAGAAGCCCTGCGCCGGCTGGAATTGGTTTTGGCCGGCGACTCGGGCTTGGCGGCGGCGCGGCGGCGCGCCCACGCCGCCATCGCCACGCCCGCCGCCCGCGCCCAGGGCTGCGACTGGGCTGTGGTGCTGGATGTCGCATCCCCCCGCCGCGGCGCCGAGGAGTTGCTCCGCCGCCACGGCCATTTGCTGCTCGCCCTCGGCCGCCATTTCCCGCCGCTGCGCCCCGTGGCCGCGCGCGGCTTGATTCAATCCACCGCCATGCGCAACGCCGCGGTGGCGGCCCTGACCGCCATTCCGGAGGTGGTGCCCACGCCGCTCGGCGTGGCCTGGGCTGTCGGCGAGTTCGCTTCGGATTCCGTCCTGCTCACCGCCAATCAAGTGCGTCTGGCCATGGAATTGGCCGCGCTGTATGGCCGGCCCGTGAGCTGGGGCGCGCAATCCCCGGCTATTTTGGCCATCATCGGCGGCGCCTTTGGCTGGCGCGCCATGGCCCGCGGCGCCGTCGCACTCATCCCCGCCGGCGTGGGGTTAGCCGCCAAAAGCAGTATCGCCTACGGCGGCACCCTCACCGTCGGCCGCTGGCTCTGGCGCCGCCAGCGTCGGCCCCGCGGCGCCGTCTCCGTCCCCGGCCAGCGCGTAGTGCTGGAGCATCAGCCTCAGGGCGGCTGGCGCCCTCGCGAGCTGCGCCAGCTTGCCGCCACCCGCCACGCCAGCTGACGCGTCTCCCTTCCCGCCGCGAACGCGGGACCGTCGCGTCGCGGTTAGATCCGCTGCCCGTGGCTCGTTCCGCCGCCCGCCGCCGCCGGCACTTGCGGGCGCTTTTGCAGCTTCGGGTGCTGCGGGTCGTGGTGCGCCGCTCCCCCCATTGCCTTCCCCAAATTGCCTAATGCGCCCAGCGCTCCAAGCGACGCCAGGCCATCCGGCAGCGGCCCCACGATATTCACGATCGACAGCTTCGTGGGCTTGGCGTCCAGAATCGCCAGCGCCGTGATGACGCCTTCATCGTTGTGCTGCACCGCGATCCACGCCTGTTCGTCGGCGCTGCGATGCCGCACGATGGTTTGCCATCCCGGCCCCGCCAGTTGCGCCATGATGGCGTGCAGTTCGCGTTGCGAATATTCCCCCGGCTTGGCGAACTTCAGTTCGCGGATGTAAATGCCCTTCAGGTGCGCCAAAACGGCGTCCGCTTGCGCGTTGCCCGTGTGGCCCATTCCCGAGTTGCCGGCCATCGAGCGCAGCATGGACCCGCTTAGCGTCACCACGTTGGACTTCACCGCCCGCTTGGCGAGGTGGTCCAGGTTCAGCCGCAACCGCCCGGATTGCGCCGCCAGCGGCAGGGCAAACAGGCAAGCGATTGCCAGCGCCGCCATGGCATGCGCCGTGGCTCTGAGGGAAAAAGTAGAGTTGATTTGCTTCATAATTCGTTCCTTCCAGTGGAATGGGGAATGGCCTGCATGGCACGGCGTACGGCCGTGCCGGTAATCTCCGCGATTTCGCGCTGCGTTACGGCCACGGCATAGCGCAGCTCGCGCACCCGCGCCTGCCGCGCCGCATTCCGCGGGCTTGCGCCGCGTTCCGCGGCGGCGTAACGGACGGCGGGTTCGGCGCCGCCGCGGTGTTCGAACCGCCGCAGTCCCACGCCGGCCAGCAAAATCGCCGCTGCCGCCGGCGCCAGCCACCAGCGCCAGTCGGCTCGCCGCGGCTGCCGTCGCGGCGCCACCGCCGCGCGCACGGCCCGCGCCGCCGTGCGCTGGGCGAAATCCTCCGGCAAATCCGGCGTCGTTCCGGCGTCCAGCGCCGCGCGGATCGCGGCTTCTAGTTTCGGATCCGACGGGGTCATGAGCGTGCTCCTTGCGCGGCTTTCCGCCACTGCCGCCGCAAACGCGCCAAGCTCCGGCGCAAATGGCTCCGTACCGTTGCCGCCGGCATGGCCAATGCCGCGGCGATCTCCTCGATGCCCAGTTCCTGCTGGTAGCGCAGCAATAGCACCATCCGCGGCTGCGCCGGCACTTGCGCCAGGAGCCGCCGCAAGCGCGCTTTTTGCCACGGGTCGCCAATGCCCGCCGGACCGGCGCTATCGGGCGCGGTGAGTTCCACGGGAAGCGGTTCCGGCGTTCGCCGCCTCCGGCGGTCCAGACACTTCCGGCTGGCCACCTGGCGCAGCCAATTCACCAGGTGCTGCGGCGAGGCAATCTCGTCCCGGTGGGCGTACAAGCTCAGAAACACGTCTTGCGCCAAATCCTCCGCCGCCGCGTAGTCGCGCAGAAAGTGCCAGGCGATGGCATGCACCATTCCCTGATGCTTTCGCACCACCGCCGCAAAGCCCTGTTCATCGCCCGGAACCGCCGGACCGTCCGTGGCTTGCATGGCCGCCGCGGCGCGGACCGACGGAGCCGCCTCGCGGCGGGTTGGCGATGTCCCGAGCGCGAGCGGCTCCGCTTCACCGGCCGTCGCAGCCCAGCCCCTGCGCCCCTGGGTTCCCTCCGGGGAAACTGGCCGCGGGGCAGGACCAGCGGGAGCGTCACGGAGCAATCCACGGGCGCGCCCCAATGTCGGGCCGTGGAACCGCAGCACTCCGCAGGAAGCTTCCATACCCCTATATACGCTCCAACTCGGGCCCTCGAACGCGCCGATTTTGCAGCAGCTTGCAGACGCCCTAAACGCGGGGGGCGTCCGTTTGCCGTCAAATCCCAGCCGCAGCCCCGCGACGCGGGGCGGCCAAAAATGGCGCCTGCGCTGCAACCGGGACCGCCCCGGGGCTGTCTTTCGACGCCGGTGCTGCCAGTCCCAGCCTGCCCTGCCGGCCTCCGCCCGTGGTGCAGGACGCCGCTGCCTGGGGCGCGGGCGGCCTCGCCTGCCACGCGGATTCTCGCGCGGGTCTGGCTTAGGCGGCTGAGCCGCTTGCCGGCGCGGTGGCATGGCGGCCCCGCTCCCACACCGCCCCGCCGGGCCCTTACCGGCTGCTCGGCACCACCGGCAGGGAAATATACGACGCCTCGCCCGGCCCGTAGTAGATGTGCTGCCACGCGGTGCGAAAATCCTGCCGCCGCGCCAAAAAGATATTGGGCACGTAGGTCTGCGGGTTGCGGTCAATCAGCGGAAACCACGTGCTCTGCACCTGCACCATGATGCGATGCCCCGGCAGAAAGGCATGATCGTTGGTATGCAGGTCAATCACGTACCGCGTCACCTTGCCCGGCGTGATCGGCCGCGGATGGCTGTAGCTGTGCCGGAAGCGCCCGCGGAAAACTTCGTCGGCGATGATCAGCTCATAGCCGCTCATCTTCGGCTGCGGCCGGTAGTTCTGCGGATAGACGTCAATCAGCTTGACGATCCAGTCGCTGTCGCTGCCGGTGGTCGCGGCGAACAAATGGGCGACAATGTCCCCCGCGATTGCCACCGTGTGGTGCAGCGTCGCGCTTTCATAGCTCAGCACGTCCGGCCGGTGATTGACGAAACGCTGGTCCTGCACCAGCCACACCGGCCATTCCGGCCCCGGATAGGTAGGCCGCACCGGCCGGGGCCGGTAGGGAACGGGATTGTTGGGCTCGGAGATGTAGGCGTTGGAGCCGCGCCGCGCCGCCGGCTGGAACCCGAGCCGCAGTCCGGGGCGGAAATACAGCCGCCGCGCCCGCGCCCGCCGCGGCGGCCACGCCGCATAGCGCTGCCAAACGTTGCTGCCGGTCTGGAAGACGAGCGCCTTGGGTTCGTTCAGCCGCCCCTTTTGGTGCAGCCAGTACCGGAACCACCGCGCCTGCACGTTTTTGCGGAAATAAACGCTGGTGTCGCTGCCGAACCGCACCGGCCCCAAATGGTTCCCCGTCCCGTGCGACCAGCCGCCGTGATTCCACGGCCCGGCGACAAAATAGTTGCGCCCGTGCCGGTCGTGCCGCTCCAGCAATTTGTAAATCGTCTGCGGCCCGTAGAAATCCTCCTGGTCATACCATCCCGCCACGTTCAGCATCGGCACCGTCACCCGCGTCAGGTACGGCGCGAACGCCATCTTCTTCCAGAACGCGTCGTAGTTCGGATGGTTGACGAAGTGGTTCCAGGTCGGCAGCCGGCCATGGAAGATCTTCCGGTTGACGTTGGCCAGCGGGCCCAGCCGCAGATACCACTCGTAGGTGTCGTAGCGGTTGAAATGGAAGTGGAAGTTGGTTTTTCCCGTCTCCATCATGGCCGCGTATTCGAAGCCATAGCTGAGCCGGAACGCGCCGTTGTGATGGAAATCGTCGCCCAGAAACTGGTCCTCCGGCGAGGCTTGCTCGCTCACCGCCTTCAGCGCCGGATGCGGATCCAACATCGCCATCGTCGTTAGCCAGCCGCCGTAGGAGATGCCCGCCATGCCCACCCGGCCGTTGTTGTCGTCCACGTGGCGCAGCAGCCAGGCGATGGTGTCGTAGGTGTCGGTGGCCTCATCCACCTGTCCGGGAACCATGTCCGCCGCCGTGCAGCGATGCGCCCGGAAGCAGGGCCGCGGCGGCCGGTTCATGATGAATTTGCCCTGCGAACGATAGCGCCCGCGAATGTCCTGAAAGACGAAGATGTAGCCGTCGGGCATCATCGCCCGGTACAGGTTCAGCAGCGGGGTAAATCCCTGGGCATCGTCGTGCAGCCCATAGGGCGTGCGCGTCAGCAGGATCGGCCACGGGCCGCCCGCGCGGCGGGGAATGTAAATCTCCGTGTGCAGGCGCACTCCATCCCGCATCGGGATCATCGCCGTAACCTTGCGGAAAATGGCCGGATAGGCAGCCGGCGTGGGCAGGCCGGTAGCCGCGGCGGCGGCGCAGAGCGCCAATGCCGCGGCCAAAACGACGAACGTTCGTTTCATCGCTCCGCATTGTAGCAGTGCGCCGGAAACCGGCCCAGACCCGCCGTCTGATACGCGGGGCTCGGCCCCGCCTCTAGGGAATGCAGGACTCCCTCAGGGAATGCAGGACTTCCCGCCGTAGGCGGCGCTGGGGCCCGCGCCAAGCAACCTTGCGACGCCAAATCCGCTAACGCACCCGGCGACACGGCGGGAGAATCGCGAGCGGCCTCAGAAGTCGCCTGTCGCGGGGGCCGCGCCTTTTGCTCGGGGAGCAAAGCGGGGGCGGAAAGGCCGCGAAATTCCGCGGGGCGGCCCGCCCCCGGGCAGACGAAGCGGCGCGGCCCCCAGCGACGCGCTGGCTGGGCCGGGGCGGACTGGGGTCCCCGGCCCAGCCGGCGCGCAAGCGGGACGCGCGGCGGACCCGGGGCCCCCAACCCGCAGCGGTGCGCGTTGGGGTGGGCAGCCGCGCTGGGGCCCGCGCCAAGCAACTGACATTTTCGGCGCTGAAAACAAAGCACTTCCGCAAGAAACGCCGCCAAACTGTCACATGTTTTCGCCGCGCCGGCCCAGCCCGCCCCCGCCGGCGTTAGCGCAGCGTGGCTTTGGCTTGGGCGACGATGTCGGCGACCTGGGGCTTGCTCAACTCCTCCAGGTTGGCGGCATACGGCAGCGGCACTTCCTGCCCGCTCACGCGCGTCACCGGGGCGTCCAGGTTCCAGAATGCTTCCGCCATCAGCCGGGCCACGATTTCCGCGCCGGGACCGTAGCTCTGCCAGGCGTATTCGACGACCACCGCGCGGTTGGTCTTGGCCACGGAGGCCAATGCCGGGCCCATGTCCAGCGGCCGCAGGCAGCGCATATCCACTACCTCCGCCGAAACCCCGTCATGCTCCAGGTCCCGCGCGGCTTGCAGGCAAAGCGCGACGCTGGCCCCGTAGCCGATCAGCGACACGTCGCTGCCTTCATGCTTGACCTCGCCGCGATCCAGCGGCACCAGGTAATCGTCCTCGCCGACGTCGCCTTGCTTGTTGTTGAGCGGTCCGGGCTCCAGAAAGACCACCGGATCGTCGGACCGGATCGCCGCCTTCAGCATGCCCTTGGCGTCGTATTGGTTGGAAGGGCTCACCACGCGCAGCCCGGGGCAGTGCGCGAACAGCACCGTCAGCTGCTGCCCGTGCTGGGCGGTCAAGCCGGGGTTGGGGCCGGGGCCCTCCGGCCCGCGCAGCACCATCGGCACGCTCAGCCGTCCGCCGGACATGTACCGGATCTTGGCCATGTGGTTGTAGATCTGGTCCATCGCACGCAAGGAAAAATCCATGCGCATCATCTCCACCACCGGCCGCATGCCCATGATCGCCAGCCCGACGCCGACGCCGGTGAAGCTCTCTTCCGAGATCGGCGTGTCAATCACCCGCTCCTTGCCGAATTCGGCATACAGGCCGCGGGTGACGTAATGCACCCCGTTATATTTGCCGATCTCCTCGCCCAGCAGCACCACCCGCTCATCGCGGTGCATCTCTTCGCGCAGCGCCTGGTTCAGCGCCTCGTGCATGGATAGCTTTTTCATCGTGGAAGTCCCCGGCCCTAGGCCAGCACGTCCTGCTTCAGCTCAGCGTCATCGGGCTGCGGCGCCTGCTTGGCGCGCTCGACCTTGGCTTGCAGCTCGGCAACGATCTGCTGCCGCAGATCCTCGATCTGCTGGGCAGACAAAATCTTCTCGGTGATCAGGTGCGCGGCCAGCAGCTGGATCGGATCCCGGCTGTGCCATTGCGCTTCTTCCTGCTCGGTCCGGTAATTGAGCGCCTTATCGTGGATGCCGTGGCCCTGATAGCGGTAGGTGAGGGCTTCCACGAAGTAGGGCCGCTTGGTCTGGCGCATGTATTGGTAAATGCGCTCCGCCGCGGCGGTGGTGGCGAAGACGTCCTGGCCGTCCACCTGCTCGGTCTTGACGCCATAACCTTGCGCCCGGTCCACCAACTGCGACAGGGAGGAGTGGTCCTCCACGCGCGTGCCCATGCTGTACAGGTTGTTGATGCAAACGTACAGCGTCGGCACGCTCCACAGGCTGGCCAAATTCATGGATTCATGGAACGTGCCCGTGTCCAGCGCGCCGTCGCCGAAGAAGCAGACGCAGATGGGATCATTGGCCCGCCGCTTCAACGCCAGGCCGACGCCGCAGGCCACCGACAATCCGCCGCCGACGATGCCGTCGCCGCCAAGAAAATGCCGCTCCGGGCTGTACATGTGCATGCTGCCGCCCTTGCCCTTGGAGACCCCCGTGGCGCGCCCGAACAGCTCGGCGAAAATCTGCTCCGGATCCAATCCCAGCAGCAGGCAGTGGCCATGGTCGCGATAGTGGTCTACCACGTAATCGCGGCTCAGGTCCAGGGCGTTAAGAAAGCCCACGCCCACCGCCTCCTGCCCGGCGTAGGAATGGTAATAGCCGCGGATCAAGCCGTCGCGAAAGCATTGCTCACCCAGCCGCTCGAACTCCCGGATGGCGAGCATCTGCCGCAATCGGTGGGTCAATTGCCGCGGGGTCAGACCGGCGGCGCCGGAAATCGGAGGCTGGGGTTGGACGCTCATGGCAGACGAAGCCGCAGGGGGCTGGAAGGCGGGGCCGGAAGACACGCCGGAAGGCGGCGCCGGCCCGCGCCGGGAGAAAAATCGCATAGCTCGGTGAACCCTATATTGTCAGGGCAGACCGGTTCGCGGTCAAGGCAGCCTAAGCGCCCGCGCGCGGGCTCTTGCCGCGGCCGCGCAGCCGGTCCACGGCCGCCGATCCGGGACCGAGGACGAAGACGGCGAAACTGCCCGCCGCCAGCAGCAGCGGCAATTCGTAGGCGCCCACCCGCGTCAGCGGCGCCGCGGGCCAATGCACGCGAATCAGCGCGATCAGCATCTCGCCCGCCAGCAATAAGCCGGCGATGCGGGCGAATAATCCTAGAATCAGCAGCGCGCCGCCTACGGTTTCCAGCACCCCGGCCACGATGGCGAAATAACCCGGAAACCCCATGTGCACGAAGTTGCGCTGCCAGGCGGCGAGGTTGTCCAGCTTCATGGTCCCGTGCCATAGGAAGACCAAACCCACCGCCGCCCGCAGCAGCAAAAGCGCTAAAAATTCCAATCTCGGGAACAGGTTCTTCATCCGCTTTAGGCTAGCATTGCCGTCGTCGCCTTGGATGGCGCCCCGCCGCCGCGCCGCTACGATACAGTCGGAGGGTGGCGGGCGCGAACCTGGCAAACGCGGACCGGCTGGCGAATTTGCCCGGCTACATCGCCGGCATGGCGGCGATGGGCGAGCGCGCGGCGATCATTGACCGGCGGTTGTACCGCACGCGCGCCTATAGCTACGCGGAGATCCTGGGCAAAGCCTTTGCCCTCCAGACGCGGCTGCAAGCCGGCGCCGAACGCGGCGAAAAGGTTCTGATCTGGGGGCCGTCCGGCGCGGCCTGGGCCATCGCGTTCTATGCCACGGTGATGGCCGGCATGGTGGCGGTGCCGCTCGATGCGGCGTTTTCTCCCCGCTACGCGCGGACCATTCAGGAACAGACGGGCGCGCGCGTCTTGCTCGCGTCGGCCGAGCGCATGGCGGCATTTGGCCCCGCCGATTGGGCGCTGGCCCTGCGCTTCGAGGATTTGGAGCCGTTGCCGCCCGCCGCGCCCGCCGCGCCCGCCCCCGCGCGCGACGGCGACCTGCTGGAAATCGTCTATACCTCCGGCGCCACCGCCGAGCCCAAGGGCGTCATGATTACCCACGGCAATGTGCTGGCCAATCTGCGGCCCATCGCCCAGGAAGTGGGCAAATACCAACGCTGGGCCCGGCCCCTGCTGCCCTTGCGCTTCGTGCACTTGATTCCCCTCAGCCACTTGTTCGGCCAGGTCATGGGCCTGTTGATTCCCCCGCTGCTGGCCAGCACGGTGGTCTATTTGGAGGCGCAGGGCGGGGAAGCGGTGGCGGCGGCGGTGAAGCAAACCCGCGCCTCCGTGGTGGTGGCCGTGCCGCGCGAGGTCGAGCTTTTTTCCCAGTGGGCGCGGCAGACGGCGGACGCCGGGGACGCGGCGGCGGTCATCGCCGCGGCGCAAGGCCATGGCGTGGCCTGGCGCTGGTGGCATTGGCGCCGCTTGCACCGCAAGCTGGGCTGGAAGATGTGGGCGCTGGTCGTGGGGGGCGCGGCCTTGCCCAGCGAGCAGGAAGCCCTGTGGCAGGCGCTCGGCTACGCCGTGGTGCAGGGCTATGGGCTCACCGAAACCGCTCCCGCCGTGGCCATCACCCATCCCTTCAAGATTCGCCGCGGGGCGGTGGGCCGCAAGCTGGCGGGCATGGAGATCCGCATCGCCGAGGACGGCGAAATCTTGGTGCGCGGCCCCAACGTCTCGCCCGGCTATTACCACAACGCCGCCGCCACCGCGGACGCCTTCGCCGCGGGTTGGCTGCGCACCGGCGATCTTGGCCGGATGGACGCGGAAGGCAACCTGATTTATCTCGGGCGGAAAAAAGAAGTCATCGTCACCGCCGAAGGAATGAACGTCTATCCGCAAGACGTGGAAGCGGCGCTGGATGCCCAGCCCGGAATCGCGGAAAGCGCGGTGGTGGCGGAAGAGCGGGCCGGCCGCGCCCGCGTGCATGCGGTTCTGGTGGCGCCGGGGTTGGAAGATGAGCAGCTCGCGGCGGCGGTGGCGGCGGCCAATGGCCGGTTAGAGGCGCACCAGCGGATCGCGGCGTTTTCCCGCTGGCCGGAAGCGGCGCTGCCCCGCACCGCCTCCACGCACAAGCTGCGCCGCGCGGCGGTGGCGGCGTGGGTCAACGGCCAATCCGCCACGGCGGTGGCGGCGGCCGAAGATTGGCGGGAGTATCTGGCCCGCTTGTTGGGCGTTGGCCGTGAGCGCTTGCGACCGGAGGCGCGGTTGGCGGAAGATCTCGGCCTCGGTTCGCTCGACCGGGTTGAGTTGCTGGCGTGGCTAGCGTCGCGGAGCATCGAGATCGAGGAAGCCGAGCTGGCGCGGGCGGAGACGGTGGCAAGGTTGGGAGCGTTGATCGCCACCGCCGAAGCGCCGCCCGCCACGACGCTGCCCGCCGCTGGCAAGGCGCCGCCGGCTGTGGCACCGGCCCGGCGGCCATTCCGCTATTCCCGCTGGCCGCTGGCGCCGCTGGTGCGCTGGTGCCGGGAGCCGCTGCGCTGGCTGTTGGTGTATCCGCCGCTGCGCGCCGTGGCCCGCGTCGAGGTGCGCGGACGCGAGCACCTGCGCTCCCTGCGCCGTCCCGTGCTGTTCATCGCCAACCATCAGAGCATGTTGGACGTTCCGGTCATCCTTCGCGCCCTGCCGCTGCGCTGGCGCCCATGGGTGGCGCCCGCCATGGCTTTGGACGCCTTTCGCGCCAAGTTCCTGCGCGGCGCCCCGGCGTCAGCGCGGCGCCGCGCGCAGCGCCGCTACCGGCTGTTGGAGATGTTCTTCAACATCTTTGTGCTCTCCGCCACCACCGGCATTGAGCCCGCGCTCCGCCATGCCGGGGAACTGGCCGACCGCGGCTATTGCCCGCTGATCTTTCCCGAAGGCGCTCGCACGCTCGACGGCCGCCTGCACGATTTCCGCCCGGGAATCGGCGTCTTTGCCCGCTCCCTGGCGTTGCCGGTGGTGCCGATCACGGTCGAAGGCGTGTTTGCGATTTTGCCCGCCGGAGCCAAGCGCGCGCGCCGCGGCCGCGCGAGGATCACCTTCGGCGAGCCCATTCGCATCTCCGGCCAAGATCCGGCGGAGATTACCCGCCAGCTTCAGGGCTGGTTTGAGGCGCGGCTGGGCCCGGCGCTGCCCGACCGCGGCGGAGGCGGCGCCGGGGAATTGCACGCCTAGGACGCGGCTCATCGCCGCGGCGGGTCCGCCGCCGGCCCAGCACCGCCTCGTCCAATCCGAAAAGGTACACTGGACGCCATGTACGACATCCGCGCTTGCGCCTGGGGCGAGTTCGATAGTTCCGCCACCGGCCCGCGCCGCTCCAACCGCGTGGAACTGGAGGCGGAGGTCATGGCGCTCTATCGGGAGGAGTCGTCCGCCCTGCTGCGTCATGCCCAGCGGCTGGCGGGTGACCGGGAGCTGGCCCGCGAGGCGGTGCAGGAAGCCTTCCTGCGTTATTTCGCCGGCCGCCTGGAGGGCAAGCTGGCCGCCGCCGGCCGCCCCTGGCTGTTCCGCGTCGCGCGCAATTACATCTACGACCGCCTGCGCAACTTCGACCATAGTGCACGGGCCCAGGAAACGCCCGAGGAAGTCGCGCCTGGCGAGGCCGCGGACACGCCGGAAACGCAATACCATCTGGCCGAAACCTCGCGCCGCATCCGCCGCTTGCTGACGCGGCGGGAATTTGAATGCCTCAGCCTGCGGCTGCAAGGCATGAGTTACCAGGAGACCGCCGACGCGCTCGGCATCGAGATCGGCACGGTGGCGTCGCTGCTGGCCCGCGCGGTGAAAAAACTGCGGGCCGCCTTTGCGCCCGCCGCCGATCCGCCGGCGCCGGAGCCGGAGCGATGAAGTGGCCGCGGCCTCTTTCCGCGCTCACCTTTTCCCGCCATCCCAGCGAAGGCGTACTGCTGGCCTGGGTGCAGGGAGAAGCGGCGGTGGCGGGTCCCGAGGTGGGGGCGCATTTGGCTGATTGCCCCCAATGCCGCCAACGCGCCGCGGAGCTGCGCCAGGATTGGAATGGCCTTGCCGCATTGTTCCCCTTGGCGCAGGAAGCGGCGCCCAGCGAAGCGCACCTGCGGGCCGCCTTCACCGCGGTTGCGCCCGCGTGGCCGGACATCGAGCGTCCCCTAGCCCCGGCGGGGGACTCTGCCGCCGCCGCGAATGCCGCCGTGGAGACGTTGGCTCCCTACTTTGGTCCGCAGGCGGCGCGGATGCTGGTCGCCCAGAAACCTCCCGAGGAGGTTCGCGCCTTGTTGCGCATGTGGCTGGGGCGTCCCGCCGCCGAAGCCGCCATGTCCGCCACCTCTTGGTCTGGCGGGGGCGCCTAGCCGCCATGCCGCGCGTTCGCTCTCAGCCCGCCCCATTCGTCGTGCCGCAAGCTCCCGGCTGGACCGCCCCGCGCCGCATGGTTCTGGCGACGGTTGCTGTCTTGCTCTTGGGGGCAGCGCTCCATTTGTGGTGGGCGTTTACCGGCGATTTCAGCGGGCTCGCTTTCTTCTACGCCTATCCCGGAGCGGTTTTTCTGGTGGTTGTGGTCACGTTGGGGGCGGCATGGAGCTGGCGGGCATGGCGCCAATTTGTTCCTGGGGACGCGCTGCGTGGCGCGTGGCTGGGCATTGCCTTGGCCGGGAGTTGCCAGTCGCTCGGCTACATTTTGGCCCACTGGCTCAGCCGCCCCACCTACCTGAACCCGTTCCGCGGCTGGGCCGTGGCGCATCCCGCCGCCGCCGCCGCGGTGAACGGCGCCGGCTTGGAGATCAGCGGGACGCTGGAGATGGTGGCCCTGGTGGCCGGTCTGGCGGTGGTGTTGCGGGCCTATCGGCGCGTCGGCCTGCTGCGCCGGCTGGCGGCGTGGGAATGGCTGTGCGCCGCCCTGTTGGCCGCGTATACGGGACACGTCCTTTATGTCGTTGCCCGCGTGCAGACGGCGCCGTCGGCTCCGCCGGTCACCCTGGCCGCGGTGCTGGACTGGCTCAACAACCCTCTATTGGCAATCTTGCTGATCGAGGCGCTGCTATTGCGCCGGGGCGTGGCCGCGATGCGCTGGGGCTTGATCGCCCGCTGCTGGGGTTCGCTGGCGCTGGCGATTGGGCTGACCGCGGCGGGCAGCGTATTGATGTGGGCCGTGGACTTCAGCTATATCCGCTGGCCCTGGTCCAGTTTGACCTGGTACGTGTGGTTCCCGGCCGCGGCGGCCTATGCGCTGGCGCCGGCGTATCAGTTGCAAGCCGCCGCCGTGGCGCGCCGGCAATTGGCTCGGGCCCGGGCGGCCCGCGCCGCCAGCTAAGCTTCGGATGAGGATAATGATGGCGCGCGCAGCCGCCGTCGCCTAATCACCGTCGCCGGTATCCAGCGCCAGCCAGCCTCGCGCCGCGCCGTCGTTGTCGAGGAAGGCGATCGCGGCGCCCCCCGCCTGCATGCGAATTTGCGCCTGCGGCCGGCGGTTGCCCGCCGCCAAGGTCAGGCGCGGTCCCTCCGCATCCACCGCCAGTTCGGCGCGCTGATTGGCGCTGGGATCCAGAATCGCCAGCGCGGTTTCGCCTTCGCGCATGGCCAACAGGGCGGTCAGCGGTCCCGCATCCGGCATCAGGCCCAGGTAGGAGGTCGCTTCTCCGCCCACGCCAAACCATGCCGTGCTGCCTTCGCCCGCGGGCAGCAGACCTAGCCGCATGCCGTCGTCGGTCACTGCCAGCAGCGCGCGCGGCGACGCTTGCGCGTCATTCAACTCCAACCGGCAGGTGGTCGCGTCGGTCGCCCAGGCGCCGCGCAAACGCCCGGCGGGGTCGAGCAAGCCGGCGGTGGCCGCATCCCCGGCGAATTGCAGCCAGGGATGTTCGGCGCCGGCGGCATCGGTCCAGTAGGCGGTGGCGGCGGTTTCATTGACCGCCAAGCGCAGGCGTCCGCTGGCGTGCGCCGCTCCGGCCAACGTCAGACTGGGGCCATCCTCGGCCAGTTGCAATTGGCCTTTCGTAGCGCCGCTGGCGGGGAAGCCGCTCGGCAGCGCCGACAGGTCGGGCGGCAGCCGCACCTGCGCGGCGGGCGTGCCATCGGCCGCCAGCATCGCCACCACGGCATCGCTGGTGGTGGCGCCAGGCGTCAGCGAGGACTGCTGGCGCAAGCGCAGCCGCTGGTTGGCGTCGCGCAGTTCGATGCCCGCCGGTCCGGCGGCGGGCTGGTGGAAGAGCGCGCGCGGCTCTTCTCCGCCGTCGCCTAGCCGCGCTTCCCATCCATCGTCGTGCCAAACCATGCGCGCCTCCGGCCCGCTGCCTTCGGCGCCCAGCACCAGCTCCGGTCCTCCGCTGGTGCAGCGCAGAATGGCCCGTCCCTGGCGGGAGTCGCCGGCGATCGCCAAGCAGGGTCCATCGGCGTCCGCGTGCAACGCGGCGCGCTGCACGCCGTCGGGGCTGAACAAGCGAATGGCGGCGCCGCCTTCGGTCATGCCCAAGTGAGCGCGCATTTGGCCCCGTTCGTTCCACAGGGGCAGGCACTCCGCGCGCAGCTCGGCGGCCCGCGTACCATCCGCGCCCAGCACCGCCAAGCACGGTTTCCCCGCTTCCAGCGCGACCACCGCCCGGCGCCGCTGCTCGCCGTCGCGCAGGGCGACAACGGCGGTGTCGGCGACCGCCAGTTCCGCCGTGGGTTGGCCGTCGGGGTCCACCAATGCCAGCCATGCGCCGAGCTCGGTCACCGCCAGATGCGCCACGATCTCGCCGGCCCCGGCCAGAAAAACCATATGCGGCCCATCGGCTTCCATGGCCACCAGCGCCCGGTCGGCGCCGTGTTCATCGCTGAGCGCCAATCCCGGCGTGCCGGAACGGGAACGCAGGCGCAAACGGCCATGGATGTTGCCGGCGCCATCCACCAATCCCAAATACGAGCTGTCCCCCGCCAGGCCCAGCCAAACCCGCGTTTCTCCCGCGGTGTCGAATAAAGCGATGCCCGCGCCTTCGGCGCCCAGCCGCACCTGCGCCCGCGCCCGGCGCTCGGCGTCGGCAAAGGTGATCTTCGGTCCTTCCGCGCCCAGAGCCAACTGCCCGCGCACGCGCTGCTGCTCATCGAGCAGGGTCAAATAGGACGCTTGCCCCGCCAACCCCAGCCAGGCGCGCGTTTCGCCGCTGCCCAACTGAAACGCAATGCCGGGATCGTCGCCTCCCAGCTGCACCCGCGCCATGACCGGTTCCACCCCGCGCCCAGGATTGGCGGGCGCGGGCGCCGGAACGGGAGCGGGACTATCGCTAAAGGGCATGGTGGTGAGGACAGCCAATGGGGGGTTTCTCCCGGTTCAACCGGCTTTCTGCCGTCAACGGCGCGGCTTGTCCAACTGTGGCACTTCTATTTGCGCGGAAGCAATGTTCGCTCCGAAAGCTGCGGTAATCAATCGTGCCCCGGCCTTAGGGACAGTCGCGCCGCCGCTCCGCGATGCGCGCGCCGCGCTTATCCCGCGGCGGCGCCGAACCGATGGCGCAGCAGCGCCGCGAGCGGCCAGCCGTAGGCTTGCTCCAGCGGCGCCACGCGCTGCGCCGCATAGTCCAGCGCGGCCGCGGCCATGGCGCGCTGCAACGCCTCGGCGCCGGATTCCAGCGTGGTCCGGATCGGCGCGACGGCGGGCGGCGCGGCGGCGGCGCCGCTGAGGGCGATGACCCCGGTCTGGTCAAATCCCCAGCGGTCGCGCGCTTCCTCCCACGCCCGCCGCGCCGGCCGGTCCCAGGCGCCGGGAGTGCAGACCACACACCACAAGCGCCCGGCGAACTCCGCCACCACGTGTGGTGGCATCGCCCCGGCCAGGGCCCGCGGCCACAGGACGTTGGCGCAGCCCAATTCACTCAGCCGTTCCGTCAACCAGAGCAGCGGCCATTGTTGCTCGCTGCGCGCCGCCTGCGCCGAGGGCGCGTAGGCGTCGTCCTCCCGCGACGGCGCGGACGCCAGATGGGCGGCAGCCAGGCGGTCCAGCGCGGCCCGGGCGTCGGCGGATTCCGCCAACAGATCGGCGCCGCGCAGCCGGCCGGCCTGTTGCAATCGCTCCAGCCAGGCGCGGGCGGCGGGGTCGGCCAGCAGCGCGGCCCGGTCGAGATCCTCCAAGCGCAGACGGGGCGGGGCGTACTCACCGCTGGCGGCCAGGGGTTCCAAGCGCCTCGGCTGCAACGGATCGCGCCACGCCGGCTCGGCTTCCCCCGCCAGGACCGCATTCCACGCGGCGCGCCAGACATGCAACGGATTGGCCGCGGCCAGCCCGCTCGCCCGGATCAAGCCAATTTCCAACTCCGGTTCTTCCCTGGGGGCGGGGTACTTCGCCACGGCGTAAAACCACTCCGCCGGCGATTCCGCTCCCGGCGCGAAGAAAATGCCGCCGCTCAGCGCCGCGGTCGCGCGCATGGGCGGCGCGGCGCCACGGTCCGGCAGCGCCGCGGCGAAGCCATCGGCGGCGGCCCGCGCCGCCGACCGCCAGCCGGCCCGCACCAGCCAGTCTTCGGCGGCGGCCATTGCCGCCGCCGTAACCGCTCGTGGCGTTACTAGGAATTCCGTCCGGATCATTCAGCGTCACCGGGCGGCGCGCGCCATCCATTCCGCCGTCCGCCCCTCAGAATGCCACGCTGGCGGGCATTTTCTTCCCGGCCAGGGGTAACCGGAAGGCGCACCTGTTCCTCCGGCCGGGTGCAGATGGGGTTCTACTGTACGCCGCCGCCGCGGCGCGCCGCCCCGCGCCGCCTATAATGCCGCCATGAGCGTAGTCAGCGGCGCCGAACCAACCTTCGCCGGACCCTTGGTATCGGAGCCGGTTTCGGCCAAGCAGCAGTGGGAACGCAAGCTGCGGGCGGATATTGAAAGCACCTTGCAGGAGGCGATGCGCACGCTGCGCTTCGCGCTGGAAAGCCGCCTGCAACAAGAGTTGAACGCCGGCTTGGCCAACGCCCTCCACGACGCCAGCCCCGCCGTGCAGCAGGCGCTGGTGCGGCGCGTGGGCAGCTGGTCGGCGCAACTGCCGCCGCCCCAGACCGAGCCCTGGGCCGCTTGGATTGGCGGGCTGCTGGATGCCGCCGAGCCGCCGCGGATTTTATCCGCTTTGTTCGCAGCCGCCAGTGCGCTGGCCCCACATTTGGCTATTTACGTGGTGCGCGGTCCGGCGGCGATCGCCTGGCGCTGTAGCGGTATTCACGCGCCCGCGCGCATGGACTGGGAGAACGGCGATTCGGTGTTTCGCCGGGCCATTTCCACCGGCTTGCCGGTGCAGTGGCGGCCGGGGGTGGCTGGCGCTCCGGGCGCGCCTTGGGGGCCCGCCGGCGCCGTATATCCGCTTTCGGTGCGCGGCAAGACCATCGCCTTGCTCTGCCATGAGGCGAACCGCGCCGCCGGTCAGGCCGCGGGCAATTCCGCCGCCGACGCCGGAGTCGAATCCCGCATGGCGGTGCTGGCGCGCGTGGCCAGCCTAAGTTTGGAGCAGGCGATGCACCAAGGCGGCGGCCTGGCGCTGCACGCCGAGTCGGCGCTGGACACCGCCTCGGAAGCCCCGCCCGCGCCCGCCGAATTCCCCGTGGCCGCGCCGGAACCCGAAGCGGCGCTGCCGGCCGCGACGGCGGAAGAACCGCCGCCACCCCGGTCACCCGTTGCTTGGGACCAGACGGCGGCGACCGAAGCCCTCGCTGCTGCGGACGCCGTCCCAGAAAAGGACGCCGCGGACAACGAAGCCAGCCTGCCCTCCGCGGATGCTCCTCAGGCCGCCCGCGCCCGCCGCTTCGCCAAAGTGCTGGCGCAGGACTTGGAGCTGTACCTCCAGCGGGACCGCCCCGGCGAACTCGCCGCCGCCCGCGAGCAGCGCGACCTTTATGGCCGCCTTCAGGAAGATTTGGACAAATGCCGCCAGTCTTTCCTGGAGCGTTATCCCGCCGATAGCGGCTTGGGGCTGGAGCTTCTGGACGACCAGCTGATCGCCATCCTGGCGCAAGGCGATGCCGCCATGCTCGGTCCCGCCTATCCGCGCACCGTCGCGCAATAAGCCGCCGCCCATTTTGCCCAGCAATCCGCCGGGCAAGCCGTGGCATTCCTTCGTGCGCCGTGGGCGCACGGGGAGTTTCGCGGCATTCCCGCACCTGCTTTCACCCCGGGCAAAAGGCGGGGTCTCCGCGATGTGTACTAGCCGGTGGCCTGCCGGC
Organism: Acidobacteriota bacterium; assembly: GCA_027314025.1. Classification (GTDB taxonomy): domain Bacteria; phylum Acidobacteriota; class Terriglobia; order Terriglobales; family SCQP01; genus JAKAUF01. The sequence goes on from DAHVCP010000008.1 coordinate 36,655, forward strand.
GCGAGGTTCTTGCGATGCGCCGGCGATGGTGCTTAACTGAAGGCACGCTAGAAAGGAGGTGGTCCAGTGGAAGATTCCGGCAGTAGACGTTTAGACATTTGGACTAGCGAGGTGGCTGAAGGCTAGGCGCTCGCGAGCGCCCGCCGCAGTACTTTCCTTGGACGGCTTGCGAGCCGCCCCAGCTAATCCAATCAGTCCACCCGGGCCCCGCCGCCACTACGGCCGCGGGGCCCGTATCGTTCCCCTACTTGTCCATCTGGCGCCGAGACGCCCCGGCGCCCGGCGCGCCCCCGGGGCGGTCCCAGACGGCCTTGCCAGCGGGGAAGGCCGGCGGCCGGCGCGGCAGGGCCGCCAAATTCCCCGGCGCCGCGGGCGCGCTGGCAATCGCTGCGGCCCGCCCTCCAGCGAAGCGGCGCGGCCCCCGGCCCAGCCGGCGCGCAAGCGGGACGCGCGGCGGACCCGGGGTCCCCAACGCGCAGCGGCGCGCGTTGGGGTGGGCAGCCGCGCTGGGGCCCGCGCCAAGCAATGCCAGGCTTGGCGGCTGCCGCGCCGCCATGTTACATTGAATCTCCTGAGGACTGCGGGAGTAGCTCAGTGGTAGAGTGCGACCTTGCCAAGGTCGATGTCGCGGGTTCGAATCCCGTCTCCCGCTCCAAATTCTCCCCTCCCTCCTGTTCACCGCCCGGCGCGGTAGCCAAGTGGTAAGGCAGAGGTCTGCAAAACCTTTATTCGGCGGTTCGATTCCGCCCCGCGCCTCCAATCTTTTCAACGACTTACGGGTTTTCTCCGCCGTCCGTTGGTTCGCAAACGCTTCACTGAAAATAAAGGACTTACGACGGGCATCTACCAGTATGTCCCGTCAATTTTCACAGCAGTAGACTGCGCTGCCTGGCGCACCTGAACCGAGTTGCCGCGTTGGCACGCTCCCACGCCGCCTTGCCTCGGTGCCGCAGTTCCCCCATCGCTGAATAGCACGCCCCTTGGCCCCGACTCATCCCCGTGGCGGCGCGGCCAGAGGCCAGCGCCCAATTTGGCCCAGCAGAACGCAGGGCCCACGGCCACGCCGCCGTCTCCGCCTCCTAGGAGTTATTCCATTTCGCCTTGGGCGGCATCGTGGCGTGGATGCCGGTTTTGGCCTGGAGAAGCTCCACGACGGTCTTGTAATCGTGTTTGTTGACCTGGAAAACCGCAATATCTCCCTTGGGGAGGTAGCGAGGGTTCGCCCGGAAATCCGCCCGCTCGGTTTTGGCGATGGCCGGATTGCTGTTGAACTCAATCGTCACGTAGTGCTTTTTCTTTTTTGAAAACAGCGCCACCAAGCCGATTGGCCCGGTCAGCAGGGCCAACCCGACGGCCACGCCGACGCGGCGGCCCACCTTGTGTCCGTAGGCGAGCCCGGTGACGTCCGCGAACGGAACGGCCCAAAGCTTGCCGTGCTTCATGGCGAACGATAACCGGTTGCCGCCGATATACAGCTTCCCCTGGGTCTTCGCATTGATGCTGCTGACCGTTCCGCCCATGTACTCGGATTTGTTGCCGCGGACCGCGGCGAGCATCACGCTCGGGGCAAAGAGCGCACCGCAGAGCAAAAGGGACAATAACCGCTTCATCGCTTCCTCCAAAGTTCAGGTTCTCGGGGGGATGGCGCCAGGTTGGCACGCGCCGCGCCGGGGCGACAAGGGGCCACCTTGATGCGGCATCCGCGCGGGCACCTGGGCCGACGGCCAGGATCTGCGCACGACGTATACAGCCTGCGGGGTGCATGGGGCGCGACCCCGCCGACGCCCCCCTTTACTTGTTTCCGCCGGACAACTGTTCCGGGGCGGCGCGGCGCTCCCGCTCGGCCACGAATTCCTGAACCACCCGCCGCCAGATGGCGCGGTCCATCGCGGCCAGTTCGGCGGCGGTAAAATGCCGCCGGGCTATGCGCAGGAATTCCGCGGCAGTCGGCGTTGGGCCCTGGCAGGGGTTTTGGGCGGCGGGCCGCACGCCTTTTTTTCCCATTTCTTGAGCGCATGTCAACCCCCCAGGCGGGTGGTGCGGGCCGTTCCAGGCCGCGCCGCGGGCGCAGAGCGGATTAATTTCCGGTGCGCGCCTTAGGCCATTGGCGGGGGTTTCGATGTCCAGCACGAAAAAGACGCTCGGAAAATTCCGCGGGCGCGGCGGGCATTTTCCCGGCCCGGAAGTTCGATTTTCCGAGGCCGGATAATGCGCATCAGGCGGGCAGCGAAAATGCCGCTGGAATGAATATCCGCCGTGCGCTGTTGGCGATTGGCGCGGGCTGCGCATCTTGGGGATTATTTCCGAGGAAAATTCGGCGCGGCCCGGAAGGCGATTTTCCGGCCTGGATTTTCTCCCCGGAAAAATGCGCATTCGGCTAAGGCGCGGCGTTCCGAAAATTGCCGCTCACAATTTTCCCAGCCCCAAAATCGCCAATATCACCCCCACCAAAATCAGCAGCACGATGAACCAGTCCGGGCAGCAGGTTTTCCGCCCCGCGCCCGGCGGCAGCGGCAACCCTTCCACCCCCGGGGCCGGGCAGCCGCCCCGCGCCGCAGCACCCCGGTTGGCTTCGGTGCAGAGATAGGCCAGCCCTAAGCTTGCGACGCTGGCCGCCAGCAGCCCCCATCCCAGCGGCGAACCGCCGCCGGGCCCGGCGGCGGCGCCGATGGCCCCCAGCGAGAGCAGCCACTCGCCATCGGCGCCAAAGCCCTTTTTCTCCGCGACCACTCCCAAATCTTCCCGCGCGCGCCTTAAGGCGCTGGGGCCGATTCCGGCATTTTCGGCGCCCTGGGCAATTTCCGCCGCCGGGCGCGCGCCGTTCTCAAGGGAGCGCTCCAGAAACTCTGCGGCAGCGTACCGCGGCGGCGAGGCCTGGGCGGGCGGCGCTGAGGCTTTGGGCACCCTAACGGAATTGCTCATGCTTCCATGCTGGGCGGCTTTCATTCTTCGCGTCAACGCAGTCCCGCAGTGGGCGGTGCCCCACGGATGCGGAAAAGGACGCCTGAATTGTGGAAATCTTCGCCAAGGTGCGCTATGGTTCGCCTGTGGGCGTCGCTGGGCACAATATATGGGCGGGAGTTGACAAGGCTGAGGACTGGCTGAAGCAGTATATGGCGCCGTTTCTTGGCGAGATGATAGTGATCCTCGCGCGCGACGATTGCAGCCGTGTGCGGCACGCGGACCCTGATGGCCGCTTCCGGGAACTGTTACGGTGCGCCGATAAACTATTCGGGCGGGTTTCCGCCATCTCCGCGCGGAATTATTCCTTCCGGCGCGGCTTTGCCAGCGCGGCGGACGCGCGCCGCGGGGTTGAGGTTTATGCAGAACGGTTTCGCGAAAAGGGCTTGCCCGTTTGGCTGCCCATCGCCTGCGACGGAACCGACGGGATTCATGCATGCTATCAGCGGAACGATGCGGGCGTGCCGGGGCGATTTTCGCACCGGGCACCTCTGCGCCAATGGCACCCGCCGTATTGGGTTTTAGCTGCGGTTGAACATCGGCCATGCCGGGACCAAGGGCCGCGAGGGGCTTCGCTTGGGCAGGAAATGCCGGTGCTCCGATTTTTTCAGCGCCGCTTCACTCGCGCCCTGAACGAGCAGCTTGAGCGGGCGGAGGCTGGCGCGCGCCCGCATGTTATAGGGCCGCCTGGCGCGGAACAGGCCGCTCCCAAACGCAGGCGAAAGCTGGGGCCGATCCAGGAGTGGGTGCGGCAGTTCGGAAGCAAAGCCACCAAGGCTATATCGGGCACGCAAGGCGGCCTTGAGGAGCAGTGCGCCGCGTTGGATGCCGCTCGCATTCCGCTCCCGAATCGCTGGCGGCAAGACGACGGCCCGCGCACCTGGGCGGGCGTGTACGGTGACAAATTGCGCAGGGGCAACCTAAGCGTACTTTTCTCCCGCCTGCGGAAATCCGCCTCTGGCGCAATCGCTTCCTGAAACATCCACTCGCGGAAGCCCGCCCAAAATGCGGCGTCCGCGGCCGCATTTCAGATATTTCAGAAATACCCGCCTCCGGCAGCCCGTTTTCGCTCCCATTCTTGGGGCATGCGGCCAAAGCCAACTTTTTTGCGGGCCTTTCCCCGCGCCATTCCTGGGCTTTGGGCATTTCGATATTTCTGAAATGTTTTTTATCTCGCCTCCGCGGCGAAGCTGCCCTAAGTTCCCCGCATGGGCAACACGCCAAGGCCGCATGATCGCCCGCTGACGCGCGAGGCCGCGCCGCTTTTGGTTTCGGAAACCGAAGCGGCGCGGCTGCTGGGCGTGAGCGTGCGCACCATCCAAAAGTTGCTGCGGGCGGGCGGCCTCAGTGCCAGGCACATTGGCCGCCGCACGTTGTTGCCGCGGGCGGAGGTTGCCGCCTTTGCGGCCAGCGACCCCCGGAAGGGGCGGCGATGAATGGGGTTGGCGGCGAGGATGATCTGCACGCGCGAGCCGTGGCCGCGGTGCGAGCGGCGGGCGAAGCATCCGCTCCGGCGCTCCAGCGGGCGCTCGGCGTGGATTACGCCGCTGCGGTGTCGCTGATGGACCGCATGGAGCGGGAAGGGGTCATCGGTCCCCCAAACGGGGCGGCGGCGCGCCCGCTGCTTCGGCTGAATGCAGGCGCGAAAGCCGCGGCGGCGGTGGTTGAGCAAACAGCCTTGCACATTCCCGCCGCTGTCGCCCCGCCGCGGTTGCTGCGCCATGAACATGCCGCGGCCCTGGCCAAGTTCCAAACTCCCGCCGCCCTGCTGGACGCCGCGGGCGTGCGGAGTGTGAGCGATGCGGAATGCCGGAACGAACTGGGCATTGGCGGCCACGCGGGCGCGGATCTATCGGGGGTTTTGTTCCCCTACCGCGATCCGCGCAGCGGCCAGCGCGTGGGGGCGCGCGTGCGCCTGGATCGCCCCCTAACCGGCGGCGGCAAATATCTCTCGGAACCGGGCTGCCGCTATTTGTTCCTGCCGCCGGTGGACGCGGCATGGCTGGACGATCCTGCGGTGCCGTTGGTGTTGGTGGAAGCCGAGAAATCCGCGCTGGCGCTCGCGGCGCTGGCGGAGCGTGGAGGGCGGCAACTGGTTGCCATCGCCACCGGCGGCTGTTGGGGCTGGCGGCGGACCGTGGGCAAGCACCCGACCGCGGACGGCGGCAGCGAGAATGAAACCGGGCCGAGCCCGAGCCTGGACTGGATTCCGAACTGGGTTGGCCGGAAAGCCATTATTGCTTTTGATTCCAATGCCGCCTCGAATGGCAGGGTGCAGGGGGCCCGCCGCGCGCTGGCGCGCGAGCTGGCCAGCCGCGGTGCGCATGTATTGACCGCCAGCGTGCCTGCCGAACGTGGTGTGAACGGCCCGGACGATCTGATCGCGGTGAGCGGCGATGACGCGGCGCTGGCCGTGTTGGGCGCTGCGCGCCCGTTCGCCGAGGCGGCCCTGGCCGAAGCGGATGCCGCGATTGCAGCTCTGAAAGAAAACCAGTCCCTGGACCCGGACCCGGCAATTCAGGCCATCGCGGCGGTGCAGGACACCAGCCGCCGTAGGCTGCTCGCGGGCAAGTTAGCGGCGGTGAGAATTCCTGGCGTTACCAAGGATTTCATCGGTCCGCGGGTCGCCGAGTTGCGCGAGCATTGGCGGCGCGAATCCGAGGCCGCCGAGTCCGCGGCGCGACGGGGCCGACTGCTGGGAATGCCGGTCAATGGCGCTGAGCTGCTCGACAGCCTGATGCAATGGCTGCGGCGCTACGTGGTGCTCAGCGCGGCGCAGGCTGCCGTGGCGGCGCTTTGGGCGTTGCACACCTGGGCCATCGCCGCTGCGGAGTGGACGCCCTATTTGCACGTCTCCAGCCCGATCAAACGGTGCGGCAAGACCCGGCTGCTGGACGCGCTGGAGTTGCTGATTGCCCGGCCCCTGCGGACCGACGGCATCTCCCCAGCGGCGCTGCTGCGCAGCGTGGAGATGGATTTGCCCACCGTGCTGCTGGACGAGGCTGACGCTACGTTTCGCGGCGATCGGGACAGGGCTGAAGCGATCCGGGGCCTATTGAACTCGGGCTACCGCCGGGGCGGCTCCTTCCGTCTGTGCGTCAAACAGGACGAAAGCCAGGTGCCGCATGATTTCCCCACGTTCGGCCCCAAGGTGATCGCGGGCATCGGCAAGCTGCCGGATACGGTGGCTGACCGTTCGATTCCGATCCGCCTCCGCCGTAAGCTGCGCACCGAGACGGTGGCCCGGTTCCGGCGGCGCGAAGCGGAGGAAGAGGCAGCGCCGCTGGTCGAGCGGGCCGAGGCGTGGGCGCTGCAACAACTCGAGCGCCTGCGCCAGGCGCGGCCCGCGATGCCCGAGGCGCTGAATGACAGGCAGCAGGACATTTGCGAGCCGCTGCTGGCCATTGCCGACGCCGCGTGCCGGGAATGGCCCGAGCGGGCGCGGCGGGCGCTGTTGGAGTTATGCGGCGATGGGGCGGCGGAGGATGATTCCATCGGACCCCAGCTCCTGGCCGACATCCGCGCCGCCTTTGCGGCCAGCGGCACCGACCGCCTCGCTTCCCGTGATTTGTGCGAGCGGCTGGCGGCGGATGAATCCTCACCGTGGGCGGATTGGCAGGGAGGGAAGCCGCTTGCTCCGCCCCAGCTTGCGCGGCAGTTGGCCAAGTTTGGCATCGTGCCACGGAATATCAAGCAACCGGCCGGGGCGGTTCGGAAGGGATACCTCGCCGAGGATTTGGCCGACGCCTGGGGACGCTACCTTCCTCCCGAAACTGCCCCCGAAGCCATTTTCTCCCCGCCAAAACGCTACCCCGCTACCGACAGCATAAACACTGGAGAAAACCGCGATTTTGCCGCCGCTACCGAAAGGCCCGGTAGCGGCACGAAAAATGCGGTTTCGGCCAATAAAGACGCGCCTGGTAGCGGGGTAGCGTTTCCAGAGGGGGGGGATGGGCAAAAGCGCGTTCAGCCGGGGCTGTTTGATTCTCCGGCGGACCCCCCGGCGGCGAAGCCGAACGGCATGGTCAGCGTGGTGGCATGAGCCCAGCCGACCTCATTCGCGCGGTGGAGCGGGCGGGGGGCAGCATCCGCTACCGGCCCCCGGACGGCCTGGCGGTGGAGCTGCCGCGTGAGGCAATGGCGGAACTCGCCCCGGTGTTGCGGGAGTACAAAAAGCAGGTGATTGAATTCCTCAGCCGCCCGCCGGACGGCCCCTGCCCGGCGGGCCACGCGGCGTATTGGTGGCGGCTGGCGGAGGATGACCCCTGGCATTGCGGGCGCTGCGAATCGGACCCACGGGCGGCGCAGTGGGCAGGGGCAACGCTGGCGGACTTGGCCGGGCGGCCCCTGGTATTGGCCGCACCTCCCGGCTTTCCCGCCATCCGCGAATGGGTCCGCACACCCTTGGGCTGGGGCAGCGTGCTGGCCTATAGCGGCGGTGGCGGGGAATTGTTCCTGCGCCTGTTTGATCCCCAGCCTGGCCAGCGGCCCTTGCAGTGGGTTCCCACCGCGCAGGCGGTCTCAGAGGCCGCCGCGGAGCCGATGGCCAGCGACAGCGCCGCCCAGCCCCGGCGGAGGCCCATCCCGTGAGGTCCGCGGTGTATTTTCGGGTTTCCACCCCGGAGCAGTCCGATGCCATGCAGCGGCGCGACCTGGCCGCGTACTGCGCGGCCTGCGGCTGGGAGGTGGTGGCCGAGTTCGCCGATACCGGTGTGAGCGGGGCGCGGGAGCGGCGGCCCGGCCTGGACGGGCTGATGCTCGCGGCCCGGCGCCGGGAGTTTGATGCCGTGGCGGTGTGGGCCTTTGACCGCTTCGCGCGCAGCACGCGCCACCTGCTTCAGGCGCTCGAAGAGTTCCGCACGCTTGGCATCCAGTTTGTCTCATACCGCGAGGCGCTGGACACGGCTACGCCGCTAGGACAGGCGGTGTTTACTATCGTGGCCGCGGTGGCGGAGTTGGAGCGCAACCTGATCCGGGAGCGCATCCGTGCCGGTGTGGCCAGCGCGCGGGCCCGCGGCGTGCGCTGCGGGCGGCGTCCAAGGCGCGTGGATATTGAGCTGGCGCGGATGCTGCGGGCCGAGGGCCGGGGCCTGCGGGAAACCGCCCGGCTGATGGGCGTGGCCCGCGGCACGCTGCACCGGGCCCTGCGCGCCGCCGCGTCCCAAAATCCCCCCGCCGCCGGGCCGGGCGGCGAGGGGGGAAAGGCCAGCATTCCGGGGCCGGAAAATCCGTCCCCCAGCCATTAGCTTATGGAACCACTGATGACGCCCGAGGATGTTGCCCAGATGCTGGCGGTTCCGCCCGCCACGCTGGCCCAATGGCGCTATCGCAAGCAAGGGCCGCCCTTCCTGAGGGTAGGCCGGTGTGTGCGGTATGATCGGGCCGATGTTCTCGCCTATTTGCAGGGGCGAAAGATTGGAGTGCGCGGACCATCCCTCGAAAGGAAGGGAAACGATGTCTGTGTATCGTGATCCGCGCAGTGGCTATTTTACGCTGGACTTCCGCTTTCAAGGGCGGCGCATTTTTCGCCGCACGCGGTTGAAAACAGCCCGCGAGGCCCGCCAGGCTGAGGCTCAGTTGAAAACCGACTTAGCCCGGCACGGAGCGGGCCTGGAATCGGCCCGCAAAATCGCGTTCCAGGAGTTCGTAGAACGTGAATACCTCCCCTGGGTTCGTGCCACCCATCCCGGCTCACCTCGAACGGCGGGGCGGCGGGATGTGGCGCTGCGAGCACCAGCGCGGTTTTTCACCGGTTGGATGATGGACGCCTTTGACGGCGGCGCTATCGAGGATTTCAAGCGGTGGCGTTTGTCGCAAACCAGCCCAAAAACGGGCCGTCGCATCGGGCCAGCTACCGTCAATCGGGAGTTGGACGCCCTGCGGCACATGTTTGGCCTGGCCGAGCGGAAGGGACTGGTAAAAGCCAATCCCACGCGCGGCGTGGGGCTGCTCCGGGAGCCCGATCCTCCGATGCGGGTTGTCTCCGCCGAAGAGGAGCGGCGGTATCTGGCGGCGGCAGGGACACGGTTGCGCGCTGTGGCCACGCTGATGCTGGAGACGGGGATGCGCCCGGAGGAAATTTTCCGGGCGCGGTGGGAGGATGTCCATCTGATGGATGGCTACATTCACGTGCCGTTCGGCAAGACGCGGGCGGCCCGGCGGAACATCCCGCTCACCCCACCGGCAACGCGGGTGTTGGCAGAGCGGTTGGGGAAGTTCGGCACGCGGGTGTTTGTATTCCCGTCGCCGCGCGATCCCAACCGCCCGATGGGCACGTTGCAGGGGCCGCACAATACGGCGCTGCGGCGGGCGAGGGTTGCGGCTTTCCGCTTGTATGATCTGAGGCACACGTTTGCCACCCGCGCCGCGGAGTCGGGGATGGACCTTCCGACTCTGGCGAAAACGCTTGGCCACTCGAAGCTGAACATGGTTCTCCGCTACGCCCACCCGACACCCGAACATCAGGTGCGGGCGATGGCCAAGCTGCATGACTATTCGGCGGAATTGCGGGACCAATCCCAGCAAAACTCACAGCGGCAAAATGGCGGCTTAAACTGATAACCCCATGCGATCCAACGGATTGGCGGCGAGCCTGAGGTTTCCTGCAAAACCTTTATTCGGCGGTTCGATTCCGCCCCGCGCCTCCAACGTCTTCGGCCCTTCCCATCGTTCCTAAAGGGAAGGCGCTGGACGCTCCCGCCACGCTCGCAATGCCCAGGAGGCGCCTATCTACGCCACGGCCCTAGAAGTCATCGCCATCATCTTCGTCTCCGTCTCGGTGCGCTCGACGCTTGGCTTCGGGGAAGCTCTGATTGCCGTGCCGCTCCTCGCCTTCTGCATCCCGGTGCAAGTGGCGGCCCCGCTGGCCGCGCTGCTTTCGGTCACCATCGCCGGCGTCATCGTGGTTCAGGATTGGAAGCACGTACACTGGGGCAGCGCGGGCTGGCTTCTCCTCTTCACCGTGGCCGGTATTCCCGTCGGCCTATGGCTGCTGACCAGCAATCACCCGCAAGCGATCAAGGTTGCGCTCGCCCTGGTCATCCTAGCTGTTTCGCTGTTCGCATTGACGGCCCGGAAGCTGCCCGAGCTGCGGCGCGACCACAAGGGATGGCTGTCCTGCTGTGGGTTCCTCGCCGGCGTGCTGGGCGGAGCCTTTGGGATGAACGGCCCGCCCCTCGCGCTCTACGGGGCGACGCGCCGCTGGCCGGCGGAACGCTTCCGGGCCACGCTGCAAGGCTATTTCCTGCCCGCGAGCCTAGCGGGTCTGATCGGGTTTTGGGGCTCGGGACTCTGGACGCCACCGGTGACGCGCGACTATTTGCTCTCGCTTCCCGCGTTGATTCCCGCCATCTTCCTCGGACGTTATCTCAACCGCCGCATTCCAGGGGAGGCGTTCGCGCGCTGGGTATACGTCGGCCTGGCCGCGGTAGGAGTTCTGCTGCTGTCGCAGGCAGCCGTTGCCGTCCGCCGTCCCATGAGCGTCGCGCAAGGAAGCTCGGTTTCTCGCAGCGCCGGGCGCACGCCACATCCGCGTTAGGAATCCAGCCGCGCCCGGATGCTGCGGGTTAGCAGGAAGGCAGCCGCTCGCGCACTGCCGCGCGGGCTCAGCCTTCGGCGCGGCGGTCGGGGGCTTCCTCGGCGGCGCCGAAGCGGCGCTGGCGGCGGGCGAACTCGGCCAGGGCGGTGGCGAAGGATTCGCGTTCAAACTCGGGCCACAGCTCGCGCGTGAACCACAACTCGGCGTAGGCGCATTCCCACAGCAAGAAGTTCGACAGCCGGACCTCGCCGCCGGTGCGGATCAGCAGATCCGGCGGGGGCACCGTCGCGGCGTCTTCGGCCGCCGTTTCCGGGCCAGTGGCGGCGCCCGCCGCGGCCGCCAGTTCCGCATCTCCGCTCTCCTCGCCGACGGCGGCGGCGCCGTTGGGCTGCGCGGCGGCGGAACGCATGGCAATGACGTTCGCGTCATTGGCTTCCGCGTCGCCGGCTTCCGCGCCATTGGCTTCGCCACCCGCGGCTTCGTTGGCACGGGGGCTATTCGCCGCGCCGGCGGAGGCGGGCGGATGCGGTCCGAAGCCGGCGGGGGCGGGCTGGAGCTGGCGCGTCAGGGCGGCTTCCGTGATGTCCTCCACGGCGATTTTTCCGGCCAGCGCCTGCCGCGCCAGCGTTTGGGCCGCCGCGGCGATGGCCCACTGCGAGCCGTAATCAATCGCCAGGCGCAGCAGCATGTCCTGGCCGCCGGCGGTGAGCCGCTCGGTCAGTTCCAGCGCGGTGCGCGGGCCCAGCGGCAGGCGGTCGCGGCGGCCAATGCCCACCAGGCGGATGCCCTTCGATTTGAGTTCCGCGCGCTCACAGACCAAAAAGCGGCAGAGCAGTTCCCACAGCGCCGAGATCTCCACCGAGGGACGCTTCCAGTTTTCCGTCGAGAAAGCGTAGAGCGTCAGATACCGCACGCCGGCCTTGCGCGCTTCCTCCACCGTGCGCCGGACCGAAGCGATGCCGGCGTGGTGGCCGGCCCAGCGCGGCAGGCCGCGGGCGGCGGCCCAACGGCCGTTGCCGTCCATGATGATGGCGACGTGGCGCGGAACCGCGGCCGTTGCGGGTTCCGGCAGGGCCGCGGTCATGGGAGCCGCGGCGGCGCCGGGAGGCAGAATGTCAGGGGTTGCGGCCATCGGCTAGGCTCCCGTCACGGATTGCAGGAAGTCCTGCATGCTCTCGATATAGGCGCGCAGCGCCTGCCGCCCGCGCGCCGTCAGGCGGTAGGCGGTGCGCGGCTTGCGGCCGGCGAAGCTTTTTTCCACCCGCACGTAACCGGCGTTTTCCAGCTTGCGCGCGTGGTCGCTGAGGTTGCCGTCGGTGACTTCCAGGACTTCCCGCAGTTCGGTGAAGGTCAGGCTGTCATTCACCGCCAAGGCGGACAGCATGCCCAATCGCAGCCGCTCGTGAATGAGGCGGTCCAGCGAGGGCACGCGCGGGCGGCGCGCCGCCATCGCGGCGGACGCCAAGGGAGCGACTTTGGCGGCGGAGGTCATGGGCGCGGCCGAACCAGCGGCGGCGAGACGCGGCCGCCGCGTCCCGGAGCGAGAAGTGAGTGGAGACATAGGTTCACCTTGCACGACCCGCAGAGGCACGACCCGCGGCGGCCGGCGCGTCTTCCAACGACAGCCGCGCGGCGCGGGCGATCCATAGGCCCGCGGCCAGATGCAGCACGCCGAAGCCCAGCGCCAGGCAGGCCAGGGTCACGGCGGGAGAAGGCAGGAAAAAGGCCACCACGCCCAGCACCGCCTGGCCGCGGCCCAGCCAGCGCACCGGCGGCGTGGAGAAAGTGGCGGCGCTGAGCAGGGCCAAGCCCGCCAGCAACAGCCAAGCGCCGGGCAGCCATTGCGTCGCGCCATGGACGGCCAGGGCCAGCGTCAGCAATGCCGCCGCCAGCCAGCCCGGAGCCATCGAGCGCAGCGCCCGGCCGGTCGGCCCGCGGCGCAGCGGCAGCTGCCATTTCCGGCCCTTGCGATACAGCGCCCACAGCGCCAGCGGCGCGGCCAAAGCCACCGCCGCCACCCAGATCACCAGCATGGCGGTGGCGTATTCGGGCCGCCAGGGTCCAGCCGCGGCCGCTGCCCGCCAGGCCCGCGGCCCATAACTTTGCTCCAGCCGCCACCAGCTCAGGCCGCTGGCGATGCAGCCGATCATTCCCGCCAGCGCCACGCCGGCGCCGCTGACGGCGCTGAACGTGCCGGCCTGTTCCAAGGTCTGCCGGATATAGTCCAGGTCGGCGCGCACGCGGCCCAAATCCGGCGAGGATTCGCCGGGCGCGCGAAACTCCAGCGGGCTGGGAGACGGCTGCGCCACTCTGCGATCAGCCTAGCCCGGCCAATACGCCGCGTCAAGGAGAACTTTGCACTACAGAGGTTACATTCTCTACACGGGCATTCCGGGGCGGGGGCCCGGCGCACGTCCGCGCTGGTCCGGCGGGCAGGCGCAGCCAGCCTCTTAAACGGGCGCGCGGGCGGCGGCCAGAACGGCGTCCAGCATCGCCGGGGTCAGGCGGCCAGTGAAGGTGTTTTGCTGGCTGGGGTGGTAGCAGGGCAACAACCGCCAGCCATTGGGCAGCCGATAGGCGGCGCCGTGGGCGAAGGGATATTCGGCCGGCCGGGTCAGCAGCCCCAGCTCCCGAGCGGCGGTCAAAAACTGCGCATGCGCCAGGCGCCCCAGGGTGATGACGGCGCGCACGCGCGTGAGCAAACCCAGCTCGGCGCGCAGGTAGCCGCGACAGTTGGAGATTTCCTCCGCGGTGGGCCGGTTGTCGGGCGGCGCGCAACGGACCGCGGCGGTGATGTAGGCGCCGCGCAGCCGCAGGCCGTCCTGGCGGGAGCGGCTTTCCGCCTGGTTGGCGAACCCGGCGCGGTGCAGCGCGGCAAAGAGAAAGTCCCTGCTGCGGTCGCCAGTGAACATTCGCCCGGTGCGGTGGGCGCCGTGCGCCCCGGGCGCCAGGCCCACCAGCAGGAGCCAAGCGGCGGGGTCGCCGAAGCCGGGCACCGGATGGGCGCAATACACCTGATCCGCATAGGCACGGCGGCGAGTCGCCGCCACCTGCGCGCCGTAGGCGACCAGGCGCGGGCACCGGCGGCAAGCAACGATGCGGGCGGTGAGGCGCTGCAACCCATTTGCGCCCGGCGTGGTACTTACGTCTTGCGCTGGAACGGGCATTGGTAGGCGCGGGCCCCCGTCCCGCTGCTGGCGGGGCGTCCGGCTTTGCTTGCCGCGGCGCGAAGCGCCGGCGGTGCGATTGGCGCGGCGCGAAGCGCCGCTTGCGCGCTCAGTCGGGCCGTGGGCACCGTCCGCCCCGGCACGGTCAGCGACTAGCTTTTTTGCGCCGGAGCGAAGTGAGCGGCGTTTTTTTCCGCGTACGAGGCCCATTTTTCGGGGAGATCGTCAATGGCGAAGATGGCCGTCACCGGGCAGACGGGAACGCAGGCGCCGCAATCAATGCATTCGACCGGGTCAATGAACAGCTGTTCGGATTCGGCATGGCCGGCCTCGTCCGGCTTGGGATGGATGCAATCCACCGGGCAGGCGTCCACGCAGGCGTTGTCCTTGGTTCCAATGCAGGGTTCGGCGATGACGTAAGCCATATCGAAGAAGACCTCTAGGGCTACCGGTTGGGCTACAGGCCCATCACGTGATAGCCGCTGTCCACGAACAAGATGTTCCCGGTGACGCCGCGGCCCAGATCGCTGACCAAAAACAAGGCGGCGTCGCCGACTTCCTCGGGCGCCGTGCCGCGGCGCAGCGGCGCGTGCTCGGCGACGTGGCTGAGCATGCGGCCCAAATCCTTGACGCCGCGGGCGGAGACGGTCTTGACCGGGCCGGCGGAAACAGCGTTGACGCGAATGCCGCGGGGCCCGAGTTCGGATGCCAGGTACCGCACCTCGGATTCCAGCGCCGCCTTCGCCACTCCCATGACATTGTAATTGGGCATCACGCGCGTCGAACCGAGATAGGTCAGCGTGACGATCGCGCCGCCGCGCGGCATGTGCTCGGCGGCGCGCCGCGCCACGGCCACCAATGAGTAGGCGCTGACGTCCAGCGCCAAGCCGAAGCCGGCGCGGCCGGTTTGGTAGAACGGGCGGTCCAGGTCGGCGCGGTCGGCGAAGGCGATGCTGTGAATGACCGCGTCCAATCCGCCTTCGGCGCCCAGGCTAGAGAAGAACTGGTCCAGGTCCTCGTCGCGGCTGACGTTGCACTGCGCCGTGCGCGCGTTGGCCAGGCCCGCCGCCAGCTCCTCGGTGGCCGACTTTTGCCGCTCCGATTGATAGGTAATGATCAGCTGCGCGCCTTCCCGGGACAGGGATTGGGCGATGGCGTAGGCCAAGCTCCAGCGGTTGGCCACGCCCATCACTAGCGCGGTTTTGCCCTGCATGATGGCGCTCATGGCAAGCAGCAGACTACCACATCTGCCCGCCGCCTTTCGCCAGAATGCCCGCCGCCGCGCGCAGCAGCGGGAAAGCGGGCTTTTGCCAGCTAAGGCTGCGCCGCGGGCCGCCGCCGGAGTGCGTGCATCGGGGCCCGTTCCGGGGTGCTCGCCGTGGGGCGGCGGCGCGGCTCCTTCCGCTCGCCGGCATTCCGGTGGCCGGGCGTGGCGAAGCAGATTCCCTGGACGATTGGACCGGGCGCGGGCGCGGTATATTCATTCACCGCCTTTCGGCGATTGCTTATGCGCTCCGCCTTCACCCGCCGTTTCCGCCTGGTTCTTAACCCGGTGGCTTGTCTTGCGGCCGCCGCCGCGCTGTCCGCCGCCGCCCCGCCGCCGCGGCCCAATTTGCGCGGCCGCATCATGATCCTGGAATATCACCGTTTCGGTCCCAAGGATCACCGCTGGGTGCGGGCCTACAGCAGTTTTGACCATGACCTGCAAACGCTGGAGGCGCAGGGCTACCGGCCGATCACCCTGCGTGCCTACACCTCCGGTCATTTCGCCACCCCGCGCGGGACCACGCCGGTGGTGATTACCTTCGACGACGGCAGCAACAATCAAGTGAAGTTCACGCCCCAGGGCAAGCTGGCGCCGGACTGCGCCATGGCGCATTGGCTGGCGTTCAGCCGCCGCCATCCCGATTTCCCCTTTCGGGGCGTATTTTTCGTCAATCCCGGACCGGCCGGCGACTCCGCGTTTGCGCAGCCGCGCTGGGCCACGGCCAAACTGCGGATGATTGTGCGGCTGGGGGGTGAGATCGGCAATCACACCTTGACGCATGCCAATCTGGGCCGCGTACCGCGGTCGGCGATCGAGCGGGAGATCGCGCTGGGCCAATACTTCATCGCGCGCGCCCTGCCGGGTTACCAGATCGTCTCCTTTGCCCTGCCCTACGGCGTCTATCCCAAGCCGCGATCCTTGGCTTGGCAAGGGGACTGGGCCACTTCTGGTTTCAGCCGCCGGCTGCCGCCGCAAATCCGCTGGCATTACCGCGCGGTGGTGAAGGTCGGCGCCTCGCCCGCGCCGTCGCCGTACGTAGCCGGTTTTAGCCCGCACTTCCTGCCGCGCATTCAGGTCTTTGATCCCAACATCGGCATTTGGCTGCGCTACTTCCAATTGCACCCCGGCCGGCGCTTCGTCTCCGACGGTCAGGAGCACGCGGTGGATTCGTTGCCGCGGTTCGCTCCCCGTCCCCGGCGCCGGGTTCAGCACCGGGCTCACGAGCGCGCGGCGAACCCCTAGCGAGGAGTCACTCCGCGCGCAACGCCTCGTTGGGTTGCGCGCCGCCTTCTAGCCCCAAGTCCCCGCCCCGGCGGTATCGGTGGCGGGTGTAGCAGCCTTCGCGGCCGGGCCGATTCCCTCCAGCGGCGCGGGGTTATCATGATTTGGGCTGGCAATGGCGGAAAACGTCCTCGACAGCGTTCGCGCGGCCATTCAGGATTTGGTAGCACCGGAGGTGCGCGTGCTGCGCACCGAGGTCGAGTCGGTGGGCCAGCGCGTGGACGATCTGCGCGGCGAGATGAACCAGCGGTTCGGGGCGCTGCGCGCCGAGATGAACCAGCGGCTGGAACTGATGGAGAAAACCGCTTCGCTTCGCCATGAGGCGCTCCTGGCTGCTATCGGCGCCAGCCAGGCCGCCGGCGAGGCAGCCATGATGCGGGAGATCGCCGGCCTGCGCGAGCGCGTTGCGGTCCTCGAATCCCGCCGTTAGCCGGTTTTCTCGAGTGACGGGTGCGAGCCCCAGCCCCATCTGCGGCGGGGCGTCTCGCTTAACTAACCATCGGTGCGGGCTGGGGCGGGGCCGCCCAGCGGAGTTCCGCCGGACTCGCTGCCCCGGCTGGCGCACCGCTCGTGGCGCCAATGACGCCCAGGCGCCGCGCGTTTAGATCGAGGGGGCCGGCCCGCGGACCCACTGCGTCCGCGCTGGGCTGTTTCCGCCGGCATTAGGCGCCGTCCATGGGTCTCCGCCGCGATTGGCGGGACATGCTTCCCTGACTATAGTCAGAGAATGCGGGCGGAGGTCCTTCAGGTTCGGGCGTTCAGCCGCGCGGTTACACGGCGCTTCGGAGCGCTCGACGAGCAATATCTAGGCCGGCGCCGCCCGCTGGCGGAGGCTCGCCTGCTCTTCGAAGTGGGCATGCACGCCACCGCCGTGCGGAATCTGCGCGCCCGGCTGGGGTTGGACTCTGGGTTTCTGAGCCGCCTGCTGCGCTCCCTGGAACGGCAAGGACTGCTGGTGACGGAATCCGCGCGTGATGACGGCCGCATCCGCGTGGCGCGGCTGACGCGGGCCGGGCGGCGCGAATTGCATCATCTCAATGCGCTCTCCGACGCGTTGGCCCGGTCCGTCCTGGCGCCCCTGAGCCCGGAACAGGCTCGGCGGCTGGTGGCGGCAATGGCCGAAGTGGAGCGCCTGCTGTGCGCGTCAAGCATCACCATCACGCCGGCGCAACCCGGTGACCAGGATGCGGCGGATTGCCGGCGGCAATATTTCCAGGAACTCGGCTCGCGATTCCCGGAGGGTTTCCGCCCCACGGCTGCCCACGCGCTCACGCTGCGGCGGCTGGAACCGCGCGCCGGCCGCGTCTTCGTCGCCAGACTGGCCGGCGATGCGGTCGGCTTCGGTGCGGTTCGGAGGATCGCGCCAGGAATGGGGGAGATCAAGCATATGTGGATTGCTCCGCGCGTCCGCGGATTGGGCGTGGGCCGGCGGCTACTGGCGGAACTGGAGCGCGCGGCGCGCCGAATGCGCGTCCGGGTGCTCCGCTTGGACACGCACGCTTCTCTCACCGAAGCGCTGGGGTTGTATCGCTCCGCGGGCTACCGGAAGATTCCGCGCTATAACGACAATCCCTACGCGCAACACTGGTTCGAGAAGGTGCTGGTTGCATCGGCCCGGCCGGGCCGGGGTTAGCCCCGTGCCCACACGGCGCGGCGTTGCGCCGGGCGGGCGCCGTCGCGGGAGCATAATGGGGGCGTGGCGGAGCTAGCGCAGCGCGAGGTGCGCCGCCGGCCGGCGGCGGTGCGGTTCCCAGGGCGGGTGTTGTTTTTGGCCGAAGACGCGGCGTTGGTGAAGCGGCAGCTCGCGGGGGAGGATCTTCCCTGGCCGCCCGCGTTTCCGCTGCGCAACGATATCTCCACCGACGAGATTACCCCCGCGCACATCTGTTTCTATTTCGACCAGACGCTCGGCGACTGGCCCTACACCGGCCTGAAATGCGGCGAGGAGTTTCCCATCCCCCGCAATGCGGTGCGCAACGGCGGCTTCTCGGTTTGCGTTTCCGGCAAACGGCGGGGCAAGGGCAGCAGCCGGGAACAGTCCCCTTATGCCGAACTCTGCGCCGGCATCCAACTGGTGATCGCGGAAAATCACGAGCGCATTTATAAGCAAAACTGCCAAAACCTGGGCCTTTTAACCTCGACGGATTTCGGCTTGATCGCCCGCATCCGGCGCGGCGAGGAGATTGCGCTGGCCGAGTTCACCGCCGGAGAAGACGCCATCACCCGCCAGATCATCGAATATGGCGGCTTGTTTCCCTTCAACGTCGCCCGGCTCCAGGGCAAGGTGGAGCTGCCGGCGATCACCACCGGTCCCCGCGCCATGACGCTGGCGGAAAAGATCTTCGCCCGCCACGCGACCGCCGCCGGCGGCCGCATGGGCGTGCCCTACGTGCAGCCGGGCGACGCGGGATTTTTCCGCGCCGACCTGCGCTTCAGCCATGAATACGTAACGCCCATGGCGGCGATCTTTTTCGACCAACTAGTCGGGCCCAATGAGCCGGTCAACGATCCCGCCTCGATCGTCTTTTTCCGCGATCACCTGACGTTCTTGGATGAGGTGATTTCGCCGCAGAAGCGGGCCATGGGGCTGCTCGACCTGGCTACGCAACTGAAGTTCAAGCAAGAGGAGTTTGCCCGCCGGCGCGGCATCCGCCTGCACGGCGAACTGCGCGATCGCAAGGGCTCGGAGGGCATCTGCCACAGCATCGTGCTGGAGAGCTACGCGCTGCCCGGCCAGATCGTGGTGGGTTCGGATTCCCATACGCCCCATTCCGGCGCGATCGGCGCGCTGGCCTTCGGCATCGGCACCACGGACGTTTTCAACAGCTGGATCACCCACGACGTGCGGGCGCGGGTGCCGGAATCGGTAAAGGTGGTGGTGCGCGGCCGGCCGGCGGCCAACGTGACCGCCAAGGACATCATCCTGGCGCTGCTGCGGATGGATTACGTCAAGAGCGGGCAGGCCATCGGCAAGGTCATCGAGTACGGCGGCGAGGCGGTCGCGGCCATGAACGTGGACGAGCGGGCGACGCTGACCAACATGGCCGCCGAAATCGGCGGCTTCACCGGCATCGTCGCGCCGGACGCGAAAGCGGTGGAGTTCCTGATGGAGCGGCGCGGCATGGCGCGGGCGGAAGCCGAGGCTTGCTGCGCGGGACTGGAGAGCGACGCGGGCGCCGAGTACGCCCAGGTCATTGAGTTGGACGCCGCCGCGCTGCGGCCGATGGTGGCGCTGCCGGGCGACCCCGGCAAGGGTGTGTTCCTGGATGAGCTGCCGGCGCCGGTGCGCATCGAGATCGCCTATGGCGGCACCTGCACCGCCGGCAAGAAGGCGGACATGGATATGTACGCGGCGGTGCTGGCCGACGCCTTGCGCTCCGGGCGCAAGGTCGCCGCGCACGTCAAGTTCTATTTGCAGTTCGGCTCGCAGGAGACGCGGGAATATTGCCGGCGGCAAGGCTATCTGGAAACGTTCCAAAAGGCGGGCGCCATTCTGATCGAGCCCAGTTGCGGCGCCTGCATCAACGCCGGGCCGGGGGCCACTTCGCGGCCGGAGCAAATCGCCATCAGCGCCCAGAACCGCAATTTTCCCGGCCGCAGCGGCCCGGGACAGTTGTATTTGGCCAGCCCGCTGACGGTGGCGGCCAGCGCCGTCGCCGGCGTCATCACCGCCTGGGGCGGCGCAGCCGCCGCCGGCCAACAGCCATGAGCTGGGCGGGACGGGCCAGCGAGGCGGAGTTCCGCTATCGCTTTTATTTTCTTGCGGCGATCTATTTCGCCGGCTTCGCCGTTTCCGGATTTGAGCATCGCCCGACCGCGGTGTGGCTGGCGGAAAAACTGGCGGGGAGCCTGCGGGCCGCGCCCGGCCGCGCCGAACTGCGAGTGCTGCTGCTGGTGGCGGCGTTGCTGGCCGTCGCGGCCGCCGGGCTGCGCACCTGGGCCGCGGCCTACCTGAACAGCCAGGTGGTGCACGACCCGCGCTTGCACGGCGAACGCTTGGTCGCCGATGGTCCCTACCGCTATCTGCGCAATCCCTTATATTTGGGCGGCGTGTTGTTGGCCCTCGCCTTCGGCGCCTACGCCAGCCCGCTGGGATTGTCGCTGTTGCTGATCGGACATGTGGTGTTTTACGCCCGCCTGATCGCCCGCGAGGAAGAGCAATTGGCGCGGACGCAGGGCGAAGACTTTCTGGAATATCGCCGCCGCATCCCCGCCCTGTGGCCCGCCTGGCGCCCGCGCCTGGCGGCCAGCGGCGCACGCCCGGCGTGGGCGCAGGCCTGGGCGGGGGAGATGCTGATGTGGCTGTTCGCGGCCGCTTTGCTGCTGACCGGGGCGACCCTGAATTTCCGCCTGCTCTGGCCCGCGGTCGCCGCCGCCTTCCTACTCTGGTTCGTTTTGGGCCGCGGGTTCCGGCGTGGCCGGGCCGCCATCGCCCG
The DNA here is from genome assembly GCA_027314025.1 of Acidobacteriota bacterium. GTDB lineage: Bacteria > Acidobacteriota > Terriglobia > Terriglobales > SCQP01 > JAKAUF01. The sequence continues at coordinate 57,304 of DAHVCP010000008.1, forward strand.
CGGCCAAGATGCGCCATAGAGCCGGCGGGTGATCGGCGCGCTTGCGCCTGGTTCCAGGCGGCGCTTTCCGGAGCGCCGCGGGCGCGGGCCGAAGCCCGCCGCCACACGAGCGGAAGCCCATTCCACGGGGCGGGCGGCGGCCGAGCCGATTGGGCGCACGGGCTCCGGCCCGTTCCACGGGGCAGGGCGTTTGCCGGCGCGCAGCCAGTCGCCGGCGGGATGCCGGCGGCCCCCGGCGGGCTAGAACTGATAGAAGCTCATTTCCTGGTTGCTGTTCTGCACCCACAGCCGCGCATCGGTATGAATGCCATTGATGCGCACCAGGACCACCATGCCGCTGGCGTCGCCCCCGGGCGGCACGGTGACGGTTTGGATGTTATAGGTCTTGATGACGCCGTAGGGACTGCTCGGGCCCCAATCCTGCATGAAGGAGTCCATTGAGTACTCCTGGGGATTGGCTTGCCAAATGGCGTAGGCCTCTTGGTAATTTCCCTTCACGAGGGCGGTCATGAACTGATTGACGGTCTTGCGCGCTTCGTAATACGGCCAATACCAATGAATGGCGAAGGCGATCAGGCCGGCTAGCACCACGCCCAAGATGATCCAGTTGCGGCGGCGGGCGCGGGCGCGGTCAAACGGCGATGCGTCCATGAGGGTCATTGGCATATTGGCGGCTCCGTCCCCTGGCATCGGGCGCGGCCAGGCATCTCCCTAGCAATATAGGACGTTTTGGCCGGTTCGGACGTTTCCGGCGACAATAACCGCAAATGGCTGGGCTAACGATCTGCATTGTAGCCGGCGGCTACTCGCCCGAGCGGAATGTATCCTTGGCCAGCGCCGCCAACGTCGCGGCTCATCTGCGGCGCGGCGGGCATCAGGTTTCCGTGCTGGATCCGTGCGGCGGCGGTGCGCCACTGGCGGCGGCCGCCGAAGCGGCGATTTTGGCCGCGCCGATCGGCGCTCCCCCCGGCGCCGCCGAGCAGGCCGATTTGCGCGCCGCCCTGGACGCCGCGCGGCTGCTGGCCGCTCCGGCACTGCGCGCCGCGCAGGTGGTGTTCCCACTGGTGCATGGAGCGTTTGGCGAAGATGGCCGCTTGCAGGCGCTGCTGGAGGCGGCGGGCAAGCCCTATGTCGGCAGTGACTGGGCCGGGCAGGCCATGGCCATGGACAAACACATCGCCAAGGAATTGATGGTGCAGAATGGCATCCGCACGCCCCCGTGGGTCTGCCTGGCCGCGGGCGAGCCCTTGCCCGCGGCGGTGGATTTGCCTGCGGTGGTCATGCCCGCCAGCGGCGGCTCCTCGGTGGCCATGGCGGTTTGCCGCGATTCCGCGGAACTGGCGCCGGCGCTGGAGCGGGCTTGGGCGGAGGATCGCTTCGCGCTTGTGCAACGGTTCATCGCCGGCAGGGAACTGACATTGGGCATGCTCGGCAGCGAACCGCTCGCGTTGGGGGAGATCCGAGCTCCCAGCGCCATGTTCGACTATGAGGCCAAGTACCGCGGCGGCGCGACGCGGGAGATTTTTCCCGCCGATGTTTCCGCCGCGGCGCGGGAAGCCGCCGGCGCCATGGGCCGAGCCATGATGTCCGCGCTGCGGCTGCGCCACTATGCCCGCATGGATTTTATTTTGGATGGCGCGGGCCAGCTTTGGGCGCTGGAAGCCAACGCCGTGCCCGGCATGACCGCGAAGAGCTTGTATCCGCAGTCGGCGGCGGCGGCGGGCTGGGATTTCGCCGTGCTGTGCGAGCGACTCTGCCGGATGGCCCTAAGCGGCGAATCCAGCGCGGGCGGCGCCGGCTTGTCGCGGTAGGCGCCGCTAGCCGCGCCCGGCAGCGATCGCGGGCCGCATGCCGGCGGGACCGGGCCTCCGCGGCGGCGTCACCCCCGGGCGTCCGCAAGCGCGGCCTCCGGGCGGGTGCGAGGCTGCGAGGCGCAAGCACGCGGGCCTCAGCGCCAGCCGATTTCCGGGCGCCGGCTATGCCGCGGACGGCAGGGCGCGGGCCGCCGGTGCATCGCGGCGCTGGTCCCGGGCCGCGGCCATCCACTGCGCCAGGACCATCAAATTCCAAATCTGCCGGCTGTAATCCGCCTGCCCGCTCCAGTGATGGCGCAGCATCATGGCGACGACGTCACGATCCAATTCCGCGTCCAGCGCGCCGCCGGCGAGCGTTTCCTGCGCCAATCGGCGCAGCGGCCCGCGCAGCCACGCGCCCAGCGGAAGGGAAAACTCCCGCCCCCCGGAGCGCCGAACGGCGGCGGGCAGACGTCCGCGGACCGCGCGGCGCAGCAGATGCATGCCGCGCAGATGCCGTAATTTATGGCGGCCGGGCAGGGAAAAGAGAAACAGCGCCAAATCGGTATCCAGCCACGGCGCCCGCGCCTCCAGCCCATGCGCCATGGTCATGCGGTCCAGCGTCGCCAAACTCCCGTCACCCACCCGCAGCCGCAGGTCGCAGTACAGAGTTCGGTTTAGCCAGTCGGCCTGCGGCCATTCCGCCGCAATCGCCGCCAGCAACTCACGGCCGGCGACGGGCCATACCGCGCGCCGCCACAAGCGGCGGCGCTGTTCGCGGTTGAACGCCGTGCACCACGCCGCCATGCGCTGCGCCGGTGGCAGCGCCAGACTCCGGCGGAACCGCAGCACGCGGCCGGACCAGGGGCGCGGGCCGCGCGGCGGCCATAATTCCATGTGGCCGACAGCCGCCGCGCCGCGCCGCAGCCGCGGCAGCCGGTCCGCGCCATGCGCGAGGGCCAGGGCGGCATGTTCCGGCCGCCCGGCCAGCAGTTCCAGCGCGCCCGCGGCAACCATGCACGCCGCCACCCGCGGCCGCGCGGCCTGCGCCAATAAATACAGCGGCACGGCGCGGGCATCGCCCAAAGGCTCGCCGCCACTCGCGGCGATGGCCGGCCATGCCGCCGCCAGAGCCTCCGGCCGCAACCGCAGTTCGTGGTGCTCGGCGCCCAAACGCCGCGCGAGACGGCGGGCTGCCGATAACCGGGAACTGCGTTGGGCGGCGCCCACCGCGAATGTATGTACCGCGCCCGCCCGGGCCTCGCGCATCAGCGCGAGCATGGCCGCGGTCTCCAACCCGCCGTTCAGCACCAGCCCCACCGGCTCCGCGGTCAACCGGCGCCGCACGGCGGCGCGCAGCCGCACCCACAGCTCCTCTTCCTGTTCGGCATCCGTGACGGGACCGGGCCGGCCGAGCGCGATTTCCTCCGCGCGCGCCTCCAATCGCTCCGGCAAGAACCAATAGCGGAACTGCCGCAGGCCCTCGGGCCGCCAGCGCAACACATGGCCCGCCGCCAGCTTCCGCGCCCCGGTGTAGGCGGAATACGGCGCGGGAATATGGTCCATTTGCAAATACAAGTCCAGCGCCGTCCAGTCCCACGCATCGTCCCAACCCGGGTCGGCGCGCAGCGCGCCGAGTTCGGAGGCGAAGCTGAGCCCGTCCCGGCGCGCGGCATAATACAGCGGCTTCACCCCGAAACGGTCGCGCGCCAACAGCAAGGAGCGCCGCGGCGCGTCCCAAAGGGCGAAGGCGAAGCTTCCCTCCAAATGCCGCGGCAGGGATTCTCCATGTTGTTGGTACAAATGCACCAGCAACTCCCCCGTGTCTTCGCCGCGGAAGCGGTGTCCGCGCGCCAGCAAATCCTGGCGCAGTTCGGCGGCGTTGTGGACCTCGCCGTCGCAGAAGGCGATGACGGCGTCGCCGGCGCCGCCGCCCGCTGGCGCCGCCATGGGCTTTGCGGCTGGCGGCTGCGAAGAGCGCCAGCCCAGCACGGCGCCGTCGCCGCGATAAAACTTCTCCGCCTCCGGCCCGCGATGGCGCAGCCGTGCAGCCATGGCCCGCACGGTGGCCGCGGTCTGGGCACGGTTCCCCGCCGCTTCCCCCACCCAGCCGCAGATGCCCGCCATAGCTTGGGTCAGATGGATGAAAGTGGAATCAGGATGCCTGCGGCGCCCTTCCGAGCGCCCGTTCGGGGCTCTTCACGGGCCCGCTTCGGCCCTTTCCTTTTGCGCAACGCCTGGGTAGAATATTCCTGTTGCAGCGACCGCTGGCGGTGCCTGGCGGATGCCCCGCGGCATCCGAGCGCATCACCCACGGGAGCCGCAATCTTGAGCATGCGCGGCCCGCGCTCCGCACCGTTCAGCGCCGGCGCCGCATTTCCGGACAACGTGGGGAGACGTTGGCCCGACCCGGTTTGCTAACCAGGGCAGGCTGGGCAAGACGAGCATCCATGCCCCGCCGCCGGACGATGATGATCGCGATTACGCGCCAGTTGACGACTGAACACCGCCGCCATCCGTATGCAGACCGTACTTCACGAACTGGGTAATCTGCTGCTCGCCAGCGTGCCCACCATCATCATTTTTCTCCTGCTGCACTTTTATCTTCGCCGCGTTCTCTACCGTCCACTCGGTAGGATGCTGGCGGAGCGCCGGGCCCGCACCGAGGGCCAGTTCGAAGCCGCCCGGCGGATGATCGAGTTGGCCGAACAGAAGCTGACCGAGTACGAGACCACGCTGCGCGAAGCTCGCGCCGCCATGTATCGCGACATCGAGGAGCGGCGCGCGCACGCCATGGGCGAACGGGTGACGTTGCTGGCCGCGGCGCGGCAGCACGCCGAGGCGGCAAGACGGCAGGCGGAGTCGGATTTGGAGCGCGAGATGGCGCAAGCCAAGGCGCAGCTGGAAGCCGGCGCGGAGGGCATGGCGACTGATATCTATCACGCCGTATTGGGCCACCGTCCGATGGCAAGCCCGGGAGTCGGGGCATGAAGCGCGCGCGCTCTGCTTCGCTCCGCCGCGCCGGCGGGGCGCTGGCGCTAGCCGCCGTCGTGCTGTTGGCTGGGCTGCCGGCCTTCGCCGCCTTCCAGGCCATCCCTCCGGTTACGCCCGCGCGGGCGCAGGCCACGCCCCAGAACCCCGCCCAACTTCCCGCCAGCCGCGGCGCCGCAGCGCCGGTGGTGCACACCGCCGCGCCGGCGCGGCGGAAAGAGGCGTTCAGCAAGACGCAGGTCAGCCTGTGGCTGCGGCCCGTGGCGCGGGCCACGCACCTGTCCACCGGGTTGCTGTGGACCATCATCTGGCTGATCAATCTCGGCATTCTGCTCTGGGTGCTGTACTTCATCTTTTACCGCATGAAGAACTGGTCCCTGCCCGGGCTGATGCGCAATCGCACGCAGACCATCCGCCGCCGCTTGGCGGAGGCCGAGGAGGCGGTGGCCGAGGCGACCGAGCGCCTGCGCTCCATCGAGGCGCGCTTGGCCGGAGTGGACGCGGAAGTGGCGGCGTTGCAGGCGCAGACGCGGCAAGAAGCGGAGATGGAATATCGCCGCCTGAGCGCCGAGTCCGCCGTGGAAGCGGAAAAGATCGCCCAGGCGGCGGCGCGGCAAATCGCGGCCAGCAGCCAGACGGCGCGCCAGGAGCTGCGCCACTATGCCGCGGAATTGGCCGTGGCGGTGGCGGAGCGCCGCCTGCGCCGCGACGTCAATGCGGAAATGGATGAAGTGTTGGTCCGGCAGGCGGCCGGGCATTTCGCCGCCGCCGGCCGGCAGCCGGTTTAGGAGCCCCCATGCCCGGAGTGGTCGCGGAACATTACGCCCAAGCCCTGCTCGGCGTCGTCGCCGACGGCAAGGCCGACGCCACGGCGCTGAACCGCGAGCTGGGCGAACTCGCCGGACTGATCGCCGGCTCGCGCGAACTGCGCCTGACGATGGCCAGCCCCGCCGTCTCGCTGCCGCAGAAGCAGGCGGTTCTGGAGGCGCTGGCCTACCGCCTGGGACTGTCGCGCATCATGCGCAATTTCTTGGCGGTGGCCGCCAGCCGGGGCCGCGCCACGGACATCCCCGACATCGCCGCCGCCTTCGAGCACCTGTGGCGCCGCCGCCAGGGCGTCCAGCGCGCGGAGATTTTCACCGTGCGGCCGCTGCCCCCGGCCGAGCGCGCCGCCATTGAGCAGGACTTGGCCGCCGCCAGCGGCGGCCGGATTGAAGCCGAGTACCGCCAGGACGACAGCTTGATCGGCGGTTTTCTCGCCCGGGTGGGCGACACCGTCTACGATGGCAGCCTGCGCGGCCGCTTGGACCGCCTGCGCCGCAGGCTACTGGAGCAATAAAAGCAATCGGGAGACAATAACCGCAACGGCCCCGCCACGGGCGGGGACAGCAGGACAGGCCAACGCTTATGCCGACCATTCGAGCCGACGAAATTTCCCAAATGCTGCGCGCGCAGATCGAGAACTACGACGCCTCCCTGGCCGTGGATGAGGTGGGCACCGTGGTCTCGCTGGGCGACGGCATCGCCCGCATCTACGGCCTGGACAAGGTCATGGCCGGCGAGTTGATCGCCTTCCCCCACGGCGTGTTTGGCATCGCCATGAACCTGGAATCCGACCAGGTCGGCGGTGTCGTGCTGGGCGATTACACCGAGGTCCGGGAGGGCGACCAGGTCAAGCGCACCGGCCGCATCATGTCGGTTCCGGTCGGGGACAACCTGATCGGCCGCGTGGTGAACGCCCTGGGCCAGCCTCTGGACGGCAAGGGCGCAATCGCCACCGAGCAGTTCAATCCCATCGAGCGCCTCGCCCCGGGCGTGCTCGACCGCTCGCCGGTGAAAGAGCCGATGCAAACCGGCCTGAAGGCGATTGACGCCATGATCCCCATCGGCCGGGGCCAGCGCGAGCTGATCATCGGCGACCGCCAGACCGGCAAGACCGCCGTCGCTCTGGACGCCATCATTAATTCCCGTGGCCAGGACGTCATTTGCATCTATGTCGCCATCGGCCAGAAGCGCTCGACCGTGGCCCAGGTCATCGCCACCCTGGAGCGCTACGGCGCCATGGAATACACCGTGGTCGTCGCCGCCACCGCCAGCGATCCGGCGCCGATGCAGTACCTGGCACCCTACGCCGGCTGCGCCATCGGCGAGTTTTTCCGCGACACCGCCCGCCACGCGCTGATCATCTACGACGATCTTTCCAAGCACGCCGCCGAGTACCGGGAAATCTCCCTGCTGCTGCGCCGCCCGCCCGGCCGCGAGGCCTATCCCGGCGACGTGTTTTACCTCCATTCCCGGCTGCTGGAGCGGGCCGCGAAGCTGGACAAGGAACTCGGCGGGGGATCGCTGACCGCCCTGCCGATCATCGAGACCCAGGCCGGCGACGTCTCCGCCTACATCCCCACCAACGTCATCTCCATCACCGACGGCCAGATCTATTTGGAAAGCGACTTGTTCAACAGCGGCGTGCGCCCGGCCGTGAACGTCGGCCTGTCCGTCAGCCGCGTCGGCGGCAATGCGCAGATCAAGGCCATGAAGCAGGTGGCCGGCACGCTGCGCCTGGACCTGGCGCAGTTCCGCGGGCTGCAAGCGTTCGCCCAGTTCGGCAGCGATTTGGACCGGGCCACGCAGGCGCAGCTGAACCGCGGCCTGCGCCTGGTCGAGCTGCTGAAGCAGGATCAGTATTCCCCGCTGCCGGTGGAAAAGCAGGTCATCGCCATCTTCGCCGGCACGTACGGCTTCTTGGACGATCTGTCGCTGGAGCAAGTGCGTCCCTTCGAGCGTTCGCTCTACGACTTCCTCGACGCCGCCCATCCCGCGCTGCTGCACCAATTGGCCGATAAAAAGGCGTTCGACGATGAACTCCGCTCGCGGTTGCGCGCCGCGTTGGACGAGGCGAAGGCCCGCTTCCTCGCCGCCCAGTCGGCGGCGCCGAAGGCCGCTCCCGCCGCGCCGCCGCAGGCGGCGCAACCGCAGGCTGAGCCGCAAGCGGCGGTGAAGTAACCGGCGCCCATGCCTAATCTTCTCGATATCCGGCGGCGCATCCGTTCGGTGCGCAACACGCGGCAGATCACCCGGGCCATGCAGATGGTCTCGGCCGCCAAGCTGCGCCGCGCCCAGGATCAGGCCTTCGCCGCCCGTCCCTACGCCGAGCGCCTGTCGGGGCTGCTGGCGCTGGTGGCCGGGGCGGAGCTGGATCCCTCGGTGGCCCCGCTGGCCGCCGCGCTCTTGGCCCGCCGCCCGGAGCAGCGCGTGACGCTGGTCGTTATCACCGCCGACAAGGGCCTGGCCGGCGCGTTCAACCTCAACGTGTTCAAGGCGGCGCAGCAGGCGGCCGCCGAGCGCGCCTCCGCCCGCATCGAGTATGAAGTGGTCGGCCGCAAGGCGCGGGATTATTACCGGCGCCGCGGCCGGACGATCAGCGCCGAGACCATCGGCCTGTTCACCAAGAGCGTGGACCATGGCGTCGCCCGCGACATCGCCGCGCGCTTGATGCGGCGGTATGCCGCCGGCGAGACCGACGCCGTGTATTCCATCGGCAACGAGTTCCGCTCGGTCTTCCGGCAGCAGGTCAACGTGCGGCGCCTTTTGCCCATCGCCACCGAGGCCGTGGCCCAGCCCAAAGCCGCCGCCGCGCCCGCCGCGGCCGCGCCGATCGAGCCCATCTTCGAGCCCGCTGCCGACGCGGTGCTCGCCGCGCTGTTGCCCCGCTACGTGGAAATCCAGCTCTACCGCGCGCTGCTGGAGAGCTTCGCCGGCGAACAGGCGGCCCGCATGAACGCCATGGACACCGCCACGAAGAACGCGGCGGACTTGATTGACGATCTCAGCCTGACCATGAACCGCGCCCGCCAGGCGGCCATCACCAAGGAAATCATCGAGGTCGTCAGTGGCGCCGCCGCTGCCCAGACGGGCTAGCCGCCCAGGAGTGTTTCTTTATGTCCACCGCCATTACCCCCACCGCTCCCACCGCCACCGACCGCGCCACCGGCAAGCTCATCGAAATCACCGGTCCGGTCGTGGTTTGCCGATTCGCCGAGAAGGACCTGCCGCCCATTGATCAGGCGTTGCGCATTATCGGCGACGGCTTCCCCGGCGCCGAGAAGATGGACGTCACCGTCGAGGTCGCGCAGCAGTTGGGCGAGGGACGGGTCAAATGCGTGGCCATGGAGCCTACCGAGGGCCTGGTCCGCGGCATGACCGTCATTGACACCGGCGGGCCCATCACCGTGCCCGTGGGCCCGGCTACGCTGGGCCGGGTGATGGACGTGCTCGGCCGGCCGGTGGATAAGCTCGGCCCCATCGAGGCCAAAACCCGCTTTCCCATCCGCCGCGCCGCCCCCAGCCTGGAGGAGCAATCCACCGAGCTGCAAATGTTCGAGACCGGCATCAAGGTGATTGATTTGCTGGAGCCCTACCTGCGCGGCGGCAAGATCGGGCTGTTCGGCGGCGCCGGCGTGGGCAAGACGGTCATCATCATGGAGCTGATCAACAACATCGCCACCAAGCACGGCGGGGTCTCCGTGTTCACCGGCGTGGGCGAGCGCACGCGCGAAGGCAACGACCTGTGGTTGGAGATGAGCGAAAGCGGCGTGATCGTCCCGGGTAACTCGGCGAAAAGCAAGGCGGCTTTGATCTATGGCCAGATGACCGAACCTCCCGGCGCCCGCCTGCGCGTCGGCCTGAGCGGCTTGACCGTGGCGGAATATTTTCGCGACGTCGAGGGCCAGGACGTGCTGTTGTTCATTGACAATATCTTCCGCTTCACCCAGGCCGGTTCGGAGGTGTCCGCCCTGCTGGGCCGCATGCCCTCCGCCGTGGGTTACCAGCCCAACCTGGCCACGGAGATGGGCGAACTCGAGGAGCGGATCACCTCCACCAAGAAGGGCTCCATCACCTCCGTGCAGGCGGTGTATGTGCCCGCCGACGATTACACCGATCCGGCTCCGGCCACCACCTTCGCCCATCTCGACGCCACCAGCAATCTGTCCCGCCAGATCGCCGAACTCGGCATCTATCCCGCCGTGGATCCGCTGGCATCTTCGTCCCGCATTCTGGATCCCCGCATCCTCGGCGAGGAGCATTATCGCGTGGCCCAGGAAGTCAAGAACATCCTGCAGCGCTACAAGGATCTGCAAGACATCATCGCCATCCTCGGGATTGACGAACTGAGCGAGGAGGACCGCACCGCCGTCAACCGCGCCCGCCGTATCCAGCGCTTCTTGTCCCAGCCGTTCTTCGTCGCCGAGCAGTTCACCGGCCTGAAGGGCCGCTACGTCAAGTTGGCCGACACCATCGCCGGCTTCAAGGAAATCGTCGAAGGCAAACTCGACGATCTGCCCGAGCAGGCATTCTACATGCAAGGCACCATTGAGGAAGTCAAGCAGCGGGCCGCCGAGTTGGCCCAGCAGCCCTAAGCCATGCCGGACGCGACATTCCAACTCGAGGTGGTCACGCCGGAGCGGCTGGCGCTCCGCGTCGCCGCCACCGAGGCCTCCATTCCCGCCCTGCTGGGATGCATCGGCATGCGGCCCGGCCACGCGCAGCTGGTGGCGGAGTTGGGGGCCGGCGAACTGACGTGGAAGCCCGCCGGCGCGGCCGAGCCCGTTTCCGCGGCGGACCAGCCGCCGCAGCTCGTCCTCGGCGGCGGCTTCGTCGAGATCACCAACGAGAAGGCCGTCATTCTGGCCGACAGCGCCGAGTGGCCGGGCGAAATTGACCCGGCCCGCGCCCTGGCCGCACTGGAGCGCGCGCAGGCGGCCGAGCGCAGCGCGGATCCCAACGTGGATCACCTGGCCGCCGTCCGCGCCGTGCAGCACGCCCAGGTCCGCCTCGCCGCCCGCGAGCAGTACACGCAAAACCACCAGCGCTGAAGGGAAACATCGCCAGCGCCGCCGCGCGCCCGCGGCTGCGGAAAAAACAGCGCCTCGACGGGAGCGCCGGCATCCTGCCGGCGTGCTCGCCCCGCCCAGCTTGTGAGCTTGTGTCCTGACGTCGTCCCGCCAGCGGCGGGGGCGTCGCCCTCCGGGCGGCGGGGGCCGCCAGCCGGGCGGCCGTTCCATGGTCTCCATTGCGGCGGGCGTTGGCCTTGTGAACGCCCGCGGGCTGAAGCCCGCTGCCCACAGGGTGAAAGCCCATTCCGCGGTTGATTTATCGCGCCGGCGCGGCCCCCCGGAGCCCGCGGCGCGACCGCCGCGACGGGGCGGGGCGCCGCGCCTATGGCCGATTGGCCCACGCCCACAGCGGCGGCCGCCGCCCGGGGCGGATTCCTGGGCCCCGTTGCCTGTGTTCAGGAGTACACTCGCCCCATGCAGGGTCCACGCTTCGCCGCCGCCGCGCTTCTGCTTACCTTGCCGCTTGCCGCGCAGATCACCGGCAGCAAGACCTTGCTCGGCGAGGTGTTCGCCGGCCATAAGCCCGTGGGCCATGTCGTCGTGGTCTTGGAAAACCAATACGAGACGCCCGTCAACCAGACGCAAACCGACCTCGATGGACGGTTCAGCTTCTCCGGCCTGCAAGGCGGCGTCTATTACATCAGCATCACCGCTACCGGGTTCATTCCCGCCGAGCAGGAGGTGGATCTCGGGGTTTCCGGCCAGGAGGCCAGCGCCACCATCTTTCTCCAGCGCAAGCCGGAGATCATCCACGAGCCGTCGCTGGGCAAATACAGCCTCTCCGCCAAAGCGCAGCGGGATTACAAGAAAGCGGCCGCCTACCTGGCGAAGCGCCAGTACAAAAAGGCCATCGCTCCATTGTCCTCCATGCTCGACGCGGCCCCGACCTTCGCCCCCGGATACGCGGAGCTGGGCAGCGCCTACTTGGGCGCACGCAAGACCGGTCAAGCCCGCAAGGCCTGGCAAAAGGCGCTCAGCTTGGATCCGCATGAACCCGACGCCGCGGTCGGGCTGGCCCGCTTGCAGAACGATCATCGCCACTGGGCCCAGGCGCTGAAACTGCTGGCAAGAGTCCAAACCGCCGATCGCAAAGCCTGGACATGGCACTTCGAGCAGGGCCGCGCCGAATACGGCCTGAAGCGTTGGAACGCCGCCGATGCCGACCTGACCGCGGCGCTTCCGGGTGCTCCCAGCGAGCCGCACATGTATCTGATGGTCTCCAACCTCGATCTGCGCTTTCACCGTTATCCGCAGGCGCGCCAGATGCTGGAGAGCTACCTCAAGGCCAGCCCCAAGGGCCGCTTCGCGCCGCGGGTGCGGGCGATTTTAAAGCAAATGATCGCCTCCGGCGTACCCGAGCCGCCCGCCGGGAGCTGACCGCCACGCGACCAGCGAGGGCCACAATCGCAGCCCGCGTCTCTCACGGCCTGGCGGCGCTAACTCCAGCGAAATCAACGCGAGGTGTCGCCCGCGGCACTGGCACTTGGGACGGTTTTGAGACTCCTGAGGTTTTGCGGGTGTTGGTTGCCTCGCTCGGCCGAGGGGCTAACGGGCGCGTGGGGTAGGGCTCCCGCCCTGCGTACGCACGCGTGTTCTGGCGGCCCCGCCAACGGCGGGACCGCCGCCCTCCTGGGCGGCGGCGTACGTTTTGGAGGCGGTGCGGGCACGGGGCTGCCGCCCCGGCGGCGCGGAGCGCGACCGTACGCAAGCCAGAGGCATACCCCACCTTTCCGCGCGCAGCGGAGGTGTTTCCCACCGCGGAAGCGTTGGGGCAGGTGGCATGCCCGATCCACCCGCGGTGCGCGCCCGCCACGCGCCATCCGGCTCCCCCAATCCGCGCGCATGCGTGAGAGAATCGGCCCATAGATGCCCAGCCAACTGCTGCAGTGCAAATCTATTGACAAACTGATCACCGACTCCCAGGATCCGGCGCACCGGCTGAAAAAAACCCTCGGGCCCTGGAGCCTGGTGGCCCTTGGTATCGGCGCCATCATCGGCTCCGGGATATTCGTCCTCACCGGCACCGCCGCCGCGGGGGAATATTCCGTGGTGCCGCATTGGTGGCGAGCGCAGGTCTTGGACCTGATGCTCAGCCTGATCCGCACCGGCCACGTCAGCGCCAACATCATGCACGGCCGTCCGCCCGCCGGCCCCGCCATCGCCGTCTCGTTCCTTTTGGTGGCGATCGCGTGCAGTTTCGCCGGTCTCTGCTACGCCGAGCTGGCCTCGATGATTCCCATCGCCGGCAGCGCCTATACCTACTCCTACGCCACGCTGGGCGAGATCTTCGCTTGGATCATCGGCTGGGATTTGATTCTCGAGTACGCCGTCAGCAACGTCGCCGTCGCCGTCGGTTTCGCCGGGTATTTCAAAGCCCCGCTGGCGCAGCTGGGCATTCATCTGCCGGATCGATGGTCGGCGCCGCTATGGGCGCCGCAGGGCGCGCCGCACGGCTACTTCAACGTTCCCGGCTTCCTGGTCGTGCTCATTCTGACCGTCTTGTTGGTGCATGGCATCCGCGAGTCCGCCCGCACCAACAACATCATGGTCCTGATTAAGATCGGCGCCATACTCATCTTCATCGCCGCCGGCTCCATGCTCATTCACCCGGCGAATTGGAAACCCTTCGCCCCGTCCGGTTTCGCCGGCGTCGTCAGCGGCGGCGCCATCATCTTTTTCACCTATATCGGCTTCGATTCGGTATCCACCGCCGCCGAGGAGGCGCGCAATCCCCAGCGCGACATGCCCTTCGGCATCATCGGCTCGCTGATCGTCGCCACCGTCTTGTACATCGCCGTCGCCCTGGTGCTATTGGGGATGCTGAAGTACTCGACCTTCCGCTATGGCCGCGCGGCGGAGGCGCCGGTGGCCTACGCGTTGCGCGTGCTGCACGCCAATCCCACGCTCCAGTTCGTCATCATCATCGGCGCCCTGATGGGCATGCTGTCGTCCTTGCTGGTCTTCCAATACGGCCAGGCGCGCATTTGGTTTGCCATGTCCCGCGACGGCTTGCTGCCCAAGATTTTTTCCGCCGTCCATCCCAAATACAAAACCCCGCATTGGTCCACCTGGATCGCCGGTTTCGCCGTCGCCATTCCCGCCGGGCTGGTGGATATCAGCGCCGCCGCCGATCTATCGAACATCGGCACGCTGTTCGCCTTTCTCTTGGTTTCGCTCGGCGTCATCTTTCTCCGCCGCCGCCAGCCGGATCGTCCCCGCGGCTTCCGGGTACCTTTTGTGCCCTGGTTCCCGCTCATCTCGGTCGTCTTCTGCATTGTCCTAATGTTGGGCCTGCCGGTCATCACCTGGCTGCGTTTCCTCATCTGGCTGGCGATCGGCATGGTGATTTACTACTTCTACAGCCGCCATCACAGCGAGTTCGCTCCTCGCCGCCGGGAAGCGCCGGCCGAATTGGGCAGCGGGGCCACCCTGCCGCCCGCCCGCTAGCGGCGCGGCTCAGCCGCCCATTTTCGGCCGCCGACGATGGCGCGCCAGCGGCTGGGCGGCACCGGCCAGCGACAGTCGTCCGCCGGGGCCCCCGACGCCCGCGAGCGCCCAGGCCCCTCCCAGGCGCGGCGCACGGATCAAGTGCGGATGGGAGACCGGGCCGCAAGAACCGACAATGCCGGCCGCGGGAGCGCTCGGTCCGAAGTTCGGTTCCGCGCCCGCGGTGAGCGCGGGCCGAGCCGCCAACTTCGATTCGCGAGGGCCGCGCCTTTTGCCGGCGAAGCAAAGCAGGCGCGGAAAGGCGCGAGGCTCCCCCGGCGCGCACTTGGCGTGCGGATGAACGCCACGGCCTGCCCCCGGAGCGGCGCGGCCCCCTGCGAGGTTGCGAGGTGCCGGCTGGGCTGGGGCGAATGGGGCCCCCGGCCCAGCCTGGCGCCTAAGCGGGACGCGCGGCGTAGCCGCGCTGGGGCCCGCGCCAATCATTCACCGCTAGCGCCGGTATTGCTGGTCGCTGACCGGCTCCAGCCAGTCCACGGCCTTGCCGTTCTCTTCTTCTTGAATCGCAATGTGGCTCATCGCCGTCCGTGGCGACGCGCCGTGCCAATGCTTTTCTCCCGGCGCAAACCACACCACGTCCCCGAGGCGAATCTCCTCCACCGGCCCGCCCCAATGTTGCGTCCAGCCGAGGCCCGCGGTGACGATTAGCGTTTGCCCCAAGGGATGGGTATGCCATGCCGTCCGCGCTCCCGGTTCGAACGTCACGCCGGCGCCCCGCACCCGCCCCGGCGCCGCCGCGGCAAACAGTGGGTCAATCCGCACGCTGCCGGTGAACCATTCCGCTGGACCCGGCTGGGATGCTTGCGCGCCTGCGCGCTGAATTTCCATGTCTGGTTCCTCCTGGGTCCATTCTCGGGCCAAGGTTGGTCCCGCTGCACGGCCATGCGTCCGGCTGTGACTGGCGGCGCTGACGCTGCCGCGATCTCCGCCGTTGCGGCCCCGGCGCGCGGCCCGGTCATCGCTGCCGCGCTGCGGGTCGCGACCAAGGCGCCGTCGGCCAGCGGCCGGCGCATCCGGCTGGCCCGCGCCGCGCTCTGAAACTCCCGCTGGTCCGTAAAGCACCGCTCCTCGCATGGGGCCATTCCCTCCGCTTCGCCCCCGCTTCTGCTAGCGGTAGGTCATCCGCTCCAGGTCTTCCGGATAGCGCGCCCCCTGAATGGTGATCTTGGATGCGGCCTCGTTGATTTCCGTCAAATCCCCGGCGGTCAATTGGATCGCCGCCGCTCGGGAGTTTTCCTGCATGCGAGCGAGTTTGGTCGTGCCCGGGATGGGGACGATCCAGGGCTTTTGCGCCAGCAGCCAGGCCAGGGCGATTTGCGCAGGCGTGGCATGCTTGCGCTGCGCCACGGCTCCCAGCAGTTCCACCAACGCTTGATTGGCCTGGCGCGCCTGCGGCTGAAAGCGCGGTATGCGGCTGCGCAGATCGGTGGCCGCGAAGGTGGTGTCCTCGCCGATGGCGCCGGTCAGGAAGCCCTTGCCCAAAGGGCTGTAGGGAACGAAGCCGATGCCCAACTCCTCCAATGTGGGCAGCACCGCCGCTTCCGGCCGTTTCCACCACAGCGAATATTCGCTCTGCACCGCCGTCACCGGCTGCACCGCATGCGCCCGCCGAATGGTTTCCGCGGCCGCCTCGGACATGCCGAAATGCTTGACCTTGCCCGCCTGAATCAAGTCCCTTACCGCCCCGGCCACCTCCGCGATCGGCACCTCCGGGTCTACGCGATGCTGGTAGTACAAATCAATCGAGTCGACGCGCAGCCTCCGTAGCGAATCCTCCGCGCTGCGCTTGATGGTTTCCGGCCGGCTGTCCAAGCCCAACGAACGCGCCCCGCCCCCCTCGTCAGCGAATTTGAATCCGAACTTGGTCGCGATCACCACTTGTCCGCGGAACGGCGCCAGCGCCGCGCCCACCAGTTCCTCATTGAGGAACGGGCCGTACACCTGCGCGGTGTCGAAAAACGTCACGCCTTCCTCCACGGCTCCGCGGATCACGGCGGTCATCTCACCCGGGTCCCGCGGCGGGCCGTACCCGAAGCTCATGCCCATGCATCCCAGCCCCAGCGCCGAAACCTTCAGTCCGCTCCTGCCCAATTGCCGCGCTTGCATCCTCGCCTCCCGTTGATTGCCATCTCAGACTAGTGGTCGCGGCGCCGCGAGCGGTATCCTGATCCTGCCCATTCCTTGCCTGTTTCTCTTGCCGCCGGAGTTGCTGGAATTGGGACGGCTGACAATGGGTGGGCTCGACTCATGGCAACGCGAACCATTCCGGCCCGGGCGACGGGGGCGGAGTTGCCGGCAGGAGACGGCGCGGCGCTCGCCGCCGCTCGCGCCGAACTGGCCGGCAAAATCGCCGCCAACGCCCCCACTTCCGGCGCGCATGCCACCGCGATCCCCGGTCTACAGCTCTATCGCCGCACCGCCCCGAGCGCCTGCCAATGCGGCGTTTACGAGCCCAGCCTCAACGTTTTCGTCTCGGGCCGCAAGCGCGTCATCCTGGGCGGCGTGGTCTATGTTTGCGACGCCCGCCACTTCCTGCTGACCGCATTGCAGGTTCCCGTCACCAGCCAAATCCTGGCCGCGAGTGAATCGGCGCCGCTGCTGTCGCTGCTGCTCAAGCTCGATCTGGGCATGGTGCGGGAGATGCTGGCGCGGGAAAACCTCGCGGCTCCGCCCGCCGCGCCGCGGGTGCATGGCGTCGCCCTGGGTCGCAATAGCCCCGGCCTGCTCGACGCCTGTTCCCGGCTGCTGGACCTGCTCGCTGCGCCCGGCGATATCGCCTTCCTAGCGCCGTTGATCCAGCGCGAGATCCTTTACCGCCTACTGCGCGGCCCGCAAGGGCAGCGCCTCCGCGCCATCGCCACCGCCGGCGATCCCAGCCAGCGCGCTGCCCGGGCCGCTGCCTGGCTGCGCGCCCATTACCAGCAGCCGCTGCGGATCCAAGAACTGGCGGCGCACGCCGGTATGGGCGTTTCCACGCTGCACCACCATTTCCGCGCTCTCACCGCCATGAGCCCGCTGCAATACCAAAAGCGCCTGCGCCTGCAAGCCGCGCGCGACCAGATGCTGCTGGAGGGTCTGGACGCCGCCAGCGCCGCGTTCGCCGTCGGCTACGAGAGCGCCAGCCAATTTAGCCGCGAATACCGCCGAGTTTTCGGCCAGCCGCCGCGGCGGGACATTCAGGCCCTCCGCGCCGCCGAGGCCGCCGCAGGCTGATTCCGTGCCGGCCTAGACCGGCGGCGGCTTGGCGGCGCCGCCCCGCCCAACCCGCCCCTGTTGCTTGCCCTCCGCCGGGTGGGGTACAGTGCTGTTCTAGGCCGCTGCCCGGGTTTTACTCATGACCAAAGCCGATTTGATTGAAGAAGTTGCCCAAGCCGCCGAGGTGACGCGCAAGGATGGCGAGAAGATCGTCGAGGCTATCCTTGCCAGCATTGTCCAGTCCTTGCGCGCCGGCGACAAGATCGAAATCCGCGGGTTTGGCAGCTTTCGCACCCGCCAGCGCAAAGCCCGCATTGGCCGCAATCCCAAAACGGGCGAAAGCGTTCCGGTGCCCGCCCGCCGCATCCCCTTCTTCAAACCCAGCAAGGAACTCAAGGACGGCGTGAATCAGAAGGAAGGCGCCGCTCCCGCTCCCGTCACTCCGCTGGGATCGGTCTAGCTCCGCCGTCCCCCTAAACGCCCGGGCCGCTGGCCAGCCTTCCCGCTAAAGCGGCCCCCATTCTCCGCGCCGGCAGTCGCCCCGGCGCCCCGGCGCCCCGTCGCCCCGGCGATGCGCCCGCGAGTCATTCGCGCGGACCTGCGGTGAATCCCCAACCCCGGGGCCCCCGCAGCCGTCCGCGGCGGCGGGGTGGGACGAAGCGATGCGACGGTGATCGCCCCGCCGGCGCATGGGCAAGGGCTACGCCAGGCCCACCGGCGGAACTGTTGAGCGGGGCGAGAACCGAGCAGGGCGAGGCGGGGAGAGCGAGGGCGAACGAGCGTACCGGGATGTACGTGAGGAGCACGAGCGAATCCCCAACGAAGCGATGCGACGGTGATCGCCCCGCCCAATTCCAGCCGTCTGCTACCATCCATAGCATACGGGTATGGACCTCATTCCCAGCGAAGCTCAGGTCAATGAACTTTTAGAGGCGACCGGCGCGCTCCAGCACGGCCATTTTTTGCATCCCAGCGGCACCCATTCGGACGCCTATCTCCAGATCCCCATGGCCATGCGGCATTTCTGGGAATCCAAAACCCTCAGTGTCGCTCTCAGCCGCAAACTGCGCGCCGACGATGAGATTCGCCGCTGCCTGCCCAACGTCAGCATCGTCGCGCCGGCGACCGGCGGCTTGCCGGTGGCGTACGGCGTCGCCGAGGCCTTGCGCGCCGCGCAGACGTATTGGGCGGAAAAAGAGGATGGCGAGCTGGTCTTTCGCCAATTCATGGAGCACCACGCCGGCGAACGGGTCATTCTGGTGGACGACATTCTGCGCAGCGGCGCCAAGCTCAAAGCGCTCCAGCGGCTGATCGAAGGCGCCGGCGCCCAGGTGCTGGCGCTCGCCGTTTTGGTGCATCAGCCCTGGGAGGATGCCCAGGACTTTGCCGGGGTCCCGTTTTTCAAGCTGACCACGCTGCGGCCCCGTTATTGGCGCAAGGACGACTGTCCCCTCTGCCGCGACGGCGCGCCCCTGACCCGAGTGCGCGTCTAATGCCGGCAAAATTGGCGTTCCGTCCGGCAGCCTGCCGCCGGCGCCGGCTCGGGAGGGCCGGCCGCCCGCGCGGCAAGCCGGTGCGTCCGGCCGCCGCCGCCCCTGCCCTACACTAAAAGTTCGCAGCGCGAAAGGAGCCAACGTTTGATGGAATCCCGTTTGTTGTTTTCCGCCCCCGCCAAGGTCGAGGCCGATGTTCTCGCCGTGCTCGTGTCCGAGCGCGAGCCGAAGCTTTCTGGAGCGGCGGCGGAGCTGGACCGCGCCGCGAACGGCGCCATCGCCGCCTTGCTGCAGAGCGGCGAATTCAGCGGCCGCGCCTATGAGCTTTTGCCCTTGGGCAAGCTGAACGGCGCCGCCGCCCAGCGCGTTTTTCTTTTGGGCACGGGCAAGGCCGCCCTCGGCGCCCATGAACTGCGCCGCCTGGCGGGCGCCCTCGGCCGCCAGCTCAAGGGCAAGAACCTGCTTCGCTTCGCCTGCTGCGCTCCAGAGCAGCTGGACCCGGCCGCCGCGATTGAAGCCATCCTCACCGGCGCGCTCGGCGGCGATTTCGATACCGGCCGCTACAAGCGTGACCGGGAGGACAAGCAATTGGCCGAGATCGCCATTGTCCTTCCCGAGCAGCTCAAGAGCCAGGAGCCTGCGCTCGCCGCCGCCCTGACCCGCGCCCGCGCCATCGCCGCCGGGCAGGATTTCGCCCGCGTGCTGGGCAATGAGCCGGCGAATCGCATGACCCCCACCGAAATGGGCCGCCGCGCCCAGGCCATGGCCAAATCAGCGGGCCTGGAATGCGAGCTGATTACCGAGGACCGCGCCCGCGAACTGAAGATGGGCGCTTTCCTCGGGGTGGCGCAGGGCTCCGCCGAGCCCCCGGTGATGATCGTGCTGCAATACAAGGGCGGGGGCAACGGCAAGGAAAAACTCGGCCTGGTGGGCAAGGGCATCACCTTCGACACCGGCGGCATTTCCATCAAGCCCGCCGCGGACATGGACAAAATGAAGTTCGACATGGCCGGCGGCGCCGCCGTGCTCGGCGCCATGCAGGCCATCGCCGCGCTCCAGCCCAAGCTTGACGTCATCGCCATCGTTCCCTGCGCCGAAAACATGCCGGGCGGACGGGCGCAAAAGCCCGGCGACGTGCAGATCGCCATGTCCGGCAAAAGCATCGAGGTGCTCAATACCGACGCCGAAGGCCGGCTGGTGCTCGCCGATGGCCTGCACTACGCGCAGCAATTGGGCGCCACGCGCCTGGTGGACGTTTGCACCCTGACCGGCGCGATCGTCGTCGCCCTGGCCAGCGTCTACACCGGCGTCTTCTCCAACAATGAAGACTTCTTCGCCGCCTTCGAGCGCGCCCGCGCTGCCTCCGGCGAGAAGATGTGGCGCATGCCCGTGGATGAGGAATATTTCGAGTTCATCCGCGGCACCGTCGGCGACGTCCTCAACGTCGGCGGCCGCTGGGGCGGCGCCGTCACCGCCGCCATGTTCCTGCGCGAATTCGTCGAGCAAACCCCCTGGGTTCACCTGGACATCGCCGGCACCGCGTGGCTGGACGACCCCAAACCTTGGATGAGCAAGGGGCCGACCGGCGTCGCCGTCGCCACGCTGGTCCACCTCGCTCTGCAATCCGCCGGGAAGTAGACGTTACCGCCGTCCTAGGCCGGGCGCGGGGCGCGGCGGGACGCCGCCGCGGCCCGGCGCCCGCGGCCCTGGTCCGGCGCGGGCCGGGGCCTACAATTCCTCGGTGTCGATCTGCGCGCGTTGCAGCGCGCCGCTGTAATCCACGTAGACCGTCTTCCATTCGCTATAGACGTCGAGCGTGGCCAGGCCGCTCTCCCGGTGTCCGTTGCCGGTGTTCTTGGTGCCGCCGAAGGGCAAATGCACCTCGGCGCCGATGGTCGGCGCATTCACGTAGGCGATGCCGGTTTGCAGTTCCCGCGCCGCGCGCATGGCGCGGTTGACGTCGGCGGTATAGATCGCCGACGACAGCCCATAGGCCACGCCGTTGGCGAATTCCAGCGCCTGCTCCAGGCCATCGCAGGGCATCACCGCCACCACCGGGCCGAAGATCTCCTCTTGCGCGATGCGCATGTTGGGCGTCACTTCGGCGAAGATGGTCGGCGCGAAGAACAGGCCCTGCGCCAAATCACCGCCGGTCATGCGGCGTCCGCCCAGCCGCAGCTTGGCGCCTTCCTGCTTGCCGATCTCGACATACGACGCGATGGTGTCCAGTTGCTGCCGGTTCACCACCGGTCCCATTTGCGTGCGCGGATCCAGACCGTCGCCCACGCGCAGTTCCCCCGCCCGTTCGGTCAGCCGCTCCAGGAACTTTCCGTAAACGCCTTTTTGCACGATGATGCGGCTGGCCGCCGTGCAGCGCTGGCCCGTGGTGCCGAACGCCGCCCACAGGCAGCCCTCCAGCGCCAGTTCCAAATTCGCATCGTCCAAAACGATGATGGCGTTTTTGCCGCCCAATTCCAGGTTGCAATGTTTCAGCTGCCGCGCCGCCTCCGCGCCCACCTCGCGGCCCACGGCGGTGGAGCCGGTAAAGGAGACGATGCGCGTGGCGGGATGCGCCACCAGCGGCGCGCCGCATTCCGCGCCCTCGCCCATTACCAAATTCACCACGCCCGCCGGCACTCCCGCCTCGGTTAGCGCATTGACGAAATTCACGCTTGAGAGCGGCGCATCCTCCGCCGGCTTCAGCACCACGCAGTTGCCGCAGATCAGCGCCGGAATGGACTTCCAGCTGGGGATCGCCATGGGGAAGTTCCAGGGCGTGATCAATCCCGCCACGCCGATGGGCACGCGGAAGGTCAGGCAGAGCTTGTTGGGCAGTTCCGACGGCGTGGTCACGCCGTACAGCCGCCGCCCCTCGCCGGCCATGAAGAAGGTCATGTCAATGGCCTCCTGCACGTCGCCGCGCGTCTCCAGCAGCACCTTGCCCATCTCCCGGGTCATGTCCTGGGCGAAGGCGTCCTTGTTTTCCAGCAGCAGTTGTCCGGCGCGGAACAGAATCTCCGCCCGCCGGGGCGCGGGCGTATCCCGCCATCGCGGATACGCCTCCAAGGCGGCGTTCACCGCCGCATCCACGTCCTCCTTGCCGGAACGCGGGAACAGGCCGACGGTTTCGTCCTGATGCGCCGGATTTAGGCTCTCCAAATATTCCCCGGTGAGGGGATCGCGCCATTCGCCGGCGATGAAGTTGCGGTGGGTGGGTGCGGCGTTAAAGGTGGCCATGCGCTTGTCGCTCCTGCTTCTTGGCGTGAACTGCCGCGCCGCCGGCAGCGTGTTGGGCCTTGGCCGCGCGATGTGTCGCGGGGGTTTTACGCGGCGCCGCCGGCGGTTCGTCCCGTTTTGGTCCCAGGCCCAGCGCGATCAGCGCCCGCGAATCCGGAACCCAGCGCGTTTGCCAATGATGGTCGCGCTGGAACCGAACCAGCGCCTCGTGCGTTGCCCAATTCCAATGCCCGGTCACATGCTTCAGGTATCCCGCCTTCACCAGGGCGGCTTGGATCTGCCGCGTCCGCTGCGGCGTGATGCCCGGGCCGCGGCGGTAGCGCCGCGGCCGGCGGCAGCAGCGTGCCGCCGCCGCTCGGGCCGGGGCCGGCCGCGGCGCGACGCAGACGCCGGCGGCGGCCAACGCCGCCAAGACGGTTCCGGTGCGCGCCAGCCGGCGCAGCCAACCCCGCGCCTGCCGGCCCGCTCCCGATCTGACCCGAGGCGCCGGCCAATCGCGCAGGGCCAACGATGCGATGCGACGGCTATCGCCCCGCCGAGTCCGCAGATGGGTTTCGCCGTCGGGCTCACCACGGGAAACGCCCGAGCGGGGCAAGAGCCGAGCAGGGCGAGGCGGCCCGAGCGAGGGCGACGCAGCGTACCGGGATGTACGTGAGGAGCCCGAGCGCGGGGCCAACGATGCGATGCGACGGCTATCGCCCCGCCGATCCATTACCGGTAGAGCCCTCCCGCCCACCATTGCGTCCATTGATTATCCGCCCCCAACCTCCGCAAACCCATCGCCACCGGCTGTCCGGGCCGCAACTGACTGCTCAGCGCGCGAAACACCTCCGCATTGGGAATCGGATGCCGGTCCAGGCTGACGATCACGTCGCCGCGGCGAATGCCGATCTGTCCGGCGAACGATCCGGGATCCACCGCCCGCACCACCACGCCGCTGGCGATCCGGGGCAGCCGTTGTCCGGCGGCCGCCGCCGCGCTGACGCTGCGCAGTTGCAGGCCCAGGGTCGGATCCCGCGGGGCGGCAGGCGGCGGGGGAAAGTCGCCGGCGAGATGGAACAGCCGGTCGCGATTGGCCACCTGCACCGCCGCCTCCATCGGCTTGCCCCGGCGCCGGAAGCTCACCTCCACGCGGCTGCCCACGCGGCGCCGCACGATCGCCGCCAACAGTTGTTGCCCGGACCGCACCGGCTGGCCGCCGATGGCGACGATGACGTCGCCGGCCCGCAACCCCGCCCGCGCCGCCGGGCCGTCGGCCACCACCGCCGAGATCGGCACGCCGCGCTGGATGCCGTAGATCTTGCGCACCGCGAATGGCAGGTTGGGCTGGAAATAAATGCCGATCGAGCCCCGCCGCACGCGCCCGTGCCGCAGCAGCTGGCGATAGACGTTCCGCGCCAGCTCCGCGGGCAGCGCGAAGCCCACGCCCTCATAGGCGTAGGAGACCGTGTAGATCGCCGTGTTGATGCCCACCACCTGGCCGGCCATGTTCACCAGCGGCCCGCCGCTATTGCCGGGATTGATCGGCGCGTCGGTCTGGATGAAGCGCTGGAACTCGTCCTCGCCGGCCACATGCCGTCCCAGCGCGCTCACGATTCCCGCGGTAACCGTGTGGTCCAGCCCAAATGGACTGCCGATCGCCAGCACCCAATCGCCCACCCGCAACCCGCGGCTGCCGTCCAATTGCACCGCGGGCAGGAGATGCCCGGCGTGGATTTTCAGCAGCGCCAGGTCCGTCGCGCGATCGCTGCCCACCAGTTGCGCCGGGTAGGGTTGCGGGTGGTGATACAGCCACACGGCGATTCGGCGCGCCCGCCGCACCACGTGATAGTTGGTCAGGATATATCCCCGCGGACCCACGATCACGCCGGAACCCAGGGTGCGATTCTCCGGTTGCAATCCGCCGTTCGCCGCGAAATCGCCTTCGGCCGCGTCCGGCAACACCTGTCCTCCGGCCACTGCCGCCGGCGCTTCCGCGTCGGTCTGGATGTTCACCACGCTCGGCAGCAGCCGCTGGGCCAGTGACTGGAAGGCGCCGCCGCCCGGCTCCGCCGCCGGACTTCGCCGTCCCAGGCCCCACCAACTGCCCAGCAGGACGCCCACCGCCAACGCCGCCACGAACCAGCCCGCTACTGCCGCCGCGGAGCGCCGGCGCGGGAGATGCAAGGGACCGGTTTGGGACTGCGAAGACGACATGCCAAGCAGGCAAGGGGACAGTGGACATTATAGAACCGCCGCCGGATTCGCCTTCCGGCATTCCCGGTTGGGGTGGCGCAGGGATGGCGATTTCGGCCCTCCAAACCGCGCCAGGGCTTCATGTGGCCATCCTCCCGCGGTCGGGCCCGGCAGGAGCGCACCGCCCGGAGCCGGCTACGCCTGGGGATGGGGTGCGGCGCGGCGCCGCCGGAACGGCTGCAATTCGATGGTCAGGATGGCCCCCAGCACCAGTAGCGCGCCGACGATTTGATTGGTCAGCAAGGCCTCCACCCCCAGGGCGATGCTCGCCAGCCAGGCAAAGACGGGTTCCGCGGCAAAAATGATGGCGGTATGGCTGGCGGGCGTAAATTGCTGCGCCCAGGCCTGCGTGGTGAACGCCACCGCCGTAGCCAGCACCGCGGTGATGCCCAGCGCCGCCCACAACCCCGGCGCCGCCCAGGCCAAATGGATGGGCTCCAGGCACACCGCTCCGATCCAGGTGAATCCGGCGGCAAAGACCACCTGCAACACCGCCAGGCGGGCGAAGCCGTAGCGGGGAGCGAACTCGCCCTGCGCCGCGATTTGCGCCGCGAACGCCACGGCGCAAAACAGGGTGAGTAGGTCCCCGCGGTTGACCGGACCCCAGCCGCCGGCAAGGGAGCGGGCGAAGGCCAGGAAATAGATTCCGGCTAGCGCTAGACCCGCCCCGGCGTAGGCATTGCCGCCCAGCCGCCGCCTCCACCAAAGCGCCACGAAGAACGGAACTAGCACCACCGACAAGCCGGTCAAAAATGCCGACTTCGCCGCCGTGGTGTACTCCAGGCCGACGGTTTGGAAACCGAAGCCGATCGCCAGCAGCAGGCCTAAGACCGCACTCGCTCCCCACACCGCCGCCGGGATCCGCCGCAGCCGCCGGCGGTAGACGGCGGCGAGCAAACCGCCGGCCAAGGTGAAGCGGGCCGCATTGAACGCCAGCGGCGAGGCGCTCCGCAGCGCCGCTTGCACCACCAGAAACGTTCCGCCCCAGATGGCGGTGATGGCCAGGAGCGCCAGGTCGGCCCGATAAATCGCCCGTCCGGCGGTGGGGGGCGGCGCCGCGGCCGGCGCGCCGGAGGCTTCTGGAGTGGGGCGAGTCATGGCGCCTGCGCCCTTAGGCTATATCCCCGCCTCGGCCAGCAGCGCCATCAGCAGCAGCGCGCGGCGCAGCGCCGGCGTCCGGCCGGCGGGGTCAAACCATTCCTGCATGCTGTGGGCGCCGCCGCCGCGTCCCCCCGCTCCGAGCCGCACCGCTGAGCGGCCCAGGGCCAGCGGAACATTGGCGTCGGTCGAGGCCAGCGTGTCGGCATGGGTCATCCCCAGCCGCTCCTCCACCTGCTCCAGCGCCGCGCGCAGCGGCGCCGCCCGCGGCAGCGCTCCCGCCGGCCGTTCCCCCAGCGATTCCAGGCGCCCGGTCACCGCGCCGCTGCGCGCTTGGCGGTTTTCCTCCGCGACTCCCTCCTCCACCGCCGCCCGCAATTCCTCCGCCAGTTGTTCCAGCCGCGGCGCCTCCGCGGCGCGCAAATCCACCTTCATGCTTGCCGCCGGCGCGACCGCATTGATGGCGCCGCCGCCGCTGATCTGGCCGATATTGCAGGCGGCCACGCCGAGTTCGTTGCGGGCCCGGCGCAGCAACCGCTCCGCCGCCCGCGCCAAGGCATGGATGGCGCTCGCCGCGCCCGCGTCCGCCCAACTGTGCCCGCCCGGCCCGGTGATCTCCACTTGAAAACGCCGGCTGCCGAGCGCGCGGGTGGTCAAGCCCTGGCCGGGCCCGTCCAGCACCAGTGTGTGCGCGATCTGCCCCGCCTCGGCGCCGGAGAACAAGTGGCGCATGCCGCGCAAATCGCCTTCGCCTTCTTCCCCCACATTGGCCGCGAAGCGGAAGGGCCAATGGCGGGGATCCAGTTGCGCCTCGGCGGTCAGCCGCGCCAGGGTCAGCAGCGCGGCCAATCCCGCCGCATTATCGCCAATTCCCGGTCCGCGCCAAATCCTCCCCTCGGGTTGCGGCGTCATGGCGGTTCCCGGAGGAAACGCGGTATCCATATGCGCGGTAATCAGAATCTGCCGCCGGTTGGCCCCGCCGCGGCTGCGCGCCGGCATCCGCGCCAGCACGTTGCCCACCGTGTCCAACTCCGCTTCCAGGCCGAGGGCGGTGAACTGCGCCAGCATCCATTCCGCGCGCAACCCCTCGCCGCCGGTCGGCGCGGCGATGGCCGCGACCGCCAACTGTTGGCGGCGGATCCAGGGCTCCACGCGTGGAATCCGCGCCAGCGCGGCCGTCAGCCAAGGCTCGGCGTCCAACCGCGCCCAAGCGGCGGCAAAGTCATCCGGCATCTCGGCGGCAGCCTGCACCCTTCAGGATAGTGGCGATTGCCGAGGAAGCTGCATCAGGGTCCGCGCCTTGGCCAGCACGCCTGGAAGCCCCGTGGTCGTGGCATAGGCGCCCACTTCGTCCCAGGCGACCCAGGCCAGCGCCGCCGCGTCACTGCCGGCTTGCGCCTCCGCCGCCGCCGCGGCATGGGCCAAGAAATCCAGAATGACGAAGTGATATTGCAATCCGCCCTTGGGCTCGCGCTGGATGATTTCAAAAATCTCCACCAGCGGTCCCGGCGCCACCGTCAGCCCGGTTTCCTCCCGCGCCTCCCGCACCAGCGCCGCGCGCACGGTCTCTCCCGGTTCCACGCGGCCGCCAGGCAGGGTCCAAAGTCCGGCGGCCGGTTCCTGGCCGCGCCGAATCAGCAGCACGCGGTTTCCACGCGGGATGATCGCGCCCACCGCCAGCACCGGCGCGGGGGAATCGGTTCGGTCCGGCACCGCGCTAACGGCTGCCGCCGGCGGCGTGCTGGGGCTTGCGCGCCCGCCGCCGGAACACCAAGGTGGGCAGCGCCGGCAGGCTGGCCATTCCGTTGGCTCCGACCGCCGAGACCGCGATGAAATAGTTGTCCTTCGACTGCCGCAGGTGCGCCTCCGTGCCGTGCACCGTTACCGCCTCGGTCCATTGCGGCGCCGCGGTTGGACGCAGCCAAACACGATAGCTGGCCGCGCCGGGCGAGGCCCGCCAGCTGAGCGTGGTGCCGCTCTCCAGCTTCGGCGCGTAATGCACCGCGGTGGGCGGGGGCGGCGCCGACGCCAGCGCCGCCAGCGTCATCGCGTTCACGCGCGCTGCGTTGGCGTTGTAGGCCGGCGTGGTGTAGCGCGCCAAATCGCCGTACTGCACCCCATGCACCCTCCGCACGGTTTGATGCTGGTGATGATAGTTCTCGTAATAGTCGGAGAAGCGCACCGCCGGATAGCCCGCCGCGTTGTAGGACATTTGGTCGCCGCCGCGCAAATAGCGATCCTGGCGGAATTCCAGCACCACGTGGAATCCCGGCAAATATCCCGTCGCCAGCGCCGCGGCGTAGCGCGCCACCTCCCGCGAGGGCGAATCGTTCGTCCCGCCCAGCCAAGCGAGCAGGCGCAGCTGCCGCGGCGTCAGCCGCCCCGGCACGCCCTGGCTGAACACCCGCAGGCGGTCATGGTTGGCTCGCCCCGGGGTGTTGTCGCCGCCCACGATGTCGTTGTCCAGCATCGCCGCGATGTCCAGCCCGTGCGCCCGCGCGGTTTGCGCCGCATAACGGCTGCCAAACAGCCCTTCTTCTTCGCCCTCGAAGGCGATAAAGGCGATGGAGGCGGGGAAGCGATAGCGGCTCAGCACCCTCGCGCACTCCAGAACCACCGCCGTACCGCTGCCGTCGTCGTTGGCGCCGGGGGCGCCGATCGTGCCGTTGTACAGGTCCGTGGCGCGGGAATCGTAATGCCCGCCGACGACGAAGATGCGGTGATCGCGCGGATCCGTGCCCGGCAGGAACGCCTCCACGTCCGCCATTCGCGTGGCCCGCGGCATGCCCCGTCCCCGCGGCACGGTGAAGCGCAGCAGGCGCACTTGCAGCCGTCCCGCATCCGCCGCCGCGTCCCGCCGGAACTGCGCGGCAATCCATTTCCGTGCCGCTCCCACCCCCCGCCCGTTGCGGCCGCGGTAGCTGGAGAAGCTGCTACGCGTTCCAAAACTGACCAATTGCAAAATATCGGCGTGGATGCGCGCCGCCGAGATCGCCCGCGCGATCGCGCGCAATTCGCCGCTGCCGCGATCGAGCCGATAGGGGTGGGGCGGCGGCGTGGCGGCGGAGGCGATGGCCCCGGTCAGTACGAGCGTCAGAACCAGCAGCAGTTGCTTGCGCATAATGGAGGCACCAGTATGGGATTTGCCAGTTCGGGACTGGCCAGTTTGGGATGCGTGGGTTGAGCAGCGGCATTGTACTCCAATCCCGGCGCCGGCGAGCGCGGCCGCCGCATCGCCGCCGGCGCCAACCCGCTTGCTTTTTTCCGGCGGCGGTATAAAAAGAGAAGAGTGACGGCTGGCCCGGCCCGCCGCACCGGATCGCCCCGCGAGGGAAGAGAGCCACCCCTATGACTACGCTAGCCGCCCCGACTGGAGGAATCATGGCCCTGTGCCCGGAGTGTGAAGCGCAACTGGATATGGACGACAGCCAGGTTGATGAAGGCGCCGTGATCAGTTGTCCGGATTGCGGTTCCGATTTTGAAGTCGTCAACGCCCACCCCTTGGAATTGAACGCGGTGGACGATGACGACGACGCCGATGAGGACTTCGACGACGAGGACCTGGAAGACGAAGACGAGGATTTCGACGAATACGGGGACGACGAAGACGAGGACGAGGACGAAGAGTGAGGCGGCAGGCTGCTGATTCCGCCCGCGGCGGCTTCCGGCCACGGCCGCGCGCGCACGCCGCCGCCGCGCTGCTGGTGCTACTCGCCGCCGGCGCGGCCTTGGGCCAAGCCAACCGCACCGTGGAGGGCGCGGTGCTGGACGCCGCCAACCACCCCATCCCCCAGGCCGTCGTCTACCTGAAAAATACCCAGACGCAGTCGGTGGAGACCTACATTACCGGGCAACACGGGCGCTTTTATTTCCACGCGGTCGCCCCCAACGCCAATTTTCAGGTCTACGCCATTTATCGCGGGCACCGCAGCAAGACGCGCACCGTCTCCGCCTACAACACCAGCCCGGTGGTGCGCGTGGACCTTACCCTGCCGCTGATCCTCCACTAGCGCCTTGGCCGGCGCCGCGCCCCTGCGCGCGCTGCCACGGCGGCGGACCCGGGGTGCACAGGGCGTCCAATTCCAGCCGGTCCTTGTAGGTGTCGAGGCAGGCCCAAAAGCCCCGGTGCTGGAACGCCCGCAGTTGGTCTTGTTGCGCCAGCCGCTCCAGCGGCGCGCCCTCGAGCGCGTGCTCCGCCCGCAACGTATCCAGGAATTCCCGGCGGAAGACGAAAAACCCGCCATTGATCCAATCCGGCGAATAGGGCTTTTCGTGGAAGCCGGTCACCGCCTGGTCGTCCCCCAACTGCAACAGGCCGAAGGGCAGCCGCGGCTGCACGGCGGTCAGCGTGCCGCGGCGCTGATGGCCGCGGTGAAAGGCCAGCAAGGTGGCGAAATCCAGATCGGCCAAACCGTCGCCATAGGTGGCGAAAAAGTCCGGGGTGCGAATGCGGTCGGCGATCGCCGCCAAACGCCCGCCGGTGGGCGTGGTTTCGCCCGTGTCCACGTACTCGACCCGCCATTCCGGCTCGGGGCGCAGTTGCCGCCGGATGTCCTCGCCGCGATAACCCAGGCACAGAATGAAGTGCCGCCAGCCCTGCTCCGCGTAGAGGTGAAGAATATGCCATAGGATCGGCCGGCCGCCGATGGGAATCAGCGCCTTGGGCAGGTTGGCGGCGGTGGCGGCGCCCAAGCGGGTGCCTTGGCCCCCGCAGAGTACGGCCGTGGGCAGGGGATCAGTCGCGGGCATGGGCGTTACGCGCCTCCTGGCCGGCGGCCAATTGCGGCGGCGGCGCCGCCCGATAGTGCTCCAGCAACTTGGCCTCCTTCAAAAGAACGTAGTTGGCCGCCAGATACGCCAGGATCAGTCCCGGCCGGCCGTCGCGGAATCCCTGCCGCAGGAGGTAGCTGCGCAGAAACGTCCACGGCGGCGCGCAGCACAAACGCGCCCAGGACGGCTGCCGGCCGGCGGCGGCGCGCGCCGCCGCGGCGATGTCCGTGTAGCGGTTCATCACCGCCACGTGCTCGCCGACGTTGCGGCGGGTGAAGTGCAGCAAGTCGCCCGGCAGCGTGCCCACCCGTCCCTGCACCTTGGGCGCCTCATGCGGCGGCTCGCCGCCCCAATGCGTCACCGCCCGGCGGTACAGCCGCGTTTGGTAATCCGGATACCAGCCGGAATGGCGGATCCAGCGGTCCATGTACCAGGTGCGGCGCGCCATGCGGTAGGCGTCCGCGTCCGGCCCGCGTTGCCGCAGTTGCTCAATCCCCGCCCGCAGTTCCGGCGTCATGCGCTCATCGGCGTCCAGCGTCAGCACCCATTCGTGCCGGCAGAGGCTATCGGCGTGGTTGTGCTTCTCTCCGTAGCCGCGAAACTCGTGCATCTCCACCCGCGCGCCGTGCCGCCGCGCGATCTCGGCGGTGGCGTCGGTGGAATAGGAGTCCAGCACCAGCAGCTCATCCGCCCACGCGACCGAATCCAGCGCCGCGGCGATATGGTCGGCCTCGTTGTAGGTGTTGATCCGGGCGGTGATCTTCATGGCGGCCAAGGCCCAGTGTAAGGGGTTCCCGGCCAGGGAGAGTGCGCGGCGCTATCCTACGCCAGTGGAAGTGGCGCACGTGGATTTCGGCCGCGCGTGGCGCGGCGGACAACAGCAGCTCTGGCTGCTGGCCCGGGCCTTGCAGCCCCTGGGCTGGCGCTCGCTGATCATTACCCCGGCGGCGGATTTGGCCGCGCGGTGGCGCGCGGCCGGCTTTGAGGCGCTGTCGCCCGCCGCGGCGCGCCGCCGCCTGCGCCGGGCCGACGCCGTGCACGTGCATGACGGCCGCGCGTTGGGCTGGGCGCTGCTGGCGCGCTTGGGCCGCCGCGCGCCGCCCCTGGTGGCCAGCCGCCGCGTCGCGTTTCCCCTCCGGCCGCTGGCGGCGGCCAAATGGCGCCGCGCGCAGCGCGTCTTGGCCGTGTCGGAGTTTGTCCGCCGTGATTTGCTGCGCGCCGGCGTGGCCCGGGAACGGGTCGCGGTGGTATGCGACGCGGTGGACCCCGCAAGCCTGCCCAATGCGGCTGCCGCCCGCCGCCACACGCGCCAGGCGCTCGGCATGGCGCCCGACGAATTGTGTTTGGCCTGTGTCAGCGCCTTGACCCCGGAGAAGGGCGTCGGGGATCTGATTGCCGCCTTGCCGCTGCTGTCCGATCTCCACCCGCGGCTGCTGCTGGCCGGCGAAGGGCCATTGCGCGGCGCGCTGCAATCCGAAGCCGAGCGGCGGGGCGTGGCCACGCAGTTGATTTGGGCCCAGGGGCGTTGTGGCATCCCGGAGGCGGTCGCCGCCGCGGATATCTTTGTCTTGCCGTCGCGTCAGGAGGGGCTGGGCTCCTCGATTCTTTTGGCCCGCGCGCTGGAACGCGCCGTGGTGGCCACCGCCGTGGGGGGCGTGCCGGAGTTGGTCGTCTCCGGCGCGGACGGTTTGCTGGCGCCCCCGGCTGACCCGCCCGCCTTGGCGGCGGCGATTCGCCTGGCGGCTGCCGACCCCGCCCAGCGCCAGGGCTGGATCGCGGCCGGAACCGCCTCGCTGCGCGCGCGTTTCACCCCTGCCGTCATGGCCGCCGGCACCGCCGCAGCCTACGCCGCGGTGCTTGCGCCGCCCCCTCCGGTCCAATAAGCCGGCCGGCGCTACCGCCGATTGCCGGCGCAGCCGGGAGCCGCTACTCTGATGCGATGAAGGTTCCGTGCCTGGCATTTCTGCTCCTGGTCGCGTCGGCGGGCGCTGTTGCCCCCGCCCGCTCGCCCGGGCTGTCTCCCCAGGCTGGTCCCGCTGCCGCGACGGCAATTCCAGCGGCTGAGCTGGCGGACATTCGCGCCTACATGGCCGCGTCGGGAACCGCGGCCCGCGTGCGCCAGGCCATGCGCACTGGCATCGACGCCGTCGCCCCATTCATGCAGCGAGAGCTGCCACCCGGCGCCTATCAAAAGCGCCTGCTTGCTCTCTTTACGCAAACCATAATTCGACGCGCGCAGCCGGTGATGACCCGGATCATTGTGGCCGTCATCGCGCGGCATTTCAGCGACAGCGAGATCCGCCGGCTTACGGCGTTGTACCGCACCCCGCTGGGGCGAATGGTGGTGGCCTTACGTCCCGCCATGGCCTCGGAGATGATGGCGCAGGTGCAAACTATCGCCGCCCGATTGGGCCGCCAGTCAATGTTGGATGTGCTCAAGGACCATCCCCGTCATCCCCGTCTTGCGAAGCAATTGAAGCAGGCGGCATGGGCCGCCCGCCAGGCCGCCGCGCACTGACAGCGGCTGGTGCGGACGGCCGCGCGTAGATTCCCGCCCGGTCGGAAGCCGGCCTCCAGGCGCGGAAGACGCACGGCGGCGGCGCCAAAACGCGGTCGCAAGCGCCCTCGCCGCCGCCCTGGCGCATCGCACGGTTCATGCGGCGCAGCCAATGGCGGTGGTGGCATGGGCTGGCTTTCTACGGGGGCGTGCGGCTCGCCGGCTGGGCCCTTAGCCGCTGCGCCGCCCACTATGCCCGCAGCCGAGGATTGCCCGCCGTCTCCCCGCAACAGTTCTACCGCCGCCAAAAGCTGCCCTGGTTCGCTCCACCCTCCTGGGCGTTTCCCGTCGCCTGGAGCGTGAACTCCGCCGGACTGGTCGCGGCCAGCCTGCGTCTGCTCAATCTGCCGGTCCGTACCTCCGGCCGCAATCAACTGCTGCGCTTGCAAGCCGCCGGCTGGGTACTTTTCGCCAGTTTCGATGCCGCCTATTTCCAGCTCCAGTCCCCCATTAACGCCGCCCTGGTGACGCTGCCCTACAGCCTGCTCACCTGGGCTTCGCTGTTTACCGCCGTCCGCCGCATGCACGACCATGCCGTTGCGTGGGCCCTCGCTCCCACCGCCGCCTGGACGGCGCTGGCCGCGCCGCTCAGCGTGGCCCAGGCTTGCCGCGCCCGGGATCGGTTTTGGCTCCGCAATTGACGCGCGACGAGCCGCGGAGCCGCGGCGGCGGACCACGAATGCATGCGGCGGTGAGCGTAAGGTAGCAAACGCGGCTGGCCGGAGATGCCGTGGCCGGCAGTTGCGCCGGGTCCGCGGCCGGCCGCAGGCCGGCTCTGGCGGACGCGGGCGAACATGCATTTTCCCGCTCTCGACGGCCAAACGGGCGGCGCCTGACGGCTTCCAAGCGGGCAGCGAGGGTCTGCCATGGGGGGGCGATCGGCGTGGGGATGGGGATTGTGGCTGCTGTGCGGCTCCCTAGCCGTGGCCCAGTCCGCAACGAGGGCAGCCGCCTACCAGCACTGGGAGACCGCCGGCTATCAAGCGTTTTACAGTCTGGACTACCGCGCGGCGCTGGCCGATTTCGCCCGCCTGGTCCAACTGGAACCGCGCAATCCGGCCGCTTGGAACCATCTCGCCCAAGCCCGCTTGTACCGCGAAATGTATCGTGTCGGCGCCTTGGCCGCCGGGCTTTACGCCAAAAGCGATGGCTTCCTGCACGCCCGTCTCTTGCCGCTCGACCCGCGCGCCTGCCGGGCATTCCTGGCCGCCGACCGCCAAGCCATGGCGCTGGCCCGCCGCCAGTTGGCGCGCCATCCCGATGGGGCGGCGGCCAACTACGGCATGGCCGCCGCCATCGGCCTGCGCGGCACCTATGACTTTGCTCTGCGCCGGGCCTACCTGGCCGCGCTGCGGGATTCGATTCGTGCCGATCGTTACGCCCGCCGCGCTGCCCGCGCGCGCGGCAACTGGGCGGGCCCGCAATTGATTCTCGGCGTGCATGATTACGTCGCCGGCAGCCTGCCCTGGACGGTGCGCTGGCTGGCCCATTGGGCCGGCCTACGCGGCACGCGGCGGCAAGGGATCGCCCGCATCCGCCGGGTTGCCCGCAGCTCCGCGCCGGAGCGCGTCGAGGCCCGGATCCTTTTGGCCGTGGTCTATCGTCGCCAGGGTTGGAACCGCCGCGCCGCCCGGTGGTTGCGGCGGCTGCGCGCCGCCTATCCGCGCAATGCCCTGTTCGCCCTGGAATTGGCGCGGGCGGAAGCGGCGGCGGGGCGGCGCCGCCGCGCGCTGCGCGCGTACGGTTGGCTGCTGGCCGCATCCCGGGGCCACGCTCCCAGCTTTGCCCGCTTGCCTTGGCCCCGAATCTGGCTGGTCATCGGCGCCATTCAGCGCTCCTTGCGCCGATGGCATGCCGCGCTCGCCGCGTTTCTCCAGGTCCCGCGGATCGCATCGGCCGGCCCCGCCGAGCGGCAACAAGCCGCGCTGGCGGCGGGCGAGGCCGAGGACCTCATTGGCCGCCGCCGCGCCGCCCTGGCCGACTACCGCCGCTGCATCGCTCTGGGCGGCGCGGCGCCAGCGGCGAAAGCGGCCCGCCACTGGCTGCGCCACCCCTATGTTTCCGGCGGGAACTCCCGCTAGCCGCGGCGGAAAATGGCCGCGGCGCCCGCGTGCCCCATGCTCCGCCGCGGCGCGCGCGCAGCGGCCCTTTTTCCTGCCGCCGCGGCGGCGGCGCCTCCGCGGCAGGGCGGCACGTTATCCTGATGGACTAATGGCCCCAGCATCGTCGCAGCGTTCCATTCGCGTCGCCATTCAGGGCGAAAAGGGCTCATTCAGCGAGGCGGCGGCTCGCCGCCTGCTCGCCGCGGATGGCCTCGAACTGCTCTGTTGCTCCAGCTTCGCCGACGTATTTACCGCCCTACGCCGCGGTGCCGCCGAGACGGCGGTGATTCCCATCGAGAACACCCTGGCCGGTTCGGTCGCCGCCAACTACGATCTGTTACGCCGCGAGGCCGTGACCATCGTCGCCGAGACCAATCTGCGCATCCGCCACCAGCTGATCACGCCCCGCGGGGTCTCCCTGCGCGCCATTCGGCGCGTCCTTTCCCACCCCGTCGCCCTCGACCAGTGCCGCCGCTTTCTGCGCCGCCATCCCCGCTGGGAAGCCGTGCCGTTCTATGACACCGCCGGCAGCGTCCAATACATCGTGGAACAGGGATTGCGCGATGCCGCCGCGATCGCGGGCGTACCCGCGGCCAAGGCCTACGGCGCTCGCGTCGTGGCGGCCAACATCGAGGACAACCCGCGCAACTTCACCCGCTTTCTCCGCCTCCTGCCGGCGGCCGCGGCGGCCGCGGCGGCCAACCCCTCCCAGAGCCGTCGTCAAACCCATAAGGTCTCCGTCGTCTTTGCCACGCGCAATCAGCCGGGCGCGCTCTGCCGCTGTCTTAACGTTTTCGCCCTGCGGGGCATTGACCTCAGCCGGATTGAATCCCGCCCGACCCCGGGCCGTCCTTGGGAGTACAGTTTCTACCTCGATTTCTTCGGCGCCTTGAGCCAGCCCACCGTGCGTCAAGCCTTGAGCGACCTGGGCGCCGTCAGCGATGAATTGAAGATTCTCGGTTCCTATCCCGCCGTGCGCAAGGAGCCGCCGCGCGGTCGCGCCCGGCTTGGACATTAGCACGAACATGGCAGATTCGATGAGTGTGATATAGTCAATCTTGGCGGACATTATGGCTTCTTCAACAATGCGCCTGCCGGATCTGCCGGCGTCATTTCCTGCCTTGCCGGTACGGGATACGGTGCTGTTTCCCCACGCCGTTCTGCCGTTGACGGTGGGACGGCAGTCCTCGATCAACCTGATCAACTCCCTGGGTGAAGACAAGCTGATCTGGGTGGTGGCGCAGCGCGACGCCCACGTTGACACGCCGCAGCCGGGGGACATGTACCAGGTCGGCACCATCGCCATGGTGCACAAGATCGTGCGCATGCCCAATCAAAGCCTGTTCATCTTCACCGAAGGCGTCAGCCGGGCCAAGGTGCGCAACTGGGAGCAGCTGGATCCCTATCTGCGCGCCGAGGTGGAGGCGGTGCCGGAGGTGCTGGATGTGACCGGCACCCCGTTGGAGGCGTTGCAACGCAACGTGGTGTCGTTGTTCCAACAGGTGGTCAGCCTATCGCCGACGCTTTCCGACGAACTGCAAACGCTGGTGCTGAGCATCGAGGAGCCGGGGCGCATGGCCGACTTCATCGCCTCCTCGCTGCCCTCGCTGGCCACCAAGGACCGCCAGGAGCTGCTGGAGACGCCGTCCGTCATGGCCCGCCTGGAGTTGGTCAACCGCCATCTGACCCGGGAACTGCAAGTGCAGCAGTTGCGCAGCAAAATCCAAACCGAAGTCCAGGACCAGGTGCAGCAATCGCAGCGCGAGTACTACCTCCGCGAGCAGCTGAAGGCGATTCAGAAAGAACTCGGCGAAGGCGACGAGAACCAGCGCGACGTCGAGGAGTTGCGCAAAAAAATCGAAGACGCCGGCATGCCCGACGAGGTCAAGACCGAGGCCTTGAAGGAGCTGCAGCGCCTGGGGCGGATGTCGCCGGCGGCGGCGGACTATTCCGTCACGCGCAACTACATCGAGTGGCTGGCGGCGCTTCCCTGGAACAAGAGTTCGGCGCAGGAGATTGACCTGGCCAAGGCGGCCACGATCCTGGACGAGGACCATTACGATTTGGAAAAGGTCAAGGACCGCATTCTGGACTACCTCGCGGTGCGGCGGCTCAAGGCGGACATGAAGGGCCCCATCCTGTGCTTTGTCGGGCCGCCGGGCGTGGGCAAGACCTCGCTGGGGCGCTCCATCGCCCGCGCCTTGGGGCGCAAGTTCGTCCGCCTCTCGCTGGGGGGCGTGCATGACGAGGCGGAGATTCGCGGCCACCGCCGCACCTACATCGGCGCGCTGCCCGGCCAGGTCCTGCAGAATCTGCGCCGCGCCGGCACCAATGATCCGGTTTTCATGCTGGATGAGGTGGAAAAGATCGGCCGCGATTTTCGCGGCGACCCCTCATCGGCGCTGCTGGAGGTTCTGGACCCGGAGCAGAACTTCAGCTTCCGCGACAACTTTCTGGACGTTCCCTTCGACCTGTCGCGAGTGCTGTTCATCACCACGGCGAACATGCTGGACACCATTCCCGAGCCGTTACGGGACCGCATGGAAACCATCGAGCTGAGCGGCTACACCGAGGAGGAGAAGCTGCACATCGCCTTCCGGTATCTGATTCCCAAGCAGTGCGCGGAAAATGGCGTCGCCGCCGAGCGCATGACCTTCCAGGAAGAGGCGGTGCGGCGCATCGTCCGCGATTACACTCGCGAGGCCGGGGTGCGCAACCTGGAGCGCGAGATCGGCACCGTGGTGCGCAAGTACGCCCGGCGCATCGGCACGCCGGGCGCCGAGTCGGCGGCGTTGACCGTCACCCCGGAGGTGGTGCGCGAGTTCCTGGGCGGGCCCAAGGTGCGCGTCGCCACCGAGATCGCCGAACGCACCCGCCGCCCCGGCGTGGCGGTGGGCTTGGCCTGGACCCCCACCGGCGGGGACGTGCTGTTCATCGAGGCCAACCAGATGAAGGGCGGCAAGGGCTTCACGATGACCGGGCATCTCGGCCAGGTGATGCAGGAGTCCATGCAAGCGGCGCTGACCTGGGTGCGCTCCCACGCCCAGGAACTGGGCTTGGCGGAGGACTTCTTCAAGGAAACCGACATCCACATCCATGTGCCCGCGGGGGCGATTCCCAAGGACGGGCCCTCGGCCGGCATCACCATGGCCACCGCGCTGGCGTCGCTGCTGACCGGCAAGCCGGTGCGCCCCAAACTCGCCATGACCGGCGAGCTGACCTTATCCGGGGATGTGCTGCCCATCGGCGGCGTCAAGGAAAAAGTCCTGGCCGCCAAGCGTGCCGGCATCGAGCACGTGCTGCTGCCGGCGGAAAACCGCCAGAACGTGGAGGAAGACCTGAAGCCCGAGCAGCGCACCGGCATCGAACTGCATTACGTCCAGCACATGGAGGATGTCCTGGCGATGGCGCTGCCGGAAAACGAGTTCCAGCGGCAGGCCGATGAACGGGAAAAGGAATCCGTGCTGGCCAAGCAGTCGGCCTAAGTTCCGCGGCCCATTACGGCCTATTAATTGTTTCTAATCGTGGGCGCAAGTTATTCATCAAGCGGCGGGCGCGCGACCGTTCCGGCCGCCCCGGCGGCGGTGAGGGCGGCGCCGCCGGCGGCCGCTTCCCGCAGATAGCCCAGGGCGGCGTATTGGCCGGCATGGGCCCCGGAGGTGAGCGCGGCGGCGGCGGTCAGTTCGCCCACGTCCTTGCCGTCCGCCTGAATGCGCTCACCCGCTTGTACTGCTCCGGCGAAGCGAAATCCGTGGAGTTGGCGGTGGACCTGGCCGCGGGCGCGAATACGCTCGACGATTTC
The DNA here is from genome assembly GCA_027314025.1 of Acidobacteriota bacterium. Classification (GTDB taxonomy): domain Bacteria; phylum Acidobacteriota; class Terriglobia; order Terriglobales; family SCQP01; genus JAKAUF01. Next base: position 95,975 of record DAHVCP010000008.1, read on the forward strand.
CTGCCCAATGTAGCAGCCTTTGTTGTTCCCAATTGCCGCCAGGCTGCCGGTCTCCGGCGGTAGCACGGCGTCGCGGATCTCACGCCCGACGAGTGGTATGCCTTCCAGGAGCATCCGGCGGTCCCAGGCCGCGGCGCCGATCGGCGTCGCCTGGCGCGCCATGGTGTCATATAAGGGCACCACGGATTCTATGTTGCCATGTATCTCAACTGTTTCTATTTGACCCAACTGCCAGCGCAACAGCCGCAGCGTATCCGTGCCGCCGGGGAAATGGGCGGCCCGCCATCCTCCCACCGCGGGGAGGTCGTCGCAGCCGGCAGCGCGGAGCGCCGCTTCCGCGCCCGGTCCGCAGACGGCAAGCGAAAGCGTGCCGGCCGATAGATCCTCGATCACCAGCCGGCTGCGGAACACGAAGCGGCGCAGAGTCTCCAGCAACAGCGTCCGCTGGTCTTCGCTGGCGAGCAATAGAAACTCATCCGCGCTCAGCGCCGCGGTGTCGAACGCGGCGAGGATGTGGCCCTTGGGGTTGAGCAAGAACGACGGCGCGGTCCGGCCGGGGGCGAGGTCACGTACGTTGGCGGTGATGATGCCGTTCAGCCACTTGCGTGCGTCCGGTCCCTGGACGCGCAAGGCGGCGCGAAAGCTCCAATCGCACAGGGCGGCGGACGGTAGCGGGGCCTCCGCGGCGGCGCCGGCAAATTGCGCCGCGATCCGCGTGCCCCGGTATTGGCAGGCGACGGCCTGCGGATGATGGTGCAGCCAAGGGCTGATTTCCATACCTCCAGGATATAAGGCGCGGCGCGCCTGGGGCGGGGTTCCCCGCCGCCGCGGCCGGACCACGGGCGGGGTAGCGGACCAGGATGGAAATGAATTCCTAAATTCGCGCGACGAATTCACAAGGCTTGCGCGACAACAGCGCCCGTTCAGGGAATGGGCAGTCCCGAGCGGCAAGTTCCCCAATCCTCGCATTTCGGCCAAATCCAAAGCCTGAGATGCTTCGATACAATGCCATTCGATTCAAGAAATTCGCAGTGGACGTAGGCGGCGCGCGAAACCGGCGCCGCCCGCGCCGCGGCGGCTCTCCAGGGGACGGGGGGCGCTTCTGGCCAATGGCGTTTGAAGTGCAAGACCAACCGGCAAGAGCGAACTCCGGTCCAGCAGGGATCAAATTCTATGGACAATGCGATGGCGATGAAGGCGAAGTTGATGGACGGTGGGCGCGGGCCAGCGGGGCGGATATCCGCGGATGCTTGCGCGCTTTTGTATCAGCAGCACGGTGCGCGGCTGTTCCGGCTGGCGTATTGGGTGCTGCTGGGCGACCGCCAGGCCGCGGCGACGTTGCTCCACGGGGCATTCGCGCGCTGCGTCTCCGCCGCTTCCGCCGAGGATTCGGCGGAGCGATTGGGCCACCAATGGGAGGGCCTCAGCGTGCGGGCATTACGCGAGGTGGCCCCGGCCGGCAAGGTGAATCACGATGCCGCGGCGGTGAACGTGGCCGCCCTGGAGCCGGAACCCAGGTTGGCGTTCTTGCTGCATGACGCATCCGGCTATTCCCTGGACCGTTGCGCCGAGTTGTTGCAGGTGCCGCCGGATGCCTGCCGCCGGCTGCTGTTCGCGGCGCGGTTGCAGCTGTGCCAAAGCGGCGGCTTATGGCGGGATGCGCCGGCCGCCTGAGCGCCACCGGGGGAGCGACGGCGGGCGGCGAGACGGGAAGATGCGGCGTTGCGGGGCGGCAACGGCGGTTTCCGGGCCCAGCGCGATAATAACCGGGCGGATTCTCCCTGGTTGGGCGTGGAGTCGCGGCCGAAATTGCCGATTAGGATGGCCATGGGGGCGTCTTGGCCTGAGTTCGGGCCGCCTCGCGCCGGGGCGATGGCCAATTCCAATTCATTTCGTCCGGTTCGCCGCGCGCCGGAGCGCAGCGGCGCACGCGACTACCGGATTCTCTTTGAAAAGAATCTAGCGGGCGTGTATCGCACCAGCCTGGAGGGCCGCATTCTCGACTGTAATGACGCCTTCGCGCGCATCTTCGGGTGCAACACGCGCAGCGAAGCTTTAGCCATGACGGCGCAGGATCTGTATCCCAGCGCCGCGGAGCGGGAAGCTTCGGTGCGGCGATTGCGGGCGCAGGGATGGCTGGCCAACGCGGAAGAATGTCTGCGCCGGCGCGACGGTCAGCCGGTTTGGATCTTGGTGAATGAAACCCTCGTTCCGACGGCGGCCGGGAAGGCGCCGGTGATCCTCGGCACGCTCATTGACATTACCGAACGCAAGCGCGCCGAGGAGCGGCTGCGCCGCGAGCGCGACTTCAGCACCGCCGTGGTGGACACTGCCGGGTTGCTGGTGATCGTCTGCGACAAGGATGGGCGCTTGCTGCGGATGAGCCGCGGGGCCGTCGCCGCCACCGGGTTCAGGGAGGAGGAGGTGCGCGGCCAGTTCTGCTGGGAGGTGCTTTTACCCGAGGAGGACCGGGAACGGACGCAACAATGGTTCGCCGCGTTCGGCACGCTCACGGCGCCGGCCACTCCGCTGCGGGCCGAAGGGCGCTGCCGCACGCGCGATCACGGCGAACGGTGGATCGCCTGGAACATCTCCTGCCTGCGCGATGCGGCGGGCGGCGTGGAGTTCGTGATCGCCACCGGAATTGACGTGACCGAGCAGCGGTTGCTGGAGAATCAGCTGCGGCAAGCGCAGAAGATGGACGCCATCGGCCAACTCGCCGGGGGCATCGCTCACGATTTCAACAACCTGCTGACGGTCATCACCGGTCATTGCGAAATTCTGCTGGAACCGGGCGCCGCCGCGAGCCAGCCGCCGGAGGCGCGGGTGGCCAAGATTAAGTCCGCCGCGGACCGGGCGGTGATGCTGACGCGCCAACTGCTGGCCTTCAGCCGGTCCCAGGTATTGACCCCGAGGGAAATGGAGTTGAACGCGGCGGTGCATTCGGTCTGCGACCTCTTGCGTCCCTTGCTGGGCGAGCAGGTCCAGTTGCGCACGCTGTTGCACCCCGCCGCCGGCCGGGTGAACGCCGACCCGGTGCAGGTCGAGCAGGTGATCATGAACTTGGCGATCAACGCCCGGGACGCCATGCCCGAGGGCGGGACGATCACGTTGGAAACCGCCAACACCGAGGTGGATGAGGCGTACCGCCGCGCCCGGCCCATGGTGGCCGCCGGCGGCTACGTCGTTTTGGCGGTCAGCGACACCGGCCAGGGCATGGACGCGGCGACGCGCGGCCGCATCTTCGAGCCCTTCTTCACTACCAAGGCGCGCGGCCGCGGAACCGGGCTGGGCCTAGCCACCGTCTACGGCATCGTCAAGCAGAGCAACGGCTTTATCTGGGTGTATAGCGAGCCTGGCCGCGGAACAACGTTCCAGATCTATTTGCCGCGCGTGGCGGAGCCGGCGCAGGAAGCAGCGCCCGCGGCGGAGGACGCCGGAATAGGATCCGGGGAGACCATCTTGGTGGTTGACGATGACCGCGATCTGCGGGGGCTGGTGCGGGACCTGTTGGTCCAGCAAGGCTATCGCGTCGTGGAGGCGGAAAGCAGCCGGGCAGCGGCGGTGGCGCGGCGGCAGCGATTCGACCTTTTGCTGACCGATCTGCTCCTGTCCGAGACCACGGGAACGGAACTCGCGGAGCGCTTGCGCCGCATCCAGCCTGGCTTGCGCGTGGTTTATGCCAGCGGCTATACACGCGCGGCCGCCGAGGCCGGCGGCTTGCTCCCGCCGGGCGAGGCATTTCTCGGCAAGCCCTTCACCGTCCGCGCCCTGGCGGCAAGCCTGGGCGAAGTGGTCCGTGCCCCCGCGCCCATGGCTACCTAGCGCGCGGCTACCCGGCGGGGCGAGCGGGGCGGCCGTCCCGCGCTCGCCCGCCAGCGCAGCTAACGGCTGTGCGGACAGCACTGCGTCGAGCATGCGCCGCCCGCGCATTGGCGGTGGGCGCAACTGGCGCTTTGTGGCGTCAGTGCCAGGCCGGCCACGGCCATCGCCGCGACGCTGAGCCCGACGAGCAATAAGTTTTTGATCTTCATCGTCTTTCCTCCTTTCTCCCCGCGCCGGCGCCGGCGCGAAGCGACTGTGGCCTCAACAGGCGGGGCCAATCCCTAGTGGCGCGCACAGCCGAGGCGGCGCAGGTAGCGCGCGATCGGCGCCAGCGCCGCGGGAGTGGGCGCGCAGATCTCAAATCGCCGGCGGCAGGCCGTCCATTGGACGACGGCGTAATTCGCGCACGCGGTACCGGTGCAGCCGCCGGCTTGAATGGGTACGCCATCGCCGGTGCGGACAGGCACGGCTGGGGCATGCTCGAACACTGCAATTTGCCCGACCGCGCCGCGATAGAGGAGCTCTAGCGCAGATCCCCCGCGGCAACGTAGCCGATAGGCGCGGCGCAGTTGGAACCCGCCTGGCAACTGCTGGGGAATGGGAGCGCCACCCTGACGGCGCGCGTCGGCCCAGGCAATGGGCCGCAGGGAGTAACGGGCCGCGAAGCGGATCGCGGCGGCGCGGTCATGTAGGCCGCGGGCATACAGCGCCAGATCGAGCGCCTCCGCCGGCCGCGGTGGCAGCAGGATCAGGGCCGCCGCCAGCGCGGCTGCCAGCGCCCACCAGCGTGGCCGCCGGATTTGCGTGCCGAGGCGACGGGCTCGATGGCGGCGCAGCGCGCGGCGCCAGACGGAGGGTATGGGGTCGCGCTGGGTCAGGGCGGCGAACAGCGCGCGTCGCTCCTCGGCGGCGCGGATCTCGGCCCTGCACTCGGCGCAGCGGGCCGCGTGCGCCACGACGCGGGCGGTTTCCGCGGGCGCCGATTCCCGATCGGTGTACCGTTGTAGAACTAGTGGGTCGAGCACGTGATTCCCTCCAATTTGGCGCGCAACAGAGCGCGCGCTCGGCTCAGGCGGGAGGCGATGGTTCCGGACGGCACCTCCAGCGCGATGGCGATCTCCTCGTAGCTCAGCTCCTGCATCTCCCGCAATACCAGCACGGCGCGGAGGTCCGGCGGCAGGCTGGCCAGCGCCACGGCCAATTGGCGCAGGCGCTCCTCTTGCAGCAGCGCCGTTTCCGGGCCCGGTTCCGGGGTGGGAGGCTCGGGAGGCGCCGCCATCGGCGCCCGCGGCAGGCGGAGCGCTACGCGATACCCGATGCGGTACAGCCAGGCGCGGCGGGCGCCCGCTTGGCGGACCGCGTCCCAGTTCTCCAACGCGAGCCGGAAGGTCTCCTGCATCGCGTCACGAGCGTCCTCGGCATTGGCCGCGAACCGCCGGAGAAACCGATACAGAGGCCCTTCCTGTGCCGCGAGAAATTCCGCCGGTCCGACCACGCCTCCCCTTGTACCTAGATAAAGAGGCGCTCACGCGGGAAATTCTTCGCAAAAGTGCAGCGTGAGGAAAAATACGCGGCGGTGGTGGGGTTTGGTAGCGCCAGCGGGATTCGAACCCGCGGTCTTCGCCTTGAGAGGGCGACGTCCTAGGCCGCTAGACGATGGCGCCGGATGGAAAGGCGGCGGCAAAGCTGCGCACCCGGGGGAGCGCGGAGCCGCCTGATTCAGACTAGCATGAGGCTGGTCGCGCTCCGCCCGGCACGCGCGCCGATCCGGCCGCCGGCGCCGCGGTGGGATGGGCGGCGGCGGCCGCGGGGGGTGGCGGCGTGGGGCGCCGGCGGCGAGGCGGCCCCGCCGCGTTGACAGTTTTAGCGCGGCCTTGTTAGCATGGGAGAGTTTCACGCGCAAGGAAGGCGGGAGTGGCGTGTCTGCTCCGGCCCGACTTGACCAGCCAGCCAGCGCACCCAGCTTGGGAGCGTTGGGAGCGTGGAGCGCCTGTTGATCCCGCGCGGTGCCATGGCGGGGCCGTTGTTTGCAACGGAACAGGCGGCGCCCTCCGAAACGGAGCCGGTCCGGATTTGCATTCGGCCCCGGCGCAACGTCGGAAGGCGATCCTTCGGGATTTGGAAATGGAATGGATTGCAGGCGCGAACGCGCCGCCGCCGGCTTTGTGTCCGGCGGCAGGAGCGTTGGCGGCCGCGGCCGTGGCCGCGGCGGAGGGACGGTTTGCCGACTTTTAACCAATTAGTCCGCAAGGGGCGGGTCAAGGCGCGGTACAAGACGGCCTCGCCGGCTCTGCAGCAGTCGCCGCAGAAGCGCGGCGTCTGCACCCGCGTCTATACGCAAACGCCGAAGAAGCCCAACTCCGCGCTGCGCAAGGTGGCCCGCGTGCGCCTGACCAACGGCATCGAGGTCACCACCTATATCCCCGGCATTGGACACAACCTGCAAGAGCACTCGATCGTGCTGATCCGCGGCGGCCGCGTCAAGGACCTGCCCGGCGTCCGGTACCACGTGGTGCGCGGGGCGATGGATGCCGTGGGCGTGGCCAACCGCAAGCAGTCGCGCTCGAAATACGGCGCCAAGCGGCCCAAGGCCTAGCGGAAAAGGGAAGGAGCGAACTCACGATGCCACGCAAAGGCCACATCGCCAAACGGGAGCCGCTGCCGGATCCGATTCACGGCTCCACGCTGGTCAACAAGTTCATCAACGGGATGATGTGGGACGGCAAAAAGAGCCGCGCCCAGCAGATTTTTTATTCCGCCCTGGCCCAGGTGGGCGAAAAGGGCGGCGATGACGCGCTGAAGATCTTCAAAAAGGCCGTGGAGAACGTCAAGCCCGCGGTCGAGGTCAAGAGCCGCCGGGTGGGCGGCGCCAACTATCAGGTGCCGGTCGAGGTCAACAATGTGCGCCGCAACAGCCTGGCGGTGCGCTGGCTGATCACCTTTGCCCGGCAGCGGGGCGAGAAGGGCATGACCGACCGCCTCGCCAACGAAATCTTGGATGCCGCCAACAACCGCGGCGGCGCGGTCAAGAAGAAAGAGGACGTGCACCGCATGGCGGAGGCGAATCGCGCCTTCGCGCATTACCGCTGGTAGCCGTCCCGCAGAGTTTTCCCATGCCTCGAGCCGTACCCCTAGACCGGACCCGCAACATCGGCATCATGGCCCACATTGATGCCGGCAAGACCACGACCACGGAGCGGATCCTGTTTTACACCGGGATCACCCACCGCATCGGCGAGGTGCATGAAGGCACCGCGACGATGGACTGGATGGCGCAGGAGCAGGAGCGCGGCATCACCATCACCAGCGCCGCGACGACCTGCTTCTGGCGCGACGTCCGCATCAACATCATTGACACCCCCGGGCACGTGGACTTCACCGCCGAGGTGGAGCGTTCGCTGCGCGTGCTGGACGGCGCGGTGGCGGTCTTCGACGGCGTGCACGGCGTCGAGCCGCAGTCGGAGACGGTGTGGCGGCAGGCCGACAAATACGGCGTGCCGCGCATTTGCTTCATCAACAAGATGGACCGCATGGGCGCGGATTTCGATCATGCCGTCGGCACCATTCGCGCGCGCCTGCACGCGCCGGCGGTGCCGATCCAGCTGCCGCTAGGGGCGGAGGACGGCTTCCGCGGGGTCATTGACCTGCTGAAGATGAAGGCCATCGTGTACCGCGACGAAACCATGGGCGCCGACTACCTGGAGCAGGAAATCCCCGCCGAGTTGCAGGCCCAGGCCCGCGCCTATCACGATCAAATGCGGGAAAAGGTCGTCGAAAACGACGACGCGCTGCTGCACCAGTACATGGAGGGCGAGGAGATCACCGCCGACGCGCTGCGCGCCAGCCTGCGCCGCTCGGTCATCTCCATGCGCCTGTTCCCGGTGCTCTGCGGCTCCGCCTTCAAGAACAAGGGCGTGCAGCCGCTGCTGGACGCGGTGCTGGATTACCTGCCCAGCCCGGTGGACATCCCACCGGTGAAGGGCGTGGACGAGAAGGGCCAGGAGGTGGAGCGGCCGGCCAGCGACGACGCGCCGTTTTCGGCCCTGGTGTTCAAGATCATGACCGATCCGTTCGTCGGCCAGCTGGCTTTCGTGCGGGTCTATTCCGGGCACGTGGAGTCGGGCCAGAACGTTTGGAACTCCACCAAGGAGCGGCGCGAGCGCATCGGCCGCCTGCTGAAGATGCACGCCAACAAGCGCGAGGAGATCCAAGCGGTCTACGCCGGCGACATCGCCGCCTGCGTCGGCCTGAAGAACGTCACCACCGGCGACACCATCTGCGACGAAAAGCACGCGGTGGTGCTGGAGTCCATCGAATTCCCGACGCCGGTGATCGCCGTGGCGGTCGAGCCCAAGACCAAGAGCGACCAGGAAAAGATGTCGGTGGCGCTGAACAAGCTGGCGCAGGAGGACCCCACCTTCCGCGTCCACAGCGATCCGGAAACCGCCCAGACCATCATCAGCGGCATGGGTGAGCTCCACTTGGAGATCATCGTGGACCGCATGATGCGGGAATTCGGCGTGCAGGCCAACGTCGGCAAGCCGCAGGTGGCCTACCGCGAGACCATCCGCCGCAAGGCCGAAGCCGAAGGCAAATACATCCGCCAGACCGGCGGCCGCGGGCAGTACGGGCACGTCAAGATCGCCATCGAGCCCGGCGAGCCGGGCACGGGCTACGTCTTCGAGAACGAGATCGTCGGCGGCTCCGTCCCCAAGGACTACATTCCCGCCATCGAAAAGGGCATCGGCGAGGCCATGGAAGGCGGCGTGCTGGCCGGCTATCCCATGAAGGACATCAAAGTCACCCTCTTCGACGGCAGCTATCATGAGGTGGACTCCAGCGAGATGGCGTTCAAGATCGCCGGCTCGATGGCCTTCAAGGAAGCCGCCAAGCGGGCGCAGCCGGCGCTTCTGGAGCCGGTGATGAAGGTCGAGGTGGTGGTGCCCGAGGAATACATGGGCGACATCATCGGCGACCTCAACAGCCGCCGCGGCCGCATCGAGGGCATGGAGCCGCGCGGCGGCAGCCAGGTCATCAACTCCATGGTTCCGCTCAGCGACATGTTCGGCTACGCCACCGAGATGCGCTCCCGCACCCAGGGGCGCGCCAGCTTCAGCATGCATTTCGCGCACTACGAGGAGGCCCCGCGGTCGGTGGCCGAAGAGGTGATGGCGCGAGTTCAAGGCAAGGCGGAAAAATAGCCGCCCCGGTTCGAAATTTTCGGCAAGTGAAGATCAGCGAGCGACGGAGACGATATGGCGAAAGAGAAATTTGACCGCAGCAAGCCGCACGTAAACGTGGGGACGATCGGGCACATTGATCACGGGAAGACGACATTGACGGCGGCGATCACGAAGGTGCTGGCGAAGCACGACGCGAAGAACCAGTTCCGGTCGT
>DAHVCP010000010.1 GCA_027314025.1 Acidobacteriota bacterium
TACCCATCTCGACCTGCTTCACCGCGGCCGTGATCTGCTCCACCGAGTACCGTTTTCGCTTCATCTGGCACAATCCTCCCTGTCGCATAATTCTGCCGAAACTCACCTTCGCCCTGTATCAGTTTTCCGGGGGCCGCTCACCCAATGTGCTGCGGCCCGCTCGGCGGTTTTGTCTGACGGGACCGGCGTGCGTTTCCGCTGCTCAAGCAAACTCTTGTAGTTGGTTTCGGCGGCGAGCCATCCCTCGCAGCTGAGCGTCTGGAAATTGGCCTCTGCCCGGTTCGCGATTGTTGGCCCAAGACGGATGCCATGGAACTGCTCGATTTCGCTGAGGACGAGCACACTCACGCGGCCGGGTTCCATGCGAGAGAGCGCGAGCGGGAAGGGCTCCTTATGCATAAAACGGTCTACCGGGCTGCCTCGCGTTGACCTCTGCCGCGTGGTTAGCAAGCAGCCGGTCAGGACGTACCAGAGGCGATCCCGCGAAAACGTGGGCGCGGGGCCGTCCACGTTGTTGGTTCTGCGCTCTCCGAAAAAGGGCGATGCCGCATTCTTCTTGACAGCCTCAATCACGCGGCGGACTTGCTCTTGCGTCGGGATGCCGAGCGGTGCCAGTGCCAGCTGCGCCATGCGAATCACCTTTCTGTCTCCTTGCGAGGCTGAGCGGAGTGGTTCGAGGCGCCGGCCCCGGGGCTTTCTTTCCTCGGCGGCGGGTCTGCCGCGTGCGCCGGTGGTCGCCCGCTCCAAAAATAGTAACGTTGCATTCTGTAATGGTTGCTCCGTCAGTTACACCCCGGGGTCAGCGAATCAGCCGGGCAGCGGAAGCCTCGGCGGCTCAATCAGGCGGGCGACAGCTTGCTCCGGCGTTATTCTCGGCCCCCTCATATCATTGAACAGGGATTCAATCTCACGGGGCCCCAGCAATCCAATCCCAAATTGCGCGGCGGCTTCCCAATCTGCCTCCAGCGGCCCCTGGCGGCTGAAAACTGCCCCATGGAAATCCACCGCAGCGCGATGACTCCCAGCATTGAGCTGCCCGGTCAGACCGTGGATTCTTTCCTCAAGGTCCTTCACCTTTTCGCTGATCTTTTCGCCGCTGCGCCCGGTCGTGCATTCCACCAGCACTACCGATGCGCCCGTCGAGGTGGTTTCAATTATTGCTGCGTCTGGCCTGGACTGGATGCTGCTGCCCCTAGCGCCGTAAAAGACGCAGCGTAGCCCCAAAAGCGACAGCAAGCGATGAACCGCACCTTCGAACTGATCTTGAATTTTCGGGTCTTGGTTCTTTCCCGATGTTGCTTCGCCGAGGAGCTGTGAGTGAAGGATGTTGTGGTCCGGATCGAAATATGTGCCGACAGCCGCACTGAGATTACCAGCGTGGGCCCACCGTGGTACTTGAAGTCTCGCGAATTCGGTGGAGCTGGCCCGGAGTACTACTTTAGCCACCTCCGCGTTTGGCGGCCATTGGAGGGGGGCTGCCAGGAGGGTAAGCGCACCTTCCGTTGCGGGATCCTTGAAATCCAGCATGGCCGCGCGGTCCCCGGGCTCATAAAATGCTGGCGCGGAGACAAGTTCGGCAGCCCCTTGCGGGCACCGAACCATGATCTGATCGGAGCCGTGGGCGTAGCAGGCGTCGAACGGAATCGGAGCCAGCACCTGGAACTGCAAAGCGTCGAAGGTTGTAGGCTGAACGTTGACGCCGGGCATGTAGCGCCTTAGCCAACCGGACAAACCGTCGGTGGGCCGACGCACCTTATCAACTGGATTTGCGAGGGCGTAGTCGAGAGCCCGATTCCTGCTCTCGTCCAGCCAAGGGTAGATTTGTGGCCCGCTTGCCCACAGGAAGAATGTGGTCCTCTGCGGGTGGCCCGGCAGGAAGGCTCCGGCAGTCGTTGCGCGGGTGTTCCACCCCAGGGGCGATGGCGCGGGGCGGCCCGGTTGGGAGCTGGGAAGGTGGATTTGGAGCGAGGGTCCGTCTGGGCTCCGAATGCGGAACCGCGAGGTCAGCGCAGCACGGCAGATCAAGCGGAGCGTCTCGTTAAGAGGGTAGGCCCAATGAACCAATAGGAATTCGCTGTCGCAGGGCAACTGCAACGCTCTAATGCTGGAATCGGGCTCGCCTTCCCGTAGGACGATTTGGAGGGCGAGGCACTCGAATGCGGAGTCCCCACGGACCGCTACGCAGGAAACGGTCCCGTGGCTCCAACAGCTAAGGAACGGCGCTATCCGCCCCGTGAATGTGCGCCATGGCGAGGGCATAGTGGTTACCCAACGGAGTTTCCGTTAGCGGGATTGTACTAGATTGGTTTAGCCACCCTTCTCGGTGGCGCGGGTTGCGTGCCTATGCCGTTTATGAGTGTCCCTGAAGTGAGGATGGGCGAATGTCCAACGATGGTCGCAGGCAGTTGAAGGAGGCCGCCGCCGAGATTGCGGGAGAGTTGGCGCGGGCAAGGAAGTTTGTCGTTCCCGAGGGCACGCCCTTCCCGCTGTTGAGCCTGGGCGACGTCCTGGTACTCGGCGCGATGACGGCGCGGACCGCTTCCCTAACGGGTCCAGCGACCGGGCCGAGCGCTGCGACCAAACGAATTAAGGGCTGGTCCGAGGAATTTACCGCAGCCATGCGCAGCGGCAAGCGCATGGATGCGCAGCGGTGGACCAATTTTCTCGCCCGGGAAATGGAAAAGGGCCAGGTAGATGCGCATGACATGCGCACGGCAATCTATCCGGCGCTGGAAATCCTCGAAAAGCCGCACCGAGGGCGGCAGGCCATGGTGCGGCTCGTCAAGGAGAAAATGCCCGGTGCGCCGCAGGGCAGGCAGCGTCTCATTGGGCCGGAGCAGTTTCCCGAGCTATTGCGCCGCTGTGGGGAATGGCTGCCTGTAGCCCAGGCGATTGCGGGCCTGACCATGGGCATAACTGGCGGCGGCAGGCCACCACTGCGCCAACTGCCAGGCACGCTGAAGCGACGATCCCCAAAGGAATGCGCTCGCCTGCGGGAATCGCCTGCGTTGGTAGAGGGCATCTTGGGTCACCCAGCCGTCACAGGCGCAAAAACCTTGGACGCCAAAGCCCGGCGATTGGCGGATGCGCTGGCGGGTGCGGCGTTCGGGATGAGCCCCGCCTACTCCGTGAAGCGAGCGCAGGCCGCGCGCGCTCGATTGAAAACTCAGCGAGCCAAGGCCTAGAGCCCAGCGGCACGACGATGTTTTTGTCGCTCCAGCGGGAGACACCCGCTTAGTTTTGTCGCTGGCCCGGGGGAGGAAACCTTGCGCTTCTCCTCCGCCGAAATGTCCCTCCAATCTGGAATTGCATTCAGCAATTCCCACGCTTTTGGAGGAGGCAACATGGAACAGCTAAACAATCCTGCGCATGAGAGCGCATCCGCGATGGCGAACGCCCGCTGGCAAGGCGGTGGCTCGCCGGATGCGCCCGCCCAGGCGCTTATCAGTTCCCACGCTCGCGACCTTGCCCAGCTACGCTGGGGAACGGCGGGCGGGGGTGTCGCGCACAGCGCGCACCCGATTGCGCATCAACCCGCAGTCGCGGTCCCCGTGATTGGCGGCGGCATGCTGCCGTGGCTAGCCTTGGGCGGGAGCGGCCTGGCGGTCATCCTGGCCGAGAGGGAGCGGAAGCGGTCGGAGGGCGGCGAGATTTCCGGCACGGCGGTTTTCCTTTATATCGTCGCCGCCGTGCTCTTCGGCCTCGCCATCTATTTGTTCCTGCGCAGGTAGGCCATGGCTGAAGCGCTCCAATCCATCACCAGCGGTTCCGGCGAGTATCGCGGGAACTCTGCATGCGGAAAACTGCTCACGGCGGCGGAAGTCGCAGCGCGGCTGCACGTTCCCGTCTCATGGGTGCGTAAACATGGGGGAAGCCTGCCGGGACTCGTGCGCCTTGGGAAATACGTCCGCTGGAGTGAAGGCCGCTTGGCCGACTTCATCGCTGCTGGGGGCGCGGTTGATTTTTCCTAGGCCACAATCCGACAATGGCGGCGAGCACCCACCGCATGACGGCGCACCGGCGCAACCGGAGAAAGGAACAATGCGCCGTCAAAAGTGGCAACAAGGTTATTTGGAAAAACGCGGCAAGCGCAAGCCGCTTTGGTTTGCACGCTACCGCATCAACGTAATGAACCCCGAGGGAACCATCACCCGGCGTCAGGTGGCCAGGATCATCGGAACGGTGGCCGAGCTGCCTACGAAAAAAACGGCGCGGGATCGCCTGCTCCTGCTCGTCAATGAGGCGGAGGGAGCCGCGCCACGGGTGACGGCGACGTTCGGGGAATTCGCGGACAGGTGGGAACGGACCATCCTGCCGCTACTCAAACCCTCCACCCGGCGCGGTTACCTGTCCATGCTTCGGCTGTATTTGCGACCGAGGTTTGGCAAGTCGCCGCTGGGAGAAGTTTCAGCGTTTGAAATCCAAGCGCTGATTTCGGAACTCAGCAAGACGCGCGCCCCGGAAACCTGCAAGCGGGTCCGGGATTTGCTGTCGAGCATGTTCCGCTCGGCGATGGAATGGAGCTGGCTGCCGGACAACCCCTGCCGGGGCGTCAGGCTGCCGCGCCGGTTCCGCAAGCCGCAGCGGGCGGTGGATTGCCAAATCATCGCCCGGCTTGTCGCCGAGATGGAGGAACCCTACGCAACGCTTCTGATTTTTATCGCCGCGACTGGATTCCGGCGGTCGGAGGTGTTTGCCTTGCGCTGGCGGTCCGTTGAGTGGGACCTGGGACTTGTTTGCGCCAGCGAGAACGTGGTGAACGGAGAATGGGGAACGCCCAAGGGCCAGCATGAGCCCCGGCTGCTTCCCTTGCCTCAGTGGGTGCTGAACCGCCTGCTGAGCCTCCGCCAGTGGTACGGCGACCCGGACCCGGAGCAGGTGATCTTCGCCTCCCGAGTCGGGACCCCATTGAGCCCGCCCAACGTGCTGAACCGCCAAATCTATCCCGCCTGCGACCGGCTGGGCATTCCCCGCTTCGGCTTTCATGCCGTGCGCCGGGGTCTGACCACCGAGCAGGTTGCGGAAGGGACGGACGTGGTGACGTTGCAGCGCTGGCTAGGGCACAAGGACCCGGCCACCACCACCCGGCATTACATCATGCCGGACGCACTACGGATGAAAACTGCGGTTAATGCGAGGGGCGAGAAATTGTTCACAACTGTTCACCAAAACGCCACCAACCTGGACCCCGCCAAATCGCAAGCGGTTGGAAACCCAAGATGATTTGGTGCGCCTGGAGGGAATCGAACCCCCGACACGCGGTTTAGGAAACCGCTGCTCTATCCTTCTGAGCTACAGGCGCAAGCGGCGTTGCCTTCATCCCCATTCTACGAGCCCCGCCGCGGGGACGGGCGGACCCCCCGCATCATGGCGGCCGAACCGAGCTTTTTGGCGGGCGCGGGCTCCAGGCCGGCGGCTGCTTGGCGCGAGGCAGCGCGCCATCCCAGTTCGCCCCGCAAGGGATGGCCGCGGACACTGTGGCGCCCTGTGTGTGGTAGCGTAACCTCGGGGCCGACGTTCCTGCCTGGCGAGTGATAGAGCTGGGGCTGCGGACGATTGGCGGCACCGGCAAGGGGGCCATAAATCCCTTCGTCGGCGATGTTCGGCGGCCCGGCAAATGCGGGGAGCGGCGGTGACGGCTAACACGGCCCGGGGCGCGGCGGCTGTGGTTTGCGCGCTGGTGCTGTGCGCGTGCGCCGCGGCGCAGTCGGCCCGGGCGCAGGCGAGCTCGTGGCGCGTGGTGCGGGGGCTGGCAGCCGGATCGAAGGTAGAAGCGCGGCTGGTGAACGGCGCCAAGGTGACGGGGAAGTTCGTGGCGGCGTACGCCGCCGGCATAGAGTTGCGCACTTCGCCCGACGCGACGCGATACGTACCCAGGGTGGAAATCCGCAAGCTGTACCTGTACCCGGCCGGGAAATCCGCGGCGGCCCGCGACGCCTTGATCGGCCTTGCGGTCGGCGCCACTGTCGGCGCGGTCTATGGCGTGGCCAAGGCCAATTGCCAAACCGGCCCCGGCGGCAACGGCAGCCCCAACTGCCAGTCCATTCAGGGGCGCAGCGCGGCCGAATGGGGAGCGGTGTTTGGCCTCATCGGCGCCATCGCCGGCGATGTGGCCGGCGGGTCGCATCGGCCCAGATTGCTGCTCTATTGGCATCCCCGGGGCCGGCGCCGCGGCCGGAAAGCGCCGGCGCAAATTACGGCGACGACGGGAGGGGCTCCGGCGAAACCGGTCGGATCGGCCAGGCAAAAGGAGCAGTCCCCGGGCAATGCGTGGGCGGCGGTGCGGGGATTGGCGGCTGGATCGCGGGTCGAGGCGCGGCTGGCGAGCGGCGCGAAGGTGAAAGGGAGGCTAGTCTCGGTTTCCGCGACCGGCATCGAACTACGCACGCCGCACGCGATCCGGTACATCCGCCGGTCCCGCGTTCGCACGCTGGCGCTGACCGGTAGTTCCCACACGGTTCGCGATGCCGCAGTCGGTTTCGGCATCGGGGTGGTTGGCGGAGCCGCATACGGCGCGGCCGTATCCGGCGGCGATTGCGGCCCGCCTCCCGCTCCCGGGGCCTTTTACGGCTACCAGCCGTGCCGGCGCATTGCGGGCGCGGCTGCAGGCGCCGCCTTGCTCGGCGCTGTCGGCGCTGTTGGCGGAGCGCTGATTGGGCTGGTGAAATCGCCCCGGAAGGTGATCTATCAGTTCAGCGCCGACCAACACGACCACGCGAAAACGGCCAAGCGGGGCAAGGCGATCCTGACGGCGGCGCCGGCCGCCGCCTCCGTGCCGGCCCGGAATTAGGGCAATGGCGCGCCAGGCGACGGGCCGGCCGGCGGCGGTGTGGCGGAAACCCGTCCCTCCTGCCGGTTCCCGCCGCCCCGAGGGCCCCAGCCCCGCCGTAGGCGGGGCGCAGAAAGAGCGCGGGTGCGTGCGCAGGGCCGGAGCCCTACCCCACGCGCCGGCGTAGGTGCTCCCGCCGGCCGCGGAAATGTGGGGTATGCATCCGGCTTGCGTGGGGTCGCGCTCCGCGCGGCCCAGCATGTGGAACGGGGACATCCCCAGCACCGCCGCGGTTGGGGCGTCGACAGCGAATCGTGGGAGCGCGGGCAAGCAACGGGCGCCGCCGCGCGCCGCGCTAGGCGGCGGCATGCCACCGGTGTGGCCGCCACACCCAGACATGGGGCGCAGGCCCCAGCGGAATGTCCCGCGCGGCGGCGCGGCCTAGGGTTCCGGCCACAAACGCCACGGCCCGTAGCGTGCATCCATGGAAGCGGAGGTTCCCTATGGACCGGCTAAAAGGCAAAGTTGCGATCGTGACCGGGGCGGCCATGGGCATTGGCCGGGCCTGCGCCGTGCGCATGGCGGAGGAAGGCGCGGCGGTGGCGCTGTTCGACGTGATGGACCAGCCCGGCGAGGAGCTGGCGAAGGCGCTGACCCAGCGCGGCTTCCGCGCCCGCTATTGGCGCGTGGACGTCAGCCGCGAAAGCGAGGTGCGCGACGCGGTCGCGGCGGCGGTGGCGCATTTCGGCCGTCTCGACGTGCTGGTCAACAACGCCGGCATCGCCGGCAGCAGCAAACCCACCGACCAGCTCAGCGAGGAGGAATGGGACCGCGTGCAGGCGGTCAACGTGAAGGGCGTGTTCTTCTGCACCAAGCACGCCATCCCGGTGCTGCGCCGCTCCGGGCATGGCAGCGTCATCAATCTCTCGTCCATTTACGGCATCATCGGCGCGGGGGATGCGCCGCCGTATCACGCCTCCAAGGGCGCGGTGCGGGAGATGAGCAAGAATGACGCCGTGCTGTACGCGCCCGACAACATCCGCGTCAATTCCGTCCATCCCGGGTTCATCCAGACGCCGATGGTGGAAGGCTTTTTGGGCGGCCAGGCGGACCCGGCGGCGGCCAAGAAGGCGGTGGCGGCCTTGCATCCCCTGGGCCATCTCGGCGAGCCGGATGACATCGCGTACGGCATCGTCTATTTGGCCTCGGATGAGTCCAAGTTTGTCACCGGCGCGGAGCTGGTGATTGACGGCGGTTACACGGCGCGCTAGCCGCGGCCGGCGCCGGCCCCGATCGCCGCAGGCGCCGGCGACGAAGGCGCGCGGCGAAAAAGTTGCGCCGCCGCGGCGCCCGGCCGGTCCGCCGCGGCGCGCCTTCCGCCATGTGCGCCATGGGCGTGGGTCCGTTCCCGCTCCGGCGCGGCGCCACCTCCGGGCAAGGGGGGAAGGCTGTCGAAAAATCCCCGCCCGGGCTAACCCGTTATATCCAAAAGAGAAGCTCGATCACAGCCCGTCTGGCTAAAGTGTAGCGGCTTGCACATAAGACGGCCTGCGGTTATAGTGCAGGACGCGATGACTCCGGGGCGGGCATACCGGCGGTGGTTGTGGCTTGCGCCCGTGGGCATCGCGCTGTGGCTGGCGCTGCCGTTGTGCGCCCAGCAGCATAGCGGCGCGGCGGCGCGGCGCCGTTTCCCCGACAATCCGCGCGCCCGGCAAGCGTGGTTTGCCCGCGGCCGGCAAGCCCCGGCGGGGGAATCGCCGGCGCGGCTGTTTCTGCGGGCGCGGCGGCAGTTGCGCCGCATGCCGGTCCTTCGCCCTCGCGTCGTGATGCACGCGGCCCCCGGCGCCGCGAGCGTCGGCACGTCTGACGCAAGCCAGCCGGGCGCTGGCCCGGCCGGGGCCGACACCGCCGGTCCTTTTACCGCCACCCCGTCCACCGCCGGCCCGTCCAACGGCAGTGCTGCTCCCTACGCGGCGGCAACGGCGCTGGCCGCGCCGGCGTCCTTCGGCGGCACATGGACCTCCCTCGGCCCGCAGCCGGAGACGGCCGCGCCTTGGGGCGACGTGGCCGGGCGCGTGACCGCGCTGGCGCTGGATCCGGCGGACACCACGGGCAACACTCTGTATGTCGGCGCGGCCTACGGCGGGCTGTGGAAAAGCACCAACGCCATGAGCGCCCAGCCCACCTTCACCCCCATCGGCGACAACATGCCGACGCTGGCGGTGGGCAGCATCGCCATTGACGATTCCACCTCGCCGCCCACCCTCTACGTCGGCACCGGCGAGCCCAATAATTCGCTGGACAGCTATTACGGCGTGGGCATTTTGAAGTCCACCGACGGCGGCCAAACCTGGACCCAGGCGACGGACGCCGATGGCGGCGCGGAGACCTTCCTGGGCCTGGCCTTCGGCGCCATCCTCATCGCTCCATCCCAGCCACAGACGCTGCTGGCCTGCGCCAGCAACGCCAACGATACCCAAGACGGCGGCACGGAGGCGCCGGGCGTCTACCAGTCGTCGGATGGCGGGCAAACCTGGTCACTGGTGCTCTCGCAGCCGGACAATGTAGCCGGTTACGCCACCGCCGATTCCGCCTGCACCAGCTTGGTCTACGACGCCAGCCGCGGCGAATACATCGCCGCCCTGCGCGGCCGCGGCTATTACGCCTCCAGCACCGGCGCGGCCAGCAGTTGGACCGCGCTGGCGTCGCCCTTTCCCAGCGGGACCTCCGCAACGGTGGAGAATTTCTACCGCGCCTCGCTCGCCGTGCGTGGCGCCGACTGGTTCGCCATCATCGCCGACTACAAGGATGATCCTTCCGCTCCTGGCAGCACCGACACGGGGCTGGCGGTGTCGGTCAACGGCGGGCAGAGCTGGCAGCCCATCGCCGTACCCCCCAGCGTCTTCTGCGCCGCCCAGGGCTCGGTGCCCTGCCAAGGAACCTACGACCAATATGTCGCCGCCCCGCCGGGCGAAACGTCGCTGGTCGTCGGCGGCATTGACGTCTGGTCGGCGCCCGCCGCCAACGGGACGTCCACCACCTGGACCAACCTGACCAATTCCTACACCACCGGATCGGTCCATCCCGACCAGCACGCCATCGCCTTCCTGGACGGAACGCATTGGTTCATCGGCAATGACGGCGGCGTCTGGAGCACCGCCAACGCCGGCGGCGCCTGGACCGACATGAACGCCACGCTGAACACCATCCAGTTCATGAGCGTCAGCGCCATCGGCGGCGGCGTGTACTTCGGCGGCTCGCAGGACAACGGCACCGCGCTCAGCGCCGCCGGCGGCACGGC
The DNA here is from genome assembly GCA_027314025.1 of Acidobacteriota bacterium. GTDB lineage: Bacteria > Acidobacteriota > Terriglobia > Terriglobales > SCQP01 > JAKAUF01. The sequence continues at coordinate 10,071 of DAHVCP010000010.1, forward strand.
ATGGAAGCTGGTTTGGGGCGGCGACGGCGGCGACACGGCGGTCTCGCCGACCAATTCGCAGGAATTGCTCACGGAGAATTACGACGTCAGCCTCCAAGAATCCCAGGACGACGGGAGTACGTTCAATCCCGTCGTGACCAGCAGCACGATCACGGATCCTTCAAGCTTCTATGTGCCTTATGAGCTCGATCCCAGCGATCCCACGCAGGTGCTGCTGGGCACCGACCGCGTCTGGAAAGGCCCGGCGGACACCTCGCCGCCCGGCACGGGCTGGGCGCCGCTGGGCCCCCAGGATTCGACATCCAATTACTGCGGCCCCGTCACCAACACGGTCACCGCCGTCGCCGCCGCGCCGTCGTCCGCGGATGTCATCTATGAAGGCTTCGCGGATGGCACGCTCATGATGACCGCTAACGCCACCGCCGCGCAGCCCACCTGGAGCCAACTTTACCTTCCGGTCCCCACCGGCTGCAATCCTCCGACCCCGGTCGCCGCCCTGGCGGTCAACCCCACCGATCCGAAGACCGTGTACGTCGGCTTGCAAGGCCTGGGCACCGGCACGCACATCTACAAGAGCACCGACGGCGGCTCCACCTTCACCGACATCACCGGCAACCTGCCCGACGTTCCCATCAACTCGATCGTCATTGATCCCAACACGCCCACGAACATCTACGTCGCCGACGACGTCGGAGTTTTCGTCGCCAGCGACGGCGGCCAAGCCAGTGAGGTGTGGTCCCGGCTGGGCACGGGCCTGCCGGCGGCGGCGGTGCTGCAAATCGCCCTCACCGGCGGCTCGACCCCGAGCATCGTCGCCGCCACGCATGGCCGCGGCGCCTGGGTCATCCCGGCGCAAGCTCCGCCCACATTCCTGATCAGCCTCACACCCGCCACCCAGACGCTCACCACGACAAACACCGCCACGTACACGGTGGCGTCCACAGCGGTGAACGGCTACACCGGGACGCTCTCCCTGAGCTGCACCGCGCCCGCCGCCGGTTGCACCTTTTCACCCGCGACCATCGCAGCCGGGAGCAGCAGCACGCTGACCGTAGACGCCAGCCAGCTCCAGGGAGGAACGAACACGGTCACCGTGCAGGCGACAGACGGCACCGTCACGCGTACAGCCTCCGCCCAATTGGTGACCAACAACTTCGAAATCTCGTTCGACCAAACCAGCTCCGTCGAGCTCCAAGCCGACGGGCCGGCCGCCGTGGGCAGCGTAATGTTCAGCACCCAGAGCGGCTATAGCGGCACGCTCACCTCTGCCTGCCCCAACCCGCCGGCAGGCATCACCTGCGCCATCAGCCCCGTAAGCACCGTCGTCGTCGGGAGCGAGGACGGGTGGTTCAACGTGAACCTTAGCGCAAGCGCGACCGCCGCGGCCGGCCCTACCCAAATCGCCGTCACGGCCAGCGACGGGACGATCACCCACACGGCCCAGGTGCCGGTCGTGGTCGAGGAATTCTCGGTGGCGCTTCCCAGCCAGGTTCAGGCGTTAGCGGGCGTGGACACCGCCACGGCACCCGTAACGGTCAGCACCTTGAGCGGCTTTACGGGATCGGTGGCGTTGTCCTGCCAGGTGCAGTCACCACTGTCGTGCTCGCTGTCGCCAGCCTCGGCGGCGCCGGGCACGCCGGCCACGCTGACGGTGACAGGCATGAACCAGCTAGGCGATTACAACTACGTGCCTGTCACCGTGACCGGGACCAGCGGCGGCATGTCCCAGTCCGCGACGGCAACCGCCGAAGTGGATGACTTCTCGCTCAACCCGCAATTCAGTGGTCCGCAGGCGGTCCTGCCGGGAGTGAGTTCCGTGCAGCTAGAGTTCATCACCTCTTCGTCCGGCACCTTCACCTCTCCTGTGAGTCTAGTTTGCAGCGGTCTCGCCTCGCCAGCCAGTTGCGCCTTTTCCAGGAGTACCGTCACCCCCAGCCAGAGCTTCACCCTGACGGTCAACGGGCTAGGCTCGCTGGCGGCGGGAACGATGGACAGCTTCAATCTGGTCGCTAGCGGCGGTGGCATCCAGCACCAACTAGGCGTGCAGGCGGCGGTCAGCGACTTCACAATCGCGCCCCAGATCCTAGGTACGCCCCCGGCCGTCGGCCAGGTGGGGACGTCGCCGCTGACGGTTCAATTTGAACCGACGATGGCCAGCGCAGTGGTTTCCGGTGGAACGTTCGCCCTCACACAGTGCTCAGCCCCGGCTCCCCTCACTTGCACGGTCCCGACGACGACGGGTGGGGCCAACACCGCCCAGCTTGCAGGGTTTGCGCAGTGGACTGGACCTGACGATGCAACCGTTGCCCTGACCGCCAGCGCCACGCAGTCTGGCGTGACCATAACCCACACACTGAATTGGACGCTGCCCATCGCGGACTTTTCCTTGGCCGCCACCGGGTCGTCCGCCACGATCCAGCCGGGCGGGACCGGCACGTTCGCGATGGCCTTGCAGTCCATCCACGGCTGGGGCGAGCCAGTGCAGCTCAGCTGCAGCGGCTTGCCATCCGGCGCCAGCTGCGGGTTTTATGCTGACGGCGCGACGTTGACGGCCCAGCAACCCCTGTATTTCTCCGGCCCAACCACGCCGTTCGCCCTCAACATTGCTACTTCCGCCGGTGGCGCCGCTCCGCCGCCACCCGGCCAGCCCTGGCCGTGGCTGCTGGCGGCGTTCCTCCTCGCTGCTGGAGCTGCAACCTTGGCCCCCGGCCGCGCCCACCGTCGGCTCCGCTGGGCCGCGGCTTGCCTCGGCGCGCTGGCGCTTGCCGCGACGCTGGCCGCATGCGGCGGCGGGGGCGGCGGGGGCGGCGGGGGCGGCGGGAGCCAGGCCACGACCTACCAAATCAAGGTTACGGCAACCAGCACCAACCTGCCGCAGGGAACCGTACCGGTCAGCCGCTCCGCACAGGTCAGCTTGACCGTACAATGATTCCGCTTGCGCCTGGCCGCAGGGCGCGCCGCCGCTGGCCGGCACTGCCGAGCGCAGCGACCGCGAATTTCCGCCGCCGCGCGGCGGCGGCTTCGCGGAAGCGCGCGGGCCTTCGCTGCCCGCGCCGGGTTTCGCTAGGGCGGGGGGCGGAACAGCCGCCCGGGATTGTGCTCCACGATCACGCCTGCGCCCGCGCCGCCGCGGGCCACCAGCAGCTCCCGCAGCGCGCCGTTGTGCAGCACGTTATTGGCGATGACGCAGTCGCGCAGCCCGCCGTGGACGATGCCGAAGCTCGGGCTCCAAACGCCTTTGCCGCCGTCGTCGCGCCCCGACTCCAGGCAGTTGCCGACGCAGGAGACCCCCGCCGCGCCGTCCAGCACGATCTGCGCCGACGCCTCGCTGCCCGCCGCCGCCCACTTGCCGCTGCGCTTGACGAAGTTGCCGGTGATGGTGAACTGCGAGCAGGGTTCCGGGCCCCGCCGCAGGGCGATGCCCACCGTGCCGGCGCGGTCGAAGAAGTTGCCGGTCAGCTGATAGCCGTTGCCGCCGACCACCAAAAAGTTTTCCTCCCGGTTCCATTCCACGCGGTTCGCGGTGAAGGTCACCGAGGCGTTCTCCTTGCGCGCCGCGAAGCCGGCCCCGCCGTTGCCCGACAGCCAGTTGTCGAGGATGAAGCCGTCCCAGCCCCGCAGGCTGAGGCCGTCGCCGCGGTTGGCCATGGCCTCGCAGTGCCGCACGCTGAAGCACCACGCCCGGGAGAGATGAATGCCGTCGCCGCTGAAGCGGGCGATCTGGCAGCGCTCGATGCGGAAGCTGTCCTCATGCGGCCCGTATTTGGCGCGCCGGGTGAAGATGCCATGCACCCCGCGCCCCAAATGCCCGCCATCCAGCGCCAGCCCGTCAAGGGTCGCGCCGCGCGCGGCCGTCAGGTTCAGCAAACCCGGCGCATGGGCATCGTTCAGGCGCAGCACGCTGCCCGCCGGGCCTTCATAGTTCCAGGCCGGAATGCCCACCAGCGCCGTGCCCGCCGGCACGCGCAGCTCACCGGTCAAATACACCCCCGGCGGCAGAAACACTGCGCCGCCGCGCTCTCCCGCCGCCCGCAGCGCGCGGCGCAGCGCCGCTGTATCGTTGGTCCGCCCGTCGCCCTTGGCGCCGAACTCTTGCGCCGTCAGCAGGCCGGCTCCCGCCCCCGGCGGCGGGCCGGCGAAGGCGCGGGCGCCGAGCAGCGCGGAGGCGCCGCCGGCCAGCGCGGTGCGCGCCAGTTGGCGGCGGTTCAGGAATGCTTCGGGGCGGAAGGCGGAGTCATCGGCAGACACGGCCCCGATTCTAAGCCACTTACCCCGCACCAGCAACGAGTCGAAGGGCGCGGCGCGGCGCCGAGCCGCCGCCGCGAAGATAGTGGGATGGGCGTCCTCGCCTGTCCGCCCCGCCCCGCCGCCAGCGGGGCGTCCCGCTTGTCACCTGGCGCGGGCCCCAGCGCGGCGCCGCGTGGGGTAGGGCTCCTGCCCTGCGTCGCGTCGCCCCCCGGGCGGCGGAGGCGACGGACGGTCCCGCAGCTGCCGAAAAGACAGCGCCTTGACGGGAGCGCCGGCATCCTGCCGGCGTGCTCGCCCCCGCCCTGCGTGCCGCCCCTTGTGGGGCAGGGCTCCTGCCCTGCGTGCGCATTCGTGTTCTGACGGCGTCCTGCCAGCGGCGGGTCCGTCGCCCTCCCGGGCGGCGCCTCAGGCAGTGGGGCGGCTGTGGGCAAAAGCCCGCAGGACAAATGCTGAAGCCTATTCCACGCACCGCTCCGGCCGCGCCGTGCGCGACCGCACGCAAGCCGGAGGCATACCCCACCTTGCCTGCGTGGTGAGGTTCGTCGGGCAGAGCTCACGCCCTGCGCCACGCCCCGCGCTACAATCCATCTCGCACCATCCTTGGCCGACCCAACATCGCACAGGCCCGCCATGCCCGACCCCACCATCACCGAGCACCTCGCCAACGAGCGCACCTTCCTGGCCTGGATTCGCACCAGCATCAGCGTCATCGTCTTTGGCTTCGTCGTCGCCAAGTTCGGCATTACGCTGCGGGAACTCTTCCGGCTGCATCCGGGGCCGGGCGGCGCAGCCAGCGTGGCGCAGAGCGGCTGGTCGCTGGCCATCGGCATCGGCTTCATGCTGCTCGGTGTCCTGATGTCGGTGGTCGCCGTCACCCGCTATCACCACACCCGCCAGCGCCTGCTCACCGGCCAATTCCAGCCCGCCGGTCCCATCGTCACCTTCCTCGCCGCCATCACCATCGCCTTCGGCCTCGTCCTCTCCGCCTATCTCCTCCTTACCGGCCTAGGGCACTAACCGGCGCGGGCCGCGGCGCGGCGGCGCGTGGGGTAGGGCTTCCGCCCTGCGTGCGCTCGCCGTCCGCGGCGGGCGCCCCGGCAACGTCGGGGCCATCGCCCTCCGCTGGGCGGCGAAAACGACCGGCCGGCTGTCGCCATCGCAGCGGGGCGGCTGCTTCCTGCGCCGCGGGGCGGCCGCGGGCGAAAGCCCACGGCACACAGGCTGAAGCCTGTTCCACGCGCCGGACGCCCCGCCGCGGGCAATTGCTGCCGCCCCGCCTCGGCTTCTGCTAGCGTGTACGCATGCTCGTTCGCCGCCGCTCGCCCCTGTCTGCGCTCGCCGTTTGCGCCGCAACCATTTTTGCCGCCGGCATTACCGCCCGTGCGGCTGTAGCCGCGAACCCGGCCGCGGCGCGCGCCGTGAGGCGCGACGCCCGCACCGCCGGCAAGATGCCGGCGCTCCCGGCAGCGGCGGCGGGCGCAACCAAACTTCCCGCAGCGACGCCGGACCATCTATTGGCGGCGACGCCGCCGATGGGCTGGAACAGTTGGGACTCCTTCGCCATGACCATCACCGGCCGCCAGGCGCAAGCGCAGGCGCGCTGGATGGCGGCGCATCTGCGCCGCTACGGCTGGCGCTACTTCGTCATTGATGAAGGCTGGTTTCTGCGCAACCCCCTCGCCCCCAGCCGCGAGGCGCAATACGCCATCAACCGCCACGGCCTCTACGTTCCCGCGCCCAGCCGCTTCCCTGGCGGCTTCAAAGCCCTGGCCCATTACCTGCACGGCCTGGGTCTGAAATTCGGCGTGCACCTGTTGCGCGGCATTCCGCGCATCGCCGTCCGCCGCGACCTGCCCATCGCCGGCTCGCATTTCCGCGCCGCGCAGGCGGCTAACCGCGCCGACACCTGCTCCTGGAACAGCGACAACTACGGCGTCCGCGACAACGCCGCCGGGCAAGCCTATTACGACAGCCTGATGCGCCAGCTCGCCGGCTGGGGCGTGGACTTCGTCAAGGTGGACTGCATCGCCGCGCCCTACGACGCGCCCGCCATCCACATGATTCACCGCGCCATCCTGCGCTCCGGCCGCCCCATCGTGCTCAGCCTCTCCCCCGGCCCAGCGCCGCTGGCCCGCGCCGCCGACCTGCGCCGCAACGCGCAGATGTGGCGCATCTCCGACGACGTCTGGGACCACTGGGGCGTGGATCCGCATGCGACCTGGTCCGAAGGCCTGAAGGGCCAGTTCGCCCGCCTCGCGGCCTGGGCGCCGCTGGCGGTCCCGGGCCATTGGCCCGACGCCGACATGCTGCCGCTCGGCTACCTTGGCCCCCATCCCGGCCTGGGCCGCCCGCGCTGGAGCCGCTTCACCCCGGCCGAATCCCAGACCATGATCACCCTCTGGGCGATCGCCCGCTCGCCGCTCATCTTCGGCGGCAACATGCTGCGCATGAACCGCGCCACGCTGCGGCTGCTGACCAACCCCGAGGTCATCGCCGTGGACCAAGCCTCCCACGGCAACCGCGCCGTCCTGACCACCGCGACCACCGCCATTTGGCGCGCCGTGCCCGACCACGGTACCGGCATCTACGCCGCGGTCTTCAATCTGGCTTCCCATCCGCGCATTCTCACCGTCACCTGGCGCCAGCTCGGCCTGCCCCCGGGCCGCCGCCGGCTCCGCGACCTGTGGCGGCGCAAGAACATCGGCGCCCACGCCCGCCTCCGCCTCCGCCTCGGCCCGCACGCCTCCGCGCTGTTCCGCATCACGCCCTAGGACGATGCTAGCATTTCCCTAGGGATCCCATATGCCCACGCTGTACGTCGAAAATTTTCCCGCCGACCTGTATGCGGCGCTGCGCGCTCGCGCGCGCAGCAACGGCGGCTCCATCGCCGCCGAGACCGTCGCCGCCATCCGCGCAAGCGTGCCCACCGCCGCCGAACTGCGCCGCCGCCGCGCCATCCTGCGGAAAATGCAACAGTGGCAATCCCGGGCCGCCCGCGCCGCCGGAAGCCCCACCGCCGAGGAGATGATCCGCGAGGACCGTGGCCGTTGACGCGCATCGTGCTGGACGCCAGCGTGGCCGCGAAATGGTGGCTGCCGCCCGAGCCGGGCACGGCCGAGGCCGTCGCGCTCTTCGTCCGCCATGCCGCCGGCGCGCTCGTCTTTGTTGTGCCCGACCTGTTTTGGTCCGAGGCCGCCAACGTTTTCTGGAAGGCGGCCGGACGGCGCCGCATGACAACGGACGAGGCGCGGACGGCGTTCACCCACCTCACCCGGACGCAGTGCGCCACCGTGCCCACGCCGCCACTGCTGCCGCAGGCGCTGGACCTGGCGCTCCGATACCGCTGCTCGGTGTACGACGCCGTCTACGTGGCGACCGCCCTGGAATCGGGCGCCGTGCTGGTCACGGCGGATGAGGCCCTAGCCCGCGGTTTGGCCGCGGAGCTGCCTGTCAAGCTCCTGGGCGCGGTCTAGATCCCGCACCATCGCCGCCAGCAATCCCGCCGCCAGCAGCGCCACCACCAGAAAATCCGCCCCCGCCACTTGCAGCCACCGCTGCGCCCAATGACCGGGGATCAGCGGAATCACCGCCGCCCAAGCCGCCGCCGCCCACAGCAGCGCCTGCGCCGGCCGCCGCCGCCCGTTGCGCCGCGCCAAAACCACTCCGGCCACCATCGCCGGCCACAAAACGACCACCAGATCCTCGATATGCGCGAAGGGCATCAGCAGCGCCAGCGCGCAGAACGCCACGCCGTCCATCGCCGCGCCGCGGAAGCGTGGGTCTGTTGTCGTCGCCCACGGCGCCTTCCGCTCCGCGCGGCGCTCCCCAGTCATCCGTATTCGCCGCTCGGCCGCCTGCTCGACCGCCTGCTCGGCCGTCTGCTCGGTTTGCGGTTCGGCTGGCCGCTCCGCGAGCTGCCCGGCGCTGGGCGCGCCCCGCCGCCACGCCCAGGCCAAAAAGCTCAGATAGCCCAGCGCCTCCAGCGCCAGCCACAGACGGCTGACCGCCGCGTCGGACCAATCGGCGACATTGATCCGCGGATACGCGCCGCCGGTCGCCGCCGCGGGCGCGCGGCTGAGGTAGCGCGTCAGCACGCCGCGCAGCGACTGGCTGGGGTACCAAACTGATCCCGCTTCGAGCGCCGTCGTCCGTTCCTGCGCCTCCCATTGCCGCAGCAGGCGCCAGTTGCCGCGCCAGCCGAAGGCCGCCACCGGCGCCAGGGTCAGCGTCAGCAGAAATAATGCCGCCAAACCGGCGGCGCGAAACCGCCGCCGCGCCAGCCAATAGGGCAGGAAAAATAGCGGCCAGACTTTGATCGCCGCCGCCAGCGCCAGCAGCGCCGCCCCGACCGCGGCGCGGCCGCCGCGCGCCGGCGCGACGGAAGGCCCCGTCGCCAGCAGCAACGCCGCCGCCACCAGCGCGAAAATGTAGAACTGCACGTTGCCGTAGCGGAACTCGACTAATAGGTACGTCACCGCCAGCAGCACCGGAACCAGCACCGCCACCCAGCGCCGGTACGCCTCGCGCGGCCGCAGCCGCCGCGCCAACGCCCCCGCCAGCGCCGCCAGCGTGACCACCTTCCCCGCCGCCCACAGCCCCGCCGCCCAAGCCCGCGGCAGCCAGGTCAGCGGCGCGAACAGCAGCACGAACAGCGGCGGATAACGGTAGTACATCGGCCAGCCCAGGCCGCTGTTGGGCCCATACAACGGCCCACCATGCCGCCGCCACGCCAGCGCCGTGGCATAGTAGACGGGAAAGTCCACCCCCCGCCGCGCCGCCCACCAGCCCACCGCCGCCGCGGCTAGCGCCACCGCCGTCCATGCGATCCGCCGTTCCGTTTGCCTCAAGCGCTCAATCTACCACCGCGTCGCGCGGAGGCGGCTCAGCCGCCCGGTTATTGCCTGGCTCGGGCGTCCCGCTTTGCCTGGCGCGGGCGCGTCCGGCTCCAAGCATAGACAGAGCGGCGCCCCGCGATCGTCAGCCCGGCGGCATCACCCTGGGAGCGCCGGCGTCCTCGCCGGCAGCGGTCCCTGACGCGGCCGGTGGGAGCGGAGAAAGTGGGATGGGCGTCCTCGCCTGTCCGTCTTTGGCAGCCGGAACGGCAGCTTCGCTGGGCAGCCGGGACGGCTACCCTACTGGCGCGCTCGGCGCAATGGAAAGCCGCGGCAATTGCACCTGTCGCTGGCGAGGTCTGCCGGCGGCCGCGAGCTGTCACCGCCGCGGCCAGCCCCACGGCTCCCTCCCCCGGTGGGCCCCGCCGGGCCGCAATGGCCCCGCCCTCAATATTTCTCCTCGACCGTGTAGCTGACCGTCGCCGCGCCTCCCGCCGGCACGTGCAGCTCGAAGCGCGCGGTCTGGGCGTTGGGCCGGGTAAAGGGTTGGCTCGCGTGCAGGATGGTCCAATCACCGCGCAGCGTCTCATCATCCCGCACCCGCTCCGCCCGCGGCCCGCCGTTGCGCACGCGGATGCGATAGGTGGCGCGGTACTGGCGCGGCGCGATTACTCGAAACGCCGCCAGCGTCCGCCGCGCGCGCAAATCAAACGCCTGGCCCAGCCGCAGGCGCAGCGTCCCGCCCGCAGCGGTGTTGGGCAGCGTATCCGCGCCGAGAAAGACGTCGCCGCCCGGCGGTACCGGCGCAGCGGCCTTCCCGCCGCCGGGGCGTTCGCCGGCATTTCCACCAACCGGCCCGTAGACCCGCACCACGCCGCCCGGCAGAGCCCGGCCCAGCCCCGCCGCCGTGGTGTTGGCGATGCGCAGTTCTACCCCGACGGGTTCCCGCTCGACGGCGCCCGCGGTCTGCATCGGGCCGAAATACGCCGCCCCTCCCTGGACCACATACCGCCGCCGCACGGGAACCCGCACCGCCCGCAGCCATGGCGCCTGCGTTTCTCCTTGCGGCGCCAAACTCACCGGCCGCCGCACGGTAAACAGATGATAGGCGTAGGCGCGTTGCGCGCTGACCGAAGGCGGTGCGGCGGCCGGGGCGGCCAGCGCGCCGGCCACGATGCCGCCCAGAAAGCGCCGCCGCGGCGCCGCCGCCGTGTTCACCTGCCCCGCCACCAGCCGCAGCCGCGCATCGGGATACGCCACGCCGCTCCGGTTCTCGACCGCCAGGGCCGCGTTCAGCTCGCCGCGGGTGCCCCCCGCCGCCAGCGTCAGTGCATAGGCGGCATGCCAATCCAACCCGCTTGTCAGGTATCGCGTCACAATCGTCACTGCGCCGCGGCGGCGGCTATGCAAGCGCCAGACCAGGGTGGGTTGCGCGAACAAATCCGGCGGCAGCCGCGGCGCCTCGAAGGCGGGCAGGTCGCCGGGCCCATGCACGACGTAATGCCCGTTCACCTCCCAGATCTGCCCACCATTGTCGGCGACCAGCCTTTCCGGAACCTTCACTTGCTGCATCCGGCCCGCGACCCGCCGGGTCTGGATCAGCGTGACCGTCTTCCCTTGATAGGCCATCAGCAGCGCCGCCGGCGTCAGGGTCGCCGCTTGGAAGGCCTGCTGCTCGAGTTGCACCGCGCCGGCGGGCCGCACGCGCAGCCGCACGCTGTCGGCCAGCAGCGCCGCCGGCACGTCCTGATATCGCAACACGACCGCCCCGGCCGGCAGCGTCACCCGCCGCCGCTCCTGCACCAGCGCCAAGCCATTGCTGTAGACCGTCACCGTGACGGATTTGCGCTGCGCCGCCGTGCTCACCACTTGCGCGGGCCGCCCCGCCTGCGGCGGGGCTCCAAGCGATCCGCGGCTGGGGCGCGAGCTGCTGGCGGTTCCGCGCCCGTCCACAACCGGCACGCGATGGCCGGGCGCCGGCGCCGCCCAGCCGCTCGCCATCATCGCCAACACCGCCGCCATCGCCGCCGCCGTCCCACGTGCCGCGGCAGCGCATCCCCAACGCCTCATTTCCGCCTCCCGCCCCCATTAGACACCAGGAGTCACATCCCATTCCCCACGGCCGGCTTTCGGTCGCGTAAGCCGGGCTTTCGACTTGCTAGGATACTCAGTTGCACTTTGGCCGCCTCCGGGAGGGGCGCTCCATGCCGATCACTTTCCACCGCCGGCGCCGCGGCGCCCGCCGCCTCGCGCTCGCCGCTACCGCGCTCCTCGCGCTCACCGCCATCGCCGCGGCGGCGGCGCCGCCGCCTTCCGCCGTGTACGTGCGCCATCGCGGCGACACCTGGGCGCTGGGCAACGCCTATCTGCAACGCGACATCGCCGTCTCGGGCGGCATCGTCGGCACCACCGCCATCGTCAACAAGCTGGACCAGCGCGCCTATTCCGTCGCCGGCGGCGAGTTCCAGCTCCAGCTGATCCGGGAGCGTGTCGGCTACTCCTTCGGCGAGCAGAACCCCTGGACGCTGACCGCGACCGACTTCATCGCCGGCCCGCCCCGCATGACCACGCTGCCCGGCGGCGGCCGGCGGCTGGCTTTTCCCCTGCGCCTGCGCCGCTCTCCGGGCTACGACGCGCCGGCGCTGGCGGTGACGCTCACCTATGAACTGCGCCCCGGCGATTTCTACACCCGCGAGTGGCTGACGCTGCGCATCTCCGGCACGGGCACGTATTTCATTGACCGCGCCGCGCCCTTCCGCGCCCGTGTCGGCGTGGCGCGGTTCCGCCTGGGCGGCTTCGGCCAGCCGCTGTTCACCCGCGATCTTTTCTTCGGCCTGGAATATCCCACCTCCATCAACACCGCCCGGCCCCGCGCCGCCGCCGCGCCGCTGATCACGCTGGGCCGCGTGGTCGGACGGGACATTCCCGCCGGCGGCTATCGCACGCAAAGCGCCGTGATCGGCGTCGCCCCGCTGGATGCGGTGCACCGCCAGTTCCTGCGCTACGTCGCCCGCATGCGCGTCGCGCCGGTGCGCCCCTATCTGCTCTACAACACCTGGTTCGACATGCCCGGCAAGCGCCAGAACCTCGCCTTGCTGCTGCGCCGCGTGGCCCAGTTCCATCGCCTGTTCCGCCGCTATCATCTGCGCTTCCAGTCCTTCGTCCTCGACGATTCCTGGGACAGCCGCAACCATTTATGGCGCGTCAGCCACCGCCGCTTCCCCGGCGGGTTTCCGCCCCTGGTGCGCGCCTTGGCCGGTCAGCTCGACACCCATCTCGGCCTCTGGTTCGGTCCCATCGGCGGATATGGCCATCGCGATTGGCGGCTGGCGGCCGGTCGCAAGCTGGGCATGGAGATCACCACCAACGGGCAATATCTCTGCCTGGCGGGGCGCAAGTACAGCCGTTATTTCACCCAAACCCTGCTGCGCGACCAGCGCCGCTATGGCGTTAACTACTTCAAGCTCGACGGCACTCCCTTCGGCTGCAACAACCCGGATCACGGCCATCCGGTCGGCATCTATTCCCGCGAGACCGACGCCCGCGTCTTCATTCATCTGCTCAAGGCCCTGCGCGCGCAAAATCCCCGCGTCTTCCTCAACGCCACCACCAGCATCTGGCTCAGCCCCTGGTGGCTGAAGTACGCCGACACGGTGTGGATGGGCGGCGCGGATTCCGGCTATCTCCCCACCGTTCCCACGCTCCAGCCGCGGCAAAGCGCCATCAGCTACCGCGACTCGGTCCTGTACAGCGACTTTGTCGTGCACCACGCCCAGTTCCCGCTGAACTCCCTGATGACCCACGGCATCATCCGGGGAACATACAACCTCCTCGGCGGCGCGCATGAGCCGCTGCGCCAATGGGACGACGCGATCATGCATTACTTCAGCGTCGGCAACATGATGTACGAGCTGTATATCACCCCCTCCATCCTCAGCCCCTCCGCCTGGAGCTCGCTCGCCGCCGGCATTCATTGGGCCCAGGCCAACGCCCATCCGCTGCTGGCCAACTCCACCATGGTGCTCGGCGATCCGGCACGCCGCCAGGTTTACGGCTTCGTCCACGCCTCCGCCGCCAAGACCTTCATCATGCTGCGCAACCCCTTCGTCCGCCCGCGCCAGGCGGTCCTGCCGCTGAACGCGCATAACGGCTTCGCCGCGCTGCGTGGAGCCGGCGCGATGACCGCGCAGGTCGTCTATCCCTATCGCGAGGCCCTGCGCCGCATCGCCTTCGGCGGCACGCTGCGGCTGCAGCTGGGCGCGTATCAAGAAAAGGTCATCGCGCTGCGGCCCGCCGCCGCGGCCCGCCTCGCCGTCACCGGCGCCCGCTATGCCGCCGTCTGCGCCGCCGGCGTTGCCGGCTGCCGCCTGCGGATCTATGCCCCCGCCGGCGCCGACCCCGCCATCACCGTCGCCGCGCCCGGCGCCGCGCCGCGAACCCAGCGCCTGCACTTTGGCCGCGCCGCTCAGACGGCGGTGGATGAGCCGCGGTTCACCGCCCCCCGCCTCACGGAAGGGGGTCCCGGCGCCGCAAACCTGCGCCTGCGCGTGACCGTTCCGCCGGACTTCAACCGCGCGCAGCTCGCCGTCCTCTGGCAGCCGCCGAAACCCGCGCCCGGCATCACCGCCGCAGGACAGGATGGCGGCCGCGCCGTCGGGCTAAAAACCGTCACCGGCCGCGGCGGCAAAGCCGGACAGTGGATTTGGTTCCACCTCCCGCTGGCGCCGGGCGCGCACCGGCTCCGCATCCAATTCCGCCGCTCCGCGGGCTTGCCCCACGGCTCCCGCGTTTCCGTCTGGCTGTTGGCCAATCGCCGGCTCGCCGAGCGCACGCTGCCCTTGCGCCTCCCGCCCGGAGCGCCCGTCCCCGGCCGGAGCGCCCCGCCCACCCGCGGCGGCGAAAAGGCGGAGACCTATTCCCTGCTGACCCGCACGCTGCCCTAGCCTGCCGCGCATTCACGCCCGGACCTCGCTAAGGCCGCGCCCCGCCGGCCCGCGGCCCACGCCGCGGCGTGGGCCGCGCGGGTACGGCTCGGCGCTCGTGAGCCCCGATTTCGCCCGGCCGCTTCGCCGCATTCAGCCCATACTGGCGCGTGGCAGCCAACCCCAGCGCACACGGTTGTATTCCTCTGATCCTGAAGCCTAGCGGCGCCCCGCCCCATGCGGGTCTTTCTTGTCAACCCCAGCTTCCTGTCGTTCGGAACAGGCGTCATGACCCCACGCTGGATGTACGTCCTGGCTGGCGCTCCGCTCCCGGAAGGAGCGGATATTTGCTTGCACGACGAAACCTTTGGAGCCGTGGGATCCGGCGGTCGTCCTCCCTGGCGATGTGGTGGGCATCAGCCTCCACACAGGTAATGCAATGCGCGGTGATCAACTGGGCTGCGCCGCCCGCCCACGCGGAGCCTGGGTCGTATACGGCGGCATTCACGCCACCCTGTTTGTCGAGGAAGCGCGCAGCCGCGGCGAGGCCCATGCCGTGGTGACGGGTGATGGTGACGGCGTTTGGCCCTCGGTCCTGAAGGATTGTCAGGGCGGCGCTCCGCGGCCTCTTTACGCCGGAGGGCATTTGCCGCCAGAGGCGTTGGGGCACGCCCGCTGGGACCTTCTGCCGAAAAACAAATACCTTTGGGCCACGGTGCAGACGGTCCGCGGCTGCCCCAAACATTGCTCCTTTTGTTCCGTGTGGAGAACCGACGGCCAACGTCCGCGCCAGCACGCGGCGGACGCGGGGCTGGAGGAACTCGTGAACGGCGCCGCCGCGGCTGCCGCTTCATCGTCTTGGCGGACGATAACTTTTACCCGGTTTCGCTTGCGGATCTCCGCCATGCGGCGCGGCGCTCCGACCTCGCCCATCGGGTGCACCTCGCTCAGTTGCGGGCGGAACGCTTGGCGATGCTGCGGCGCCTCGCGCTGCTGCCGCCAGACATGGTGTTCTTCACGCAAATCACCATGGAGGCGGCCGAGGACTCACAGTTCCTCGACGCGATGCGGCGTGCGCGCATCAAGGGCGTGCTGGTCGGGGTTGAATCCATTACCGCCGGCGGCCTGAAGGATGTGTACAAGGACTTCAACGCCGCGGGCGAGGAGCTGGAGAAGCGCCTGCTGGCGTTCTCCCGCCACGGCGTTCACGTGCTCGGCTCCTTCACTTTTGGCCTGCCCAGTGACACGCGGGAAACATTTGCCGCCACCGCCGCGCTCGCCGATCGGTCACGGCTAGCCTTCGCGCAATTCGTGCCCCTGACCCCGCTGCCCGGCACGATTGACTTCCAGCGCTGGGAGGCGGCGACGCGGGCGGGTCCGGCGCCGCTCGCCGGGCCGGCGCTGACGGGCTATTGGCTCATCCCGCCGCACTCCCGCCCGCGGGTCAACTGCCATCATTCCCTGCTCTCCCCGGAGGATATCCGCCGCGGCACGCAGTTGGCGTGGGATCGCTTCTACGCCTGGCGCGCGGTTTGGCGGCGTTCCCGCCTGGCGCCCAACTGGAAAGCACGGGCGGCGTTTGTTCTGATTTCCAAGCTCTATCGCCAAATGTACGCTGGAACCGGCATCGCCGCCGACAGCGCCCGCCACGCCGCGTTGTGGTCGCGCTGCCTGGGCCGCGCCTGCCGCCGGCTGTTCGCCGCTCGACCCATGCCGCGCATGACCCTGGCCGAGGAGACCCCCGACCCCTTGCCCTTTAGCTCGCCCTAGCGAGCGCCGGTTCCGGCCCGCAATCGGGCGCTCGGAACCGGCGGGCGGTGGCGCAAGCTTACTTGCTAGCCGCGGAGCTGGAGTACCGGTTCAGCGTCGCCAAAAAGGCGCGAGCCGAAGGCGGCACCTGGGCCTGGCCGTGCAGGACGCTTTGCCAGCTCCGGCGCCCGTACATCGCGCTGTTCCCGGTATTGTCGGGCTGCACGACATCGCCATTGAGGCTGACTCCCGCGAAAGCGCCGCGGCTGCGTGAGTAGGTCAGGATTTCAGCGTTCGCGGAAATGTCCGTGGCCGCGCTGGCCTGCCGCCCCACCGGGCCTGCCGCTGCGCTGGCGGCGGCGCCGATCCGCACCTTGTTGGCCAGCAGGCTCTCGAGTCCCTTTTGCTTCCGGAACACCATGATAACGTCCGTGGACTGCCCGCCAATCTGCAATCCCCAACTGCCGCCTCCGACTTGAATGAAGATCGGCGCGCTCCAGGCATGCCCGTTGCGGCAGGTGGCTACCCCCTTGCCATAGGTGCCGCCAAAGCCAAAGGCGAAGTTCTTTTGCGCCGGCACGATCGCAATGCACTGCGCACCCTCGAGAATTTCCCGCGGAATGCCGCGATCGGGGGTTTGCATGATCTCCTTGAAGACCTGATTCGCGGCTTGAATACGGCCTACGTCATCCTGTTTGTTCGATGAGGCGAAGGCTGGCGCCAGGACGCCGAGCGCCAACACCACGATAAGAGTTCGAGTTCCCATTGGCCATTCCCCTTCTTCTGGTCTAGTGGGTAGACTATGGCGGCACCAGCCGGTCCGCTGTCTTTTTTTGGATACAACCGAGCGACCTGCAATCGCGTTCCGCCGGCAAACCCATTCGGTACGCTGGACAATTAACCACTATGGCTGGGGCACGTCGCCCGGCTTTTTTTTGACTACGGCCCGCGCCGCACCGCGGACCCCGCCGCTGAACGCGCTAACGGCATCGCCGCGCTGCCCGGCGCGCCCCCCGGGCCGGAACGTCCCGCGCGCCCGCAGCAACGAAAAAGAGGAGGCCTGTTCCCTGCCGACCCGCACGCTGCTGTAGTTCGCGCCCGCGCAATGCCGAGCCCCCCGTGCGGCGGGACCATCGGCCGCCCGCGCGTCCGCTGCCCGCCCCGCCCCGGCCGCGCCGAGCGCGACCGCACGCAAGCCAGAGGCATACCCCACCATCCCAGTGGCGCAACTAGCCGCGCGATTGGCCGAGTCGCGCCCGAGCCCGGCACACGGTGCGCCCGACCCAGCGACGCGGGGACCTCCCACAGGCCGGCCCCTTCAGCCTTCGCCCAGCACCAGCTTGGCGATGGTCTGTAGCTGCATGTGCGAGGTGCCTTCGTAGATCTTGCCGATCTTGGCGTCGCGGAAATACTTCTCCACCGGATAATCCTTCACGAAGCCGTAGCCGCCGTAGATCTCCACCGCCTGCGAAGCGGCGCGTTCGGCCACCATGGAGGAAAAATATTTGGCCATCGCAGCCTCGCGCAGAAACACCTGCCCGGCGTCCTTCATGCGCGCGGCGTTGTACACCATCAGCCGCGCCGCCTCCAGCTCCGTCGCTAGGCGCGCCAACTCGAACTGGATGGATTGGAACGTGGCGATCGCCTTGCCGAACTGCTTCCGCTCCCGGGCGTAGGCGGCGGCGTGCTCCAGCGCGCCGCGCGCCAGCCCGATCATCTGCGCGCCGATGCCGATCCGGCCCTCGTTCAGCGTTTCGATGGCGATCTTGTAGCCCTTGCCCGCCTCGCCCAGCAGGTTTTCGGCGGGAAGGCGGCAATTTTCCAGCAGCAGTTCACAGGTGCTGGAGGCGCGGATGCCCAGCTTGTCTTCCTTTTTTCCCACCTGAAACCCCGGCCGGTCGCGCTCCACCACGAAGGCGGAGATGCCGCGGTAGCCCAGGCTGGGATCCATGGTGGCGAAGACGATGAACAGCGACGCCTCCAGCGCGTTGGTGATCCACAGCTTGCGGCCGTCCAAGACCCAATCCTTGCCGTCCTGGCGCGCGCGCGCTTGCAGGGCGAAGGCGTCGCTGCCCGAGGCAGGCTCCGACAACGCATAGGCGCCGACCCATGCCTGCGCCATTTTCGGCAGCCAGCGCCGCTTCTGTTCCTCGTTCCCCCAGCGCAGCAAAGCATTGTTCACCAGCGTGTTTTGCACATCCACCACCACGCCGGCCGAGGCGTCCACCGCCGACAGCTCTTCCACCGCCAGGATGGAATCGAAGAACGTGCCGCCGCCGCCGCCCATGGCCTCGGGAATTTGAATGCCCATCAAGCCCAGGTCGAAAAAACTGCGAATCAAACCCGAGTCGAAATGGGCGCTTTCGTCCATCTCGCGGACTTTGGGCTGGAGTTGCTGGCGGGCGAAGTCGCGCACCGAGGCGCGCAACAATTCTTCGTCTTCGGACAGGGTGGTTAAGGCTGGGGTCATGGCGACAGGCCAGTATAGCTACGCGGCGAAGCCGCATCGCAACCATTGGTAGGCGCGGGCCCCAGCCCCGCCTGCGGCGGGGCGTCCCGCTTGCGCCCCGGCTGGGCCGGGGACCCCAGCCCGCCCCAGCCCAGCTGGCGCGTCGCTGGAGCCGCGCCGCTTCGCTTGCCGGGGGCGGTCCGCCCTGCGAAATTTCGCGGCCTTCCCCGCCTTCTTTGCTCCCCGGGCAAAAGGCGCGGCCCCCGCGATTGGTAAGGCGTTTCCGGGAACCATCCGGCCGGTCAACGGCAAGGCCCAGTACAGGGCCGCGGCTAGGCCCCGTTACCAACATGATGCCGCCCGTAGCGAGAAAGGCACGGGGCCCGAACGGCCAGGCCCGCAATCGGTTGCAACGGAGGGAGGAATCGGCTACTCTATTCAGCGTTTTCCCCCCTTCGGTCGCGTTTGTAGGCCGGATCAACCAGCGATTTCGGTCGTGCAATGGAACCGGTTTTAGGGCCCGAGGTCCTGAAACTTTTTCCAAGGTGTCGGCGTCCAATGGGCCGAAGGGAGTTGCGCACTCATTAATCGAATCGTCACCGGCCAGGCAGTGGGTGGGTCGGCGGAAGGAGGTGAGCCGTATGTCGGCAGTGTTGGACGGATTGAAAGCGAAAGTTCATTGCCCCATGTGCACCCGCACCGTGGATGGAATCGCCATCCCCGAAGTGCGAATGGGGCGTTCACGTCTACGCGTTATGCCGGGTCAGAAATGCAGCCGTTGCCACGCTTCTTTGGATGCTGGGTACGTGCTCGAGCTGATGCCCGATAACGACCAACCGTCGAGCAAGGGACGGCGCGCCGCTTAGTCGCCGCACCCACAAGACCGTTTTGTTCTCCACGAGAGGGCCGCGGGACGTTGGTCCCGCGGCCCGTTGCATTCCACCGCTGATTCCCGCCAGCCGTAATGATCCGCACGGTTATCTTCGATCTTGGGCGCACGCTGGTGCCCTTCAGCTTTGACCGCTTGAATCCATCGCTCGACGGCTGCCGCGAGCAGGCGATGCGGCTGATGATGCCGCTGGAAGTCGGCCAAGGCGATTGGGACCGTTTCGTCGCGGAATTGGGCGGGCTGGCGGGCGTGCCGGCCGAGGAATTTACCGCCTGGTGGTGCGGCATCTTCGATTTGCAGCCGCTGATTTCCCCCGCCTGGCTGGCCGAGCTGCGGCGCAACCATCGCCTGGGGCTGCTGTCCAATACCCATGCCTGCCACTTCGCGTACTTGCGCCGGCAACTGCCGTGGCTGGAGGATTTCGATTTCCACATCTTGTCGCATGAGGTTGGCGCGGTGAAGCCGCAAGCGCCGATCTATGCCGCCGCCGAGCGTGAGGCGCGGTGCCGCCCGGGAGAAATTTTGTATTTCGACGACGTGCCGGAATTCGTCACCGGCGCCGCGGAGCGGGGCTGGCGGGCGGAGCGGTTCGTGGATGAAGCCACGGCCCGGGCGGCTTTTCATCGCTGGGCCGGCTAAGTTGCCGGGCACGGGCCCCAGCCGCTTCTCTCGCTCGGGTGAGCCGCGACGCTCTTTCGTGCGCCGTGGGCGCACGGGGCGGCTCGCGGCCTTCCCGCACCTGCTGTGCCCCCGCGCAAAAGGCGCTTCCCCCGCGAGAGGACGCTGGACTCGCCTGGGCTGATTGCGATTCAGTCCCGCGCCAGCAGCGCCTGCAACACTTCCAGCGCGGCCTGGCACTGCGGGCGGCTGACGTCCAGATGCGTGACCAGGCGCACCGAGTCGGGACCGGCGGCGCCGGCAAGCACGTTGCGGGCGGCGAGCTTTTCCACCAATTGAGCCGCCGGCTCGCCCGTTTTGGCCACGCCAAAGATGACGATGTTGCTCTGCACCCGGCCGGGGTCCAGCTCGGCGCGGGGCACGGCGGCCAAGCCCGCGGCCAAAAACGCGGCGTTAGCGTGATCCTCGGCCAGCCGCGCCGGGCCCTTCTCCAGCGCCACCAAGCCGGCGGCGGCCAAAATGCCCGCTTGGCGCATGCCGCCGCCGAGCATTTTGCGCGCGATACGGGCGCGATGAATGAACTCCTCATCGCCGATCAGCATGGAGCCCACCGGCGCGCCCAGGCCCTTGGAAAGGCAGAACATCACCGAATCGAAGCCGCGCGCCAGTTCCTCGACCGGCCGCTTGAGGGTGGTGGCGGCGTTGAAAATGCGGGCGCCATCCAGATGCACCGGAATGCCCAGATCCTTGGCGCGGCGGCAGATTTCCGCCGCGACCGGCGGCGGGGTCACGATGCCGCCGGCCATGTTCAGCGTGTTCTCCACGACGATCAAGCCGGTGCGAGCGCGGTGATACGGCGCCTCCAGCGACAGCGCCGGAGCCAGCGCCGGCCAGGTCAGCACGCCATCCGCGGTCAACACCGGGCGGATCAGACAGCCGGAGAACGCCCCGGGCATGGCCATTTCATAGTTGTAAACGTGCGCCCGGCTTTCGCAGAGGATCTCCTGGCCGGGGCGGGTGTGCAGATGGATGGCGATCTGGTTGCCCATCGTGCCGGTGGGCACGAACAGCGCCGCCGGCCGGGCAAACAGCTCCGCCACCCGCTGCTCCAACCGGTTCACCGTCGGGTCCTCGCCGTAGACGTCGTCGCCGACCTCGGCGTTGGCCATGGCGCGGCGCATCTCCTCGCTGGGCCGCGTCACGGTGTCGCTGCGCAGGTCAATGACCCGCTCCTCGCGCTCGCGGCGCATCGCCGCCGCTCCGGCGGCTTCGCCGGGCCCCAACTGCGCCTCGACTCCGGTCATTCCCTTGGGTGCGAATCGTCCCCGCATATTTCCATGGTCCCCGTCAGGCCAAAAACCGCGCGAACACCTCATTGGCCAGCAGACGGCCGCGGTCGGTCAAAACCAGCCGTCCCGCTCTCTGGCGCAACAGTCCCGCGGCGGCCATTTCCGCCGCCGCCGGCTTCTTCGATTGTACCGGTGCGGCGCCGAACTCCCGCTCCAGCGCCCGCCAGCCGACGCCGGCGTTGCGGCGCAGGCCCAGGAAAAACGCTTCCTCCAGTTCCTGTTCGGCGCTGAGCGCGCCGGCTTCGGCCCGCGGCAGGCGTCCCGCGCCGAGTTCATCCAGGTAGGTTTGCAGTTCGGCGGTGTTGCCCCAGCGGCGCGGCGCCGGCTGGCGCAGGAACGAGTGCGCCTCGACGCCGAAGCCCAGGTACGGCCGCCGCAGCCAATAGCGTTCGTTGTGCCGGCTTTCCTGGCCCGCGCGGGCGAAGTTGGAGATTTCATACTGCCGCAGGCCGGCGGCGCCCAGGCGCTCCGCCGCCCAGGCGTACCAATCGGCGGTGGCGTCGCCATCGGGCATCGCCGCCGCGCCGTAGCGCCGCCCCCCGGCGAGCACTTCCGCGCCTAAGCGGCTGTCTTCATCCAATTCGAACAAATAGACCGAAACATGGGGCACGCCGCTGGCGATGGTGCGCTCCACCGATTCCCGCCAGGTCGCGGTAGTTTGCCCCGGAAGCCCGGCGATCAAATCCAGATTCAGGTTGCGGATGCCGGCGCGGCGCAGCCGGGCCAGGTCGGCGCCGATGACCGCGGGGGTATGGCGGCGGCCGACTTGGCGGGCTTCCGCGGCGTCCCAGGTCTGCACGCCCAGGCTGACGCGGTTCACGCCCGCCGCCGCTAGCGCGTCGCAAACCGCACCGCTGACCGTGCCCGGCATCGCCTCGCAGGTGAACTCTGCGCCCGGCGCGAAGCTGAAATGCCGCCGCAGCAGGACGGCCAATTCCCTGAGGCGCTCCGGCGGCAGCAGACTCGGCGTGCCCCCGCCCCAATAGACCGAATCCACCGGCGCCGGACCGGCGGGCGCCTCCGCCGCCAGTGTCAGCGCGATTTCCCGCTCCAGCGCCTCCAGATACGGCGCCTGCAACGCGGCGGGAAAGACCCCGCTGGCGAAGTTGCAAAAGCTGCACTTGGCGCGGCAAAAGGGGATGGCGACGTAGACGCCCCAGGCCTCGCCGGCGCTCGCCCGGCGCTCGCGTCGTTTCTCCGTCGCTGCGTGCGTGGCCGCCACCCGTGCACCCTCGTGACCATTATGGACGGCGCCCTGCCTGGCGGCGCGCGTGGGGCTAAGGGGCGGGTCGCGTGGAACAGGCTTCAGCCTGTGTGCCGCGGGCTTTAGCCCGCAGGCGTCCCGCGGTGTCGGTCCGCAGCGAGTACCACCGCGCGCCCGGCCGACGGCGCGATTGTTACGCACGAAGTCGTCGCGACTGAGAAAGTTCAACCGGAGCCCGTCCATCTCGCCCGTTTCGCGGTGCTCCCACGCCCGGCCGAAATCGAGTCCGTCGAGGGCGGTCAGCACGTCCACGCGCACCGGAGCGACACCGACTTGGAGCACGCTGCCGGGCCGCGAAAAATCGGCCGTGTTGATGTCTTCGGTCGGCGCGCCGAAAGCACGCAGTGCGCTTAGCAGCCGGCCAGCATTATCGGACGAAGCTTCGACCCAGAGGTCAAGATCGTGCCCGCGGATGCCCGTACCAGGCAAGTGCGTAGGCGCCGACGATGAGAAACCGGACCTCAGCGTCGCACAACGCGGACAGCATCGCGGTGAAGTCGGGGTTCATTTTGGATCAGGCCCGCGATCCGATATTGCTCCAGCGTCAGCGGCCAAACCAGCGCGACGCTTTCCTGCGGGGTCATCGCGGGCCAAGCCTGCTGCGCGGCGGCCGCCTCGGTGTGGGATCGAAACAACCGCATCGCCGGCCGTACCGGGCGGGGGGGCGGATCTGCGGTCGGGCCCATGCCTCTAGTTTACGCGGTAGCGCGGGGAGGGTAGAGCGGCGGAAGTTGGCGGAGGGGAGGCGAGGCGGCGACGCAACCCTACCTGGCGGCGCGCGCGTGGTCAGGAGCTTAGGCACACCCGCCAGCGGGGTGCGCGGAATAGGCTTCAGCCTGTGTGCCGCGGGCTTTAGCCCGCGCGCGCCCCGCGGAACCATCCACCGAACTTGCGACCCTAGCCGAGCGCGGCGGCGCTGGCGGCGCCATAGGCCGCGAACCACGGCGTCGCCGCCTTCAGGCTTTGGTTCACCGCCTCGATGTTTTTCCGCCCCTGCGTTTGCAGCCACTGCTCAAAGGCGGCCAGCCCCTGCTGGCCATACACGGCGACGCCATCCAGCCAGGTCGCCCGGCCGCAGAGCACGCCGTTGAATTTGACGCCGGCTTCCGCGGCCAGGGCCATGCTTTCGTTGAACTCCGCGTTGCTGACGCCGGCGCTCAAATAGATGAACGGCTTGGTGGCGGCTTGCGCCGCGGCGAGCAGGTGCTTCTTCGCTTGCTCGCGATCGTAGGCGGCGGGGCCCTTGCAGCTCTGCGCGCCGGCGACGAACTTCATGTTCACGGCCATTTCCACCTTCAGCACGTCCACGCCATACTTTTCTTGGGTGAACTCGGCGATGCTGCCGGTCACGACCTCGGGCTTGCGCTGGGCGTACTCCGCACCCTTCTCGTCGCCGCCGGCGGGGTCATAGCCGACGAACTCCAAAAAGAACGGAATGTCCTGGCCGCGGCATTCATCCCCGATGCGCTCGATGAAGGCGTGTTTGTGATCGTTGACCTCCGGCTTCTCGAACGGCGTGTAATACAGCAGCACCTTGATGCAATCCGCGCCGGCGGCCTTCAGGCGCCGCACCGACTGGTCGGGCAGCAGGTCCGGCAAGCGCCCTGGCTGGGTATTGTCGTAGCCGCTCTTTTCATAGGCCAGCAGCAAGCCGGCGCCCTTGGCGCGCGCCTTGGCGGCGGGCAGGCCGTACTCCGGATCCAGCAAAATCGCGCTCGCGTGCGGCGTCAAGGCGCGGGTGACGGCGGTCTTGAACTCCTCCATCTCGCGGCGCCCGGCGGGCTTGCCCGCGGCTTTGGTGAGGGATTTCTCCAAACTGCCACGTTGATCCATCGCGGCCGCGGCGATCACGCCGCGAGCGTCGGAAACCGCCTGTAACCCTGCGAGCTTGCCTTTGCTGATCTTCACCGATGCATTTCCTCCTGGGGCTAAAACCTTATTGTACGGTGCGCGCATGGCGCGGCGGCGGCCGCGGCTCGCGCCCCGCCCGTGGGCCGGCGGCTTACGCTATACTGGCGGTTAGCCGTACCAGCCCAGCGTCCGCGGAAGTGGTGGAACTGGCAGACACACCATCTTGAGGGGGTGGCGCCGCAAGGCATGCGGGTTCGAGTCCCGCCTTCCGCACCACCATTGGCAGGCAGGAATTTTCCGTGCACACGATTTTAACCATCCTCCACATCCTGATCTGCGTGCTGCTGATCGTCGTGATCTTGTTGCAAAGCGGCAGCGCCGGCGACTTGGCCTCGGCCTTCGGCGGCATGGGCAGCCAGACCGCGTTCGGCCCGCGCGGCGCGCAGACCGCGCTGGGCAAGACCACGGTGACGCTGGCGATTTTGTTCGCGTTCACCACGGTCTCGCTGGCGGTGATGTCCAACCGCAAACACAACAACGTCAGTTCCATCCTCGGCTCCAACGCGGCCAAGACGCAGCAGTCGGCGCCGGCCAAGACGCCGCCCAATTCGAAGCCGTAAGCCGCGGCGCCGGCGCGGCGCGCGCCGCCGAACTCCGGGCGTTTCACGCCGTCGGCCGACTCGCACACCATGGCGGCAAACTCGTCGCAACGCTTCCGCCGCTGGACGTTCCCCGTCGGCCTTTTGCAGTGCAACTGCTCGGTCGTCGCCGACCTGGGCACCCGGCAAGCGATCGTGGTGGATCCGGGTGACAATGCCCGCCGCGGCGACCTGGACCGCATATTGGCGCTGCTGGATGAGAACCAACTGACGCTGGTGGCGATCGCCATCACGCACGCGCATATTGACCACATCGGCGGCGCGGCGGCGCTGCAAGCGTTGCGGCCGGCGCCGGTGCTGCTGCAACCGGCGGACGAGGCGCTGTACGCCATGCTGGACGAACAAGCGGCCTGGATCGGCGTGCCGCCGCCGCCGCGAGTGGCGATTGACGCGCCGCTGGGGGAAGGCGCGCCGCTAGCCTTTGGCGGCTATCAGTTCCAGGTGATGGAAACGCCGGGGCATACGCCCGGCAGCGTCTGCCTGTACCTGCCCGGCGAATCGCTGCTGCTGGCCGGGGATACGCTCTTCGCCGGCTCGATCGGCCGCACCGACCTGCCCGGCGGCGACAGCCAAAGGATTCTCCGCTCTATCCATCACAAGCTTCTGCCCCTGCCGGAGGCCACTCTCGTGGTGCCCGGCCACGGGCCGGAAACGACCATCGGCGCCGAGCGGCGCGGCAACCCGTTTTTGCGTTGAGCGCGGTCCCCAGGCTCGGCCGCCCCCGCCCAGCAGGAAAACGCGGCGATGGCGCAAGCGCACGGCGGCGCGCGGGCGCGGAGCGGCTCGCTTGCCACTTCTCGCCAGCGCCAGCCGCGCTACAATTCCCTGCGGCGGCCATTCTGGTCGTCTTCCCTCCACGCCATGACGATTTCCGCGCCGGTGCACCTGGAACTTCCTGTCCCGCGGAATGCCCCACCGCGAACTCCGCTGGGCAAATGGATGGCCTCCGGAGGGTGCATTGATGGCACTGAGGTCGCCTCCAGCCTTGCGCCTTGGTGGCGCGTGATTTGGCTGACCGGGGTAGATTATTTCTCCGACCTGGGCTTCCAGCCCGGCATCACCCTGATCGCCGCTGGCGCCTTGGCGCTGCCGGCCACGGCCTTCCTCGTGGCGCTCACGCTGCTCGGCGCGGTGCCCCTGTATTGCCAAGTAGCACGGCGCTCCTATGCCGGCCAGGGCTCGATCGCCATGCTGGAGCATCTGCTGCCGGGCTGGGCCAGCAAGATCTTCGTGCTGGTGCTGCTGGGCTTCGCCGCCACCGATTTCCTCATCACCATGACGCTGTCGGCCGCCGATGCCGCGCGCCACGCCGTCGCCAACGCCTATTTCCATCGCTTGCTGGGCGACCATCGAGTGGCCGTGACGCTGGTGGTGCTGGCATTGCTCGCAGCGGTTTTCCTGATGGGCTTCCGCGAGGCAATTCGCGTGGCGGTGCTGGTCGCCGTGCCCTACCTCGCCTTGAACGTGGTCGTGCTGACCGCCGCGGCATGGGACGTGCTCCATCACCCGGCGCTGACGCACCAATGGCGGCTGGCGCTGGCCGCGCATGGCGATTGGGGCCGGATCGCCGTGGCCTCGGCGCTGGTCTTCCCACAGCTGGCTCTCGGCTTGGGCGGATTCGAGACCGGGGTCAGCGTCATGCCGCTCATTTCGGGCAGCACGGAAGACGCCGATTCCAACCGCGAAGGGCCGCCGTGGGGCCGCATCCGCAACACGAGGAAAATGCTGATCACCGCCGGGGTGATCATGGGCGCGCTTTTGCTGGCATCGGCGTGGGTCTGCCCGTTGCTGATCCCGCCCGCCGCCTACCGCGTGGGCGGTCCAGCCAGCGGCAGAGCGATCTCCTACCTCGCGGTGCGGCTGCTGGGCCGCAACTTCGCCAGCGTCTATGATGCCTTCTCCATCATGATTCTGTGGTTTGCCGGCGCCTCGGCCATGGCCGGCCTGCTGGCGCTGGTTCCGCGTTACCTGCCCCGCTTCGGCATGGCGCCGCAGTGGGTCGCCTATCGCCGCCCGCTGGTGCTGGTGCTGCTGGCGCTGGACTTGCTGATCACCATCATTTTTCACGCTAGCGTGGAGGCGCAGGGCTCGGCCTACGCCACCGGCGTCTTGGTGCTGATGCTCTCCGCCGGCGTGGCGGTTGCGCTCGCCTTGCACAAGGAGGCGGCGGAGGCCGTCAAGCATGGCTGGGCGCTCATGGCCCGGGCGCGGAGCGGCTATTTCTGGGCGGTCACGGTGGTTTTTGCCTACACCCTGGTGGAAAACGTCCGGGAGCGCCCGGACGGCGTCATCATCGCCTCCTGCCTGATTTTCCTGCTGCTGGCGCTCAGCGCCGCCAGCCGCTACCGCCGCGCCACCGAGATGCGCGTCACCGAGCTGATTTTTCTGGACGACGAGTCGCGCGCGGTCTGGGCCGAGATCACCGGCAAGAAGGTCAACGTCGTGCCCTCGCATGGCGCCAGCGCCGCGGACCGCTTGACGCTGGAGGAAAAGGTGCGCGGGCATTTCCAGCTCAACGGCCCGCTGGCCTTCCTGCATATCAAGCTGCTGGACAACCGCAGTGAATTCCTGGCACCGATCCGCGTGCAGCTGCGGCGGGAGGGGCCGAATTACCTGATTGAGGCGTTCGGCGCCGTCGCCGTGGCCAACTCCATCGCCTACATCAGCGAACTGCTGGACCCGATCAGCCTGGTGCTGGGGCTGACGCACCGCAACCTGATGCGGCAGTCGTTCCAATATTTGCTGTGGGGACAAGGCGAGGTGGGCCTGACGGTCTATTCCATCCTGGTGCGCTACTGGGAGTGGGCCAAGCGCAGCCCGCGGCCGCTGATTTTCTTGATGTCCGATTAGGGCCCCGCCGCCAGGCGCGCACCGGCTGTCGCCGCCGTACGACTGGCGAGAGCCGGCCGGTGCCATCGGGGATGGCTGGGGATTACGATTCCAGGCCGGCGCCGGCCTGGGCGGGAATCGGCTCCGCCTCCGTGCCGGGACGGCGCGCCAGGCGGCGGCCCAGAAACATCAGCAGCAGCGCGCCCGCCAGCAGCGACGCCAAACCATCAGTAAGCAGCAGCCCGCGGGTGCCGAAGTGTTTGAAGCCTTGGCCGTCGGCCCAGGTCATGTAAACGATGGCGAAGTTGGTGGAGGCGGAGAACAGACCCAGCTGGGTGCTGGCGACGGCGGTCTTCCGCCCCACGATTTGGTAGCCGAAGGCGTTGAAGGCGGCATAGACGATCCCGGCCATGCCGTTGTAGAACAGCGCCCCCGCGATGAACACGGCGGGCACGCGGGGCGCGAACGCCATGGCCAAGGTCATCACCGCGGTGATCATGCCGGCCGATACATAGAGAATGCCGCGGGGCAGGTGGTCGGCCAGATAGCCGCCGATGAGCGCCCCCAGCGAGGCGGTGACGGCGCAGCCGGCGCCGGTGACCCAAATGACGGTCGTCGCCGCGGTATGAAAATCCGGACCCATGCCGGAAAACAGATTGATGGCCGCCTCGGCGCTGGCGGGGGCCAAAAAAATGGCGAAGCCGGTGAGGCATTCCGGCGTTTTCGCGGCGCGCCAAATCGCCTGCATGGCTTTGGTGAAAATCTGCCGGAAGCGGAAGGCGGAGCGGCCCGGCGCTGGAAACCAAGCCGTGGGCAGAACGCCAAGGACGATGACCACGGCCATGCCCGCGGCCAGTTCCGGGCGCGGGACGCGGCGCGCCAGGGACATGATGGCCAGCGGTCCAACCGCGCCGCCGCCCAGATTGAACACATTGGTCCAGCCGCTGACGATGCCGCGGCGCTCGTCGGGGGTGAACTCCGCCGTCCAGCCGCTGATGGCGCCGGAGTAGAGCACCATCGCCAGCTCGGCGAGGGTCAAAAGCACGGTGGTCACCGCCAAGTTGCCGGGCGACAGCAGAATCAGCCCGGCGCCGAGACCGATGGCGGCGATGACGGCGGTCAGCCAGCAATAGGCGCGGCGCGTGAGGCCGGTATCCATGATGGGCTGGAGCAAAAATGCCCAAAAGGTCGGCGACATGACGATGGCGCTGACGCCCGCGACTTTGTACAGCGGGACGCCGGCGTGCGTGAGCAGAAAGGGCAGCGCCGTGATGGTGAAGCCCACCACCAGGCCGAAGGAAAGAAAACCGCCGCCGACCACCCAGGGAGCGGGCACCGCGCGGGCGCGCGGCGGGCGATTCGGCTGGGAAAGAGGCGCCAAGGCGGGGCAGGAACGGCGCCGCGGCGGCGGCGCTGTCGCTATCTTACGCGCCGGGCTGGCGCATGGCCAGCGTGGCATCGCGGCACTACGCCTCTGGCTGGCGTGCAGCCGCACTCGGCGCGGCCGGGGCGGTACGGGGCACGCGTGCGTCTGCGCTCAGAGCGTGGCACGGGCTTCAGCCTGTGTGCGGCGGGCTTTAGCCCGCCGGTGTCAGCCATGGACATGGGCAATGCAAGCACCCGCCGCAACGAATGCCGTGGGACCGCCGTCTCCGGCCCTTCCCGCACACTCGGTTCCGGCGCGGCGATGGCCCGATAGCCCCGGAAGTAGTGCTGGTGAACCAAGCGTTCGTGCGCAGGTTTCTGGCGGGACAGAACCCGATTGGGGCCACGCTCGGCGCGGCCGGGGCGGTACAGGGCACGCGTGCGTCTGCGCTTAGAGCGTGGCACGGGCTTCAGCCTGTGTGCGGCGGGCTTTAGCCCGCCGGTGTCAGCCATGGACATGGGCAATGCAAGCACCCGCCGCAACGAATGCCGTGGGACCGCCGTCTCCGGCCGTCGCTTCCCGCCGCCCGGAAGGCGACAGTACGCAGGGCGGGTACCCTACCCCACGCGCCGGCGGCGCCCGGCTACCACACGCCGGGCACGGTGGCGGGCGTGGCCGCGGCTTGGCCGGCGCTTCGGGCACTGCGCGTGGATCCCATGGACGCGTTGCGGCACGACTAGGCCGCCGAGGGGCCGCCCGCGCGGGCTTCCGCAGGGACGGCTTGCGCCCCCGTTGTCTACGGCGTATACTCCGCATACATGGTCTACGGCGTATACGCGGCGGGATCGGCCACCACGGCGGAGCGGATCCAAGCCGCGGCGCGGAAGCTGCTGGACCGCCGCGGCGCGGAGGCGGTGACGATGCGGCGGGTGGCCGCGGCGGTGGGCATCACGCCCATGGCGCTGTACCGGCATTTCGCCAACCGCGCCGGGCTGCTGAACGCCCTGGCCGACGCCGGTTTCGAGGAACTGGCCGAGCGCATCGGCGCCGCGCGGCTGCCGGCCGGCCCGGAGCGGCGGCTGATGAAGATTCTGGATCTTTTTTTGGATTTCGCCCTGGAGCGGCCGCGCCTGTTCGAGCTGATGTTTTTGTCGCGGCGGCCCGGGGCGCGGCAGTTCCCCGGCGACTTTCGCGCTGGCAAATCGCCGACGGCGCGATTCTCCGCCGCCGCGCTGGAGGAGGGCATGCGGCAAGGGGTCTTCCGCCAGGACGACGCGTGGGAGATTGTCTTCGCCACCGGGGCAATGCTGCAAGGGCTGGTGATGCTGTATCTGGGCGGGCGGTTCGCGGCCTCCGAGCCGGAGTTCCGCGCGCTCTGCCGGCGGGCGATCCGGAGGTATCTAAATGCCATTCGGGCATAGAACTCGCGCGGCGGCGGCCTTGCTGGCGCTCGGCGCCACGGCGGCGCTGGTGTACTGGGGCAACGGGCTAATGCCGCGGTGGCCGCTGATGTGGTTCGCGCCGCTGCCGGTGCTGTGGTTCGCCGTGCGGCGGCCGGCGTGGCAGGCGGCGCTGGTGGCGGCGGCGGCGTGGATGCTGGGCGGCCTGAACCTGTGGGGATACCTGGTGCGAGTGCTGGGCGCGCCGCCGATAGCGTGGCTTTTGGATTTTGGCTGCGCGGCGGCCGCGTTCGCCCTCGGCGTGCTAATGACGCGGGCGCTGGCGCGGCGCGGCGCGATGTGGGCCGCGTGGCTGGCCCTGCCCGCGGCTTGGGTCAGCTTCGAGTTTGCCCGCAGCCTCCTATGGAGCAATGGCTCGGCGGCGAGCATCGCCTACTCGCAGCTCAACTGTTTGCCCTTTTTGCAAACGGCCTCCCTGGCCGGGCCGTGGGGCATGTCGTTCGTGCTGATGCTGTTTCCCACGGGCCTGGCGCTGGGCGGCGAAGCATGGCGCAGGAATCGGAGCCAGGCGTGGAGGGTGCTGGGCGCGACGCTGGGCGTGGTGGCGGCATTGCTCATTTTTGGCGCGCTGCGGCTGGCGTCGCCGCAGCCGGGGCCGCGGATCAAAGTGGGGCTGATCGCCTCCGACGCGAATGGCGGCGCGCAGGTCGAGCCCGCGGGCGCGGCGACCGCCGCGCTGCTGCGGACCTATGCGGGACACGCGCGGCGGCTGTTCGCGCAAGGCGCGCGGGTGGTGGTGCTGCCGGAACATCTCGGCGTGGTGCGCGACGGCGGCGTGGCCGCGGCCAACGCCATTTTCCAGCCGATCGCCAACCAGACGGGCGCGGTGTTGGTGCTGGGCGTGGCGCGGCGGAGACCCAACGTGGCGCACAACCAGGCCAGAATCTATGCACCGCACGTTCCGGTGCGCACCTACGCGAAGGAGCATTTGCTCTATCCCTATGAAACCGAGCGGTTCGCGCCGGGCCGGACGCGGACCATGCTGCCGCCTCCGGGCGGCGGCCCGGGATGGTGGGGCGTGGCGATTTGCAAGGATTTGGACTTCACCAATCCGGCGCGTGCCTACGGCCGCGCCGGGGTGGGGTTGCTGCTGGCGCCGGCATGGGACTTCACCGTGGACCGCTTCTGGCACGGGCACATCGCGGTGATGCGGGCGGTCGAGGACGGCTTTGGCCTGGCGCGGGCCGCGCGCCGCGGCGATTTGACCGTGGCCGATGATCGCGGGCGCATCTTGGCCGAGCGGCGCTCCAGCGCCGAGCCGTTCACCACGCTGCTGGCGGATGTGCCGACGGGACACCAGTGGACGCCGTTCCTGTGGCTGGGCGACTGGTGGGGCTGGGTCTCGATGGCGCTGCTGGCCTTGCTCGTCGCGCGGCTCGTGATGCTGCCCACCGGTGCCGACGCGGCCCCGAGCGGGCTGCCGACGGAGACCTCGCGCGCGCCAATCGCCCGGTGAACGCAGCCGCGCCTTTGACCAACTCGCCCGGCGCCGCCAGGCCCAGCGTGGAATAGGCTTCCGTTCCGGGGCGAACCCTTCGCCGGGCCTGCGCTCCCAACGCGCGGCTCAACCACCGGCGCCCAACGGAGGCCACAGGGCGGGCGGTTGAGCCGCCCGTTCCCAAGCCGGCTAGGCCACCTTATGGGCCGCCGGGGTCTGCGTCGCGGGGTGATGCGTACGGATGCCCAGGACGTGCCACGCGGGGCAGAAGCCGACCGCGCCGGTCACGACGCCGATTGCGCCAACAATCCACGCCGCCCAAGCCCAGCCGCCGGTCAAAACGCCGAATGCGGCCAAAGCCAACAGCACCAATCCGCCGACGCCGCGGATCACCATTTCCGTGTAGCTTTCATTTCGCCAGGCCATAAACACCTCCCTGTCGAGGCTGATCCTCTCGCCAAAGGAAGGAGCATGTGCGGGGCCAATCGGCGCAGCGGTCGCCATTGGCGATCACTGCTCGTCTCGGCCCGCGGTGACGGCGCTCTGTCGGCGCGTTGGCCGCGGCTTGCAGGTGCAGCAGCGTCGCTGCGCCGTGGAAAGTCCCGCACCCTTGCGACGTTGGCGCGTTGGCCGCGCGGTTTTGGGCGGAGCCGCCACGCGCGGCGTGGCGCGCGCGGGCAGGCCTAAGACCGGGCCGCGGGGAAATGCACCCCGGTAATGGGCGCAAGGACCCAGGCGCGGGGCTGCTCGGCTACTCCTCTTGTTCGCTCAATTCGTCGCGCAGCGGGCGGGGGCGGCGCTGCTTGCTTTCCACGCGGCGCGTGGTGGGCGGCGCGCCGTGCATGCGGCTCCGGCGGCGCTGTTCGGCGGCAATTGCGGCGTTGGATGGCGGCGGGCGACGCGCGGGCGACGTCGGAGCCGCTTCCTTTGGCTTGGGCCCGCGTCTGCTCTTGCCGGCCATGGCTATCAGCGTAAAGCCGATTCGTGGTGGGTGGAAGGGTTAGCTCCCGTCGCGAGGGTCACGCCGTTCGCGCTTGCGGCCAAGCCGGCGCGAAAAGGCCGCGGCATTCCGCCTATTCGAGCAGTCCGCGAGCCGACCAGGCGCTTTGCCACGTCTGGGCTCGTGCCCCCAGCAAATGGGGTAGCTCCCCAGTTGGTGATCAATTTGGCACACCTCGAAGCCGGCCACGAGCGTATGAATAACCTATTCTGGCTCAAAATGGAGGCCGCCATGGCGCAGGAAGATTCCACGACTGAGGCTGATGGCAACGCGCGGCAGGTGTTTGACACCTGGCGCAGCAACATCGCCAGCGGAAGCGCCAATGGGCGCGCTCCGTTGCTGGTTTGGGCAGCGCTGCATCCCGACTTGCAATACCTGCTGGAGCTCGCGTTTCAGTACGAAGATGCCCGCCGCCTGGCAAGCGATCGGCGCGAATGCGGGCTGCTGACTGCGAAACACGTGGAACAGGAGGAGCGGGCGGGGCTTCTGTTCATGACCGCCTATTGGTGCTTCATGGAGGCGCATCCCGATCAAATGGAGCATTAGTTCGCCGGCTGGCGCCGGGTCGGAAGCTTGCGCGGCCAGCGCCGGATCGCGCCGCGTGCCTTCCGCTCCGCGCCCCCCGTGCCGCGCGGGGTGGGTGCTTGGTTTCGCTGCGGCCGCGCCGCGCCCCGCGCCCGGCCAAGCGGGACGCCCCGCCGCAGGCGGGGCTGGGGCCCGCGCCCGGCAATGGCGCTCGCCGGCCGCAGCGGTGGCGGGTGCTGTATTTGGACGGCTTCGCGCGCCGCGAGGCAATGGCGAGGCGATGACAACGCATTCCAGGAGACGATCATGAAATTAGCAGAAGCGCTGGCGGAGCGCAGTGATTGCGAGGGTCGGATTGCAGAGATCCGCAAGCGAATCGTGCGCTCCGCACGCGTCCAAGAAGGCGAGCAGCCCGCGGAGAACATCAGCGACCTGCTCGCTGAGTCGGAGCGAATGTTCGCGCGCCTGCTGGAGTTGGTCGCGGCGATCAACCGCACCAACTCGCGAACCCCCTTCGACGGCGGCCGCACCGTCTCCGACGCGATCGCGGAGCGGGATCTGGCCGGTAAGCGCCGCGACTTCCTTGCCGCGATCGCCGAGGCTGCTTCGACGCGCCAGGATCGTTATTCCAAATCGGAGGTGAAGTTTGTCGCCGCCCTATCCATCGCGAGCCTACAGGCCGAGGTGGATCGGCTGGCCAAGCATTACCGCGAGCTGGACACGCGGTTGCAGGAGCTGAACTGGAAAACTGAATTGATCGAAACGTAGTTGGTAGCCGTTTTCGCGGCGAGCACAAGCCCGGCCGGGGGTGAATCCGGCATGGTGGCCCCGAAGAGCCGGGGCCGGTGGGTTCGACCCCCACGCGGCACGGCGCAGGCTCCGTACGGTCACATGGGCATTGCGTATCGAGCACAGCTCACTACCGCGTGCTGGGCGAAATCGGTGAGGGTGGGATCGGGGCGTTCCAATAGGCCGCGGCCGCATGGACGGCTGCATGGGCACGGCTGCATGGGCGTGGCTGCATGGGCACGGTTGCGTGGGCGTGGCTGTGCGGCTGAGCCGCCAGCGGGGCCTTCCGCGCACGCTTGGCGCGAGGCGACGCCCGGCTTGCCCCCCGCGAGAGGGAATGCCCGGCTTATGCCCGGCGCGAGGCCAAGCCTCGCTTGCCCATCGCCGCGGGCCGCGGCCCTCTGCTGCGGGTCTGGGGCGCATGGGGAATTTCGCCACTGCTCCCGCTTGCGTCGCCCCCCGCGCGAAAGGGGACCCGCGAGCTGTTTTTGGGTCATTGCCCGCGGCCACGGGCATATCCACCCATTTGGGGCTAACCGGTCGTGCAACCCTTCAGCATTTTGGATCGTATGGAATATGAATTCGCCGGGAAGACATGCATGGCGCCGGATGACCCCCATATGCAGGCGGATGGCACCGCGCGGCAGGTGCTGGACACTTGGCGGAACAAGCTGGCCAGCGGCGGCGCCGGTGGGCGCGCGGCATCGCTCATTTGGGCCTCGCTGCCGCCGGATTTTCAACGCCTCCTGGAGCTCGCCTTTCAATACGACGATGCGCGGCGCGGCGCGACCATCCAGCAGGAATGCGGAATGCTGACCGCGGCGGAAACGGAACTCGAGGAACAGGCGCGGGCGCAGTTCATGAGCGCGTACCGGCTCTTCATGGAAGCGCATCCCGACCAATTGGAACACTAGCCCGGCCGGTGCCGGACCCAAAGCTTGCGCGGTTGGCGGGCAGCACGGTCTCCCGGCCGACGCCGCATGAGAAGCTCGCCTGCCCGCTCCGCCGCCCCGACCCGGCGGGGCAGCCGGGAGTCCCAACCGGAAGTGAAGCTTGCCGCCGCCCGATCCGTCGCGAAGGCGCCGACTGAGGTGGACCGGCCGGCGCAACAACGCCGCGAGCCGGTATTACCTGGGGGGAAGAATCGAGCGGCTGCTGGGCGCGGGCCGCGCGCCCGGCGTTTCTTTGCGGCGGGGCTGAGCCTCGCGGGCGAGCGGCGCCGGATCGCGCCCGGAGCCTGCTGTTCTGCTTTCGCAATGGCGGCGCGGAACCGGTACGGCGCGGCTCGGGCGGCGCGGGCGGGGTGCAGCTGGCGGAGAGGGGGGGATTCGAACCCCCGGTACAGGTTTTAGCCCGTACAACGGTTTAGCAAACCGCCGCCTTAAGCCACTCGGCCACCTCTCCGGCGGGCCCGGCGGCCAGCTCGGGGCGCCGGGGCTCCCTCCATCATACGGGACTGCGGCGGCGCGCGGGTGGCAGGTCGCGGCGAGGCCCCGGGATTCGGCGGCCGCAGTGTTAGGATGCACGGGATGGCGCACAAATGGATGCGGCAAATATGGATGGCGCCGACGGCACTGGCGGCGGCGTTGGGGCTGGTGGCAGGGCTGGCGCTGGGGGCCGCAGCGGCGCCGACGCCGCCGGCGGTTGTACACGTCCGGCTGAACCACAAGCACTGGACGACGGTGCCACTGCCAGCGACGCCGCTGGGCATCGTGGCGAATGGCAAGGATCTATGGGCGGTGGGCTGGGACCAGATGGTCGCCGAGTCCTCGGACGGCGGCCGGACATGGACGATCCGGCATTTCCAAAAGCACGGCGAGCTGTTGTTCACGCTGGTGTTTGCCGGCGGCGGCCGGGCTTACGCCTTCGGCTCGGTGGGCCACATGCTGGTGAGCAAGGACGGAGGAAAACGCTGGGCGCAAAAGGATTGGCTGCCGGCTCCGGCGGTCTACGCCAGCCTGAGCGGCGACTGGCTGCTGGTCGCCAGCGCGGACGAATTTGCGACCGCTCGGCTGACACGAACGGGGTCCATCTCCGGCGCCCAGGTGAAGCGGGCCCGTGGCGTGCGCCTGGTGGAGGGCGTCGCGGCGCGTGCGCCCGGAAGCGGCCTGGTGATGTTCTCGCCGCAGCTGATTCCTCCCAAGGCCGCCGCGAAGCGAAAGAGCAGCGCCGCGCCCAGCGGCGAGATTATGGGCACGGTGGACGGGGGCAAGCACTGGGGTCCGCTGCGGTTCGCCGGGCTGCGGGTGACCGGCGTCGCCGGAGAGGGCGGGAAGTATTGGCTTCGCGCCGTTCCCGTGAAGGGCCCCGGACCTGCGAAGATTCTCAACTCCGCGGGCGGCGGCACATGGTGGGTGCTGACGGGGGTTGTCGCGGGATCTGGCTGCAACGCGCAGGGATGCGCGGGGCACGGAGCGTTCGAGCCCTATGCGGCGATGGAATCCGGCAAGGCGCCGATAGGGCTCGCCTATCCGTCCGATCTGGACGTGGGCGGGCCTCCAGGCGGTTGGGCGGCTGCCGATGGAACGATCTGCCAGGTTGGCGCCCGCCGGCTGCATTGCATCCGCGCGACGCGCGCGGACCTGGTGGCGGAACTCGCGGCTCCAGCGGTCCCCCAGCCCGCGGCGCATCCCGTGGCGCCCGCGATCATGAAAACGCGATGTGTGTCCTGCCCCCCGCCGAAGTATCCAACTTCCGCTTACACAGTAGCGCTGGTGCAGGGGACGGTCGTGCTTGGCGCGATCATTAGCCGCAAAGGCAGGGTCCGGTCCCTGCGGCTGCTGGCCGCGCCGGATCGGGCGCTAGCGCAGGCGGCAATCGAGGCGGTGTCGGGATGGCGCTACAGGCCGATATTGCTTGACGCCCAGCCGGTGCAGGTGGCAACGCAGCTCACGATCAGCTTCGAGCTCAAGGGCTAGAGTGGCCGGAAGCCTCGCGCCGCATTTGCCAGCCGGGACGGCTACCCCACGGCCCTCGCCGCACTGGGCCGCGCAGCGCGTAGCTGGCGACCGCTCCGATGGGCGTCGATCGCGCCAGCCGCGCCCAGCAAACCTCCCCGCCGAACTGCGGCGGCTGGGCTAGGCCGCCAGGAAGCGCCGCAGCGGGACGGCCAGGCCGATGCACCCGAGGGCGAACAAAGCGAGCGAACACGGTTCGGGAACGATGCTGCCCGGCGCCGATCCCGGATCCGATGGAGGGAAACCAGAATCTCGCCGTCTCCGCAGCAAGGAAATCTGCTCGGGGCTCGGGCTGAAGAGCCGATGCGTCCCATCTCCCGATGCGGCGGTTCCAGAACCGGCGGTAACAACCGCTACCGTGGGGCCATTCGACCCCGCGCCGCCGAATCCCAGCGCACACAAGCCACTGGTGAACACCACGCCGCCCGTGCCGCCGGCCGGAGCTTGGCCGGGATTGACCGCGGCGAGTGACGAGCCGGCGCTAAAGCCGGCGCTTGCCGTAGCGTCGGCTCCAGAAATGGCAGCGCCCGCCGGCGCCGCGGCCACGGCTGGCGCGCAAGCCGACCACGGGCAACTGCCGAGCGCGGCCGCAACTCCGCCGCCACCACCGATGGTTGTGAGCGCAACCCCGGCGGCGCCGCGGCTGCTGAATCCCTCCCCGGTGGGCTGCGCCAGGGCCGGCGCCTGTAACAGCGCCAGCACAACCGCCAGCAGCCCGAAGCATGCAAATAATTTCGCTCGCATTCTCGTTTTCCTCCCGCAATCACCCGGTCACACTACCGCGCCCATCTTGGATTGCACGTTCATCGCCGTTGCTATGTGGCCGCAGCGCAAGGGATCCGATCTGGCGTTGTGCAGCCGCGTTGCGCCATTGGGAAGAACGCTTCGGTCGGGCCGCGGCGTGTCGCGTAGTCCGCCGACGGGTGCCACCGCGGCAGGCGGCGGCGCCCAGTTGGACAGAGGAAATGAAACCAGCGTGGCCGGCGTAGTGTGGCGCGGCGGTTCAGGCAGTGATCCGGATTGCGGCCCGCGCCCGCTGTGCGCCCCCGCCGCGTGCTTCGGCGATCGAAGTCCGGCCGCCGCCGCGCGCGCGCGGGAACTCCGCGTGAGGGGCGGGGGTCTATAGGGGTGGAGGGCCGCGATGTTCGAGCAAAGCCTGGTGCGAGCAGACGACGGCAGAAGGCGGCCGGCGGCGGTGGCGGTTTCCTTGGCGCTGCAAGCGGCGGGGCTTGGGGCGCTGGCGCTTGTGCCGCTGTGGCGGTATGCGGCGCTGCCTTCGGCGTCGGCGGAGGCGGCGGTCGTTGCGCCGCCAGCATTGGCGGCGCCGGCAACGCCGGCGAGGCGGGCGCTGGCTACGCAGATGGTCCGGCTGGCGGCGGTCGTTGCGCCGCCGCTGACGGCGCCAGCGGCGATTCCAACCATGGCGGCGGCGCGGACGGCGATGCAACCGCTGCCGGGCGCGCAGATGGGCGTGGCGGGAGGCGCGGGATCAGGCCCGCCCGCTGCTTGGCTAGGCACGATGCGAAGCGTTGCGCCGGCGCCACCGGGAGCGGCGGGAATGATTCGCGTGGGCGGCGAGGTGCAGGCGGCGCGGTGCATGACTTGTCCGCCGCCGCATTATCCGGCGCTGGCGCGCATGGCGGGAGTCAGCGGGGTCGTGGCGCTGGCGGCGGTGATCGGAACCGATGGGCGGGTGACCGAGCTGCGCCTGCTCAGCGGGCCGCCGCTGCTGGTGGCGGCGGCGCTCAGGGCGGTGCGGCGCTGGCGATACCGGCCGACCGAACTCAACGGAAAACCGGTGAGCGTGAAGACCGCGATCCGGGTCGCATTCCGCCTGGGCCGCCGGTAGGCTCCGCCGCGTCCCGCGCAACCCTTGCAGCCTGGTGTCATTGGTCGCAATCCTCACCGCTGGTTCCATCCCGACCCTGCCTTGCAAGCCGTGCGCGCGGGATAGGACTCCTGTCCCGCGTGCGCACTCGTGTTCTGATGGCGTCCCGCCGATGGCGGACCGTCGCCCTCAGGGCGGCGGGAACGGCAGCCGGGCCGCGGTTCCAGGATCTCCATTTTTGCGGGCCACGTGCCTTGTGGCGCCTGCGGGCTAAAGCCCGCCGCAGACGGGCTGAAGCCCGTTCCACGCCCGAAGCTCAGCCGCAAGCCAGCCCCCACCCGCGCATCGCTGGGACCGGAACGGGTGCGGACCGCCGCCTACGAATCCCGCGCGTTGGCGGCGGGTCCGCCGCGGCGGGAAATGATGGCGGGTGTAGCGCCCGATCCCGCGGGCGGGCTAGGGGGATCGGGGAACATGGGGACTCCACAAGTTGCCGGATTGACCGCGACGCAACGGTTCTTTACAAAAGCGATTGATGGGGATCGGAGAGACGCTTGCGCCGCCGCGTCGTCATTCGGACTGAAGAGCGAGTTGCTGTTCACTGTGAGGTGGAGCTGGCGGCGGAGGGGCCCGGCGGCGTACGGGAACTTGCGCTGTTGGAAAATGCCAGCCCGCACGGCGCCTGTGTGCTGACCCAGTTCGCGCATGCACCCGAGGAACGCGTCTGGCTGCGGAAGCGCGGCGGCCCGGTGCTGGCCCGCGCGCGCGTGGTCTATGCGCAGCGCCGGGAGGAACGGTATGCGATGGGCTTGGAACTCTTGCTCACGGATGGCGAGTGGAAAAAACTGGTGGGCGGCGGCAGCGCGGTGACACAGCACGCGATTTGACGGCGGGCGGCGGCGGAGGCAGCGCAAATAGAAGCGCGCCGCGGGCGCACAGGGAATCTCGCGGCCTTCCCGCCCCCGCTTTGTCCCTGGACAAAAGCCGCAGCCCCCGCGAACGGGGTGGATTTTCGCGATGACGATGTAACATGCCCGATGCTTTGTTTTCATTGTGTTGCGGACGACAATGTTACATTTTGCGATCGCGTAACATAGCCCGACCGGCGCCCGACCGGCGGAACTGTTGGCTGGCGGACGTGCCGTCCGCGCCCCCAGAAGGTGACCAGCGATTGCGGAGGTGGGGTATGCCTCCGGCTTGCGTGCGGTCGCGCTGGGCGCGGCCGGGGCGGACAGGCGAGGGCGCCCATCCCACGGTCTCCGCCGCGGCGGCGGGCAGCGCCAAACCAAGCTGAAACTCGCTTCCACGACCGCGTCGGACCAAAAACCGGTGGGCCAGAAGGAGCCACGGGCAATGCCAACCCGTGATCCCGCCGGCTGGCGCCCTCGGGCGCCCGCCACGGCTAATCCTCCACGATGCGGAGCAGCTGACGAACGGGGGGATGGGCGATGGTTTGGCGGCGGCCGGAGGGCCAGGCGATTTCGATCCGTTCCGGCTTTTCGTCTCCGAGGCCGAAGTGCAGGGGAAGGTCGTGCTGGGAAAGATAAGAGCCCTGGGCGCCGACCTGCTGGAAGTAGACCTTGCCGCCGGCGTGCAGACGGACGCGGGCGCCGATGGCGCTGGCATGGCCGCGGCGGCCGACCAACTGCAACTGGAGCCAGTTGCGCGACTCGGCGCCGTCGGCGCGGAGCAGGAGCAGGGGGCCGCGATTGCACAGGATGGCGACATCGAGGTCGCCGTCGCGGTCATAGTCGGCGAGGGCCAGGCCGCGGGCGACGCGGGGCACGGCGAGGGCGGGAGCGACGGCGGCGGCGACGTCGGTGAAGCCGTTGTCGCGGCCGTGGAAGAGAAAGGATTTCTCCGGCTGGAGGATTTCGGGATGCTCGGGATTTTCCAGCGTGCTGCCGTTGGCGACGACCAGATCCAGGACACCGTCGTTGTCGTAATCCAGCCAGCCGCAACCCCAACCGACGACGGGCAAGGTGACGTAGGCAAGGCGGACGTCGGCGGCGACGTCGGTGAAGGCGAGCTGGCCGGAGACCACGCCCAGATTTTGGTAGAGCGAATCGCCTTCGCCGAGCCAATGGGCGGCGAAGAAATCCAGCTCGCCGTCCTGATTGTAGTCGGCGACGGCGAGGCCCATGGTGCCCTTGTTCTCGGCGGTCCAGGTTTGGGCGCTGCGGTCAAGGAAATGGCCGTCGCCGCGGTTGAAGAAGAACCGGTTCATGCTCAGGTCATTGCCGACGTATAGGTCCAAGCGGCCGTCGCGGTGGAAGTCGGCGGCGGTGACAACTAGGCTGCGGCCATGGGCGTCGGCGACGCCGGAGCGATGGGCAACCTCCGTGAATGTGCCATCGCGATTGTTGCGGAACAGGAGATTCGGTTCTGCGGTGAAGGACTGGGGATTGAGCTGCGGGGGAACCTCCAAGCCGTACTGGCGGGAAACGCCGGCAAAGCGGAAGGCGGTAAGATCGCTGGGATAACGGACATAGCGGCAGACGTAAAGATCGAGCCAGCCGTCGTTGTCGAAATCGAACCAGAGGGCGCTGGTGCACCAGCCGGGGTGGTTGAGGCCGGCGGCGCGGGTGACGTCGCGGAAGCGGCCGTTGCCGAGATTGCGGTAGAGGTGCAGGCCGTCGGCGCCGGTGACGCAGAGATCGAGCAGGCCGTCGTTGTTGCAGTCGCCCCAAGCGGCGCCCATGCCGAAATGCACCAACTCCAGGCCGGCTTCGGCGGTGACGTCGCGAAACGTGCCGTCGCGCTGGTTGTGGAAGAGGCGGTTGCCGGGGCCGTGGCGCTGGGCGCTGCCCCAAGCGCCGGGCTGGTTGACGACGTAGAGGTCGGGATAGCCGTCGTTGTCGTAATCGCCCCAGGCCAATCCGGAGCCCATATCCTCGGGCAGGGCGTGGCTGCGGGGACCGTAGGAATGGTGGAAGTCGAGGCCGGAGGCGGCGGCGACCTCGCGAAAGCGGGGACCGGGCAGCGGGGCGCCGCGGGCGGACTTCTCGGCCCGGTGGCAGGCGGCAGCTCCCAAGATCGGTCCCACCATGGCGAGTCGCAGGAGTTCGCGGCGGGTCACCGGCGAGCCTGGGGGCCGGCGCGGCGCCGGCGCACGGAGGCGCGGGCGGCGGCGGGACTGAGATCCACGGTGCGGGTGGCCGCGGAGATTTGCATGACGGGAACCGGCGGCGGATGGGGGCCGAAGAGCTGAAACTGGGAGTTGGAATTGAATTTGCGGTAGAGCAGGCGCAGGCGGCAGTGGAGCGGGCCGGCGACGCCGCGCGGCAGCGGGAACTTGAAGATGTGGGAGAAGCTGGCGCCGGGGGGGATGACCAGCTTGCCGGTGGCGCCGACGACGTTCCAGAGGCTGTGGGTGTATACGGGATGGGCGTTGCGGTCGAGCAGATGGGCGCGGAACTCTACGGTCTTGCCTTGAATGGGGCCGTTGGGGGCCTTCAGGTAGCCGGTCGCGAAGACGCGGCGGCCATGGGCGTCGGTGACGACCAGTTCCAGCCAAGACTCGATGACGTCAAGCGGGCCGGTGGGGAATGCATGGCCAACCTTGGCGTTGATGACCAAGGCCTGCAACTGGGCGATATGGCCGGGGACGAAGGAACCCTGGGCCCGGAGCATGACGGGAAGAATGGGGCCGCGGGGCCATTTGCCCGCGATGGCGGGAATGATGGTTTTGCCGGCCATCCAACGGTCCACCAGCTTGTCCTGGCGGCGGGCTCCGGGCAGGTGCAGCAGGGCGGCCATGTAATTGTTGGCGGCCAGGATGCGATGGTCGTGGATGAAGCCCTGGGCGTTGCGGGCGGGATCATCGGCCCGGACGGCGGGCATGTGGCAGTCTTCGCAGATCAGGTTCTTGCGCGGGTCGGTGTGCCAGGGGCCGTTCTTCCAGTCGTCGTACTGATCCTGCAACTGCACGAAGCCCCAGCCGTTCTCGCGCTTGCTGATGTATTGCTTGTGGCAGGTGCCGCAAAAAAGTGCGTTTTGCACGGGTTTGACGTTGTAGTCCGCGTTGTGCTGCTGCGGATGCAGGCGGATCAGCATGTCGGAGATGGCGAGCAGGAGCGGCTGATGGGACTGCTCGAACAGGTACGGCGTGGGACGGATGACAACGTAATTGGCGTTGCCGCGGCTGGCGGTGTCGCGGATGAGGTGGCAAAAGGCGCAGGACTGGCCGGCGGCGCCGATATGGCCGCGGGTGACGCGGTGGAAGCGTCGGCCGGAGAGCAGCGTGACCGGCTCATGGCAGCCGGCGCAATAGCGCACCGCCTTCCAGCCGCGGGCGCGGATGTAGTTGTCCTTGACGGCTTGATAGAAGAGATCGGTGGCCGAGTAGTGGTGGGTGCTGGGGAGCCATTCCTTGTAGATGGTTTGGTGGCAGACGCCGCAGGCGGCGGAGCCGGTGAGCAGCGAGGCGGGAATGGCGCGGTGGTGGAACGTACTGGCGTTGGAGGGGGCGAAGCTGACCTTGCGCGGGGGCGGAGCGCGGCGGGCATACCACAGAATGCCGCCACCGACGCCGAGCGCGAGGCCGAGGACGATGACCGCGGCGGCGAGTTCACGGTAGCGGGCTTGCGGAAAATGGGTGCGCAGGAGGCCGCGAACCAGGTGCAAGACGGCGGCCAGCCCCAGCAGCAGGCCAATGGCCACGTGGGCGATATGCCAACCGTAGGG
This sequence comes from Acidobacteriota bacterium, assembly GCA_027314025.1. GTDB lineage: Bacteria > Acidobacteriota > Terriglobia > Terriglobales > SCQP01 > JAKAUF01. The sequence continues at coordinate 53,779 of DAHVCP010000010.1, forward strand.
AGTGAAGCGGCCCCAAATGCCAACCGCTGTCAGCCACGCGCCGCTAACGACGACGGCCAGCCAGCCCAGCCAGCTGAGATTGCCGCTGGTGAACCAACCTCTGGCGCCGTGGGCGGCGGCATGGGAACGATGGCGCAAGAAGATCCAGGTGAGTGGAACGATGACCAGGAAGCCGATGACGATATGCGCCAGCAACACCCACTGCGCCATGATGCCGAGCGGCGCGAGCAGCGGGAACAAGCCGGTCAGCAGGAGAAAGATTACGACGCCGGAGGCCGCGCGCAGGGTGCGCAGGGATTTCGGGGTGGGTTGCATTCGGCTCCCTCGGGAACAAACGGAACCGAGTATAGGCCGGAGGGGATGCGCGCAAACGCGCGGGTTGAGGACCATCAAGCGGCCTAGGGCGCGGCTCGGGATGCGGGTAATGCGTCCAAACGCGGTGCGTAATCGAAAGCGATTAGCGGCGCGGGCATATCGCGGGGGTCGCGCCATTGGCTCGGGGAGCCACGCCGGCGTGAGAAGCCGCTGCGAAGCCCGCGGAACTCCGCAGGGCGGCCCGCCCCCGGCCCATGGGGCGGCGCGGCCCCAGCGACCGACGGGCTTGGGCTGGGACAGGCGGGGCCCCGGCCCAGCCCGTGGATAAGCGGGACGCCCCGCCGCAGGCGGGGCGTCCCGCTTTGATTGGCGCGGCGCCGAGCCCCGCTTACGCGTCGCCGGGGACCGCCCCGGGCAAACGGCGCGGCCCCGCGAGTCGCCACGGGTTCGCGCTCCCCATGTACGGGTCCGGACAGCTACACTGGACGCTTATGGAAAATCACCGTTTCCGCCGCTTCCCTGCCCCGACCTTTGCCTTTCTGGTATGCGCCGCCGTGGCGTGTTTGGCCACGGGCGGCCGGGCCGCCGGACCGCCGGCGGGGGCGGCGGCGGATATGGCGGCGCCGACCGGCGGGGTGCCGATTACGGCGGGGCGAATGGTCAGGTTCGGCGACGGCATGGGGTATTTGGTGGAACCGGCGACACCGGGGCGGCATCCAGCGGTGATCGTGATCCAGGAGTGGTGGGGGCTGAATGGTTGGGTGAAGCAGCAAGCACGGCGGCTGGCGCGGCGGGGCTATGTCGCGCTGGCGCCGGATTTGTACCACGGGAAGGTGGCGACGACGCCGCAGCAGGCGATGCAGCTGATGCGCGGCTTCGACGTGCGGCGGGGCCTGCAAGATTTGGAATCGGCCTACGACTACCTGTGGCGCAACCCGAGAGTGGCCAAGGGACAGATTGGGGAGATCGGGTGGTGCTTTGGGGGCGGGATGGCGGCGCGGTTTGCCGAACGGCAGCCGATGCTAAAGGCTTGCGTCATCTATTACGGCGATCTCCCTACCAAGGGACTGGGCCTGATCCGCTGCCCGGTGCTGGGGAACTTCGGCGGCGCGGACCGCGTGGTTACGCCGGCGCGGGCCCGAGCGTTCGCGCGGGCGCTGCGGGGACATGGGGTGGTGGTGAACGTGAAGATTTATCCGGGGATGCCGCACGCGTTCGCCCATTTGCAGACCGCGGCGGGAGTGGCGGCGACGAAGGACGCGTGGGCCAGGACGATAGGCTTCTTCCAGGCACATCTGCGGGGGAATTAGGCGGGGCGATCGGCGTCGCATGGCTTTGTTCTCGGCCGCTCGGACCGGGGGAAGGAGCCCTACCCCACGGCGCACGGCTGTGCCCCCGGCCCGAGGCGGGCCATGCCTCCGGCTTGCGGTGGGGTATGCCTCCGGCTTGCGTGCGGTCGCGCTCCGCGCGGCCGAGTCCGCGCGCGACGCGAGCAGCGCAATTCATCCGGGTAACGGCAACAAAGGGAGACCGAAGCGGCATCTCTGGCTGCGTGCGGGTGCATCAATCGCCGGAGTTGGCGGGGTTGGCGGAACTTTGGGGAGCGGTCGCGGCGGGGCAGTCTTGCTTTCAGCGGTTTTCCTTCGCACGGACATGGGGCCAGGTGTTCTTCCGGCACGGCGTAACACCGCTGGTGGTGCACGATGCGGAGGGGAAATGGATTCTGCCCTGGGCGGCGCGCGACGGCGTGTTGTTCCCGATGGGACACGGGGTTTTCGATTACGTGGACGCGATCGGGCAGCCCGCGGCGGCGGGCGAATTGGAGTCCCGCGCGGGGACGATGGCGCGGGCGCTGCGGCGCTGTCCCAATTGGCGGCGGATGGAGATGCGGGGGCTGCCGGAGGATTCGCCGTTTTTGGGCTTTTGGCGGCGACTGGCGGCGGAACTGGGGGCCGAGGCGGCGATCACGCCGTTCGCCGCGGCGCCCCTGCTGCGGCGCGGAGCGGGCGACGCGGCGACGGTGGAAGCATTCGCGCGGAACCATGGCCGGGCGGAAGAGCGGCTGCGGCAGGCGGAGCGGCGGGGCTGGCTGGGCCGGTTGGAGCCGGCGGCGGAACGGCGGGAGCTGCTGGCGTGGCTGCTGGAGCAAAAACAGCGGCGGATGGAGGCGCGGGGTGAAACGAATGTGCTGCAAGCGGAAGAGGCGGCGTGGCTGGGCGCGATGGCCGAGCTGGGGCGCGAGGCCGGCGTGGAGTTATGGGCCTACCGGCGCGACGGGCGGCCTGCGGCGGGTTTGCTGACGTTCCTGCTGCCACCGGTGCGGTATGGCTATTTATTGGCGTTCGCGGCGGAGATGGCGGCGGCGTCGCCGGGAATCACGCTGCTGTATTTCGTGCTGCGGGCCACGATCGGGGAGGGAATGGACTTCGATTTTTTGACCGGGGAACAGCCGTTCAAGCTGCGCTTCGCCAACGCAGCGCGGCGATTATTGCAGTTCCGGCTGCGGCGCGCGCCGTTGCGCCGCTAAGATAGAGAAAAGTCCGCGCCGCGGGCTGCCCGCGCGGAGGCCAGACCCGCTGATGACTCCACACGTAGACATTCACTGCCACATCTTGCCCGGCCTGGACGACGGCGCGCCCACCCTGGAGGTTTCCGTGGAGATGGCGCGGATGGCGCGGGAAGACGGAACCGGCCATATCGTGGCCACGCCGCATGCGAATTTCCAGTTCGCCTACGATGGGGCGCAGGTGGCGGCGCTGCGGGACGAACTGCAAGCGGCGATCGGGCCGGAGCCGGCGATCCTGACCGGCTGCGATTTCCATCTCTCCTTTGAAAACGTCCGCGACGCGATCGCGAATCCGCGGAAATACTCGGTGAACCAAACCCAGTATCAACTGGTGGAGTTCGCGGAGAGCTTCAAGATGGACGCGATGGAAGGCGTGCTGAGCCAACTGTTGCAGGCGGGCATGGTGCCGGTGCTGACGCATCCGGAACGCAACCCGGTGTTCCAGCAGCACGACGACTTGGCCGGCCGGTACGTGCAGCTGGGGTGCGTGGTGCAGATCACCTCCGGGTCGCTGACGGGGGACTTCGGCAAGACGGCGTTCAAGACGGCGATGAATTTGCTGGACCGGGATTTGGTGCACGTCATCGCCTCGGATGCGCATTCGACCAAGCGGCGGGTTCCCGGCCTGGCGGCGGCGGAGCAGGCGGCGCGGGAGCGGCGATCGGCGGCGATCGCGCAGGCGCTGGTGGCGGACAATCCGGCGGCGATCATCGCCGGTCGGACGCTGCCGTTTTTTCCCGAGCCGCGGCCGACGAAGAAGAAAAGGATGCTCAGCTTTCTGCGCGGCTGAGGCCGGCGGCTAATCGCCGGCGGCGCGGGCGGGCTCGGGTTCTTCGGCGCGCACCTCGGAGCGGATGCGCATCCCATAGAAGGACCGGTAGATGAAGGTAGCGGCGACGATGAAGAAGAGCGCCGCTAGCACCCCGGTCCATACGGCGCCGATCTCCGCGCGCAACTGCACGGCCAACTCGACGGCCAGCAGTCCGAACAACGTCGTGAACTTGATGACCGGGTTAAGGGCGACCGAGGAGGTGTCCTTGAAAGGATCGCCGACGGTGTCGCCGACGATGGTGGCGTCATGCAGCGGGGTGCCCTTGAGCTTCAGTTCGACCTCGACGATCTTCTTGGCGTTGTCCCAGGCGCCGCCGGCGTTGGCCATGAAGATGGCTTCGTAGAGGCCGAAGATGGCAATGGAGATGAGATAGCCGATGAAGAAGAAGGGCTCAACGAAGGCGAACGCCAGGGCGGCGAAGAAGACCGCAATGAAGATGGTGAGCATGCCCTTCTGGGCGTAATGGGTGCAGATGCTGACGACTTTTTTGCTGTCGGCGACGGAGGCTCTTTCCACGCCCTCCAGGCGAATGTTGGCCTTGATAAACTCCACGGCGCGATAGGCGCCGGTGGTGACGGCCTGGGTGGAAGCGCCGGTGAACCAAAAGATGATGGCGCCGCCGGTGATGAAACCGAGCAGGAAGGGGGCGTGGAGGATGGAGAGCTTGCTGACGTTCTGGGTGATGCCGTTGGTCAGCGCCATGATGATGGAAAAGATCATGGTGGTGGCGCCGACCACGGCGGTGCCGATGAGCACGGGCTTGGCGGTGGCCTTGAAGGTGTTGCCGGCACCGTCGTTGGCTTCCAGCATTTCCTTGGCGCGCTCGAACTGGGGCTCGATCTGGTATTGGCTGCGGAGTTCTGCGGCGATGTTGGGAATACTTTCGATCAGCGACAGTTCAAAGACGGACTGGGCGTTGTCGGTGACGGGGCCGTAGGAGTCCACGGCGATGGTGACCGGACCCATGGCGAGGAAGCCGAAGGCCACCAGGCCGAAGGCGAAGACCGGCGAGGCGACCATCAGGCTGGACAGCCCGGCGGTGCTCACGCCGTACCCAACGGCCATGAGGCTGACCATCACCATGCCCAGATAGTAGGCGGAGAAGTTGCCCGCGACGAAACCGGAGAGCAAGCCGAGGGAGGCGCCGCCTTCCTGGGCGGAGGCCAGCACCTCGCGGACGTGGCGGCTTTCGGTAGAGGTGAACGCCTTGACCAGCTCCGGGATGATGGCGCCGGCGAGGGTGCCGCAACTGACAATGATGGACAGCTTCCACCACATGCTGGGATCCCCGCCAAGCGTGGGAATGAGGATGGCGGAGATGACGAAGGTGAGGATGACGGAGACGATGGAGGTGATCCAGACCAGGGAGGTGAGGGGGGACTCAAAGTTCATGCGCTCGGCGTGGCCATAGCGGCGCCGGGTCAGGATGTTATTGAACCAGAAGGCGGCGGCGGCGCTGACCAGCATGACGACGCGCATGACGAAGATCCAGACCAACAGCTGGACCTGCACGGCGGGGCTTTTGACGCCCAAAAGGATGAAGGCGATCAGGGCGACGCCGGTGACGCCGTAGGTTTCAAAGCCGTCGGCGCTGGGGCCGACGGAGTCGCCGGCATTGTCGCCGGTGCAGTCGGCGATGACGCCGGGGTTGCGGGCGTCGTCTTCCTTGATGTGGAAGACGATCTTCATCAGGTCGCTGCCGATGTCGGCGATTTTGGTGAAGATGCCGCCGGCGATGCGCAGGGCGGCCGCGCCGAGGGATTCGCCGATGGCGAAGCCGATGAAGCACGGACCGGCGTAGGCGCCGGGAATGAAGAGGAGGATGACCAGCATCATCAGCAGCTCGACGCTGATCAGCATCATGCCGATGCTCATGCCGGCATCGAGGGGGATGCGGGAGAGGGGATAGGGCTTGCCGGGCAGGCTGGCGAAAGCGGTGCGGGAGTTGGCGAAGGTGTTGACGCGGATGCCGAACCAGGCGACGCCGTAGCTGCCGCAGATGCCCAGAACGCTGAACGCGAGGATGATGAGGACGCGCGTGAGGCCGAAATGCAGCAGCACGCCGAAATAAATGAGGATAATGGCGGCGATGAACGTTTCCAACAAGAGCAGGAATTTACCCTGATTGGTCAGATAGGTTTTGCAGGTTTCCCAGATCAGCTCGCTGACCTCGCGCATGGAGTGATGCACGGGCAGGCGCTCCAAGCGGCGATAGATGACCAGCCCGAACGCCAAGCCGGCGAAGCAAAACAGCAGGCCCCACATCAGCAGGGCATGGCCATTGACGCCGAGAAATGTGACCTGATGCAGGTCGGGGACCTTGAGGTCGGCTTCCCCGCTGACGGGCGCGGCGGCGGCGGGAAGGGCTAGGGCGGCGAGGCCGGCGGAAAGGCAGGCAATGGGCGCAAAGCGGCGAGCCAGCATGAGGCGCATCAGGGTCTCCTGGGCAATGATCGGAATTTTACGTTGGCGGCGTCCTTAGACAATACCGCCCGTGGAGTCGGGCGGAGTGGCGCGAATCGGCCAACAGCGTCGGCCTAGACTGCATGTTTATAACATAGGCCGACGGCGGGATGCGAGGAAAGAAAACGGCGCCAGGAGCAGTGCCGGGCGCGGCCCCGGCCCACCCGCAGCGGGGCGTCCCGCATTTCCTAGAGGCGGGGCCGAGCCCCGCTTGCGTCCAGCCGGGCCGGGCCCCCGCCGGCGGTCGCAAACCGAAACTGGGGCGCCTTGGGGCTGATGGGCGCTAGACCGGAAGCGATCCGTGCTGGTCCCAGGCGGCGCTAAAGGTCACGGGATGGCCGAGCCGCTGGAAGGAATGGCAGCCGGCGAGAGCCGGATCGGGACGCGGGAAATCGGAGCGAAAGTGGGCCCCGCGGCTTTCCTCCCGGGCCAGGGCGGCGCGCACGATGGCGGTGGCGACCAGGGTCAAGTTGCGGTCCTCCAGATTGCCGGCGGCGCTCGCCGGCTCGGGCGCGGCGGCAAGCTCCTGGAGCCAAGCCCGCAGGGAGATCCCGTCGCGGATGACCGCGGCGGTCTCCGCCATGCGGCGCTGCAACTCGGGGCGGGGCAGGACGCCGCCGGTTGGCGCGATGGCCTCGCCATGGGTCGGCGCGGCGGCGGATTCGGCAGCCATGGCGCGGGCGGCGCGGGCGCCGAAGACCAGCCCCTCAAGTAACGAATTGCTGGCCAGCCGGTTGGCGCCGTGCACGCCGGTGCAGGCGGCTTCGCCGGCGGCAAACAAGCCGGGCAGGCTGGTGCGGCCGTTGAGATCGGTCCAGACGCCGCCCATCATGTAATGGGCGGCGGGCCGGACGGGGACGGGCTGGCGGCCGAGGTCCCAGCCGAATTGGCGCAAGGTGGCCACGATGCGCGGAAAGCGGCCTTCCAGTTCCTGCGCGCCGAGGGCGGTGGCGTCGAGAAAGCAGGCGGCGTCCGGCCCGGCGGCGGAACGGCGAATTTCGGCGACGATGGCGCGGGCCACGATGTCGCGCGGCGCAAGCTCCGCTCGGGAGTCGTAGGCGGGCATGAAGCGCTCACCGGCGGGATTGAGCAAAATCGCCCCCTCGCCGCGCAGGGCTTCCGAAAGCAGAAAGCGGGGAGCGCCGGGAGCGGCCAGCACGGTGGGGTGGAACTGGACGAATTCCATATCCGCCAGCACGGCGCCGGCGCGGCCGGCCAGGGCCGGGCCATCCCCGGTGGCGACGCCGGGATTGGTGGTGTCGCGGTACACCTGGCCCAGGCCGCCGGTCGCCAACAGCACCGCCCGGGCTTGGGAGCGGACCACCTCCCCCGTGCTGGCGTGCCGGCATTCGATGCCGCTAACCCGGCCCGCGGCGGTATCCCACAAGAGGGAGGAGACGCGCAGCAGCGGCTGGATTTGAATGTTGGCGCGGGCGGCGGCTTGGCGCAGCAGCGTATCCGCGATTTCGCGGCCGGTGGAATCGCCGTGGGCATGCAGCACGCGGGAGCGGCTGTGGGCGCCCTCGCGGGCCAAATCCAACGCGCCGGCGGTGCGATCGAAAGCCGCGCCCCAGCGAAATAGAGCGGCGACGGCGGCGGGGCCCTCCTCGGTCAAAATGCGGGCGGCTTCGGGGCGGCTGAGGCCGTCACCGGCGATCAGCGTGTCCTGTTCATGCAGGGCGACGGAATCGTCCTCGCCGACGGCGACGGCAATTCCGCCCTGGGCAAAGCGGGTGGCGGAATCGGCGAGTTCGCCCTTGGTGAGCAGCAGAATGCCGCCATGGCCGGCATCGCTGAGTTCCAGCGCGGCGCGCAACCCGGCGATGCCTGCGCCGACAACGATGAATTCGATGGCGGGCATGAACTACAAAGTATAGAGTCTCGGCCGTCGCGATGGGGGAGCGAAGCCGTTCCGCTTTCCGGCTGTGCGCGCTCCCGCAGGGCACCTAATGAATAGGCGCGGGCCCCAGCCCGGCCTGCGGCGGGCCGTCCCGCTCACGCGCCGCCGGGGACCGCGCCGCTTCCTTTGCCAGGAACGGGCCGCAGCCTTCAGCTGCGCGCCACGGGCGCGCGGGGATTTTCGCGGCCTTGCCGCGCCCGCGTTGCCCCTGGGCCAACGGCACGGCCCCGCGACCGACGGCCGATAGGGGCCTGCCGGAGCCCCCCGGGTCCGCGCCAATCGCAGCGGCCAGAAGGTGGCGGTGTGAGGTCGCAGGGCTGGCGACCCGGCGTCAGGGACCGAGTCTATCCGTGGGAGCCGTTGCCCAAGCGGAAACCGCGCTCCATGAGATCGGCCAGGCGGCGAATGCGGTCGTCGGTCTCGACGAAGCGACGGTCGGTGTCGGCGAAGCGTTGCTCAATGTCGGCGAAGCGGCGCTCAATGTCCCCAAAGCGCTGCTCAATGTCCCCGAAGCGGCGGTCGGTGTCGGCGAAGCGCTGCTCAATGTCGGCGAAGCGGCGCTCAACGTCCCCGAAGCGACGCTCAACGTCGGCAAAGCGGCGGTTGACCTCGGCGAAGCCACGATCCATGTCTTCGCGGAGTTCGTTCATGCGCTGGAGCATCTGCACTTGCATCTGCGCCAGGCTGCGGACAAGCTCCTGCGTTTCGGCCGCCACGTTCATGACTTGCTGCAAGTTGCCGGCGAACTCCGCTTGCTGACGGAGCAGGAACCCGATGGCCCGTTCCATGCTGGCTTGATCCATGGCCATGCGGCGATTATAGGCGCAAGCGGGCGGCCATCGCGGACTCCGCATTGGGCATGGCTGGGCACGCCGTTGCGCCCGGCGCCACCGCTGTGGCCAGAGGCGCCCCAGCGGCCGGGGAAGACGGAGGCGTATTAAGCTGGACCGTGCACACTGTCCAGGTTCAACTCGCGGAGCCCTATCCGATCGTCATCGGCCACGGCGCGATGGCGCGCGCCGGAGGACTGGCGCGAACGCAGCTGCGCCCAGGCGGACGGGCGTTCGTCATCACCAGCCCAACGGTGCGGCGGCACTGTTGGGCGCCGTTGGTAACGAGCCTGCAACGAGCCGGCATCGCGGCGCGGGTGGTGCTGATGCCCGACGGCGAACCGGCCAAAACCATGGCCACGGCGGCGCGGCTGGCGGAGGAACTGGCGCGCGCCGGGGCGGACCGGGGGGCGCTGATCATTGCGCTTGGCGGCGGGGTAGTGGGGGATGTTGCCGGGTTCGTGGCCGCCATCTACATGCGCGGGGTTGCAGTGCTGCAGGCGCCGACGACCGTGGTGGCGATGCTGGACAGCGCGATCGGCGGCAAAACGGGGGTCAACCTGCGGGCGGGGAAAAACTTGGCGGGTGCCTTTCATCAGCCGCGGGCGGTGATCGCCGATCTGGATTTGCTGGCCAGCCTGCCGGATCGGCAGTACCGCAGTGGGCTGGCGGAGGCGCTGAAATGCGGGGTGATCGCCGACGCGCGGCTGTTCCGGCGCATGGAGCGGGAGACGGCGGAGTTGCGGCGGAGAGCGCCGGGGCCCCTGGAGGCGGCGGTGACCGGGGCCGCGGCGATCAAGGCGCGGGTGGTGGCCGCGGATGAACGGGAAGGGGGGCTGCGGCGCATCTTGAACTTCGGGCACACGCTCGGGCATGCGCTGGAGAGCGCGACGCGGTACCGGTATTTTCTGCACGGGGAGGCGGTGGGCTGGGGGATGATTGCGGCGGCGCGGCTGGCGGCCAAATGCGGACGGTTGCCGGGCGCGGAGGCGGCGCGCATCGAGCACGCGACGCTGGCGCTGCTCGCGCCGCTGCCGCCGATTCGCGTTGCGGTGGCGCCGGTGCTGCGGCATGCGCGGCGGGACAAGAAGAACGCAGGCGGCATGCTGCACTTCGTCCTGCCGACGGGGATCGGGCGGGCCGAGATCCTGACCGGCCCGCCCCCCGAGGCGGTGCGGGAGGCGCTGGCGGAAACCATGGCGCTGAGCCGCAGCGGAGCGGCGTCCGGGCGCGCCCGGCGGCGGTAGGCGGCTGCGGCCGCCGCGGCGGCCGGGTCAAGACCAACCATCGCGGGCGGCGAACAAGCCGGCCTGCAAACGGTCGGTGACGCGCAGCTTGCGATAGACGCGGTTGAGGTGGGTTTTGACGGTGGTTTCGGTGATGCCCAACTCGGCGGCGATTTCCTTATTGCGCTTGCCCCGGCTCACCGCCTCCAGGACGCCGCGTTCGCGCGCGGTTAAGGCATACCCGGCGCTGGGAGCGTCGGCTGCGCCGTAATCCAAGGCGGCGGCGGCAAGGCGATGATCCGCCCAGAGCTGGCCGTCGTGAACTGTGGCAATGGCCTTGAGCAGCGTCTTGAGGCCGGCATCCGCGTAAAGATAACCGCGGACGCCGGCGCGCAACAGACGGGCGGCGTGGGGCTGGTCGTCGCTGCCCAGCACGATCCACGCCGCCGGGGCCAAGAGGCGGCGCAGACGAGGAAACCACTGCCAATGGCGGGCGCAGGGGAGCAATTGGGTCACGACGATATCGGCGCGCCACGCCGCCGGCAGTTCCGGCTCGATCTCCTGCGGAGCAGCGCAGGCGACGACGGTGAGCGATGGCTGCGACGCCAAGACTCCGCCCAGAATCTGGTTCCATAGGGCGCACTCGAAGCAGAGCACAAGGCGGATGGGATGCGCCGCGGAAACCGGTTCGCGGCGCGGGCGTGGCGCCGGGGCATTCATGCCCGCGGTGAGATGCTTGCCGCGGGCGGCTGGGCCTGCAACCAAGGTAGGAGATGGCCTACAACCGCCCGAGTGGCGGGTCCTCCCACCGGAGGATTGTTGGCTCCCGGCCCGGCTCGGATACTGGATGGGAGAGATGGCTGGCCGCGGCACGCCGCGGCGGAGGATTCCAGCGCGATGAAGCTCGGACTCGTGGGGTTTGGGGTGGTCGGCCATGCGGTAGCCGAAGTGTTCGGCACGGCGCGGCTGGCGATCTACGACAAGTTCCAGCGGGACTACAACAGCACCGCGCAGCGCGCCGCGATGGATGACCAGGATCTGGTGTTCGTGGCGGTGCCGACACCCGAGGGCGCCGGCGGCGGCGCCGACATCGGCCAAGTCGAGGAGGTGGTTTCCTGGGTGCGGGCGCCGCTCTGCATCAAGTCCACCGTCCCGCCGGGAACGACCGACATGCTGGCGCGGAAATACCACAAGACGATCTGCTTCAGTCCGGAGTTCGTGGGCGAGACGCCGTGGCATCCGTTCAAAACCGCGGCGACGCCGGGCTTCATCGTGGCCGGCGGCCCGCGCGCGGCAGCGCAACGAATCCTCCAGGCGTACCAAGAGCGCTTCGGTCCGGCGCCCCGGTACTGGCTGACCAGCGCGAAAACGGCGGAAATGGCCAAGTACATGCAGAATTGCTTTTTGGCGACCAAGGTGGCGTTCGCCAATCAATTCTTCGAGTTGGCGCAGGCGTTGGAGATTGATTTCACCGAGCTGCGGGAGCTTTGGCTCCAGGATCCGCGCGTGGGCCGCTCGCATACGCTGGTGACGGAGGAGCGGGGCTTTGGCGGGCGATGCTTGCCGAAGGATCTAGCCGCAATGGTGGCGCTGGGGCGGCAGATGGGCGGGGCGCCGCTGCTGGAGGCGGTACAGCGGTATAACCGTGAGGTGCGGGCGCGCGCGGCGCTGGCGGCGGAAGCAGTGGGGACCACGGCGCGGATGCCGGAGTTGAACGGCGCCAACCCTCGGCCGGCAGCGTAGGCGGCGGCGGCCCACGTCGGGACGGCCCATATCGGGACGGGCCATACCGGGACGGGCCATGTCAGGACGGACCATTTCGGGGCGGGCCATGTCGGGACGGCCACGGATAGGCGCGGGTCCAGCCCCGCCGCCGGCGGGGCGCGCCTGTTTGCCCCCGGGCAAACTGCGGGCCCCCGCGAGATGGTTGGCCGCGGCTGGGTACTTTTCCAACTCGCGCCGATGCCGGCCGCTAACCCGGGTGGTCCTGGCGCGCCGGAACTTCCGCGCTGACGGCTAGGACGCGGCGGCCAATTGGCGGCGGGTGACGGGAAGGCAGAGCAGGACGATTTGGGCAGCAAGAGCGACGTTCAGGCCGCCGGCAAACCAGGTAGACACCAGAGCCAGGAAAATGACGCCGCGCCAGGCCGCAAGAGTGTTTTGAAATAGGTACACATTGGCGGCGCCTACCCAAGCGATCCCCAGCACCAGCGTCAGCGCCGCCACGGCGAGGCCGGGCAGATGCCCGGCGGCCAGTCGCGGCGAGAGCCAATGCAGCCAACTCGGGCCCGCGGTAAAGGCCAGGGCATGGCCCAGGAGCAACCGGTAAGCGGCGACCACGATGAACCACGTTCCTAACGCTAGCCCCATGCCAACCGCCCATTTACCCGTCCACGGAGGTTCGCCGGCGGCAAGAGGAGGGGAGAGGGAAGTGGATTCGGGGGCGGGCATAGCGCCTAGAAATAAGAAAGCGCGCGGGGAGGTCAATCCGCGCCCGGTGGGGACTCTACTGCCCGAATTAAGCTCAGATTAAGCCCAAAACGGGCCGTTGGCAAGATTTCTTTTATCTGCCGAATCGGTTCGAGGCAGGACGCTGCAAGGTTTTGCGGATGCCGATCCAGGCGGCCATCCGGCCCGCGGCGGCGCCTTCCCGCCGAAACGAATAGAACATCCGCGGACGGCAATAGGTGCAGTACGGCAGCACCTGGATTTGGCCTGCGGGGACACCAGCGGCGAGGAGTTGGCGGCGATTGGCCGCGGCGAGGTCCAGGGTGACGGGACGATCGGGATTCCAACGGGGATCATAGGGATGTCCCGGAGGAGCGCCGGTCATGAACAACATGGGGTAGCGGCTTTGGACCGGATCCGGCTCGGCGGGCTGGAATAGCTCCTCGGCGTAGTCGAATTGGGCGCGGAAGGCTTCAACCACCTCGCCGCCGACGCGATAGCAGCAAGCGCCGATACGGGGCCCGATGGCCGCCCGGAGGGCCGTGGGCGGGACGCCAAATTGGCGGCGCAGCTCGCCCACCGCCTTCTCCACCACGCGCTGCACCGTACCGCGCCAACCGGCGTGAACGGCGGCGACGACCCGGTGCTGCGGGTCGGCGAGCAGCACCGGGACGCAATCGGCGGTGCGGACGGCCAGCAAGCGGCCCGGCGTGGCGGTCATCAGGCCGTCGCCAACGCAAATGCGGGGCGCTCCGGGCGGCTGGGGGATGCGCCAGATGACCGAGCCATGTACCTGTTCTAGGAACGACCATTGCCAGCGGCTGCCATCCGCAGCGGCGATCCCGTGGAGTAACCGGCGCTGGGGCGCGGCGCGGCGCATGTCTCCGGCTGCCCGGGTGGTGAAGCCGTGATCCAGCCAGGAAAGAGAACGGAGAATTGGCGCGCGCAACATCGCTGGGAATCGCTGCCTTCCGGGGTCAGCCGCAAGGCCGGGCAACCCTGGACCGAGGGGCGAATCTAAGTGTAGCGAATCGCCTCTGTCGCTACTGTATGCGTTGGAGGGGTGGCGCAGGTTTGGCCCCCCTCATTTTTTTGCGTTCTCAGGCCTGAGCGGCGCGATTGGCGGCCCGAAAGGCCCGCGCCAGCAGGCGGAGAGCCTTTTGCACCAGTGCCGGCGTGACGGTATAGGGGGGCAGGAGGCGAATGACGGTCTCGTGCGTGGCATTGGCCAAGAGGCCCAACTCGCGGGCGGCATCCACAATGGGCTTGGCCGGGCGATCCAGCTCAATGCCCCACATCAGGCCGCGGCCGCGGACGACCTGAATCGGCTTCTGCTTGCGCTTCAGAGCCTCCAAGCCGGACCGGAGTTCTTCTCCCCGGTCGGCGACGTTGGCCAGCAGCTTTTCTTCCTCCCAAATGTCCAAGAACTCCAAGGCCACGCGGCAGACCAGCGGTCCGCCGCCAAAGGTGGTCCCATGCATGCCCGGCGTGAACCCGGTGGCGGCGGCGCCACGCGCCAGAATGACGCCCAAGGGCAGGCCGCAGGCGATGGGTTTGGCCGTAACCACAATATCGGGAACGACATCGGTCCATTGGAACGCGAAGGGCCGGCCGGTGCGGCCCAGGCCGCACTGAATCTCATCCAGAATCAGCGCCGCCTGGTGCTGCCGCGCCAACCCGGCCGCGGCGGTCAGAAACGCCGCCTCCAGCGGCACCACGCCGCCCTCGCCTTGAATCGGCTCCAGCAATACGGCGGCGGTCTGGGGGCCGATCGCCGCCGCCAGCGCGGCGTGGTCATTGGCGGGAACAAAACGCACGCCCGGTAGGGCGGGTTCATAGGGCAGGCGGTATTTGGGCTGGCCGGTGACGGAAAGGGCGCCGAAGGTGCGGCCATGAAAGGAGTTATCCAGAGCCACGATCTCGACTTTGTCCGCCGCCAGCGCCCGCCCATGCAGCCGGGCTAGCTTGAGCGCGCCTTCCAGCGCTTCGGTGCCGCTATTGGTGAAGAACGCGCGTTCCATCCCGGCCAGCGCCGCCAGCCGCTGCGCCAGCGGGGCTTGGTAGGCGTGGTAGTAGAGGTTGGAGCAATGGATCAAGCGGGCGGATTGCTGGCGGATGACGCGGGAAATGCGGGGATGATTGTAGCCCAAGGCGTTGACGCCGATGCCGGTCAGGAAATCCAGGTAGCGGCGGCCATCGGCGGCGAAAACATACGGCCCTTTGCCGCGCTCCAGCAACAGGGGGATACGGGAATAGGTCGGCAGCAGGGATTGCGCTTCCGCGGATTGAATGTCGGCCAGAGTAGGGTGCACTTGGCCAGTGTACGCGGAACACAGGCGGAGGGGCGTGCGGCGTGGTCTCGCTTGCGCCGCACTGGAGGCCGGGCCGCTTCTCGTTTGCTGGCGGCGCGGCATTCTTCCGGGCGCCACGGGCCCGCAGGGAGTTTCGCGGTTCTCCCGCACCGGCGTTGCTCCCGGGGCAAAAGGCGCCCGCGAAAGGCGAGCTAGTAACCGCGCTGTTTGTTGACTTCGGCTAGCAAGGGCTGGCCGGCGGCCAGGCGGCGCAGGTTGGCGGCGATAAGAGCGACTTGCCGCGGCCACATGGCGGCAGTGGCGGAGCCGAGATGGGGAACGATGAGGACTTGGGGCAGGTCCCACAGCGGGGAATCCGGCGGCAGCGGCTCCTGGGCGAAGACGTCCAGCGCCGCCGCCCGCAGCCGCCCGGCGGCCAGCGCCGCGGCTAGCGCTGGTTGGTCCAGCAACGCTCCCCGGCCAACATTGATGACGCAGGCTTGCGGCGGCAACAATGCAAGCCGGCGGGCATCCAGCAGCGCCTGCGATTTCGGCGTCACTGGCAGGGCCAAGACGACATAATCGGCGCGCGGCAGCAAGTCGTCCAAGGCGGCCGGGGCATGCACCTCGTCGGCGGCGCCGGCGCCCTGCTCGGGATGGGCACGGATGGCCAAAACGGCCATACCCAAAGCCTTGAGCAGACGCGCCAACTCGCCGCCGATGGCGCCCAAGCCGATGAGCAGCGCGGTCGAGCCGCGCAACTGGCGGGGCTGCAACGGGCCGCGCCAAATGTCTTCCTGGGCCCAGTGATGGCGGACCTGCGCCCGCACCGCCTCCGGCAAGCCGCGGGCGATGGCCAACATCATAGCCAAGGCATGTTCGGCGACCGGGGCGCCATGGATGTCGCGCCCATTGCTGATGCGAACCGGGCTGGCGACCAATTCCGGCGTCAAAAGATGATGCACGGCGGCGGCGGGCGAATGTATCCAAGCCAATTGGCGCGCGAGGGCGATGGCGCCGGCCGGCAGCGGTCCAGCGATCAGCACACGGGCGCGGGGCAGGGTGGCCAGCAGGTCCGCTTCCGAAGCGGGAACCACAAATTCCGTATGGGGAAATTCGCGGCGCAACTCCGCCGTCGCTTCCTGGGGCCAATTCCAGAGGGCAAAACGGTTATGCACCCATATGACGACGGGGCTGAGACGAGGCGGCACGTCCATACACCCAAGTTAGCAGCGCCACGGCCACGACGGCGGCAAAGCCGGGCGGCATTGATGGGCGCGGACCCCCAGTCCCGCCCGCGACAGGGCGTCCTGCATTGATCGGCGCGGCGCGGAGCGCGGCTTATGCGCCCGGATTGGGCTGGAGACCCCACAGGCCCAGCCCGGCTGCCGCCAGGCGCTGGGCGTCGCCCCCGCTTCGCCTTAAGGCGGGGTGTTGCCCCGCCGCTACGGCGCGTCGCCGGGGCGGGCCGAAGGATCCCTCCGCAGTGCAGAGGAACCGGGAATCCCGCAGCCCTTCCACGCCTGCTTTGCCCCTGCCCAAAGGCGCGGCCCCCGCGAGCGAAGCGCAACGCAACGCGCGTAATCTGCAAGACTTTGCGCGTCGGCGCACGGCGCGACGGCTAGGCCTTTGCTTTTCAATGCGGAAACAATGGAATTAAAATTGCTTACTGTCTTTTGTTGTTGGCCCCTCGGAAGGACCGCGATGACACTCTTGACAGGCAAACAAGGCATGTGGGTGATGGCAGTGGCGCTGAGCGTGGGCTTGGCCGCCAATGCCTGGGCAGGCACCATCAACATCGGCACCGGCGCCGGAACCAGCAATGCAACCGGGCTCAATCAGCCACTGGATCCGGTTCTTTTGGGTACCGGGAGCAACATCAGCATCTACCTCCAAGGCTCGGCCACGGTGTCCAGCTACATCACGCTGGCGTTGATTCAGCCCAACGGCGATAGCTACAACCCGATGGGCACGGCGACGCTGTACCAGAACTACGGGAGCGGGAGCCAGACCGGTCCGACCACGCTGGCCAGCATCGGCCCGGGCACGACGCAGAACGCCCAGGTGAACAGCGCGAATACGTTCCTGTCTGACGTGATCAGCGGTTTCAACAGTTCCAATAACCTGACCAATTTTCAGGACTTCGAGACCTATGAGGCGGCGCTCGGGATGTCCGTGAGCAGCTTCCAGGTGACCACGTTCCTGATCGCGACGGGTGCGCTTTCGGGCGCCAACGATCCGCTCGTCAACATCATGATTCCCGGCGGTGAGCCGACGGGCAGCATCTTCGCCGCGTTGACCGATACCGGCTATTCGACCGTGTGGACCAACGATGGTGGCGTCAATGGGACCACTTCGGCGCCGGAGCCGGCGACTTGGCTGCTGCTGGCCGCGGGCCTCGGGCTGCTGGGACTGGCGCAACGGCGCCGACCAGTGCACGCGGCGTAGTCCGGGCGCATCGCCTTCGGCCCCCGTTCGGGGGAATTGTTCTGGAGCCGGGTCTCTGTTGTGATTAGAGGCCCGGCTCATGCTATTTCGGACGCTTAGCGCTTCGGTAACGGGCATTGATTCGACCCTGGTTGAGGTCGAGGTGGATACCTCGCCGACCTCCCGGGAGGAGCCGATGTTCGCCACGGTGGGGCTGCCGGATACGGCGGTCCGGGAAAGCCGGGAGCGGCTGCGCGCGGCGATACGCAACTGCGGCTTTGACGCCCCCAACGCCAATGTGCTGATCAATCTGGCGCCGGCGGACGTGCGCAAGGAAGGCTCGGCCTTCGACCTGCCCATGGCCATGGCCCTGCTCGGCGCCTGGGGGGCGCTGGCGCGGCCGCGGGCGGGCAACGGCGGCAAGGGCCATGCGGGGGCCGACGGCGCGGCGCTGGGCATCGCCGATTATTTGTTTATCGGCGAATTGGCCTTGGATGGTTCGGTGCGCCCGGTGCGCGGGGCGCTGCCGATCGCGGTGCTGGCGAAGGAGTTGCGGATTCCGCACCTGGTCGTCCCGCGGGACAATGCCGACGAAGCGGCGGTCGTCAGCGGCGTGCAGGTCCATGCGGCGCGGAATCTGCCGGAAGTGTTGCAGTGGGTCAACGGCGCAACGGCGCCGCTGGCGGTGCGCGTGGACACCGCGGCCCGGCTGGCCAGCGGCGCGGAATATCCGGAGGACTTTCTCGAAGTCAAAGGCCAGGCCACGGCCAAGCGGGCGATCGAAGTCGCCTGCGCCGGCGGGCACAATATTTTGATGATCGGCCCGCCGGGCTCGGGCAAGACCATGCTGGCGCGGCGCATGCCCGGGGTGCTGCCGCCGCTCACCTTCGACGAAGCGCTGGAGGCGACCAAAATTCACAGCGTCGCCGGGATGTTGGCGGGGGGCGGGTTGCTGGCGCACCGGCCGTTTCGCGCGCCGCACCACACCATCTCCGACGCCGGGCTGATCGGCGGCGGCAACCCGCCCCGGGCGGGAGAAGTGAGCCTGGCCCACCGCGGCATCTTGTTCTTGGATGAGCTGCCGGAGTTCCAGCGCAACGCGCTGGAAGCGATGCGCCAGCCGCTGGAAGACGGCCGCGTGAATATCGTCCGCGCCTCCAGCGCCGTAACCTTCCCGGCAAGGTTCATGCTGGCGGCGGCGATGAACCCGTGCCCGTGCGGCTACTTCAATGATCCCACGCGGGAGTGCCACTGCACGCCGCCCCAGATCCAGCGCTACGTCACGCGCATCTCCGGCCCGCTGCTGGACCGCATTGACATTCATGTGGACGTGCCGGCGGTGAAATATCAGGAGCTGCGCGCCGCCACGCCGGCGGAGGGCTCCGCGGCCATTCGCCGGCGCGTCGTCGCCGCGCGGGAGCGCCAACTGGAGCGCTTCCGTTCGGAGCGAGGCATATTCGCCAATGCGCAAATGTCCGCACGGCAAGTCGCAGATATTTGCGGCCTTTCCACGGCTTGTGGCCGGCTGCTGGAGACGGCAATGGAGCGCATGGGGCTGAGCGCCCGCGCCCATGACCGCATTTTGAAGGTGGCGCGGACGATCGCCGACCTCGCGGAATGCGACGAAATCGCCGCGGAACATCTTTCCGAGGCCATCCAATACCGAACGCTGGACCGCACCTATTGGGCGTAGGGAGCCTTGCGGTCAGCGTCATCTATTTGTCATAATCCTGCCGTAGGCGATCACACGGTTTTGCCCCTTTCTCGGGCGGGAGCGTAGCGTAGCGACGTTCCGGAAACAGGTGGATTCCTGATGAGCGCATGGATGTTCCGGGTCGGGGATAAGGTGGTTTATCCCAATCACGGCGTCGGCGTGATCGAGCAGATCAGCAGCCGCAATATGGGCGCCAACATGCAGCAGTTTTACCTGCTGAAAATCGAGGCCAGCAATTTACGGGTGATGGTGCCGTTGGATAACGTGGACTGCGTCGGCATGCGGCCGGTGGCCAAGCCGGGAGATGTAGCCCACATCCTGCACTATCTGCAAGGCGGCGAGTGCCATTCGCCCTCCGATTGGAAGGGCCGGTTTAAGGAAAACTCGGAAAAGATGCGCACCGGCGCGATGTTGCAGGTGGCCGAAGTGCTGAAGAGCCTGCTGCAACTGCACCAGGTCAAGCCGCTTTCATTCCGGGAAAAGAAGATGCTGGACCGCGCCGTCGCGCTGCTGATTGATGAGATGGCGACGGTTCAGGGCATTGGCGTGGAGGATGCGATGCTCCTGTTGCGGCGGCATTTGGACCGGGCGCATCTGGACCTCCCGAACGCCGATACCGCGGACGCCTGATCGCGCGACGCCGGCAACCTCTGTTGGCACAACCCGAGGATCCCGCGGCCCGTCCTGGGCGCGCCTAGGATAGCTGCTTGCTAGGCGCCGGCCGCGCCGCTGTTCTTACGCAGGCGAGCCGCGGCATTCTTCTCCGCGCGGGGGCGTGCGCGGAACTTTGCGCCCTTCCCGCGCCATCCCGCGCCGGCTTTGCTCTCCGGGCAAAAGACGCAGTCCCCGCGATGGGTTGGGCAGAGGTTGGGCGGCTAGGAGCCACCCTGAGCGCCACTAATCGCGTGTCCGGTGCGCCAGAAGCTTATCCACCTGCGCTAGTCGCTTGCGGTCGCGGGAAACGGCGCGGGAGTCATAGTCCGCCGGCGCGCTGCTGCGCCAATTCGCCAGCGCGCGACGCCATGCAGCCGCGGCGGGCGGCAACTGTCCGGCCCGCTGGTATGCCGCGGCTAAATGACCGGCAATGGTGGGGTCAAGCGGCTCCAGCCCTACCGCCTTTTGCAGTTGGCGAATCGCCTCCGGAAGCTGGTTGAGATGGAAATACACCCAGCCCAGGCTATCCCAATAGGCGCCGTTTTCCGGCTCCGCGGCCACGGCTTGCTGGATGTCCCGCAACGCTTGGCGCAGGTGCACGCCGTGATCGGCCCAAAGATAAGCGAGATCATTCAGCGCCAGGGTATTGTTGGGATCCAGCTTCAGGGCCGCTTGCAGATCGCGCACGGCGGAGCGGTAGTGATGGCGCTGGCTGGCCAAATCGCCGCGCATGAACTGCACCATCGCCCGTTCGGCGTTGCTGGTGGACAACGCCGCGGCTTGTTGCAACGCGTGCCGGGCGCCGCCCCAGTGCTTGCCGCGTTCTTTCACCTCCGCCAGGGCCAACCAGGCGGAGCGGCGATGGGCCGGCGATTGCACGAAGGGTTGCAGGACCGCCACCGCTGGTTTGTCCTGGCCATTCCCCGCCAGCAGAAGCGCATAATTCACCGCCAGAGCCCGATCTTGAGGAAATGCGGTCCACCCGGCGCGCGCGGTGGACAGCGCTTGCGCGTATTGATGAACGTGGCCATACGTCGAGGAAAGCTGCAGATAGCCGCGAATGCGGCTCTGCCGTCCGAAGCGCCGCATGTGGGTGAACGCCGTCACCGCCTGGCCGGGATGACCCGCCTGGCGTTCCAGCGTGCCCAGCTTCTCCCAAAACAAGCCGCGCTCGTGGGCCACCTGCGCCGCATAGTGGCCATCCGCCGCGCGCGTGCCTTGCAGCACGTCGCGCAACGCCTGCGCGGCGCGCGCATAATGGCCCTGGGATTCCTCGAACTGCGAGCGGAAAAAAGCAACCGCGGGATCCCCCGGATCGGCACGCTGGGCGGCCGCCAGGTCCATCCGAACCTTTTGCAGCTGGCCGGTGTGCTGATCAATTTCCGCCAACCGCAGCCAATAGCGTCCATTTCCCGGCTCCGCCCGGGTCAACCATTGGTATTGCCTCCGGGCCGCCTGTAACTGCCCGCTGTGATACAAATTGGACGCCAAGCCCTGGCGATAGGCGGGGTTCCCGGCATC
This sequence comes from Acidobacteriota bacterium, assembly GCA_027314025.1. GTDB lineage: Bacteria > Acidobacteriota > Terriglobia > Terriglobales > SCQP01 > JAKAUF01. The sequence goes on from DAHVCP010000010.1 coordinate 74,966, forward strand.
CGCCGCCACCGCCTGCTGATAGGCCGCCGCCGCAGCGGCGAATTGGTGGCGATCGTGATAGGCGCTAGCCAAGGCGGCGTACATCGCGCCGGTGCGCCGGTCGGCCGGCACGGAGGCGAAAACACTCCGCGCCTTGGCCATTTCTCCATGATCCGCGTAGAGCCGCACCAGGTCCGCCACGGCCGCGGCGGTGTCTCCCGCCAGGTGGCGCACCGTCTGGAACTCTCGCTCCGCGTTGGCGGTGTCGCCCTCCACGGTATACAGACGCCCCAACGTCAGGTGGAATTCGGCGTTGTTCGGCCGCAAGCGGGTAAGCGCCCGGAACTGACGCGCCGCTAATCGCGCCATGTCGCCGGCATGGCTGTCGGCGCCGTCGCCCAGCAGCCGGGCGTAGATTTCGCCCAGCAGTTCGTGGGCGGCGACGGAGTCCGGGTGCTCACGAGTCACGCTGCGCGCCAGGCGGATCGCGTCGCCCGTGCGCCCGGTGCGGAACAGCAGCCCCGCCATTTGCACCGGCAAATAGGACGAATGCGGATCGGCGTCAATGGCCAAGCGATATTGCTGCAACGCCTGGGAAGCCATCTTGCCGCTGCCGGCCAACTCCGCCCGCCCCTCGAAGAGCCGGGCCACCATGTAGTGGTAATAAGCAGCCGCCAAATTGGGCCGTTCGGAGGCGGTTGCGGCCCCAAGCGGAGCGGAGCCCGAAGCCGAGGGAGTACTTCCGCTCTGCGCCCAGGCGGCGGCGCGGAGGCCAAGGACTAGGCCTAGCCCAACCAGCACATACGGCAGCCGGTGCCGGGTGCGGCCGCAATGCATCAAGCGCCCCAAGATTCCTTTAGCCTACACGATCCGCGGCCGACGAGTGCGCGCGGGACCGCAGGCCGAGCCCGGCGCCTCACGCCTACTGCGGCGCCCCGGCATAGGCGCGGCGCGCGCGAGCGGTTATTTCTTCGAGGCGCCGGCGCTGCCGATCGCGGCCACGGGGTAATCCCGGTTGAAAAGAGCGACGATGGGCGCGGTGATGTTGATGCCCTTGGACGCGAACAGCACCGGCGTGTTCGGATTGCTGATATCCAGCACCAGGGAATAGCCGTGCGTGGTGGCGTAGGTGCTGACCACCTTCATCATCTTTTGCCCGATGCGGTTCACCGCGTCGCTTTCCGCGCTTTCCAGATCGTTCTGCGCCGAGCGGTAGGCACGTTGGATTTGCTTTTGCTTGTCGGTGATGCGCTGCTGGAGCTCATCCTTGGCGCCAATGCTCAGGGTGTTGCCCCCGTCCTTGAGCTGCTGTTGTAACGCCTGCAACTGTTGGGTCTGCGCCTTCAGGGCGTTCTGCCGGGGGGTAAACTCCGACCGAATCTGCGCCGCCGCCTGTTTTCCTTCTTGGGTGGCACGGATCGCCGCCTGCACATCAATAATCGCCACCCGGGTGGGAGCCGGGGACGAGGAAGCCGCGGGATGGGCGATTGCGCCCGCTCCGCTCTGCGCCCACGCTCCTCCACTCAAGCCGAGGACCAGGCTGAGAGCCACGAACGCAGACCGAACGCGAATACACCGAAACCCAATTGCACGTTTCAAAATGCTCACATCCTCCCTTGCTGCCCCGCTGCCGGCCGCCCTGGGGCGGCAACCATTGCGGCCACCGCCTTCGCCTCTGGCCGGGGAGCCGCGCGACTTTGCCCGCTAATGCGATGCGGTGGTACTGCTAGCCGCGGCCACGGGATAGTCCTTGTTATACAGCGCCACGATGGGCGCGGTGATGTTGATGCCCTTGGCGGCGAACAGCACCGGCGTGTTCGGATTGCTGACGTCCAGCACCAGCGAATAACCTTGCGCGGTGGCGTAGGTGCTGACCACCTTCATCATTTTTTGGCCGATGCGATTCACCGCATCGCTATTGGCGCTTTGGAAATCGCTCTGCGCGTCCTCGTAGGCGCGCTGAATCTGCTTTTGCTTGAGGGCAATGCGCTGTTCCAACTCGTCCTTGGCGCCGATGCTGAGCGTGTTCCCGCCATCCTTCAGCTGTTGCTGCAAGGCCTGCAGCTGTTGGGTCTGCGCCTTGAGGTCATTGCGCCGGGGCGCGAACTCCGTCTGGATCCGCTTCGCCGCCTGCTGTCCTTCCTCGGTGGCGCGGATCGCCGCCTGAATGTCTATGATCGCCACCCGGGTGGGAGCGGCGGCGGGCGACGCCGCGGACGCGGCAGGTTGTGCCGCGAGCGCGGCTGGGGCCAAGATGCTCATGGTCAAGGCACAGGCCAAAACCCCGGCGCCGCTGGAAAACAGCCATCGCTGCAATCTCATACCGATCCTCGCAACCAAAGAGATAAGTGCTGAGTTTTGCTCAGTATACGCATGTGATTCCCGGCGGTCAATCGGGCCGTTGCGGTTAGAACGTGGTGCCAACCGTGAAGCGGAACACGTGCGGCGCCTCCTGGAACGGCTCCGGAGCGCCCGCGGTCAAGCGGCGCATGGTGAACGCCAGGGCGCTTTGCACCGCGGGGTTGTTCTGATAAGCCGCCGGAATTTGGTTCAAGAAGTCCTGCTTGTCGAACAGCGTTGGCGGCAGGATATTTTCATTCACGCGCAAGGGGTTGAAGGCGTAATAGACGCGGAACGGCTGATGGATGACCGGCATCATCACTTCCAATTCCAAGCCGGTGGACATGCGCACTTGCGAGTTGGTTCCCGGCACCAGGGGAATCTTGCTGGGGAAGCGGTTGTCGCAATTGCTCAGACCCGGAGTGCCCGGTATAAAGCCGCTGCAAAATTCGTTTTGCAGGCTGGAGAGCACGCTGGGATTCAGCCGCAACTGCTTGGTGAATGAAATCTTATTGATGCCGACATCCATAAACGGCACCAGGTATACCGGCCCGACGATGGGTATCCGGTAATCGAAATTGGCGATGCCCTCGGTGTCCCCACCCGGCGTGGTCAACTGAAAGCTGGGTATGGTGATGGGAAACGTCACCGCCGAGGCGCCGTTGGGGTTGGTTGGAGTCGGCGACGGCACGGTGATGGACAACGGCGTGCACTGGTCATAGGTCGCCTGTACTGAAGTACAAGGCTGCGTCGGATCGTAGAGCGCCACCTGGCTGGTGGACGGAACCTCGGCGATTGGGGTGACCGACAACAGGTCAAAGCCGCGGATGGTCTGCTCCCCGCCGATGTAGAAGCGGTCGAAACTCGGGGGCACGCCGCCGGCGTAGCCGGTGATGAACGAGCCCAGCAAACGGAAGCCGAAGACGTTGTGCCAGCCCAAGGTATGGAAGTAGCGGAAGCTGAGGGTGGGCTGGAAGGTTCGCACATTCCCGCCGATGCCGGCGAACGATGCCTCCAAATCCAGTTCCTTGCCGCCGGTGGGAAAGAAATAGCTGTTGACCGTGTCATACGTAAACGACGGGACCAGCCGGCTGGTTTGGATCCCCGAAGTGGCGGTCAGATGCGGCCCGCCAACACCCACGTAGGCGATATTGTTGAACAGCACATTGGCCGCGGTGGTCAGCGGGTCAATGCGGGACAGGTCATAGCCGTAGGTCAAGCCCAGGCGCGTGAAGGGTCCGGTCGGCGTGCTGGTGCTGACGGTGAAGCCGGTGCTGTTCTGCAAATAGTTCAGCAGGCCCTGCCCGTTGGGGCCGCCCAGCGACTGGAAGTAGGGCACCAGATTGGTGCCGTACAAGATGGAGGCTTCCTTCGCCTGGTCGTAGTGGAAGCTGGAATGATAGACGCTGAACCCGAGCTGGATCGGGCGGTCGGCGACGTACGGCTCGGTGAAGGAAAAGTTGATGCTGTTTTCCAGCGAGCCGTATTCGGCGCTGACCGCCAGCGTTTCCCCCAGCCCCAGCAAGTTGTTGGTGGCGTAATTCAACCCCAGGAAGCTGCCGGCGATGCCGCTGACGCCGCCGCTCAAACCGATCGTATTCTTGCCTTTTTCATGCACATGCAGGTTGATATCCACCTCGCCCTCCGGCCCGGAGGTGTTCTGGTGGATGGTGGCGTCCTGGGGCGTAATCCTGCTGAAATAGCCCAACTGGTTCAGGCGCAACAGGCTGTTTTTCCAGGCGATGGTGTTGAAGCGCTGCCCTTCCTGCACCAGCAGGGCACGGCGAATCACTTTATCGCGCGTGGTGGTGTTGCCGGTGAACTCGATGCGGTGGATGAAGAACGGCTTGCCTTCGTGCACGTCCATATTCACCGCCACGCGGCGGGTTTTGTCGTTGGGATGGAACTCCGGATTGGCGACGAAGTTGATATAGCCGAACTCGCCGTAGAGCTTGCGCAGGTTCTTCAATCCCTTGCGGATCTTGGAGACGTCCATGACGTCGCCGGTGTGCATGCCGAAGACCTGCTCCAGCAGCTGGGTATTCGTGATGAAGTGGCTATTGAGGAAATGGATCTTCCCGACGTAGTATTTTTCGCCTTCCGCGACGGGAATGGTAATGTCCACCCGCTTGCCGATGCCGCCGCCGAAAAACAAGAACCGCATGCCGTGCGTGGTGCGCAGCTTCAGCGTCGGGTCCTCCACCACGGCTTCGAAGTAGCCGCGGTCCTGCATCGCTTCGCGCACGCCCTCGAGGTCCTCCGATAGCTGCGCCGCGCCGTAGGTCTTGGCGAACAGATGCTCGAAGATCAGCGAGTCGGGAATGCCGATGGGGCGCAGGTTATGCATGGCATTCTCCAGGGTGTCGGAGCTGACGTGGCGGTTGCCGGTGAAGCGGATTTTGCCCACCTTGACCTTGGGGCCCTCGTTCACCACGAAGGTCAGGGCCACCGAACTGGGCGGCAGGTGCGCCACTTCCACCTTGACGGTCGCGTACTGGCGGCCGTGCTCGCCCAGCAGCTCCTTGATGGCGTCCACGGCGTGTTTGGCTTGGGTCGGATTGTAGGGCCCGTCCATATCCAAATGGACGTTGCGCGCTTCATAGCGGTCCAGAACGTCGGACTCGGTGATGGAATGCAGCCCCTTGTACTTAATGCTGCGGATCAGCGGCCGCTCGGTCACCCAAATCTGCAACACGACTCCCTGCGGCGTGTTGAGGCGCTTGAAGACCAAATTGTCGAAAAACCCGGTGTTCCACAGGGAATTGAAATCCCGGTTCACCTGCGCCGGGTCATACACCATGCCCGGATGGGTATAGATGTGCGCCAGGATCGTCTGGCAGGGCACGCGGTGGTTATTGAAGCATTCCACCGCCGCGACGATATTGTTGTTGGCCGAACCACCGGGCGGCTTTGCCTGGGCCGGCCGCGATGGTTTGCCGGCCGCGGGCGGCGCCGCCGTGCCGGCGGCGGGCGGCGCGACCGGCTTCGCCTTGGCTTGGCCAAAAGCGGGCGCCGCTACCCACAACACAAGTAGCAGCCCTAAGGAAATGGAAAGGGGGAAGCGACGCCGGTTCACTGAGACGAGTTCTTCTCCGAAATGCCGCGCGTCGTGACGCCCCTGCACGCGCGTTTGGGCTTACAGCTGTCGTACTGGCTTCAAGTCTTGCCCATTATATATGTCCGCTCGCGCGGCTTTCGATAGGGAAAACCGCCCGGGGCCATTTTCCCCGCCGCGGCGCCCTGGTACGATTTGGCACTGAAGCGTCGGCGACGGCCAGTTCCCGGGCAGCGTAGCAGGCAGCCACGGGCATCGAAGCACGATGGTTATGCCCGCCAACTCCGGTTTCGCCGTGAAGTGCGGCCGTTGCGGCCTGCTCTTCGCCACGCACCACTGCCCCAAGCTGGATCACTTCGGCATCTACCGCGTCACCTGCCCGGAGTGCGGCTGGCCGGGAAGGTATTTCGCCGCGGAACTGCGACCGTTGAAGCCGGGGGAAGCGTTGGCCGCGACCTCGCCGCCCGCGCGGCGCAAACCAGCCGCGCCGTGAACCACCGCGGCCCGCGGCCGCGGAGAGGCGCGGCGCGCGCCCGCCTCAGTCCGGATCGCCCGCGGAGCGCAGCCGCGGCCGCGGACGGCGCCGTCGGCGCATGCAACGTCGCGCCCCGGGGCCTGGGAACCGCGGCTCGCCCCTGGTCCCCGCGGCGATTCCAGCCGCCATTCCGCGCCGCGCCGGCCCGGGCCTTGCCTGGTAAACTTAGGTTTTCCCCGGCGCGGCCCATGATTGAATTCCCGGTTCCCGAAGCGCTGACCTTCGACGACGTTCTGTTGCTGCCTGCCTACTCGGACATGACTCCGGCGGAGGCGGACACCGCAACTCAGGTCAGCCGGCACATCCGCCTCAACATCCCCATCCTTTCCGCCGCCATGGACACGGTGACCGAGTCCCGGCTGGCGATCGCCCTGGCGCAGCAGGGCGGCTTGGGAATCATTCACCGCAACATGACCATCGCCCGCCAGGCCGAGGAAGTGGACCGGGTGAAGCGCTCGGAAAGCGGCATGATTGTCGCGCCGGTCACGGTCGAGCCGGAACAAAAGCTGGCCGACGCGCTGGAGTTGATGAAGAAGTACAAGATCTCCGGCGTGCCCGTCACCAAATCCGGGCGGCTGGTCGGCATTCTCACCAACCGCGACCTGCGCTTTGAAACGCGCGTGGAGCAGCGCATCGGCGACGTCATGACCAAGGACCACTTGATCACCGTCCCGGTGGGCACCACCTTGGAGGAAGCCGAGCGCATCCTGCACCGCCATCGCGTGGAGAAACTTCTCGTGGTGGACGATCACTACATGCTGAAGGGCCTGATCACCGTCAAGGACATCCAGAAAAAGCTGAAATATCCCTTGGCGGCGAAGGACGAGCACGGCCGGCTGCGCGTCGGCGGCGCCATCGGCGCCACCGGCGATTTCCTGGAGCGGGCGCAAGCGCTGGCCCGCCAGCAGGTGGATCTGGTCGCCATTGACACCGCCCACGGCCATTCGCAGCGCGTCCTGGATGCCGTCCGCCGGGTCAAGGCGGCGCTGCCGGCGCTGGACGTCATCGCCGGCAATGTGGCCACCTATGAAGGCGCCCGCGCGCTGATTGACGCCGGCGCCGACGGCATTAAGGTCGGCATCGGCCCGGGTTCGATCTGCACCACGCGCGTCGTCAGCGGCGCCGGGGTGCCGCAGATCACCGCCATCGCCGCCGCCGCCCGCGCCACGCGGGAAGCCAGCGTGCCGCTGATCGCCGACGGCGGCATCAAATATTCCGGCGACATCTCCAAGGCCATCGCCGCCGGCGCCGACGCGGTCATGATCGGCAGCCTGTTGGCCGGCACCGAGGAAAGCCCGGGCGAAACCATCCTGTATCAGGGCCGTTCCTTCAAAAGTTATCGCGGCATGGGCTCGCTGGCGGCGATGGAGGCCGGCTCCGCCGACCGCTACTCCCAAGAAGGCGACGAGGACAGTTCCACGGCGCTGGCCGCCGACAATCGCATCGGCAAACTGGTGCCGGAGGGCATCGAGGGCCGCGTGCCTTACAAGGGCCCGGTGGCGCAGATGATCTATCAGCTGGTCGGCGGCCTGCGCGCCGGCATGGGCTACTGCGGCTGCCGCAACGTCGCCGCCCTGCACAGCCAAGCCCGCTTTATCCGCATCTCCGTCGCCGGCTACCGTGAAAGCCACGTGCACGACGTCATCATCACCAAGGAAGCCCCCAACTACCGCGTCGAGTAACCGCCCGCCGCGCCGCGCCACTCGCTTTCCGGCTTCCCCGGTCCTTTCGGACCGCATCCCCACCGCGTCCGCCCATTGTGATCGGCGCGGTCTTCAGCCCCGCCGGCGCGCCAGGTTGGGCGGGGGACCCCGCCGGCCCGGCCCGGCGCCGCGCTTGCCCGGGTTACGCCGACAGGGCGGTCGGCGCCAGCACCGGCACCTCCCACTCCTCGCCGCTAACGCTCGCCGGCGGCATCGCCGGCGCCTGGCGGCGCTGTGCCGTCAGCGCCCGCAGCGCGCGGTCCAAGACGTCGGTGGCGATGTCCTCGGCCTGCAAGCCGAACTCGGCGGCGATCTCCGCCGCCCCCGCCGCCAGCGCCAGCGGCGCCCCGTCCGGCGCGGGCTGGTCCTGCAACACGCCGGCCAGCTTGCGGAACACCGCGCGGCAGTTCCCCACGACCGTGTCCGGGAGCACCAGCACGAACTCTGTGGCCGAGCGGCGCGTCAGCACATCGTGCGGCCGCAGGTAGGCGCCCATGCGTTCGGTCACCGTCAGCATCCAATCGTGCGCCAGCGGCGCCGGCACCGGCGCCCGGCCCGCCGGCCGCGCGTCCAGGCAGAGCACGGAGACGGTCGAGCCCTGCTGCTGCGCCCGCGCGCACTCCGCGACCAAAATCTCCAGCATCGAGCTGACCTTCAGCAATCCCGTGCGCTCGTCCACGGCGGTGAACTGTTGCAGCAGGCCGCGCAGCCGAGCGTGGCCCAGCACCAGCACCAACTGCTCCGCCAGCGCCTCCAGAATCTGCAAATCGTGCTCATTCCAGATCCGCGCCGCCGCGCAGGACTCCAGCACCACCGCGCCGATCACGCTGCCGGCCTCGTTCAGCGGCTGCGCCAAAAAGGACACGATGCCCTGCTCGGCCAGCACGGCCGCGATCTCCGGCGGCGCCGCCGCCGCGTCCAGGGTCACGGCTTTGGCGTCCGGGGGCCGGAATTGCTTCTCAATCCAATTCAGCAGCCGCGTCGTCTCCGCGGCATAGCGGCTGGGCACGCCGGGGGCGCAAAACTCGACGACGTTCACCGGATCCTGGCCGGAATGGAAGTTCGCCGCCAGGCAGCGATCCGCGCTCCACACCCGCCCAAAGTGGTTCACGGCGCTGAAGAAAATCCGCCGCGGCGTCGTCTCCCGCGCCAGGGCGCGGATCACCGGCGTGATCTGGGAAATGGACAGCCCTTGCGGGTGCGGCGTTGGCGGGGGCGTTCCACCCGGGCGGGGCCGCCGCAACAATCGCGCCGCCCGTCCCCCCGGCCCGCCGCCGGCGCGGCGCGGCGCGCTGCGGGGATGGGCATGCTCCACCGCCGCCTTCAGCCGTTCCCAGCGGGCCGCGGGGATGCGCCCTTGCAGCTCCGCCAAACGCTCTCCCGGCTGCGGATCGTTGGGATCGGTGGCCACGATCCGCTCCAGCATGTCCGCCGCGCGGTCCAACTGATTGTCGCGCAGGGCCAGTTCCAGGCCCTGGTGCAGCGTCCAGAGCATGGCCGGCTCTTCGCCCGCGCGGTTGAAGGCCGCCGACATAAAGTCCAGCAGCCCAGCTTCTCGCACTTCGCCGCGCAGGGAGTGCAACTCCCGCACCCATTGCAGATGCCGTTTTTCCAGCCCGGCTTTATCTTCAATCGCCGCGGCGAACTCCGCCGCCTGCGGATGGCTGGCGCGCGCCAGCGCGTGCAGGCAGCGCAGGCCGCGCTCGAACCAATCGGCGCGGGTCAGGTGGGGCGTAATCAGCGCAACGGCCGCTTCCGGCTCCCCCGCCGCGATATAGGCGTCGGCTTGCAGCGCTTCGGTTTCAGTCGCCGGCGCCGCCGCGGCCGGCAGCTTGGCCAGCGCTTGCAGCGCCTCCTGGCCCTTGCCGGCCGCCAGCAAGGCCTTGGTGTGCCGCAGCTGCAAGTTGCGGTCGTGCGGAGCCAGGGCCGTGGCCTTGGCCAGCAAGGGCAGTTCCTCATGCAGCAGCGCCGCCGCCTGCCCATAGGCCTGTGCCGCCAAGGCCGGATCGCCGCAGGCTTCGGCCCGCGCCGCCACTTCCAAGCAGCTGGAATAATCCGCCGGATGCAGGCGGAACACCGCCCGCCAGGCCTCCACTTCGTCGGCCGGCCGCTTTTCCCGGCGCAGGGCCGCGGCGCACTGGCGATAGGCCTTTTCCGCCTCGCTGCGCTGTTCCAGCGATTCCAGAGCGGCGGCATAGGCGCGCCACCGCGCCACTCCCTGCGGTTGCAGCCATTGCAAGCGGGCAAACAACACGCACGCCTCGCGCGCCCGCCCCTCGGCCAAATAGCGGTCGAACTGCTCGCCTTGCAACTCCGCCGCCTCCGCCAGCCTGCCGGCCATGGCCAAGGCGTCCGTCAGCCGGTGCAGCAGGCGCCCATCCTCGGGCGCCGCCGCGAGTTCCGCGCGAAACGCCGTCAGCGCCTCCGCCACGCGGCCGCGGCTTAAAAGTTGCTCTCCTTCTTCCACACTCATGGCGATGGGGCAAAACCGGTAAGAAGGCACTATTTTCCCCCACCCGCAACCCCCAGCGCGCCTGTCCTGGCGGACGGCAACGGTCCTGATACCCCTGTCCGCATCGCGCGATGGCGTTGGCCGGAGCAACCTGCCCGCGTTCGCAGTTCGCCCCCCGGCGCGCCCAGCGCCGGCTGGCCACCGCCTCGCCGCCACTAACCTCCGTGCTGGCCGCGGCGCCGCGTCAGCCGCGGCGCCCGCCGGCTCGCAAGGTGGATAATAGAAAGGCAGCATGGCGACGCCCCCACTTCCCGGACCACTTCGCATCCTAATTGTCGAAGACGAGGACCTAATCCGCGACACCTACTCCCGCCGCCTGGTCCATGAGGGCTATCAGGTGGATGAGGCGCGCAACGGCAGGGAAGCGCTGGCGCAAGCCCGTAAGGGGTTGCCGCGGCTGATTTTGCTGGACGCCATGCTGCCCGACCTCAGCGGCTTTGAAGTGCTGAAGGCGCTGCGCGCCGATCCCCGCTTTCTGACCACTCCGGTCGTGCTGTTCACCAACCTCAGCCAGCACATTGACAAGCACCAAGCGGCGCGGCTGGGCGCCACGGATTATTGGGTCAAAAGTGAAATCTCCCCCGCCGACGTCGTCGTCAAGGTGCAGCGCTTAATGGCCGATGCCGGCAGCCCCCGGCCCATTGCCAATTTCTCCCTGGTGGTGGACAGCCAGCAAGGCGATGCCGCGGCCCTGGCCGCCATGCTTGGCTATCCCCGCGATTACCGCTGCCCGAAGTGCCAAGGCGCCCTCCAGTTGCAGCTGTACGGCGATTTCTCCGATCCCTGGTCGCGCAGCTTTCGCGTCCGCCTGCGCTGCCCGCAGTGCCGCCAATAGGATTCCGCACCATGCCTTGGCGCCGCCGCATGCCGCATCTGCCGGAACGGATTCTCCGCTGGCTGACCGCCTCGGTTTTCCGCTCCACCGCCATCTTCGTCATTTTCACCTTCGTCCCCATCCTGCTGCTCACCTATTACATCGTCTCCACCAGCATCCAAAACTCCCGCGCCCAGGCGGCGCGCACCGACATCGAGGTCCGCGACTTCTCCACCGTCCTGCTGCGCACCAGCTTCCGGGAGGAAATGGAATCGCTGGCCGGCGTCGCCGACCAAGCCTATCTACACACCGCGCTGGCCACCACCCACGCGGCGACCTTGAATCGCATTTTGGCTATCCTGATCCGCCGCCGCACCGAGTTCGCCGTGGTGGCGCTGTACGATTCCGCCGGCGACCTGCTCGCCGAGGGCTCCCCGCCCGGCGCTACCCCCGTGCCCGCGCCAGCCCTGGCGGACACCGCCCATTGGTTCAACCGCGTCAACGATCACCAGGAGTTTTATATTTCGCCGCTGCGCAATTTGCCCGGCGTCGGACCCGGACTCATTCTGGCGGCGCCCGTCACGCAAGGCACGGAGACCGGCGGCGTGCTGATGGCGGAACTGCCGGTCCGCGTGGTGCAAGGCTGGGTGGAACACGTTCACTCCGGCGATGACCGCTACGTCTACGTCGTGGACCGCTTGCATCACATCGTCGCCGGTCCCGCCCACGGCGGCCCGGACGCCGATGATATCGCCAGCATGCCCGGCATCGCCGCCGCCCTCGACGGCCATTCCGGGCGCGTGCAATTTCTCTCCCCCATCCACCTGGAATCGCAGTCCGTCAGCTACGCCCCCTTGCCCTTGGCGCGGCAAGCCGTGCTGGTGGTGCGGCCGGTGCGCCTGGGCAACTATTTCCTCAAGGTTTTCTACGACAAACTGGCGCTGATCGCCATCATCGTCTTTCTGCTGGCGGTCATCAGCGGCTTGCTGCTGCGCGCGGCGTTTCGCTATTACATGCGCTACACGCGGGAGGTGGAAACCGGCCGCGGCAAGACCGAAGCGCTGCTGAGCAGCCTGGGCGACGGCGTCTTCGCCGTGGACACCAGCCTGCGCATCATGGAGTTCAACCCCGCCGCCGCCGCGCTCAGCGGGCTCCAGGCTTCGGCGGTGATGGGCCGGCAATATCCCGAGGTGCTGCATTTCGTGGATGAGGCCACGGGCCGCGAGGCCCTGGACCTGATCCCCAGCGCCTTGGAGCATCGTCACCAGGTGCGCTTCACGCACAACCTGCGCCTGCGGCGGCCCGACGGCTCGGAGGTGCCCGTGGCGGTCAATGCCGCGCCGATGCTCGACGACCAGGGCGGCGTCAGCGGCTGCGTGGTGGTCTTTAGCGACGTCACCCAGGAACGCGAAGTAGACCGCATGAAGACCGAGTTCATCAGCCTCGCCAGCCATCAGCTCCGCACCCCCATGACCGGCGTGAAGGGCGCGCTGTCTCTGTTGCTGGATGAGGTCCTCGGCCCGCTCACCGCCGAACAGAAGCGCTATCTGGGGCGGGCCTACGACGCCAATGAGCGGCTGATCGCCTTGGTCGGCGACCTGCTCAACGTCAGCCGCCTGGAGCAGGGCCGCATGCAAATGGTCTGGGAGCCCGTGGAGTTGGGCCAGTTGCTGACCGCGGTGGTCAGCGACCTCCAGCCGCATGCCAACCGCTACCATCAGGATCTGCGCCTCGACCTGGTTCCGGAAGCGCTGCTGACCCTGGGCGATCCGGTCCGCCTGCGCGAAGTTTTCGCCAACTTGGTGGACAACGCCATCAAGTACACCCCGGACGGCGGCGCCATCACCATCTCCGCCCGCCCCCAAGACCAAGCCGCCGTCGTTGCCGTGCAAGACACCGGCGTCGGCGTCCCCGCCGAGCAGATCGCGGGCCTGTTCAAAAAATTCTCCCGCATCGAAAACCCGCTCAGCGGCCGCGAGTTCGGCACCGGCTTGGGCCTGTACTTCGTCAAGTCCGTGGTCGAGCTGCACCACGGCTCCATCTCCGTGGATAGCCAGCCGGAGCACGGCAGCACCTTCACCGTCCGCCTGCCCCTGCGTCCGGCCCAGCCCCACGCCGACGCCCGCGACGAGCATCCCTCCGCCACGCACTCCGCCGCCCGCTGAATTCCGCGACCGCCGGCAACACGCGAGTTGACCGCCAGAAGCGGCCAATGCCAAGATCAATCGGAAGGTGCGTGCATTTCCACCCTGCCGCCATGCCGGGGGCATAGGCGCGGCCCGAAGCGAGCAGCGCCCGGCGCGGGCGGCTCAGCCGCCGGACGCCGGCCGCTCCCGCGGACCGCTGCGGATGGGCTTCGCCGGCAGGCAACGGGGGCTCTCCCCCGGCCCCGAAGCCGCGGGCGGCTTCGGGATCCCGGCTGGCGCTCCAAGACTCTGCAAGTAGCCGCGGGCAAAAACCTATGTGGTTCCAAAATGCGGTGTTCTACGAAGTCCCGGTTCGTTCCTTTTCCGACTGGAATGCCGACGGCATCGGCGATTTCCGCGGCCTAATTGACAAGCTGGATTACCTGCAATGGCTGGGCGTGGACTGCCTGTGGCTGCTGCCGTTTTACCCGTCGCCGCTGCGCGATGACGGCTACGACATCTCCGATTTCCACAACATTGACCCGGTCTACGGCAACTTGGCGGACTTCCGCGAGTTGTTGGATGAGGCCCACGCGCGCGGCATGCGCGTGCTGGCGGATTTGGTCATCAACCACACCTCCGATCAGCACGCCTGGTTCCAGCAGGCGCGCAGCTCGCCGCATTCCCCCTACCGCAACTGGTACGTCTGGAGCGACGATCCGCACCGGTACAAGGACGCCCGCATCATCTTCGTGGACACCGAGTCCAGCAACTGGACCTGGGACCCGTCCGCCGAAGCCTATTTCTGGCATCGCTTCTACAGCCACCAGCCGGACCTAAACTTCGCCGAGCCGGCCGTGCGCCAGGCCATGCTCGACGTCGTCTTCTATTGGCTGGACATGGGCTTGGACGGCTTCCGCTGCGACGCCGTGCCCTACCTGTTCGAGCGCGAGGGCACCAACTGCGAAAACCTGCCGGAGACCCACGCCTTCCTTCAAGAGCTGCGCGCCAAGGTGGACGCGCGCTACCACGGCGAGCGCATCCTGCTGGCCGAAGCGAACCAGTGGCCCTCCGACGTGGTGCAGTACTTCGGCCAGGGCAATGAGTTCCACATGGCCTTCCATTTCCCCCTCATGCCCCGGCTGTTCATGGCCACGCGGCAGGAAAGCCGCCGGCCCATCGTGGACATTCTGGCGCAGACGCCGGCCATCCCCGCCAACTGCCAATGGGGCCTGTTTCTGCGCAATCACGACGAGCTGACGCTGGAGATGTGCACGGACGAGGAACGCGACTACATGTACTACGAGTACGCCCGCGATCCGCGCATGAAGCTGAACATCGGCATCCGCCGCCGCCTGGCGCCGATCGTGGACAACAGCCGGCGGCAGATCGAGCTGATGAACACCCTGCTGTTTTCCATGCCCGGCTCACCCATCCTCTACTACGGCGATGAGATCGGCATGGGCGACAACATCTATCTTTCCGACCGCAACGGCGTACGCACCCCGATGCAATGGAACGTGGATCGCAACGGAGGCTTCTCCAAGGCGACGCCCGAGCGCCTGTATTCCCCCCTGATCCAGAACCCCGTCTACAGCTACCAGGCGGTGAACGTCGAGCGGCAGTTCCAAAACCCCAACTCGCTGCTGAACTGGATGCGCGACCTGATCCGGCTCCGCCACAAGAATCCCGTTTTGGGCACCGGCGCGCTGGAGATGCTGGCGCCGGACAACGACCGTGTCTTGGCGTACCTGCGCCGCGACAGCGAACAGACCATCCTAATCGTCGCCAACCTGGCTCACACCTCCCAGGCCGCGCGTCTCGACCTATCCCGCTTCGCCGGGTCCATTCCCGTGGAAATGTTCGGCGACGCGGCCTTTCCCGTCGTCGGCGCCGAACCCTACCAATTAGCTCTCGGCCCATACGGTTATTACTGGCTCCGCCTGAACGGCGGCAAATAGGCCCATGGGCCGGCGGCGGGCGCCGGCCATGACTTTCATGTCCCCGCGCGGCCAACGCGAACCCGCCAAGCTCGACGCCGACGGCCTCTACGAGCGCGCCGTCCGCCTGCTGGCGTCGCGCGCCCGCGCCGCCGCCGAACTGCAGCGGCTGCTGGCTCCGCGCGCCGCCAGCCCCGAAACCCTGCACGCCGCCATGGCCCGTCTGCGCGATCATGGCTATTTGGACGACCGCCGTTTTGCCGAAGCCTTCGCCCGCTACCGCCGCGACGCGGAAGCCTGGGGCCCGGCGCGGTGCCGCCGCGAATTAGCCCGCCGCGGCGTGCCCGACGCCCTGATCGCCGCCGCGGTCGCCGCCGCCTACGGCGAAAGTGATGAAGCGGCGCTGCTGGCCGCCTACATTCGCCGCAAGCGCCTGCGCCGCCCGGATACGCCCGCCCAAGCCGCTTCCCTCTTCCGCCGTCTTTGGCAAGCCGGCTACGCCACTTCCACCATCTACGCCGCCCTGCGCGCCTGGCGCCTCGATCCGGAATGGCTCGACGGGCTGGACGCGCCCGAACCCGCGGACGAATAGCCCGAAGGGACAGGGACGGGGGACGAGGGACGGGCGGAGGCGGTCGTGCGACCGATGGCGGCGTCGGGGGAGTTCACGGCATCAGGGCGGCAACGGCGGCCCCGCCGTTGGCGGGACACTTCACGGGGTGAAGGCGCCGGGGGCACCGGACGGAACGTCGGGCTTCGTCAGGTTGCTGCGGCCGGACGCTAAGCCCCGGCGGCGGCGGCGAGCGCACCGGCGAAGGCTTCGCCGCGGTGAATCAAGCCATCGGCCGCAAACGCCATCAGCTCCGCCTTGCGCACTTCCCCGCCCCGCTCGGCCGAGGTGTACAGAACGACCAGTACCTTGCGCTCCGCGTCCCACACCACCGCATCCAGCGTGAACTTCGGCGGCGCGCCGCGCAGCCGCAGCGCCTCGGTCCAATACGCCCGCAGCGCCGCCTTCCCCCGCACCTCCGCATGCCCCGTCACCGCCGCCGCCAGCGGGCTAATGAACACCGCATCGTCGGCGAAATGCCGCAGCACCGCCTCCGCATCGCCGCGATTCCACGCCGCCACCCAATCCCGCGCGAACTGTTCCGCTTCCGTCATGGCCGCATTGTAGCCCGCCGCGACGGGCCGGCTCGCGCCCTGCGCCCCCGTGCCCGTCCTACCACCCCGTGCCGCTGGGCCCCCGGCGCGGCGCGCACCTCGCTCGCGCGCGCCGTTAGGCTCCGGCCATTTTGCGCAAGCGATCGTTGGCGAAGTACTGCGCCTGGCCTTCTTCAATCGCCTGGACAATGAGCCCCGCCACGAACTCCGCCGTGTCGCCATCGGCGTAGTTCGCCGCCGGACCGGCGCCCGGCTTGCCCATGCGGTTCTTGCCGAAGTTGGTCGCGGTGATAAAGGGATAGACTTCGCTGACCACGATGCGGTCCTTTTCCAGTTCCGCCCGCGCCGTCAGGCTGAAGCCCAACAGCGCCCGCTTGGACGCGGCGTAAACGCTGTAGCGCGGCACGGTCATGAAGGCGGTTCCGGAATTGACGTTCACGATGCTGCCGCCGCCCTGCGCGCGCATCAGCGGAATCACCGCCTGCATCGCCACGATCGGGCCCAGCACGTTGAGGCGGAAAATTTCCTCGAAGATCTCCGGCTCGATCTCGTCGACCGCGGCCGCGTAGCTGCGCCCGGCGTTGTTCACCAATCCATCAATATGGCCATACTTGCGATGGGCCGCCCCCACCGCTTCCCGCACGGACTCGAACTTGGTCATATCCGCGGGTATGGGGAAGCTGCCCGGCAGGCGGCGTGACAACGCCTCCAGCGCATCACCGCTGCGCGCCAGCAAGGCGACCTTGCCCCCGCGCTCGGCCAGCGCCACCGCCGTCGCCAGCCCGATGCCCGAGGAAGCTCCGGTCACGAGAAAAACGCGATCTTGAATTTCCATGGTTCTGATCCTTACTGTAGCCCGCCTCATCCGAGCCCGCCTCGGCCGGAGCGGCGTTTCCGCCTCCGCCGCTCCGCCGGCGGCGGAAGCGGACCTTCGCCGCCGAACGCTCCGCACGCCGCCGCGTTACGCGCCGACGCGGCCGGCCTCGACCGGAGAAAACGTCATCTGCTCCAAATCCGCGAGCAGCCCCGGGCCGGTTGGCGTCCATCCCATCCGCTGCTGCGTCAGCGCGCTGGAGCCGGTCAGGTCGCGGGCGACGAAGGCCCCGAGAAAACCGAAATGCGCCGCCGCCTCATCAGGCGCGATGGATCGCACCGGCAGGTTCATTCCCCGCCCGATCGCCTCCGCGATCTCCCGCAGCGGTACGCCCTCCTCGCCGACCGCGTGATACCGCGCCCCCGCCTCGCCCTTTTCCAGCGCCAGACGGTACAGCCGGGCGGTGTCCCGCGCGTGCACCGCCGCCCAGCGGTTGCGTCCCGGGCCGACATACGCCGAGACGCCCTTTTCCCGCGCGACGGCGATGAGGTAGCTCACCAGCCCCTGCTTTTGCGTGTCATGCACCTGGGGCAGCCGCACCGTGGAAACGCGCAGGCCGCGGCGCGCCAGCGCCTCGGCCGTGGTTTCCGATGCCCGCGGATGTGCGTCCGAAGCCGGCAAGGGATCGTCGTTCTCGGTCGCCAGGCGCCCTTCCGCCGCCGTCGCCAACCCGGAGGTGACCAACATCGGGCGCTGCGAACCGGCGAGCGCCGCGCCCAGCGCCTCAATGGCCCGGCGGTCAATCTCGCAGCTCGCGGCGAAGTTGGCCCAGTCATGCACGAAGCCGGCATGAATGACCGCATCCGCCGCCGCCGCGCCTCGCCGCAGGCTCTCCAGATCCCGCAAATCGCCATGATGCGCCTCGGCACCTGCCGCTGCGAGCGCCGCCGCGCCCGCATCCGACCGCGTCAGCCCCAATACGGCGTGGCCCGCGCTTAGCAGCTCCCGCGTCACCGCCGATCCCACGAACCCCGTTGCCCCGGTCACGAATACCCGCATCTTCGTTCTCCTTTGCCTTCTCGCATTGATGGCCATATCCCGGAGCGAGCCGCGCTTGACGCCCTGCCCGCCCCCGATTAAAGTGGAGGCTGCCTCCGGAAATCATATTACCGGAGACTGTCTCCGTTTTGCAAGCGGCGTCTGCGCCGGCCCATTTCGCCGGAGCCGTAGTTGCCGGCCGGAGACGATCGGCCGCCATGCCTGCCGCCAAAAAGGTACCCGCCCCCCGCAAGCCCCGCGCCGACGCCCAGCGCAACCGCCGGCGGATTCTCGCCGCCGCCAAGGAAGCCTTCACGCGCAGCGGCGCCAACGCCAGCCTGGACGACATCGCCAAGCAAACCGGCGTCGGCCCGGGCACCTTGTACCGGCACTTCCCCACCCGCGACGCGCTGCTGGAAGCGGTGTACCAGGCGGAGGTGGACAAGTTGGCGGCGGCCGCGGCGGACCTGGCCCAGACCATGCCCCCGCTGCCCGCGTTGCGCGCTTGGATGCTGCTGTTCGTGGACTACATCGCCACCAAAAAGGTCATCGCCCCGGCGCTAGCCGCCCCGGCGGGGAGCGGCTCGCCCGTGGTGGAAGCATCCTACGCGCGGATTCACCAGGCGGTCGGCATTCTGGTGCGCCGCGCCGTGGCAAGCGGCGACCTGCGCGCCGACGTGGACCCGGCGGATCTGGTCAAGGCGCTGGTTGGGGTCGCCTTTGCTTCGCCCAGCCCGGGCTGGGAAGCCAGCGCCCGGCGTCTGGTGGACATCCTGCTGCTCGGCTCCCAATCCCTGCCGCAATAGCTCGCGCCACAAGGTAATCGCGTGGGGCCGCGACCCTTGCGGTTGCCCGCGCTTGCGCACGAGGTGCAGCCGTCACCGCGGCAGGCCAACCGACCAAACCCGAGATTGGGGGTGGTAGTGATGCCAATCGAACCAATCTTCGGTCAGGCTGGGGAGGATGGGCAGGCAGCGGCCCTGCTCCTTGCCCTGGATCGCACAGCCGCGAAAATCCCATTGGCTTCCGGTCGCGGCGTCCAGCAGCTTCCATGGCCCCAGGGTGAAGGGCTTGGACGCCTTGGCGGTTTTTCTGCCTTTGCCTGGCGCGGTAGACGCGGCCTTGCCACCGGTACGCGGAGACGCAGCGGTATTGGGCGCAGGGTGCGCCGGTCGCACAGCTGGGCGGGCCGCCACGGCGGCTAGGGGCTTGCGGACGCGCTTGGCTTCGCTCGCGGCGCGGCCCTTGGTTCCCGCATCCGCGGCTGGCGCGGCCACCTCCTTAAAAAAGGAATCCTCGGCTGGCAGCCCTGGGGCGCGGCGCGCGAAGACGCGCACCGTGCGTTGGTCGGGACCTAGGGCCACCAGGATTGGGGTATCGCCCAGCGTGTCCTCGATGACGCCTTGTTTCGCCACCTGAGCCAATGGATAGGCGACGCTATGGCCGGCCAGTGTCACGCCGACGACCAGGCTCCGGCCCTTGAGCGGCCCGTGCGGCAGGGGCACGACCACGGCGTATTTGTGATACCGCTTCACCCAGCCGGCACGGACGTAGTTCTTGCGGTCGGCAGCCACTGGCGCCAGCACGGTGCCCCATGGATATTCACGGCGCCACAGGCCGAAGCTGATCTCCTCGCTGCTCAGCAACCGCAACCGCGCCCCGCGCAGCGGTCCGGCGATGGCGCGCCCGGAGACCTGCTGCCACCAGCTGCCGGTTTCGCGGTCGCGCATCAGGAAGTTTTCATCGTTGATGCCCGCGAGGTAGAAATGCAGCACCCGCCCATCCACTTTTCGGCTCCACACCAGACCGGTGTGACAGAGCGTTCAATAGGTGGCGGCGATGGGCGCCCCTCCCAGGCGGTCGTTGACCACGTGGTAATAGCCCATTTCGCGAATGGGATAAGCGCGGGCCTGGCCGCCGAGATGCACATCCAGCACCATCGCGCGCGCCGGCCAGTGCGCCTGGGCGATGGGAATGGCGCGGACGTCATGGTCGGGATGGAACATCCATTGGAAGTAATCCACGTGCGCGATCCCCGTGGCCACGCCGCCGGCCACCAAGGCGGCGACGGCCACCGTGACCCGCGCCCAGCGGCGGCGGCGCGCACCCTCCGCGGCGCCCGACCGCGACTCCCGCGGCGGCCAAAGCACCACCGCGGCGCAGACGACGATGACCGCCAGGGCCAGCAGCGTGGCCCCGCCGCCGGCATCGCGCAGCGCCATGGCCAGGGCCAAGGCGCGGGGCGGCT
Organism: Acidobacteriota bacterium; assembly: GCA_027314025.1. GTDB lineage: Bacteria > Acidobacteriota > Terriglobia > Terriglobales > SCQP01 > JAKAUF01. The sequence continues at coordinate 95,234 of DAHVCP010000010.1, forward strand.
GGGCGACGAATGGGCGGATGACCCAAACCGGAATGCCGGCGATCAGGACCTCGGCCACGGCCGCCACGATCAACATCCAAAAGCTAAACCTGCGCATCGGCGCCTCCCTAGGCATGAACGAGCCACGGACGCTCACATTCGGGGCGGCGCGGCGGCCACGGCCGCCCGCCCTCCGCCCCGAGATTATTTGACCTCATCCATCGTGCCGCGGGCGACGCCCAGCGCGTCCGCCACGCAGTTGATGTAGCTGAACCAGGACGCGATCAGCGTGATCTGTAGCCGCGCCCGGTCGTCATATCCGGCGGCGCGCAGCCGGGAGTGATGCTCCGGGGTGATTCGCGTCGCGTCCTTGGTCAATTGCACTACGTACTCGACCATCACTTTTTCCCGTTCCGTGATCGGCGCGCTGTGGTAATCGCGGCGCAGCGCCGCCACCATATCCTCATTGAGCGTGACCCGACGCAGAAACTCTGCGTGCGACTCCACTCAATAAAAGCACCCGTTGGTGGCGGACACCATGGTGGCGATCATCTCGTGCTCGCGCCGGCTGAGGGGCAGCTCGGGCGACATCAGAGCGCCGAAGGCCGAAAAGGCGTGGCGCAGCACCTCGGGAAACAGCGTGTGCGATTCGACGATGCTCTCGCTGAGCCCGGCGACCGGCGTGGCGTACTCCGGCGGGTAGAGGGCCTGCGTCGCCTGGAGCGCGGCCAGCAGGGCGCCTTCGGCGGTGTTGCGCTTAATGGTTGGAACCCAAGCCATGGTTGATCCTTTCGGCAAAGCTATTGACGGGCGCGAGGCCCCGGCCCCGCCTGCGGCGGGGCGTCCCGCTTAGGCGCCCGGCTAGCGCCGGCGGTCGCGACGGCGCGGTCATGCTTCCACTTTCTCGGCCGGCGGCCCTGGCTCGCGGCCGGCCCGCCTGCGGCCCGAGCGCAGGCGATAGACCGGCCAGCCGAGCAAAGTGATGGCCAGGCCCGCCAGGGCGTGGCGGAAATGGGCCAAGACCGGCGCCAAGACCAGCAGCGACAAGGCCAGAAACAACACCGGGATCCAGCGCCTGCCGCGGGTTTGCCCGGGAAGAAACAGCACGCCGGCGGCGGTCAGGGCGATGAACAGCACCGCCGAAAAGACCGGATACGCGGCGATGGCCGTAAACGTGCCGGTCAGGGTGAGCGCCGCGATCATCAGCAACTGCACGCCGGTGATGCGGGCGGGCCAGCCGCCGCGGCCCGGCCGCGCCAGCGCCGTGGGGAACAATCCATCGCGATGCATCGCCTGATAGACGGCGGGGGTGGTCAGCAGGAGCGATCCCAGGGCGGCGGCGACGCAGAAAACCACCAACCCGGCCAGCAACCGGGCTCCCCAGGGGCCGGCCAGCACCAGGCCCACCTGCGCCAGAAAGGCCGGCCCGGTGGCCAATTGGCGCAGGGGAATCAGCGCCAGCAGACCCGCCGTGAGCAGCAGGTACAGGGCCACGATGGCGGTGATGCCCAAGCCCAGGGCCCGCGGCAGCGTGCGTTCGGGATCGCGGACCCGTTCGGCGATTTTGGTGGCCTCCCACCAGCCGGCCATGGCGAAAAACGCCCCCACCGTGGCGGCTCCGGCGTACGTCCAGGGAACGGCGCGCGGCGGAACCCAGAGCCGGCTCCAACGCCAGTGGCCGGAGAGCAGAATCCACAGCGGCACGCCGCCGACCAGCGCCACCTTCAGCAGGTTGGCGGCGCTCAGGCCGCGCAGCGCCGCCGCCGGCGCCAACAGAAACGCCAGTCCGATCGCCGCCGGCAGGGCGGCCGCCAGCAGCCGCTGCGCCTCGGCGCTCATGGGATGGAGAAAGGCGATATAGCTGGCCGCGCCCGCCGACAAGGCGGCCATCACCCCGACATCCATCACCCAAAAACTCATCCAGCCGAACAGGAACGCGGGCACTCGTCCGTAGACTTCTCGCAGGTAAATGTAGGCGCCGCCGGATCGCGGATAGCGCGCCGCCAGGCGGCCAAAGCACCAACCCCCGGACCCGGCCATCGCGCCCATCAGCGCCCACACCGCGAACACGGCGAGCGGAGAACGCAGCGAGCGCGCCATGATGGCCGGCGTCAGGAAGATGCCCACGCCGATCGCCTGCGTCGCCACCAGCGCGGTGGTGGCCCACAGTCCCAGCCGGGGGGCGGAATCGCAGGCTGGCGTCATGGCGCGGACGGCTCACGGCGCTAAAAGCGGTACCGCAGCGCCAGTTGCACCAGCCGGGGATTGCGAGCCTCGGTGATGGCGCCGAAGTTGGGCGTGCCGATCATATTGTTCGGCAGGTCGAAGTTGGGGTGGTTGAGAAAATTGAAGACCTCCGCGCGGAATTGCAGCGAGCGCGATTCCGCCAGCGCGATGGTCCGCAGCAGGGAGAAATCCCAGTCCGCCAGCCCCGGGCCGGTCACCACGTTGCGGCCCTCGCTGCCGAACTGGCCGGCCTGGGTCACCGGATTGAGCCGCTGGAAGGCGTTGACGTTGAACCACTCGGCGACGGTGTGCGGCCCGTTGTTGGGATTCCCGACCAAATTCGGGCGGTTGGCGGAGTAGCCGCTAATCTCCGGGGCGCTGCCGGTGAGGGAGACGTCGTTGGGTTCGTAGACGGTGAAGGGCATGCCGCTTTGCAGCGTGACGATGCCGGTAGCGGTCCAGCCGTCCAGCAGCGGCGCCCAGAACGGCGCCCGCGGCAACCGCCAAACGTAGTTCATGACGAAGCGGTTGCGCGCATCGAACAGCGACCGGCCATATTCCGCGGCCAGGTTGAAGGGATTTTGCGCCAGGTCGTTTTCCCCGGCCACGCCGCCGCTGCCGGAGCCGCCCAGGTTGAACGACGACGAGTCGTCCAGCGCCTTGGAAAACGTATAGGAAAACTGCAGCTGGAGGCCATGGGCAAAATGGCGGTCCAGTTCCGCCTCGAAGGCGTTATAGGAGGAATTGGCGATGGTGCTGATCAAGCCCGAGGACCCATAGACGCAGTTGTTCGGCTGCGCCAGCGTGCATCCGGAATAGAGGCGGCGCTGGTTGACGTTCTCCTCGCTGGACTGGCCGGGAATGTACACCGCCGGATTGCCCTCGACGAACCGCGGCAGATGCGTGCCTTCGTTGCCGACGTAGGCCAACTGCGCCATCCAGTCGCGGCCCAAGGTGCGCTGCACGCGCAGGTTCCATTCCTGGGCGTAGGGCCGCGTCATGTTGCGGTCCACGGTCAGCAGGGTCATCGGCGTGACGAAGCCGGGAGCGAACGCGTTGGGCGGCAAGGGCGAGGCGAAATTTGGCAAGGGCACCTGGGGAATCTTGACGAACGGCGGCGCGCCGACCGTGTCCTGCAGCAGCCCCTCGGCGCCATTGAGGTAGGGATCGTAAAAGATGCCGTAGGCGGCGCTGACCAGCCATTGGCCGCTGCCGGTGGGATCCCAGCTCAGCCCCAGGCGCGGCGCCAGGGCATGGAAATCCGTTTGGATTAAGCCTGCGGGCACGCCCGGATCGCCGGGATAGAGGATGCCCGGGGGAGCGTTGGGGTACATCAGCGACTGCTGGCCCGGCGCCCAGATGTTCTGGCGGTTGCGGGCTTCGGTGTAGGGCAAATCGAGCTCATAGCGCAGGCCGGCGCTGAGCACCAGCCGCCGCGATAGCTGCCATTTGTCCTGGCCATAGGCATGAATGCTGCGCCCCAGCAACTGGCGGCTGAGGTCGCCGCCGCCTTGCATGAACACCACCGGGTCGCCGGCGAGGAAATTGGCGAAGGGAATGCTGTAGGGAAAATTGGAGAAAACGTAAAACCCGTTCGGCGCGATCGCCAGGTAGCCGTTGGCCGAGTCCTGGCCGAAATCCACCCCGGCGCTGGCCTGGTGCGCGCCCGCGACCCAGCTCAGCGTGTAGCCTTCGCGCCAGCTGTTCTGCACCGTATTGGTGGGCCCGGTGATGGTGTCGCCAATGGTCGCCTCGCCCGCGACGCTGATGTAGGGAGGGCCGGCGGCGGCGGCCAGCGTGGACGCGTATTGGAAGCCCAGCGACTGCGGCGGCGTGTGGTTCAAACTTTGCGCGAAGATGTAATGGTTGCGCAGGTACTCCAGGCGAAACACGCCGATCAGGTTGGGGGAAAACAGATGCGTCTCCTCCAAGCTGATGTCCAGGGCGTGGTCGTTTTGGCCAACCGGGAACCCCGGCACGTTGGCCCCGATCGGCGAGAGCGGATCCACCTCCTGTCCGCCGTTCCACATGGCGCGGGCGAACAGGTGGTCGCTGGCGCCGAACTCCTGGTCCAACCGCAGGCCGTATTGGTCATTGCTGTTGGTCAGCGTCTGGGTGCTGTTGAACAGCGCCGGGCCATCGTTAGCGACCGGGAAATAGGACAGCAGCTTGGCGGCGACCGGATTGATGGCGGTCAGCGTGTTGTTGGGCACCGGCTGCCCGGTTTCATAATTGATCAGCGGCTGGCCGGACTGGGAAAAATTGCCCTGGCGCTCGAGCTGGGTCGGCACGGTGGCGGCAGCGGTCTCGCCCTGGGCATTGCGCACGCCCTCGTAATAGAAATAAAAGAAGGTGCGGTTGCGCCGGATCGGGCCGCCCAGCGCGCCGCCGAACTGGTTCTGGCGGTAGGGCTGCACGGCGGGCGAGAAAAAGTTGCGGGCGTCGAGCGAGGTGTTGCGCAGGTAGTCGTAGACCGAGCCGTGCCACTGGTTGGTGCCCGATCGGGTGATGATGTCCGTGGTGGACCCCATGTCGTTGCCGAACGCCGCCGAGCCGCCGCCGGTGATGATGCGGAACTGCTGGATGGCGTCTAGCGGTGGGCGCAGCAACAAGCCGCCGTCCACCACGTTGACGTTCTCGAAGCCGTCAATTAAAAAGTCGTTCGACTCCGGCCGCATGCCGTTCACTTCATAGGGCTCGCCGTTGCGCAAACCGCCGCCGGCCTGCAAGACGCCGGGTGAAATCGGGTTCACGCCGGGCTGGAGCAGGCCCAGTTGCGTGAAGTCGCGGCCGTCCAGCGGCAGAGTTGCGATTTGCCGCTGCCCCACCACCTGTCCCAGGCTGGAGCTGCCCTGGTCCAGCCGCGCGGCGTTCGCCGAGACCGTCACCGTCTGCCGCACCCCGCGCACGTGCAGATGGAAGTTGACGGTAAGCGTTTGCGCCACGTTCAGCGCCAGCTCCGCCGGCGTCCGCGCGCGGGCAAAGCCTGCCGCCTGCGCTGCAACGCGGTATCTGCCCACCGGCAGCAGCGGCAGCGCGTACCAGCCCGAGGCGCTGGTGTAGGCGACGCGGCGCGCGCCGGTGCCCACGCGGACCGCCAGCACGCGGGCATGCGCCACCGCGCGGCCCTGCGGATCCAGTACGCGGCCGGCGATCGCGCCGGTACGCACCTGCGCCGCGGCGCAGAGCGCCAAAGCCATCCATACGCCCAGCACCACGAACGCGCGGCGGCGCCATTTCATCGCTTGCATGCAGGTAGTCCTTCCCCTCGTTGGAATCGCGGGCATTGTGCCGGCGCGCAGCAGGCCGCGGCGCAATGGGAGCTATCATCCGCAGCGCCGCCGCCAAGGGCAATAATCAATGGCGATTAGTTCCGCACCTTTTGCGGACTATCCGGTTGCGCTGGCTGCGCCGCGGGGCGAGGTGGGGACAAGGGACGAGGCCCCGCCGCGGCGGGGAGCCACGGAACACGGGAGCGGGCTAGGAACCGGAAGGAGCCGGCGGCGGCGGGCGGTAGGCGCACGTTGGCCGCCTGTCCCGCGGGCGTCCCGCGGTGCCTCATCTTGCCGGGGCTCGGCAGAAAGGTCGTTCGCGGAGAGCGGCGACGGGCGGAAACGAGGCGGAAAAAGTGCGACGGCAAACGCTAGCGCGCCCGAGCCGCCACCCTCGCCCGCACCCCTTGTCGGGATTCGGCGGCCGTGGCGCGCAGGCGGCCGGCGTCGCCCCGTGGGGCGGTTGCGTGCGGAGGGCCCAGGCGTGGCGTGGATCGCGCCGACACGGAGACGCTGCTGCGCCCCCGACCTAGGGCAATAACTCGATCTGGTCCGGGGAGAGCAGCCCCCGCCCGATCAACTCGGCTCGCGCGCTTTGCGGGTCCGGCGTAAAGAGGAGCACGCGCAGGTTGTCAAGGGCGCGGGAGAAGCATACGTAGGCGAGCCGCCGGGTCCGTTCGAGCTGGCCCTGCGTCGGCTCCCCGGACGTCGCCGGCGTGAGGAGCTTGGCGAAGCTGTAGTTGTTCCATGCAGCCTCGATATCGTCCATAACCACGAGCACGTTCCTGTGCTGCTCGCCCTTGACGCCGTGTTGGGTGCTGAAGGCCGTGTTGTTGCTCAAAAACTCGCAGTAGGGGCCCACCTCGCGCGGGCCCATTTCAAAGAAGGCGTCGCAAAGCCAGTCGCCCTTGTCCGCCGCGTGGGTTCGTTCATCGTACTCCTCGCGTCTCGGCTCGCGCGCTAGCGCCTCTCGGAGCCTGTCGGGGAGGCGGCAGAGCCTCTGGTCGCGGCAGTAGCTCAAAACCTCCCGGATGCTCCCGCCAGCCCACCGTGCCCGGAGGCCGTCGATCGCGCTGTTTGCCCTCGTGATCATTTCCCGCAGCGGGCGGTCCCTGTTACGCCCGTCAAGCGCGAAGTCCGGGCTCTCCGACCGAAGGATGTCAACTAGCCTCCGTTCGTCGCCTCTTTCCCTTGCCGATACCAGGGGCCAGACGGCGCCTCGGAGCGGCCTGAGGAGGAAGTGCTCGCCCGCCTGGTAATCGTCCTGGGCCGCGGCCGAAGCGAACGGACCCGTAAATAGCGTGTTGAGTGCAGCAAAGCCAAGGCGGCGCGCAATCATTTGCCTGACAAGGAAGAGGCGAATCTCGTCCGCTCTCGACTGCCAGCGCCAATCAGCGAGCGCGCTGTCCAACGTCGCCAGGGCCCGATCAATCTGTCCATCGCTATATCGGCTCCTTGGGAGAGCGGGATTTTCGGCGCGGACAAGCCTGACGGCTACGCTCCCCTCCCGTTCCCTGTTTTCCCCAGCCGGGTACTGCTCGACGTCGGACCGGAACGCATTGAGGAACCGGACAACGGACCTTGAGCAGCGGAAGTTCTCCGTTTTCGCGATTTCCAGCCCTCCGGGCGGCGGCGGGAAGCTCCCCGCGCGGCCGTCGTATATCTGCTGCCAGGGGTCTCCAAAATAACCTACCAGCGGGGGGCCGCCGGGCTGCGGAAGCAAATTAAGGCCGGCGATGACGCTGGCGAAGGTGTCCTGCGCCTCGTCAACGAAAATGTAAGGGAAGCGAAGGCCCAGGATCCTCCTGAAGCGCGCGCTTTCTGCTAGGAGGTACGACGAAATCGCTATGACATCGTCATGGCCGAGCTCCCCTTCGAGGTAGTCGCTGTACGCGGCGTCCTCGTATCTGAAAGCCGGGGCCCGGTCAAGCTGGGCGAGCTGTCTTTCCAGCTCACCCGCGCGCTCGCGGGCCCGCAGAGCCTCGCGGCCGTTCCCGCCGTTGTCCGCCTCGTGGGCCTTCGCGATCAGCTCCGGTATTCGGTGGCTCCTCAGGGCCTCGCGGATGTCGGGCTGGAACCTACCTATTGCGGACCAGAGAAAGCTGTGCAGGGTTGAGACGACGAAGAGTTCGTCGAACCGAATTCGGGCCATGATCACGCCCGCCGCCCGGTTCGTGTAGGTAATACACGCGATCCGCTGGCCGTTCTGCCTCAATTCGCGGCCGCGGCCGTCTTGGAGAATTCTCAGCGCCTCGACGAGCGAGTCGGTTTTCCCGGACCCCGCCCCGGCGACCACGGCGAAGCTGCGGCCCTGTTCGAGGCAGGCCCGGACCGCTTGATCCGCGCCCGTCTTAACCCGCGCCATTCCCTCCCCCAGCTCCGGCCGGGTGCGCCAAGGCAGGCTCCGCGCTCAGCCGCCCCGATAGCCACTCCAACGCTTCGGTGATGTAGGCGGGCGGAACCCAAACGTCGGGCCCGGCGAGCAGGCTCAGCGCGAAATCGACCTTCTTGAAGCCCTGTGACCGTATCCTCTGGTAGATCTCTTGGTACGCGTCCTCGAGCGGCTGCGGCAGCGGATCGTTGCCCCCGAGGGAGACGTCGCCGCTACGCAGGAGCGGGAAATTCTCGTAGGCGATCGCCTCCTCGAGTGTGCGCGGGATCATCGTCAGGGTCGCGGTCCCCTCAGCGACGGCGACGCCGGACTGGAATGCGACGCGCCGGCCCTTTTGCGGGTCGGTTTTCTCCTTGGGGCCAAGGGCGAGCAGCTCCGCGACGGTTGACTTGCCAAGGAGCCGTCTCAGGGTTGGATTCGAGGTGACCGCCCCTGGGAGGTCCCCGCGGCACGCGGCGTGGCTGCCCGACGGCTCGGCGGAGTCCAGGTCGGCGATCACGAGGTACGGAATCCGCAAGAACTCTAGGAGCCCATCGAACTTGCCGGCGTGCGCGCCGCCGACCTCAAGCAACGTAAGGTAGGCCGAGCTAAGTCTACCCGCCACCTTGGGGACCATCGCCGGGACCAGGAGTCGCTCGGCCGCGCCCTCGACGAGGATTGCGGCGTCGGCGAAGAAGAGGTCGCAATGGGTCAGCCTCATGTACCGTTTCAGGAACTCGATTGCGCCACTCTGCCCCGGCGAGGGCTCCCCGGCCTCGCCGGCCGGCCGAAAGCTCTTGAGGCTTACCACCTCCGACGCGTTGAGCACGCCCTGCAAGCCCGTTTCGCCGGCGAGCGGGCAGCGGCGAAAATAGCGCACCTTCGCGAAGTCAACGGTGTTCACGATGTGCGAAGAGTGCGTGGTGATAATGACCTGCGGCACGAGCGCCGGCTCCCCTGCGGACCGCGCGCATTCCTTGAGCACCTTCTGGACGTTTTGGATGAACACCTGTTGGACCTGGGCGTGGAGGTGCACCTCCGGCTCCTCGATGAAAAGGAGCTGGATAAGGGAACGGTCCTCGGCCGTCCGCATCCACTGGCTTTGGTAATCCCTCGCCTGAACGGCCATGTAGATCAGGTTCTTGAAGCCCAGCCCGTTGTAGAGCTCGGGAAGCTCGTGGCCGCGGGCCGCGTCGACGTAGAGGAGGTCAGTATTTCCGCGCAGCGCCGCCTCAGGGCTTAGCGACGAGATGATGCGAATCTCCCGGTCGTTCACGGATGGGACGCCGAGCCCGCGTATCGTCTCGATGAGGGGCCTGAACTGTTCTCCGTAGTGCTCGGTGAGGCGGCTGTTGTTTGCCTCGATCACCTCCGTCGCCGCGGCCCTGGCCTCCGCCTGCTCGAGGTTCCTCGTGTAGAATCCGGCGAACGCGTCAGAGAGCTTGTTGCTCCTGCTGGTGTCAGCGTCGTCGATCATTCGCTGCGCGTCGACGAAGTCAACCCGGAGCAGGGTGTGCAGGAGCTTCTTGCCCTCTTCCGGGCTAATTTCAGGCGGGTCCGGCTGCGACTCATGCTCCGTGATGCTGTAGTAGCGCGTTTGGAAGTGGCGCCTTAGGTTGTTGCCTAGGGCCAGGAACTGCGGGAGGTCCCTGGAGCGGACTCCATCGACCGCCGGGGAATAGCTGTCGAACTCGCCGCGCAGCTCGTCGGCGTCCCGCACCCCAAACGCGAGCCTAAGGCCGAGCCGGTCCAGGTCTGCGCTGAGGCGCGGAAGAAGCGGGAACGACCGAGCGTAGCCCACGCTGTCGGGATCGACAGCGAACCAGAGGTCGAGCTCGATTCGGGGTAGCCGCCCCGCGCCTTCCGCGGCGCCAAACGCCCTCATCTCCTGGGCTCTCGTGACCGAGAAGTCGTGAACCGAAAAAGCCCGCTTCCCGAGGAAGCAACGGAACACCGCCGTCGCCGAGGTCTTGCCGCTGTTGTTCGGCCCGACTAACAAAGTCGCTTCGTCGTCGAGCTCAAACCTGACGTCCTCAAGGCGCCGAAAATTTCGGATCGAGATCTCGCTTAGCCTCATCCCGCTCCCCCGTTCCGGTGGGGCCACGCCGCAACGGGAGTTTAGCACGCCGAGCTGCGGGGGGCGCCGGCCTGCGCTGGCGGCGCCGCTTGGGGGCCAACAAGGGCCGCTGCCGGCGGTTCGCGCGGGCGGGTGGGGCAGGGCGGCCGGGGCGTAGCGGCGGCACGTTCAGCCCCTTGGGCCCACGCCGTCCTCGGACGGGCGATTGCTGTGCAAATGCGCTGCGCCGTGAACCAGGGGCCGGGGTGCAGGGCGGGCGAGGACCGGGTCGGCTAGGCCAGGTCCGCGGGCAGTTCGGTGGGCTGGAAGTCTTTGTCCACGACGACGTGGCGGGTTTCGCCGGTGGCGAGCAGCTGGCCGTCGGCGGCGCGGACGACTTCGTAGGCGTAATCCAAGATGGAGCCGCGCTGGCGGGCGAGGCGGGTGCGCAGCGTTAGGACGTCGTCGTAGCGCGCCGGAGATTTGTAGCGGCAGCGGGCCTCGACGACGGGAATGAAGCGGCCGTCCTCGGCTTCCAGGTCGCGGTAGGAAAAGCCGCGGGCGCGGAGATGCTCGACGCGGCCGATCTCAAACCAAACGAAGAAATTGGCGTAGTAGACCACGCCCATCTGGTCGGTTTCGGCATAGCGCACGCGGATCTGGGTTTCCACCCAGGCGGCGGCCGCGGCGGCGGGATCGGCGGTTTGCGGATTGGGGGCGCTGCTCATATCACGGCTCATTTCGCTGCTTATCAACTTGATCCAAGCGCTCGGCGAAGGGCTCAGCGGGGGGCCCAGCGGGGCGGGCGCTTTTCCAAAAAGGCCGTCAGTCCCTCGCGATAGTCCTCGGTGGTGCGCAAGGCGGCGTTGGCCTTGGCGGCCATGGCTAGGGCCTCGGGGCGGGAATAGACGGGCAGATCCTGCAACAGCTGTTTGGTGGCGCGCAGGCTGGCGGGGCTGTTGCGGGCCAGGTCGGCGGCCAACTGCCGCGTGCGGGGCAGCAGATCGGCGGCGGAGGCGACGACCTCGGTGACCAGCCCCCAAGCCTGCGCTTCTTGGGCGCCGATCAGCCGACCGGTGAGCAACAGGTCGCGGGCGCGCTTTTCGCCGATCTGGCGCAGCAAATACGTCGCCACCAGCGCGGGCAGAAAGCCGACGCGCACCTCGGTGTAGCCGAACTTGGCCTCCGGCGCGGCCAGCGTCAAGTCGCAGACCGAGGCCAGGCCGCAGCCGCCGGCCACCGCCGGGCCATTGACGGCGGCGATGGTCGGCAAGGGAAACTCGTAAATGCGCTGAAAGAGGCGGGCCATTTTTTGCGCGTCGGTCAGGGCATGCGCCGGGCCGAGGCGGCCCATCTCGCGCAGCGTCTCAATGTCCATGCCGGCGCAAAACGCGCTGCCGGCCCCGGTTATGGCCACCGCGCCGCCGCCGGCCGCGCCGTTGGCGCGGGCGCCGCTGGGGCTTTGGCCGCCGGTTTCTGGGCTCGCTTCGCCGACGGCTTGCGCTCCGGCGGCAGGGCGGGACCAATGCTCGGCGCAGGCATCCAGCGCCGCCGGCAGCTCCTCCATCAGCTCCAAGGAAATGGCGTTGCGCCGCTCCGGACGGTTCAGCGTAATCAGCGAAAGGTGCTCTTCGTGCTCCAGCGTTAGCGTGTTGGCCATCCCGCGTTCGCCCGATCCTGCTCGCCCGCCCTGCGACTTCCCCGGCCGCCCAAACTTGGCCCTGAAAATTGGCCCTGAAAATCAGCTTAGTTCTTCACCTTACCACCCGCCTGACGCGGCGGCCCGGGCCGATGGCGGGAAAGCCGCTCGGGCGCGCGGCCATTTTGGGCCGCGACCAAATGATGGGCGCGGGCCCCCAGCCCCGGCTGCGGCGGGGCGTCCCGCTTGGACTCGCGCGGCGCGGACATTTGCGCCCGGGCGTGGGGTAGGGCTTCCGCCCTGCGGTTCGTCGCCCTCCAGGGCGGCGGGGGGCGACAGCCGGGACGGCTATCCCACTGTCTTCGCCCAGGCGAAATGCGGGGCACCGCACCGCCCACCTCGCGGCTGGGCGGGGAATGCCTGGGGGCGCGGACCGCTGGCCCGCATTGCGGCCCGGCGACGGGCCAGCCACGTGGCGGCTGTGCCGGATATTCAACCGCCTTTACGGGTGCGATTGGGGGATGCGGGCGAGGCCGCCCGCGCCCCCAGGGCCCGGCCGCGCACAGCGCGACCGTACGCAAGCCGGAGGCATACCCCGCTTTGTCCGGTGGCGGCGGGAGCACGTTGCGCGGCGGGGCATTGGCGCGACGGGACCATTTGCGCCCGGGCGTGGGGTAGGGCTCCCGCCCTGCGGTTCGTCGCCCTCCAGGGCGGCGGGGGCGACAGCCGGGACGGCTATCCCACTGCCGGCGCAGCGGTTGGGAACAGCGCGGGCGGACCTGCGGCTGGATCCTGCCGTGGCAGGCTGAAGCCCGCCGCCTCACAGGCTAAAGCCTATTCCACGCCGGGCGGCCCGGCCCCGCACAGCGAAAACCTATTCCACGCCGGGCGGCGCGGAGGCTAAAGCCTATTCCACGCCGGGCGGCCCGGCCGCGGCGGCGAGGGCGGCGAGCAGTTGGTCGCGCGCGTCCAACACCAGCGCCGCCGCGTGGCGGCTTTCCGCGGGCAAGCCGCCGACCGCGGCCATCAGATCCGCGCGGGAAAATGCCGCCAATTCGGCCAGCGTGCGGCCCTGCATCAGCTCCGTCAGCGCCGCGGCGCAGCCCATCGCCGCCACGCAACCGCGGGCCAAAAACCGCAGCTCGCCGACGCGCCCCGCCTCGCTCCGCAAGGTCAAGACCAAATGATCCCCGCAGACGGGATTTTCCACTTCCGCCCGCGCCGTCGGCCCTCCCACCACGCCGGCAAACCGGGCGCGGGCGAAATATTCGCGTAATTGCGCCGCTATCATTCCTTCACCCGCATCGCCACCATCCCCGGCGCGTTCCCGCCCCCGGCCGCCCAGCGCCGGTTGCGGAATCGCGCAAATTAGCCCAATAATCAAAAAGAGGTTGAGCCACCCCTATCGTGCCCGCTCCGGACTGCCAACGCACCGTTGAGGTCGAGATTCCTTCCGCCGAAGTGGAACGGGAGTACGGCCGCATTGCCCGCGACCTGCAAAAGAAGGCCCGCCTGCCCGGCTTCCGCCCGGGCAAAGCGCCGCTGTCGCTGGTGCAGCAGCGGTTCGCGGGACGCATTCGTGAGGAAGTGCTGGACAGCATGTTGCCGGCCTACTTGCGCAGCGCCTTCGAGCGGGAAAACCTGGAACCGGTCTCCCGCCCGGCGATCGAAGACCTCCATTTTCACCCCGGCGAGGCGATCCGCTTCAAGGCGCGCGTCGAAGTGGTGCCGCCCTTCGAGTTGGGCCAGTACCGGCAGATCAAGATCGCGCCGCCGCAATCCCCGGAGACCAGCCAGGACGAGGCGGTGGACAAGGCGATCGAGCAGCTGCGGCAGAGCAAAACCACCACGGAAGAGGTGACCGATCCCGAAGCCCGGGCGGGCAAGGGCCTGGTCGCGGTGGTCAGCTCCGACCAAACCATCGAGGGCGCTTCCTCCACCACCCATGCCGACAAGCTGCCGATTCGCGTCGGCGCGGAGGAAACGCTACCGGAGTTTTCCGCCGCGCTGGAAGGCGCCGCGGTCGGCGACGTCCGCCACGTGGTGGTGCATTATCCCGCCGATTTCGGCAGCACGGAGATCGCCGGCAAGACGGTGAACTTCGAACTGCGCGTGCTGGCGCTGCAACGCGAGCTGACGCCGGCGATGGACGACACGCTGGCCAAGGAGTTCCTGGGCGCGGCCGACGTGGCCGACCTGCGCGCCAAGCTGGGACAAAGCATCGCCGCCGACCGGCAGCGGCAGCGCGCCGCGGAAGAACGCGAGCAGGTGGCGCGGCAGCTGATCAAAATGCACGACTTCCCCGTGCCCGAGGCGCTGGTCGAGGAGCAAGTGCAGCGGCGGCTGGAACGCGAGGCCCGCCGCTTGGCGGCCCAGGGCGTGGACCCGGCGCAGGTGGATTGGGGCCAAGCCCGTCCCGCGGTGCGGGAAAGCTCCAGCGACGCGGTCAAGCTGGGCTTGATTCTGGACCGGATTGCGACCGCGGAGGGAGTTGCCGCATCGGATGAAGAGATCGAGCAGGAACTGGAGCGCTGGGCCGAGCGCCTGCACCAGCCACTGGAAACGGTGCGGCAGCGCTTGACCGCCAGCGGCACGCTGGCCGCGCTGCGCGCCGACATCCGGCAGGACAAAACGCTGGACTTTTTGCTGGGCGTGGCGGCGCGGGAAGCGGCGCCGGCAGCCCAGCCCACCCCCTAGCCGCCGCGGCGTCTGGCTGGCCCCGGCTTCCGCCCACAAGCAGAACACCCATGAATCACAACTTCGACCCTTTGCGCGATTCCCGGCCGCAACCCGCACCTCAGGGGGCGCTGGTGCCCATGGTGGTGGAACAAACCAGCCGCGGCGAACGCGCCTACGACATCTACTCCCGCCTGCTGCGCGACAACATCATCTTCATCGGCACGCCGATTGACGACAGCATCGCCAATCTGGTGACGGCGCAGTTGCTGTTCTTGGAGGCCGAGGATCCGGACAAGGACATCTCGCTGTACATCAACAGCCCGGGCGGTTCCATCACCGCCGGCCTGGCCATCTACGACACGATGCAGTTCATTCGCCCCGACGTCACGACGATCTGCATCGGCCAGGCGGCCAGCATGGCGGCGCTGCTGCTGGCGGCGGGCGCGCCGGGCAAACGCTTCGCGCTGCCCAATTCCCGCATCCTGATTCACCAGCCTTCGATGGGCGGGCTGTCCGGGCAGGCCACCGACATTGACATCCATGCCCGCGAGATCCTGCGCATGCGCGAGATCACCAACCAGATGTTGGCCAAGCATTCCAAGCAGCCGCTGGAGAAGATCGCCAAGGACGTGGAGCGCGACTTCATCATGGACGCGGCCCAGGCCAAGGCGTACGGCATCGTGGACGATATTATCTTCGAGCATAAATAACGCCGTGGGACGGATGCGGTAGGCGCGGCTAGTGGTAAAATCCGGCTATTCACCTCATCCCGCCCCATGCCGCCTAAGCCCGCATGGCAGGATCCGCGCCTGGCATAAGCCCCCATCGGTACAGCACTTGGAGCCTCGAATGCGGACGCGAACCGGCAAGGCAAGAGCAAGCGCAAGGGAAAGAGCAAGGTCCAGCAAGGCGTTTGATTTTGACTATTCCCGCCACTACCTGGCCCCGCGGCCAGGCCAGGCGGGATAGGGGGAGATTTAGCCACCGTGCGTCCCAAAAACGGACCTGATGAAGTTCTCCGGTGCTCGTTCTGCCACAAAACGCAGGACGCGGTCACCAAGTTAATTTCCAGCCCCAGCGAATATCCGCGCGCATACATTTGCGACGAGTGCGTGGCGGTGTGCAATTCGATTTTGGAAGACGACCGGGGCAATGAGCCGGCCCGCGCCGGCCTACAGACCCTGCCCAAGCCGCATGAGGTCAAGGGCTTCCTGGATGAGTACGTGATCGGCCAGGACCATACCAAGAAGAAGCTGGCCGTCGCCGTCTACAACCACTACAAGCGGCTGCACATGAACCGCAACCGCGCCAACAGCGAAGTGGAGCTGCAAAAGGCCAACATCCTGCTGATCGGCCCCACCGGCACCGGCAAAACGCTGCTGGCGCAGACGCTGGCCAAGATGCTGGACGTGCCGTTCGCCATCGCCGACGCCACCACGCTGACCGAGGCGGGCTACGTGGGCGAGGACGTCGAGAACATCATCCTGAAGCTGCTGCAAGCCGCCGAAGGCGACGTGGCCCGCGCGCAGCAGGGGATCATCTACATTGATGAGATTGACAAAATCAGCAAGCGCGATGAAAACCCCTCCATCACCCGCGACGTCAGCGGCGAGGGCGTGCAGCAGGCGCTGCTGAAGATTCTGGAAGGCACGGTGGCCCACGTCCCGCCGCAAGGCGGGCGCAAGCATCCCCACCAGGAGTTCACCCCGGTGGACACGACGAATATCCTCTTCATCTGCGGCGGCGCCTTCGTGGGCCTGGAAAAGGTGGTGGGCCGGCGCGTCGGCCGGCGCGCGATGGGCTTCCGCAGCGATGAGGAAACCAAGGCCGACGCCGCCATCGCGCCGCTGACCGGGCTGCGCGACACCGAACTGCTGGCGCAGGTGCAGCCCGGCGACCTGATCCGCTTCGGCCTCATTCCGGAGTTTGTGGGCCGCCTGCCGGTGATCGGCGTGCTCGATGATTTGGACCGGGCGGCGCTCATCCAGATCTTGACGCGCCCGCGCAACTCCTTGGTGCGGCAATACCAGAAGCTGTTCGAGTTCGAAAACGTCAAGCTGCGCTTCCAGGATGACGCGCTGGAGGCGGTGGCGGATGAAGCCCTGGCGCGCAAGGTCGGCGCCCGCGGGCTGCGGATGATTCTCGAGGAGCTGATGCTGGATTTGATGTACCACCTCCCGGCCCAGAAACGGGTGCGGGAGTTCGTGGTGACGCGGGAGATGGTCAAGAAGCGCGATCTGGCGCTGACCACGCTGGAGAAAGCCGGCTAGGCGCTCTTCGCCGGCCGGGCCCATCGCGCCCGGCCCGGCTCCGACTCCCGTCTCCGCGCCCAGCCCGGATGAATGCGGCGGACGGCCCCGCCCGCAGCAAGATAGTCAAGATAGTATGGAAAGAGAGGGCCGCGGCGGCCCGGCCGCCGCCCTTACAGGCGCTTTTGCTTATGCCCAAATCCGATAAAGCCGACACCCGCGGCCTGCCGATGATGCCCATCCGGGACGTCGTCATCTTTCCGCACATGATGACGCCGTTCGTGGTCGGCCGGCAGAGCTCCGTTCGCGCCTTGGACGAGGCGCTGGCGCAGGACAAGAAGCTGTTCCTCGCCACCCAGCATGACGCCGCGCTGGACGAGCCCAAGCCGGAGGAGATCTACCAGGTCGGCACCATCGTCACCATCGTGCAAAGCGTCAAGCTGCCCGACGGCAACATCCGCGTTTTGGTCGAGGGCCTGGAGCGGGCCAAGATCGTCGAGGTCAGCGACGAAGACGGCTTCTTCCGCGCCACGGTGCGGGTTCCCGCCGCCCGCGGCGAAGGCGTGACGCCGCAAAGCGAAGAGCTGATGCAAAAAGTCACCGGCCTCTTCGAGCAATACGTCAAGCTGAGCCAGGCGCTGAACTACGAAACCATGCTCAACACCGTGCGGGTGGATGAGCCGGGCCGCCTGGCCGACACCGTCGCCGCCAACCTGAGCCTGCCGGTGGAGGACAAGCAGGAGCTGTTGGAGCTGTTCTCGCCGCTGGACCGGCTGGCCCGCTTGGCCGAGCTGCTGGACGCGGAGATCGAAAAGCTGAACGTGGACCGCACCATCCAGGGCCGCGTGAAGCGGCAGATGGAGCGCGCGCAGAAGGAGTACTACCTCAACGAAAAGATCAAGGCCATCCAGAAGGAGCTGGGCCGGGGCGAGAAGAGCGAAATTGACGAGCTAAAGAAAAAAATCGAAGCCGCCGGCATGCCCAAGGCGGTGGCCGAAAAGGCCATGCAGGAACTGAAGCGGCTGGAGCTGATGCCGCCGATGTCGGCGGAATCCACCGTCTCCCGCAACTACGTGGACTGGATGCTGGCGGTGCCGTGGAAAACCAAGTCCAAGGAGATCCGCGACATCAAGCGCGCGGAAACCATCCTGAACGAGGATCACTACGGGCTGGCCAAGATCAAGGAACGTATCTTGGAGTTCCTGGCGGTGCGCCAGTTGGTCAAGAACCCCAAGGGCTCCATCCTCTGCTTCGTCGGGCCTCCGGGCGTCGGCAAGACCTCGCTGGGCATGTCCATCGCCCGCGCCACGGGACGCAAGTTCGTGCGCCTGTCGCTGGGCGGCGTGCGCGATGAAGCGGAGATCCGCGGCCATCGCCGCACCTATATCGGCGCGCTACCGGGCCAGATCCTGCAAATGATGCGCAAGGCCGGCACGGTGAATCCGGTCTTCCTGCTGGACGAAGTGGACAAGATGAGCATGGACTTCCGCGGCGATCCCTCGGCGGCGCTGCTGGAGGTGCTGGACCCGGAACAGAACGAAACCTTCATGGATCATTACCTGGACGTGGAGTACGACCTCAGCCAGGTCATGTTCATCACCACCGCCAACGTGCTGCACACCATTCCGCAGCCGCTGCAAGACCGCATGGAGGTGATCCGCCTGCCCGGCTACACCGAGCAGGAAAAAATGGAGATCGCCAAGCGCTTCCTGGTGCCCAAGCAGCGCAAGGCGACCGGCGTCGCGGAGGATCATCTGCGCTTCGCCGACGCCGGCATCGGCGCGGTCATCAACGGCTACACGCGTGAGGCTGGCGTGCGCAACCTGGAGCGCGAGATCGGCAACATCTGCCGCAAGGTGGCCCGCCGCGTGGTCGAGGCGCAGGACAGCAAGGAAACCGTGGCGGTCGAAGTGGGCGCCGAAAACGTCGGCGAATACCTCGGCATCCTGAAGTTCCGCGACACCCAGCACGAGGATAGGAACGAAATCGGCTTGGCCACCGGCTTGGCCTGGACCGAGGTGGGCGGACAGATTCTGGCCACCGAAGCCACGCTGATGGACGGCAAGGGCAAGCTGACCTTGACCGGCAAGCTGGGCGACGTGATGCAGGAATCCGCCCAGGCGGCGATGAGCTACATCCGCAGCCGCGCGCATTTGCTGGGCCTGCCCAAGGACTTCTACCGCAACCTCGACATCCACGTCCATGTGCCCGAAGGCGCCATCCCCAAGGACGGGCCCTCGGCCGGCATCACCATCGCCACCGCCCTGGCCAGCGCGCTGACCCGCATTCCGGCGCGGCGCGATTTCGCCATGACCGGCGAGATCACGCTGCGCGGCAAGGTCCTGCCCATCGGCGGCGTCAAGGAAAAGCTGATGGCGGCGCATCGCATGAAGATCCTGCGCATCATCCTGCCCAAGGACAATGAGAAGGATCTCCCCGATCTCCCGGAAAACATCCGCTCCTTGCTGGACATTCACCTGGTGGAAAACATGGATGAGGTGCTGGAGCTGGCGCTGGAGCGCCCGCTGACCAGCCTGGCGCCGCCGGTCGAACCACCCGTCGCCCACCGCGACGAATCCGAGCCGCTGCACCAATAGTGGCCATCCACCCGGCAGGCGCCTGCCGGGCCCCGCGGAGGACAAGCGGGCCTGCGCTCAGGGCCGGGCGAAACAAAGCTGGCTGATGCGCGCCTCCCGCACCGCCACCAGCTTTTGCAAGCGGTCGTCGGCCATCCATAGCAGCCAGATCGCCTGCTCCTGCTGCGGCTGCCCGATCAGCTTTGTCTCCCCGACGGTGAACGCCACCGCGTTCAGCGGGGCTGAATACGCCAGGCCCGCGTCGAGAAAGCCGAAACCGGGGATCGCACCGTACGGCAGCAGCTCCCGCACTTCCCCACCCGCCATGACCTGCCGGATCGCCCCGAACTCGCGCACAATCAGCGTCCCGGGCGGCCCGTAACAGGCGTCGAAATTGTAAATCGAGGGGGGCCGCGCGACGGTAAAGCGCCGCGTTGGAATCTCGAACTGCACGATGGTGATGGTCGCGTACCCACCGCCGGGCGGGACGGTGACGCGGTGAAATAACACCGCGCGGCTGTCGGGCCTCCAGTGCGGGGAAAAATCTCCGGTCCGGCCCGTCGCCGGCCAGAGGTCCGTGACGTCCAGAGGCTCGGGCTCCGCCCCCGTCGAGAATATCCAGATGTGCTGGTAGTCCTGGGGCGTCGGGCGAAAGACCGCCGCAATATGGCCGCCGTCCGGCGAAATGTTCAAGGCGCCCGGCGACCCCGGCGGCCGGTACCACACCCGCCGCCAGCGCCCGGGCGGCCAATATAACTCGATGGCGTCCCCCAGTTGCTGGCCGTCGAATTTATCGTGCACCACCACCGCGGCCGGGCCCCGGAGCGAGCGGGCCGAACCGTCCGGGTAGCTGCGGTGGCCAAAGGGGGTCAGATAAGGCGAGATCCGCCCGTTTGCCGGATCGGCGACTCGGACGTAGTCGCGAAAGATCAAGTAGCCGATCGTGCTGAATAGGACGACCTCGGGGGAACGGAAGCGCCGGCGCCCACAGCCCGCAGCCGCGAGCAGCGAGCTGAGCGAGGCAAGGAAGGCGCGCCTGCCCACGGGGTGACCGTATGGCCGCACCCGGCTCAGTACTCCAGGACGAAGACGCACTGCGCGGTGTGGATCAACCCGGCCGCCGGGACGTTGACTCCAACATCCGACGCGATGCCCCAGGCCGCGTTGACGGGGGTGAAGTCTACATCAAGATTCCAAACGGAATCCGTTATAGCCTCGACGTGGTCGTCGTAGCCCTGCCCGTTGATCACCCCGGTGAAACTGCCCTGCGTTCCGGTTCCGCCGCCGTATTCCTGCTGCATGGTCCCATAATCCGACGCCCCCGCCGCGGGCATGGACTGTTCGCCGGTGTAAGGCCCGGTGTTCACAATTGTCGCGATGTCGCGTATTCCCGCCTCGAACGCCGGGATCGCCGGGGTGCATGAAATCCCCGCCAGGGCGGCAAGGAGCAGCCCGCCGAGCAAAACGCTAGGAACGACTCTGGTGCACGGCGTCCTCATGGTGGGCCGCCTTACTGGATATAGGTTGCGACCTGGCCGGTGGACATATTGATAATCCGGATCACGCTGTTCGCGGTGTCGGCGACGAACATGGTGGTCCCGGAAATGACGATGCCCGTCGGGCTGTCGAACTCCGCCGTCGCGATCGGTCCGTTTACCAGTCCCGGATGCCCCTGGACGCCGGCGTAGGTGGTAACGTTGCCGCTCGCGTCTATCTTGCGGATGACGTTGTTGCCGGTATCGGTGACGTAAAGACAGCCGTCCGAGGGGTTAAACGCGATTCCCGTTGGAAGGTAAAACTCCGCGCTACTGCCAGGGCCGTTGACGTAGCCAATCTGCCCATTGCCCGCCACGGTGCTCACGGTGCCGGAGGCGTCGACCTCGCGGATCGCCTGGTTGCCCGCGTCCACCACGTAGGTGTCGCCGCTGCTGTCTTGGACGGCGCTGGTCGGCGCCCTGAACTCGGCGCTGGCGACCGGTCCATTGATGAACCCGGGCCTGCCGTCGCCCGCGAAGGTGCCGACATTGGCGCCGTCGAAGGAGCGAATCACATTATTGGCTCGATCCGCCAGATAGCCGTCGCCAACCAGGCCCAATAGGTCGGCGAACTCCGCGGAATTGGGCGGGCCGTTTACGTATCCGTCGGCGCCGCTGCCCGCCAGGGTAACGGTGGTCGTGCTGCCCGCTACACAGGCGGCCCCGTAAGGCGGCGGCGGGATGTTGCCGCCGCAATATTGGCGCAGGACGTGGTTTCCGCTGTCCGCGATGTACAGGTTCACCCAGCTGTAAACGGTCCCGTGAAGGTTCCGGTAATAGCGGCCGCCGCTAAGGCCGGACGGCACCGCGAACTCGGAGTTGTAATAGGCGCCGTTGACGTAGCCCTGAGTGCCGTTCCCGGCGAGCACGGCGCAGGTGATGCCCTGCACGGTCGGATAGCAGTCCTTGATCTGGTTGTGGCCGGTGTCGGCGACAAACAGCTCCTGGTTCGGGTACTGCGAGTAGGCCAGACCCGTGGGGTGGTGGAGCTGCGCCGACGGCTCGGTGGCATATACCGTCACCGTGTCCTCCGCCGGGCCCGATTGGGCCCAGAGGTACAAGACGGCGAGGAGGGCGCAAAACGCTCCGACCGTCAGCACGCGCCATTTGCTCCAGGCGGGCATCCAAGCTCCAACGTGGACTAGCTAAGCGCTACTGTTTTTTTTGTCAAGCGCGAGTCTGGCGCCCCGGCGACCGCTGGTCGCCCACCGCGGCGATTCCGAGCCGCTGCATCAATAAGCGAATCGCCCGGCGGCGGCGCCGGCCCGCGAACCTGTCGTCGCGTTCCGGACCCCTTCGCCGGTTCCGGCGCGGGGCATGCGGCGGCGCGTCGGGCATGGACACTGCGGGCTGAAGCCCGCAGCACACAGGCTAAAGCCTGTTCCACCGCGGGCGGGCGGCCGCAGCGTCGTGCGCGGGACGCGCGGCGCGGCTAGCCGGCGGCTAGGCCTCCGCCACGAGCACGATGCGGCGGCGGTGCGGCGAGCTGGGGGTCGCCAGTTGCGCGCCGCGCCGCAGCGCTCGCGGCGTCGCGGAGTTGGTCCCGCCCCAGCGCCAATAGGTAGGCGTCGGTCACCTGCCCACCCGCCACGCCCGCGCGTTGGCGACAACCCGGATAGGCAACGGCCACCTCGACGCGAACGGCTCAACCCTTCGAGGCCCTACCTTCGCGCAACCCCGACCAGAGATTCTGAATCGAACTCAGGACGCCGAACCGCCGCGATGACCAGCGCCACGCAGCGCCGAACGAATCGGCGCGTTTCGTGCGCGCCTCCCGGGCGAGCGAAGCGAGAGCCGGCGACACCGGATGGGCAGGCTCGAAAATGTTGCATTTGAGCGGCTAACTGCATGAAGAGAAACGCTCGGCGATGCAACATGCCGAGACGCTCATACCCGCTTTTGGGGGCCGTGCGAACGCAGCAATCGAGTGGCGTGACGGTTCGCGCGGCGCTCGCGCCACCGGCCTCGCCGGCCTAGCCGCAGTGCTGGCAGATGTTCAACAGCACGCCGGGCTGGGGCCGCAGGCGCATGCGCGGGACGCGCGGCGCGGCTAGCCGGCGGCTAGGGCCGGCGGTTAGGCCTCCGCCACGAGTACTATGCTGCGCCGGTGCGGCGAACTGGGCGGGACCAACTCCGCGACGCCGCGATCCAGCGTTGCGAGCTGGGCGCCGCGCCGCGGCGCGCGCAACGGCGGTTAGGGAGCGGCCGCCGGCTGATGTATCCGCGGCGCCCACCATTTATCACCTAGTTAATGGGTGCCGGCTGCCCGCCGGTATCGGCATTTTTCTTGACACCGGCCGGGGGGGGGGGTATACACTCCTCAGTGCGGTCTGTTCGTTTGCTTACTGGCCGCGCGGCCAGGAGGTAAATATGTCCGGGAGTTGGATTACTCGTTTTGCCGTGATCGTCACCGTCACGTTGTTCGCTTCCCAGCTATTCGCCACCACCATCAACGAATCCGTGGGCGCGGGCACGCTCAGCTATACCGCCGCGGTCAGCTCCGGCACCTGCTACGGCAAGACCACCTACCCGCCGCAGCAGCTCACCTGGACGCGCACCGATTATTACGGGTTCTCCTACGCGGACAACGCAACCGGCATCGATTACAGTCTTAACGGCACAGGCGTTTACGTTCAGCTCAGCGGGACACCGACCTCCGACACCAATTGCCCGCTCAGCGGCGCCAGCCCGGCGTCGCTCACGATGGGCGGCTTCGGCTTCAACATCGGCTTCACGGTGTGCGCCTACCAAACCTGCAACGCCACGCGCAGCAACGTCCCCTCCGGCTATGTGGACCCCGATTACGTGCTCGCGTCCATCGTCTACGCGCCGCCGGGACCAAGCAGTTATGTGACCTACGGCGCCACAGCCTACACCGGCAGCTCTGCGACCATCAAGTCCTCGATGGCCCAATCCGTATCGGTCAGCGCCACCGTGGGCTGGGGTGGGAGCATCTTCTCGTGGCTCAACGGGGCGGTCGCGTTCAAGGTCAACAGCTCCGTCACGACCACGCAGCAAGCGAGCTCGACCTACGGCAGCTCCAACACGATCACGACGGGCGTCACCCTAAGCGGCTCGCAAACATTTCCCGGAACACCAATTCCTTGGACGGGCTGGTGGACCACGGTCAATCCCGATCCCGGCCCCGGCGCGGGGCCCTATTACAATATGCACGATTACGACCAGGCCTACCTTTGGCTGAACCCCGTTCTGCCGATGGAAGCGCCCAGCAGCTCCAGCGTCACCTGGTTCGGCTACGGCTACGATTACTGCGACCAGGGACCGTTCATTGACGTTTACCCCATCCAGATCGGGTTCCTCGACCCAACTTCCGGCTGGGGCAAGCCCGTCGGCGCGAACGCGACGGCGCTGGCCCGCGGCTGGGCAACGAACTCGACCTGGGCCGTCTGCGACGACCCTCAGGTCTTCCCCAGCGGGGACGGCCCAGCGCTGACCAGCACCGACTACGCGGCAATCGTTGCCCAGGATCCGGTGTTCAACCAGTCCTACCAACTGAACCTGTCCGGCATCACCAGCGGCGACGGCCGCTTTACCGCGACCGGTGGCCTGATCGAAAACGGCGTGCTGACCACCGCGACGGACATCCCGTTTCCGCAGGAGGGCGGCGGCGCGAGCCCCTACAAAGCCGATTTCGGCGCCACCTACACCGATTCGATGTCCATCGGCAAGACCACCTCGACCGCCAATACGCAAGGCTACGGCGTCGTCAGCTCGCTGAGCGGGAGCATATTCGGCACGAATTTCCAGTCCTCGCTTTCCAGCTCCACCAAACTGACTTTTACCTATTCCACGCAAAATGTCTTCACCAGCGGCAGCAGCCATTACGTTAACGTCCACATCCAGGGCCCGCCCTGCAACTGGACGGGCTCGGCATGCAGCCCGGTCTACGACGGACCGGCCGAATTTGACGTCTACCAGGACAACATCTTCGGGTCGTTCATGTTCTGGCCGGTGAGCTGACCCTGGCGGCGGGGACAATGAAGGCCGTATTGCATTGGCGCATTCTTTTCGTGGCGGGGCTCGTCATGTGCGCGGCGGCGGGCCTCCGCGCGCAAGGTGTTCCCTACATTTACCAGCCGCCTGTGCCGAGCGCCGCGGCGCCCGGCGGTCCCGGCTTCACCCTGACCATTCGCGGCGCCGGCTTCGTCACCGGCGCCGTGATTGACTGGGACGGCCAGCCGCTGGCGACCTCCTTCGTTTCGCAGGCGGAGCTGACCGCGGCGGTCCCCGCCGCGGCCATCGCCGCCGCGCGAACGGCCACCATCACCGTCCACAATCCCGGCGTCGCCGTGGCCTCTAACTTTCTTTATTTCCAAGTCCACGACCCCATTTCCAGCTTCCATTACGTCAACGCCCCCAACAGCCCGGTGAACCTGGGCTATCAGGGCGGCAGCCCCAACTTCCCGTATTCCATCGCCGCCGCCGACCTGGAAGGCAACGGGCAAACCGACCTGCTGATGGGCATGAATACCGGCCGCGTCATGCCGGGATACCTGGACTTTTTCGCGGGCAACGGCGACGGCACCTTCGCCGCGCCGGTATCGAGCACCGGGGCGGGCGAGGGACCGACCTCGATCGCGCTCGGCGATTTCACCGGCAATGGCCGCCTGGACGCGGCCGTCGCCAACCTTTACCCGGACACCGCCGGCGGCCAGCCGACCATCACCATCTTGCTGAACAACGGCGACGGCACGTTCTCGCCCGCGCCGGGTGGCCCGCTGCCCGTGGGCACGCTGCCGATGACCATCTTGACCGCCGACTTCAATCACGACGGCAAGCTGGATTTGGCCGTGGCGTGCCAAGACGCCATCTATGTATTCCTCGGCAATGGTGACGGCACCTTCTCTCCGGCGCCGGGCAGCCCGTTCGCCGAGAACGGGCACGGCGGCGTTGGCCTGACCATCGGTGACTTCAACGGCGACGGAAATCTGGATTTGGCCGCCGCGATCGGCGGAGACGAGATCAATCTTTTTCTAGGCAAGGGGGATGGCAGCTTCACCCCGGCGCCGGGCGACCCGATCGTTGCGAAGGCCATGTTTGCCGGTGGCATCGTGGCCATCGCCGCCGCTGACTTCAACGGTGACGGCAAGCTGGACCTTTTCGCCTCCCAGACCGGCAACCAGGGCGTGGACGTGCTCCTGGGCAACGGCGACGGCACCTTCACGCAGCCGGCGGTGCCGGTCGCCGGATGCTGCCACGACCAGATCTTCAACGGCATCTGGGGCTGGAACCTGGTGCTCGGCGACTTCCTGGCCAACAACAAGCTGGACGTAGCGGTCATGGAGCAAAACGCCAACGCCGGTATTTCAGAGGATTACATTTACACCTATCTCGGCAACGGGGACGGCACCTTCACGCCGTCGGACTACTCGGTGCTGCTGCCCGAAAGCCCGACGACGGAGATCACGGAGGGCGATTTCAACGGCGACGGGTTGCTCGACCTCGCCACCGCCAGCGCGCCATATAACTATTACAACGTCCTGCTTTCCCAGGCCTCGCCGGGCGCGGCGCCGGACTTCAGCCTTTCCGACCCGTTCCCACCCGCCTCGACGAGCATTGAGCAGGGCCAAAGCGCGACTTGGGGACTGGGCGTGACCTCGCTCAACGGCTTCACGGGCCCGGTGCTGCTCACCTGCGCCAACCTGCCCGCGGGCGCCACCTGTGCGTTCACCCCCGCCGACGCGCCCGCCGCGACGGGCCCCAACCCCAGCGTCGGCGGCGGCGTGGTGTATCCGGCCCTCGCGCCCGGCATCCCGCCAGAGGAGCTCGTCCCAAACCTAAAAATCCAGACGGCCGCGCCCACGCTGGTGACGCCGGGCGGCGCGGCGCCCGGAGGCGGGCAAGCCGCGCCGGAAAGGCGATGGTTGCTTGGGTTGCTGCTGCTGGCCGGCTGCGCAGCCTCGCTGCTGGCGGCGCGGCGGCGCCGCAAGGCCCTCGGCTGGGCCGTGCTGGGCATAGCGCTGCTGGCGAGCCTTGGGGCGTCGTCTTGTTCCGGGAATCCGCCGCCGCCGAAGCCCCAGCCCCCGCAGTGGGTGGGCGGCACGCCGCCGGGCAGTTACACCATCACCATCCAGGTGGTCGCCTATTCGGGATCGCCGCTGGAGTTCTCCCACACCATGCCGCTTACCTTCACGGTTACGGCAATCCCCGGCGAGACGGCAAGCTCCGTCGGTTCGCCGAAATAAGCGCAGAGGCAGCGTCAGGCGCCCGGGCTGAGGGCTCCCGCTGGTCGCGCTGCCCGGCGCACGGGTGCGCCCCGGGGCCGGGGCGGGGGCGAGGCGTCCGCGGGCTGAGGCCCGCGGCACACAGGCCAAAGCCTGTTCCACGCGCCTAGCTTGGGCTCATCGAGGCCGCCGCGCGTCGTAACCCGCCTCGGCGGCGGCGAGCGCGACCGCACGCAAGCCGGAAGCGTATCCCGCAATTCCGTCCAGCGGGAACGTTGGCGCCGACGGCCGTCCCGCTGACAGCGCCCAATTGGCGCTAATTGGCGCCCCGTTGCGGCGCAAGGGCGCCGGCCGGACGCCGGCAGGATGCCGGCGCTCCAACCGCGGGGCGGCGGCGCCCCGGGGATTCCGGCGCTGCCGGCGGACGCACGAACCGGGCGCTTGCGGCTAGCCGCAGTGCTGGCTGATGTTCAACAGCACGCCGGTGGCGGCGAGCGTGGCGATCAGCGAGGAGCTGCCGTAGCTGATGAACGGCAGCGCGATGCCCTTGGTGGGCATCAAGCCGATGACCACGCTGAAGTTGATCAGCGCCTCAATGGCGATCATGGCGGTGATGCCGGCGGCCAGCAGCTTGCCGAACGCATCCGGGGCCCGGCGCGCCACGCGCATGCCGCGGGCCATGAACAGCGCGAACAGCAGCACCAGCGCCACGGCGCCGATCAGCCCCAGCTCCTCGCTGGTGACGGCGAAGATGAAATCGGTGTGTGGCTCGGGCAAAAAGAACAGCTTTTGGCGGCCGTCCATCAGCCCCAGCCCGGTCAGCCCGCCGCTGCCCACGGCGATCAGCGACTGGACGATTTGGAAGCCGACGCCCTCGGCGTGCGCCCAGGGATGCAGAAACGCCAGAATGCGCTCCCGCCGGTAGGGCACGCGGAACACCGCCCAGTACAATACCGGCGCCGACAGAAGCGCGCCCAGGGCGAAATACCGCCAGCGCAGGCCGGCGATGAAGAGCATCACCGCGGCGATCATGGCCAGCGCGACGGTGGTGCCCAGGTCGGGTTCCAGAAGCACCAGGCCGCAGACCAGGGCCAGATAAACCAGGATGGGTCGCAGCAACCGCCAGTTGTCCAATTTTTGGCAGCGGCTCGCCAAATACCAGGCGAGAAACAGAATGAGCGTCGGCTTGGCGATCTCCGAGGGCTGCAAGGAAATGGGGCCGAGCAGAATCCAGCGGTGGGCGTTATGGCTGCGGGCCAGGAAGAACACCAGCACCAGCGGCGCGATGGTGCACAACAGCGCCGGGTAGACCACAAGCGGCGTGTTCAGCCGGCGGTAGTCCAGGCGCATCAGCGCCCACATCAGCGCCAGGCCGATGGCGGCGCCGATCAGCTGGCGGAACAAAAAGAAATACGGCGAGTGGGACCGCTCCATGGAGACCATGGCGGAGGCGGAAAAGACCATGACCAAGCCGAAGGCGACCAAAATGAGCGTCACCGTGAACAGCACCCGGTCGTAGGCCAGTCGCTTGGGCATGAGGACCGGAGCCTATGCGTGCGGGGCCAGCAGGCGCCGCGCCACCCATTCCTTGAAGACGCGGCCGCGGTGCTGGTAATTCTCAAACTGATCGAAGCTGGAGCAGGCGGGCGCCAGCAGCACGGTGTCGCCGGACTGGGCGCGGTCGGCGGCGATCTCCAGCGCCCGCTCCAAGGTGCCCGCGGAGATCAGCCGGTCCTCCAGCGGCGCCAACTGGCGGGCGATCTTGCCCGCCGCCGCGCCGATCAGCAGCACGCCGCGCGCCCGCTGCCGCAGGGGAGCCAGCAGGGCGTCGTAGTCGCCGCCCTTGTCCTTGCCGCCGAGAATGACCCACAGGCCGCCGGCGAAGGATTCCACGGCCTTCAGCGTGGCGTCCACGTTGGTGGCCTTGGAGTCATTGAAATATTCGACGCCGTCCAGCTTGGCGACGAACTCCAGCCGGTGCTCGACCGCCTTGAAGCTGGCGACGCCGGCGGCGATGTTCGCGGCGATCGTTTTCCGCCCGGCGGCGTTGGCGCCGGGCAGCCCCGCCGCCAGCGCCGCGATGGCGCAGCCGGCGAGGACGTTTTCCACGTTATGCGCGCCGCGCAGCGGAATCCGTTCCCGCCGCAGCAGCTCGGTGACGCCGCCGCCCGCCGCCGGCGGATCGCACCACAGCAGGCGGTCGCCTTGCACGATGGTCCCCGAGCCGCCGCGGGGCAACTGGCCGTCGGCGGCGAACCAGACCACGCGCGGGCCGGCGTCCTGGGCGGCGAGCGCCGCCGCGTAACGCCGGCAGTATTCGTCGCCGGCGTTCAGCACGGCGAAATCGGCGGCGGTTTGATTGCGGAAGATCCGCTGCTTCGCCGCCACGTAGGCCTCCATGCTGCCGTGCCGGTCCAGGTGATCGGGGCTCAGGTTCAGCACGGCGGCGATGTGGGCGTGGAAGCGCTCGGCGGTCTCGAGCTGGAAGCTGGAGACTTCGGCCACCGCCCACTCCCCTGCGCCGGCCGCCTCCACCAGCGAGATCAGCGGCGTGCCGATGTTGCCGCCGACATGGGCCGGCAGGCCCAGCGCCGCCAGCAGGTGGCCGGCCAGGGCGGTGGTGGTGGTCTTGCCGTTGGAGCCGGTGATGGCGATCAGCGGGCCGCGCAAGAACCGCGCCGCCAATTCGATTTCGCCGATGACGGGAATGTTCTCCCGCCGCGCGCGCAGCAGCACCGGCAGGTCCGCGGGCACGCCGGGGCTGACCACGATCAGGTCGGCGCTCAAAAACGTCCGCTCGCTATGGCCGCCGGTCTCGATGGCCACGCCCGCCTCCAGCAGGTGGGGGATCTCGGCGCGCAGTTGCTCCGCCGGGCGCAGCTCGCTGACCACGACCCGCGCCCCATGGCGGCGGAGAAACAGCGCCGTGGCGATGCCGCTGGCGGCCATGCCGACGACCGAAACTTGCTTCCCTTGCAGCTCCATCGCTTTCTCCGCTTCTTCGCTCCCTTCCCGCTTCGCCGCACCGCCTTGCCGCTCGCGCCGCGCCGCTTCGCTTCTTCCGACTCCGCCCCCGCCTCGCGCGCCGGGCCGCGCGATCAGCGCAGTTTCAGCGTGGTCAGCGCGAACAGCGCGAAAACCACGCTCAGAATCCAGAACCGGGCGATGATCTTCGGCTCGCTCCAGCCCAGCTGCTCGAAATGATGGTGCAGCGGCGCCATCTTGAACACCCGCTTGCCGCGCAGTTTGAAGCTGCCGACCTGGATCATGACCGACAGCGCCTCCAGCAGGAAAATGCCGCCGATGAAGGGCAGCAGCAGTTCCTGCTGGATCATCACCGCGACCGTGCCGATGGCGCCGCCCAGGGCCAGCGAGCCGACGTCGCCCATGAAGATCTGCGCCGGATGGGCGTTGTACCACAGAAAGCCGATGCTGGCCCCGACCATGGCGCCGCAGAAGATCGCCAGCTCCGCCACCTGCGGTTCCCGCCCCAATTCCAAATAGGTCGCCAGCACGGCGTTGCCGGAGATATAGGTCAGGACGGTCAACGCCCCGGCGGTGATGATGGTGCAGCCGATCGCCAGGCCATCCAGCCCGTCGGTCAGGTTGACCGCGTTGCTGCTGCCGACGATGATGAAGGCCACGAAAACGATGAACGGGGCGAAGCCCAGCACCACCCAGCCGTGGTGCATCAGGCTGCTGATCAGCAGCGTGGGGCGGAACTGCTTGAAGAACGGCACCTCCAACGCGGTCGAGTACAGGCCGCGCGTGGCCATGTGCGCCAGCACGCCGCCGATCAGCGCGCCGATCAGCAGTTGCAGCCCGAACTTTTGCCGCGAGGTCAGGCCGAGGTTGCGGCGGTGCCGCAGCTTGGCGAAGTCGTCCAGGAAGCCGATCAGGCCGAACGCCACCACCGAGAACATCGCGATCCAAACGAAGGGATTGCGCAGATCGGCCCACAGCAAGGTCGGCACCAGGATGGCGATGTTGATCAGCACGCCGCCCATGGTCGGCGTGCCGGCCTTTTTTTGGTGCGACTTCGGCCCCTCCTCGCGGATGAACTGGCCGATTTGGAATTCCTGGAGGCGGGCGATCAGCCAGGGGCCGACGAAGATGGCGATAGCCATCGCCGTCAGGCTGGCGAAGGCGGTACGGAACGTCAGGTACCGGAACAGCCGCAGGGGCGTGAAGTCGGCGTGCAGCTTGACGTAAAAGAGCCAATACAGCATGGGCGTTCAGAATTGGGCGGCGCCGGCCACCGGGGCGGCGGACTCGGGGCCCAAAACCTTGGCCAGGGCCCGCTCCAGGTGAACGCCGCGGCTGGCCTTGGCCAGCACCACGTCGCCGGGTTGCAGCAGCGCCGGCAGCCGCGAGCCGCATTCCTCGGCGCTGGGGAAGAATTCGCCTTGTCCGATGAAACCCGCGGCTTGGGCGCCGGCGAGGATCTCCTTGGCCTCGCCGCCCACCGTCCAGAGCACCTCGATGCGGCGCTGGGCCACCAGTTGGCCGATGCGGCGATGCCACTCGCCCGCGCTCGGCCCCAGCTCCAGCATTTCGCCGGCCACCAAGATGCGGCGGGCGCCGGGCAGGCTGGCCAGCAAATTGACCATGCTTTCCAGCGCCGGGGGATTGGAGTTGTAGCAGTCGTCAATGATGGTCGCGCCGGCGCGGTGCAGCACCCGGCCGCGGCCCGCGGGCGGCGCCATGCCGGCCAGGGCCAGCGCCGCCGGCTCCAGCGGCACGCCGAAGACCATGCCCGCGGCCAGCGCGGCGGCGGCGTTGCTGATGCTGTGCCGCGCCATCAGCGGCAGGCGGACCCGCACGCTGGGCCCGGCGCCGCCGGCGTCGTGCGCTTGGGCGGTGAATTCGCTGCCCTCCAGCCCCAGCAGGCGGATGCCGTGGATCGCCAAATCCAGCGGCCGCGGCGCCGCCGGAGCCCCACCCAGCGCCGATTCCAAGCCGTAGCGCAGCACCGCGCCCGCGAAGCCGTCGGCAAAGCGGGAAACCAGCGGATCGTCGGCGTTCAGCACCATCACCCCGGCCGGCGGCAGGGCCAGGGCGAGTTCCCGCTTGGCCTCGGCGATTGCCTCGATCGAGGCGAAATTGCCCAGATGCACCGGCCCGACGTTGGTGAACACCCCAATCTGCGGCTGCGCCAGCTCCGCCAAGCGGGTGAGTTCGCCAGCGTGGTTCATGCCCATCTCCATCACCGCCACATCGTGCGCCGGGCTCAGCCGCAGCAGGGACAGCGGCAGGCCGAGATGATTGTTGAGGTTGCCTTCGCTCTTCAGCACGCGATAGCGCACCGACAAGACCCGCGCAATCATTTCCTTGGTGCTGGTTTTGCCCGAGGAGCCGGTGATGGCGACGATCGGCTTGCCCCAGCGGCGGCGCACCGCCTGGGCCAGGATTTGCAGCGCCACGGCGGGATCCTCGACGGGCAGCAGCCGCTCGCGGAAATGGGCCTGGAAGCGGTCGAAAGCGTGGCGCGCCACCACCGCGGCCACGGCGCCGGTGCCCAGGGCGGGGAGGACGAAATCGTGGCCGTCGGCATGCGCCCCGGGCAGGGCGAAAAACAAATCGCCGGGGCGGACGGTGCGGGAATCAATGGAATAGCCTTCCACCCGGGCGGCGACCGCGAGTGGAGGACATTGCAGGATCTGCGCGGCTTCGGCCAGCGTCATCGTCGCGCGGCTCCTTCCCGCCCGCCGCCTGGCTCGCCGCGCGGCCCGCCGCCGCGCGGCCCCTCGCCGATCGCGCCGCCCGCGGCGATGCGCCGCCAGGCCAGGGTGACCTCCTCGGCGTCGTCGAAATGGCGCTTCTCGTCCTTCACGATCTGGTAATTTTCATGGCCCTTGCCCGCGATCACGACCACGTCGCCCGCCGCGGCCTCGCGCAGCGCGCGCTCGATGGCCGCGCGCCGGTCCGGTTCTTCCAGCCAGCGGCGGTGACGCGCGGCGGCCGCCGGCGCCAGGCCGGCCAACACCTCGGCGATGATCGCCTGCGGCGGCTCGCTGCGCGGATTGTCCGAGGTGACCACGGCGAGATCCGCGGCCTCGGCGGCGATGGCGCCCATGCGCGGCCGCTTGCCGCGGTCCCGGTCGCCGCCGCAGCCGAAGACGGCGATGACGCGGCGCGGCCCGGCCAGCTCCCGCGCCAGGCGCAGCACGTTGGCCAGCGCATCGGGGGTGTGGGCATAGTCCACCACGACAGTGAAGGGCTGCCCGGCGGCGATGCGCTGAAACCGCCCCGGCGGCGGCGGCGCCGTCTCCAAGCCGCGCGCCAGCTCCGCCGGTGGCAAACCCAAAGCCCAGCCCGCCCCCAGCGCCGCCAGCGTGTTCAGCACGTTGACCCGCGCCAGCAGGGGGCTGGCGATCGTCCCGCTCCAGCCGCCCGGGCCTTGCACGCCGAGGCGCTGGCCGGTGGCCGTCACCTCGACCGCTGCCGCGCGCAACTCCGCCGCCAACTGCGGCCCGTCTTGGATGCCATAAGCGATCACGCGCCCCGTGAACCCCGCGATCATGGCCGCGGAGCCGGGATCCTCGGCGTTGACCACCGCGGCCAGCGGCTGGCCCGCGCCGGTGCCGGTGAACAAGCGGCGCTTGGCTTCGCGGTATGCCTCCAGCGTACCGTGAAAATCGAGATGATCCTGCGTCAAATTGGTGAAAACCGCGGCGGCGAAGCGGCAGCCCCATACGCGGTCCAGCACCAGTGCGTGGGAACTGACCTCCAAGACCGCGGCGCGGCAGCCGGCGGCGACCATCTCGGCGAGCAACTGCTGGAGGTCATAGGATTCCGGCGTGGTGTGCGGCGCGGGCCGGCGCTGGTCGCCGATCTGATATTCGACCGTACCCAGCAAGCCGGTTGCAACGCCGGCGGCGCGCAACGCCGCCGCGGCCAGCCAGGCGGTGGTGGTCTTCCCGTTGGTTCCGGTGATGCCCACCAATTGCAGCCGCTCGGCCGGGCGGCCAAACCAATTAGCGGATAACGTCGCCAGCGCCCGGCGCGCGTTGGCCACCTGGAGCCAGGCCGCCTCCACCCCGGCGGCGGGCGGCGCCTCGCTGACGATCAGCGCCGCTCCGCGGTGGAGAGCTTCGGCAATGTAGCGGTTGCCGTCCGTAACCTCGCCAGCGATGGCAACGAAAGCTTGGCCGGGCTGAATGCGGCGGGAGTCGTAATGCAATCCGGCGCAGTCGCCGGGCGGCTCACCGCGCCGGGAGCGAATCTCGGCGTCCCTCCATAGCTCGGGCCAGCGCATCGGAATCCTTAATTATGCGGCAGCGCGGCGGCGGGCCGGAACGCGCCGGCGGCGCCGGGCTGAACCGCGCCCGCGGCGCCGCTGCCGCTCCCGCGGCGGCCAAACCAGATGGTGACCCTCTGGCGCGGCGCCAGCGCGGCGCCGGCGGCGGGCCGTTGCGCGATGGCCTCGCCGTGCCCCAGCAAGCGCGGGCGCAGCCCCAGCGCGGCGCACCGCTGCGCCACGGTGCGCAGCGGCCGGCCGCGGAAATTCGGCATGGCGCCGCCCAGGGAGACCACGACGATGCCCGGGCGCGGCGCCGGCGCCGAGGGCGGAGGCGCCGCAACCGGCGAACGGGCCGGCTGAGCGGCTGGCGGCGGAGGCCCTGCCTCCAGCACCGGGGAGTTGCCGGGCAAATCCTGCGGCACGCCCAAATACGGCAGCACGCGCTGGGCAATGGCGCGAAACACCGGCGCGGCGGCGTATTCGCCTTCGTGATTGGTCTTGGGCGCGTACAGCACCACCAGCATGGCGATGACCGGATGGTGCAGCGGCGCGACCCCGGCGAACGAGGCCACATAATCGCGCTGCGAATAGGCGTGGGCGCCGGGGTTGACCATCTGCGAGGTGCCGGTTTTGCCGCCGTCGCTATACCCCGGCATTTGCGCCGTGACGCCGGTGCCGCGCAGCACCACCTGGCGCATCATGCCCGTCATCTCCCGCGCCACCCGCGGGCGGATGATGCGCCGGCCGGCAAACAGCTTCGCCCCCGGCGCCGCCGGCGGACCGCTGAGGATCAGGCGCGGGCGGTGGTAGACACCGCCATCGGCGATCGCGGAGACCATCGAAATGACTTGCATGGGCGTGACCGCGATGCCCTGCCCCATGCTGACCGCGCCGATGGTCATGGGCAGCCATTGGTCCAAGGGCCGCACGATGCCGGGCGATTCCCCCGGCAGGCCGACGCCCGTGGGCGAGCCAAAGCCGTAGGCGCGGATATAACGGTAGAGCCGCTTTGGGCCCAGGCGCAGACCCAGCTTGATCGCCCCCACGTCGCTGGAATTGACCAAAATGCCGGTCACGCTCAGGTCGCCGAAACGGGCGTGGTCGTGAATCAGCATGCCGCCGACCATGATCGAGCCGTCGCCGCAGAAGACGATCTGTTGCGGGTTGGTCAGCCCCTGGTTGATCGCCGCCGACAGCGTGACCAGTTTGAACACCGAACCGGGCTCGTAAACGTCGCTGACCGCGGCGTCGGTCATATCGCGCTCCGGCGTGGTGGCGAAGTCGTTGGGATTGAAGGTGGGCGCGTTGGCGATGGCCAGAATCTGCGCCGTCCGGGGATCTTCGATTACCACCGTGCCCTGCCGCGCATGGGTCTTGCGCATGGCGCGGTCCAGCTCCTGCTGGGCGATGTATTCGATGTTCTCGTCCAGCGTCAGCACCAAGCGGCGGCCGCGCCGCGGCGGGCGCTCGGTTTGACTATAGGCGTGGCCATGCGCGTCCACGCGCACCAGCATCCGCCCGGGGCGGCCGCGCAGCCACTGGTCCTGGGCCAGCTCGATGCCCGCCAGCCCGCGCCCATCCATGCCCACGTAACCCAACACCTGCGCGGCGAGGTCGCCTTTGGGGTAGAAGCGGCGGCTTTCCTTTTGGAAATAAATGCCCGCCAGGCGCGCGGCGCGGACGCGGCGGGATTGGCTGGCGGTGATTTGCCGCGCCACCCAGCAGAAATCGCGGGAGGAGGCGAAGCGGCCCTCCAGGTCGCGGGCGTCGAGGTGCAGGATGCGGGCCAGCACGCGCGCCTCCTGCCGCGGACGGGTTAGCCGCGCGGGAACGGCGAAGACCGAGTCCACCCGCAAGCTCATCGCCAGGGGATGGAGATTGCGGTCGTAGATGACGCCGCGCGGGGCGGAAACCTCGATGGTGCGGGACTGCTGGCGTTGCGCCCGGGCGGAAAGCGCCGCATAGTCGCCGATCTGTAGGCCGGCCAGGCGCGCGATCACCACCAAGGCCCACAGAGCCAGGCCCAGTTCCAGCATCCATATGCGGCGCCGCGAGGGCCCGGCTGGCTTCATAAGTCTCGCGTCATCCCATCGGCCCGCCTATACGCCCCGCTCGCAAGCCCGCGGCCCACACGCCGCCGGCCGCGCCCCACCCGCCCCGGCGCAATGCGTCGCGGCGATCCCGGGCCACGGACGGACGGCGCGGCGGGCGAGGGCCACCCGCTCCGGCGATGAAGGGAAACCTAAATGGGACGCCCGGGGGAACCGCTCCCCGCCGTACGGCGGCGCCGGCACGCCTAGCGCCGCGCCAGCGGCGCGCCGCGCGGCGCCCGCGCCTCGGCAACGACCGGACCCTGACTGCCGGCCGGCGTCGCCGGCGGATTCAGCCGCACCCACTGGCCGGGCTGCGCCGATTGCATGCCCAGGCGGCGGTGCGCCAGCGCGTAAATGCGAATGGGATCGCGCAGCGACGCCTGCTCCAGCCGCAGTTCGCGGTTCCATTGCTGCAAGCCGGCTTCCTGCCGCCGGGCGGCTTCGATCTGGTAACCCAGATTGAGCGTTTGGAAGTTCTGCCAGGCGTAGCCGAACAGCAGCAAGCAAACGGCGCTGACCGCGGCCAGCAGCATGCGCTGCTCGCGCCGGCGGCGCGGATCCTCCACCCGCACCACGCGGGAATTGTCAATGCGCTGGGTAAAGTGAAAATCCCTCATGCCGCCTCCATCGCCTCCGGTCCGGCCGGACGGGCCGCCAAGCGGCGGCAGGCGCGCAAGCGGGCGCTGCGGGCACGCGGGTTGGCGGCAACCTCGTCGGGCGCCGGACGCACCACGCGCGGGGTCAAGATCTCATAGACGCCCTGGCGCGCCAGGGCTTGAAAGTTCTGTTTCACCGGACGGTCTTCCAGCGAATGGAAGGCGATGGTGACCACCCGCCCGCCCTCGGCCAGCCAGGCCGGCGCTTGCGCCAGCCAGGCGGCGATGTGCTCCAGTTCTTGGTTGACGAAGATGCGCAAGGCTTGGAAGGCGCGCGTCGCCGGATGCGGCCCGCGGCTGCGCGGGGAGCGCCCCGCTCGGGACATTGGCCGGGTCACGGCCGCAATCACCCCCGCAAGCTGCGTGGTGGTGCGCAACGGCCGTGACCGGACAATGGCTCTGGCGATTCTCCGCGACCTCCTCTCTTCTCCGTATTGGAAAATCAGGTCGGCCAGTTCTTGCTCGCCGAACTGATTCACCACTTGCGCCGCCGTCAGCTCCTGGCTGGGGTCCATCCGCATATCCAGCGGTCCCTCGGCGGCAAAACTAAATCCCCGCGCGGCATCGTCCATTTGCATGGAACTCATGCCGAAGTCGGCCAACAGCCCGTCCACCGGGCCGGCGCCCAGTTCCGCGAGCACCGCGCCTAGGCGGCTGAAATTGGCGCGGGCGAAATCCACCCGCGGCGGCAGCCCGCGCAGGCGCTCGCCCGCGGCTTGCAGCGCCGCCGGATCCTGGTCCAGGCCGATCAACCGGCCGCTCGGCCCCAGGCGGGCGGCGATGCCGGCCGCATGCCCGCCGGCGCCCAGCGTGCAGTCCACGTACACACCGCCGGGCCGCGGCGCCAAATATTGCAGCGCTTCCGCCAGCATCACCGGGATGTGTCCGTGTTCCGTCATCACGCTTAAATGCCCAAGTCGGCCAAGGTCTGCTTGTCGGCGTCGGTAAAGGGATTGGCGTCCATCGCCTGCAACAGGCGCTGGTTGTTCCAAACCTCCAAGTGGCGCAGGTACCCGAGCACGGCCACGTCGCCGCGCATCTGCGCCGTTTCCCGCAGCACCGGCGGCATCAGCAGCCGCCCCTGCGCGTCGC
This sequence comes from Acidobacteriota bacterium, assembly GCA_027314025.1. Taxonomy (GTDB): domain Bacteria; phylum Acidobacteriota; class Terriglobia; order Terriglobales; family SCQP01; genus JAKAUF01. The sequence continues at coordinate 133,085 of DAHVCP010000010.1, forward strand.
TCTCGACCACTTGGCCGTAGTAATTGGTGCGGCTCAGCAGCTTCTGCTTCACCGGATCCATGGAGGGCAGCGCGGCGAGCTTCTCCTCGATCCGCTCCCACTCGCTCAGGGGATAGACCCGGGCGCTCTGGCCGTCGAAACTGGTCACGTAAAACTTGCCGCCGGGAAAGGCCTGCTCCAGGTACGCACGGAATTCGTTGGGAATTTTGAGTCTTCCCTTCTCGTCCACGCGCGCTGGATAATTGCCCCGAAGCATAGTGCCGAGCCCAGCTTATCCCACATTCAGCCATTTTTTCCCACCTGCGCCCACAATCGTATCGAGATTGGCGGGAAAGTCAACAGGGAAAACCGCGTCGAAGTGGGGTGAAGCGTATCTAACCCGTTAATCCCTGGACGGATGTACAGGGGGAAGCGGCTCAGCGGGTGAACTCGGGATGCTCCCGCCGTCGCGATCCGCGGCTGAGCGGCGGCGGCCGGCAGCGGAGGCGCGGTCCTTCGCGACCGGCGCGCTCAACGCGCGTCTCCGCAGCCGGCGCGAAATGTCCCGGCGAAATAGGCCACACTACGATATGGCGAGTTTGTCCTCCACCACACCGCCACCCTCCCGCCGCCGCTGGCTGCCGATTGCGCTCGGCGCGGGAGGCACGGCACTAATCCTGGCCGTGATCTTGACCAGCGGCCATTTGGCCTCGCGCCCGGCGGGAACGGTCAACCCCGGCTATGCCGGGCAACTGCGGGCGGTGGCCACCCGCGTCAGCCGGGCAGAAACGATGATGGCGGGCAGCGTGACCTATGTGGAGGGGACGGTGGCCAACCGCGGGCCGCGCACGGTCACGCAGGTGGACGCCACGCTGCGCTTCACCGACATGTATGGCCAGATGGTGCAACTCGGCCACGTGACGCTGGTGGACACCAATACCGGCCCGCTGGGGCCGGGGAAACAGCACGACTTCCGCCTGGGCTTCGATCACGTCTCGGCGCAATGGAACCAGGCGCCGCCGGCGGTGAAGATCACCCGCGTCTACACGCGTTAACTCCTCCGAGTCGCGTAGCAGCCGCGGCCGTCGCCAACGCAGCGCGGCGCCAACGCGGATCGCCGGGCGTTGCGGCGCAAGCGGGGATGCGCCGGGCTCGTGTAGTACCGTATTTCCATGTCGCTGGCGGCGGGAACGAAAATTGGGCCCTATGAAATCACCGGGGCGCTGGGCGCCGGAGGCATGGGAGAGGTATATCGCGCCCGCGATGAACGGCTGAACCGGCAGGTCGCGGTAAAGCTGCTGCCGGCGGGCATGGCCCAGGATGCCGAACGGCAGCGCCGCTTCGAGCAAGAAGCGCGGGCGGTGGCGGCGCTGTATCATCCGAACATCCTCGCGATTTATGACGTGGGGACGTGGCAGGACCAGGCCTATCTGGTCACCGAACTGCTGGAGGGCGAATCGCTGCGGCAGCGGCTGCGAACCGGAGCGATGGCGCCGCGGAAGGTGGCCGATATTGGCGCCCAGCTCGCGGCCGGGCTGGCCGCGGCGCACCAGCAGGGCATCGTCCACCGCGACCTGAAACCGGAGAACATTTTTGTCACCCGTGACGAGCGGGTGAAGATTCTGGACTTCGGGTTGGCCAAGGCGGCGCCGGCGGGCAGCGCAACGGCCCCGCAAGCGGCGGCGGAAGGCTATACGCCTTCGACGGTGCCCACGCTGGCGGCTTCGACGCTGCCGGGCATGGTGCTGGGCACGGTGGGGTACATGGCGCCAGAACAGGCGCGGGGCGAAGCAGCGGACGCGCGGTCGGATATTTTCAGCCTGGGTGCGGTGCTGTATGAGATGGCGACCGGCGAGCGCGCCTTCCACAAGGACAGCGGCATTGACACCATGCACGCCATCCTACACGAGGAACCGCGTGAACTGACCGCCGGCGGGCGCGACCTTCCGCCGGGGCTGACCAGGATCATCGAACGCTGCCTGGAGAAATCGCCGGAGCGGCGCCTGCAAAGCGCCGGCGACGTGGCGTTTGCCCTGGAGGGGCTCTCCGGGAGCGGCTCCGGGACCCAGCTTGGCGGAATGGCGGCGGCCGGCGGCGGAGCGCACGGCGGCTGGGCCGCGACCCTCCGCCGCTGGTGGCCGGTGGCGGGCGTGGTGGTCGCGGCGGCGCTGGCGTGGTTCGCGGCGGCGCGGCATTACGCGGGGAACTACGCCGCATCGGCGGAGGCCGCCGCCTACCGATTGCGCCAGGTGACCTTCAGCGGCCGGGTGCAGAACGCCGCGACCTCGCGCGATGGCCAGTTCGTTGCCTATACCGAGGCCACGCCGGCGGGCGTCAGCCTGCACACGCTGGCCATCGCCACCGCCGGAGCGGCCGGCAGCGACGTCCAGATCGTCCCGCCGGGCCATGGCTGTTGCCTCGCGCCGGCGTTCACCCCGAATGGCAGCCGCGTCTATTTCCTGGCCAACAGCTGGATTGAATCGGTGCCGCTGCTCGGCGGCCCGGTGCGCAAAATCATCGGCGACGCCTGCGGCGGCGTGGGCTTTTCGCCCCACGGTCGCCGTATCGCCTTTATCCGATGAAGTCGCGAACGGCGCGGGCAGCACGGACATGGTCCTGGCCGATGCCGACGGCTCCGCGGCCAGGGTGCTGGCGAAGGGACCGCCGGCCCAGGGATTTACCTGCTATTCCTATGGCGGCGGGGGGACGATTGTACCAGCCCCGATTTGGTCGCCGGACGGCCACCGCATCGCCGCGGCCACCTTTTTTAGTGGTGGGCCCGGAAAAATAGGTTTCTTAGGTCGTTTCGTCACCGTGAGCGTAGGCCACGGACGGATTCGAGCGGTGGCGAATTCGGTCGCGGACAACAACTATTCGGGCTTAGCTTGGGCGGGCAACCGGGCGCTGCTGGCCAGCACCGCGGTGCATGCAACGAGCGCGTCCCAGATCTGGCGCATTGCGCTACCGAATGGGCATCTGCTGCCGCTCACCAGCAGCCTGGGCGGATACGCCGGCTTATCCGCGGCGGCTTCGGGCGCTTGGGTGACGCTGCATTCTGCGCCGCAATACGCCATAGCCGTGGGCCGCCCGGGCGCCGGCCGCTCCGCCTTCCGCGCCATTTCCGCGGCTAACCCGACGTTCCAATCCGAGTTGGCCTGGACGTCGAACGGACGGCTGCTGCTGACGCGGGATTTGGATGGCCGCGAACAACTTTGGATCGAGAATGCCGACGGCGGCCAATCCAGCCCGGTGGTGACGGATCGACGCCTCGCGCCCGTGGCACCCGCAGCGGCGCCCGGCGGAAAGATTGTGTTCGTCGACGCGAGCGGGATCGGGATCTGGCGCGTGAATGCGGACGGCAGCGGGTTGCAGCGCCTAACTCCCGGGACGGCCACTTTTGGCCTTGCCGGCGAATTTGCCCTAGCGCCGGGCGGCAAAGAGGTCATCCTGAATTGGTTTGAGCACGATGGCAAGCAACGGCTGGCGAGCGTGCCGCTCGCCGGCGGCAAGGTACGGGTGCTCTGGCCGGGAATGGTGTTAGCAGACGGCATCGCCGTTTCGCCCGATGGCCGGCGCGTGTTCCTGATCAGCCTAACGCGGCAGGGCGCCCACCAGCCGCTGTTGCTCGACTTGACGAAAACGCCGCCGGCGGCGACCCGCATGCCGCCGTTTTTCCTTGAGCAGGCAGCTTACGTCAGCGGCCAATACGCCTGGACGCCGGACGGCAAGGCGATCTCCTATGTGCGGCGGCAGGGCCTGGTGGACAACTTCTGGGCCATGCCCGTGGCGGGCGGAGCGCCGCGGGAGCTGACTCATTTCACCCGCGGGCGGATCGCCGGCTACGCCTGGTCGCAAGACGGGCGGCTGGCGATCAGCCGCGGCGACGACAACACCAACGTGGTGCTGGCGATGCCGCGGAAGTGAGCGCAGCGAGGCCCAGGGCCGCGGCGCCCAGGCCAGCGGCAGGGCAGGCGACGGGCGGCGAACCGGGACTACCGCCGCGGGGCGCGGCGCCGGGCGCGAAACTGCTAACCTGAGGGGCATGCCCGCAGAAGAAATTTTGGCCAGTTTGCACTGGCAGCCGAACGCCGTGCCCGAGGGCTTGAGCCGCGGCGAGCGGCTGCGCCGCATCCGCCATTCCAGCAGCCACATCATGGCGCAGGCGGTGCGGGAAATCTTCCCGGATGCGGAACTGGCGATCGGCCCGCCCATCGAGCATGGCTTTTATTACGACATGCGGCTGCCGCGCGCGCTCCAGCCCGAGGACCTGCCGGAGATCGAAAAGCGCATGCGCAAAATCGTCGCGCGCCGGCCCGCGTTCAGCCGCGCGGAGATCGAGCGCCGGCGCGCCATTGAGCTGTTCCGGGAATGGCGGCAGGAATTCAAGCTGGAGCTTTTGGCCGGCATCGCGGACGACCGCGTCTCCCTGTACAAGCAGGACCGCTTCATTGACCTTTGCGCCGGCCCGCACGTGGCCAACGGTGAAGTCTGCGGGCATTTCAAGCTGACCAGCGTCGCCGGGGCGTATTGGCGCGGCGATGAACACCAGCCGATGCTGCAGCGCATCTACGGCACCGCGTGGGAGACCGAAGCCGAACTGGCGGAATATCTCCAGTTTTTGGAGGACGCCAAGCAGCGCGATCACCGCCGGCTGGGGCAGCAGCTGGATCTGTTCAGCTTCCATCCCTGGACCGCGGGCTGCCCGTTGTGGCATCCGCGCGGCGTGATGGTGCGGAACGAGTTACTGCGCCTGTGGCGGGAAACGCACGCCGCGGCGGGCTATCAGGAAATCCTGAACCCGGTCTTGTACCGCAAGGACCTGTTTGAGACCTCCGGCCATTGGGGCCACTTCCGGGAAAACATGTTCCTGGTGACCGAGGGCACGCCGCTGGAGCCACCCGCCGGCCAGACGGCAACCTCAACGGCGGACGGCGCGGCGGCCGGCCGGGCGGCGGCGGAGCCGGCGACGGCCCCCAAGCCCGAGCCGGCCATGGCGCTCAAGCCCATGAACTGCCCGGATACCATGCTGTTTTACAAGACCCGGCAGCATTCCTACCGCGACCTGCCGCTGCGCATCTCGGAAGGCCAGCTGCTGCACCGCAATGAGCCCATGGGCGCCCTCCACGGGCTGATGCGGGCGCGGGTCTTCACCCAAGACGACGCCCATTTGTTCGTGCGGCCGGAACAGATTCAAGACGAAATGGCCGGCGTTCTGGCGCTGCTGGCCCAGATCTACGGCTTTTTCCGGCTGCGCTACACGGTCACGCTCTCCACCCGGCCGGAGCAGGCGATGGGCGAGGCGGAACTGTGGGCCTCGGCGGAGAACGCGCTGGCCGAGGCGCTGCGGGCGGCGGGGCTGGACTACGCCACCGACCCCGGCGGCGGCGCCTTCTATGGGCCGAAGATTGACGTCAAGATTCAGGACAGCCTGGGACGGGAATGGCAGTGCGGCACCGTGCAGTTGGATTTCCAAATGCCGCGGCGCTTCGGGCTGGAATACATTGACCGGGACGACCAGCCGCGCACGCCGGTGGTCATCCATCGCGCGCTGTTCGGCTCCGTGGAGCGGTTCTTGGGCATTCTGCTGGAGCACTTCGCCGGGGCGCTGCCGACATGGCTGGCGCCGGTGCAGGCCGTGGTGCTGCCCATCGCCGAGGGACAGGACGAGTACGCCGCCGAGGTGGCGGCCCAGGGCCGCGCGCTGGGTTTGCGGATGGAGGTGGGGGCCGCCAGCAGCAAAATCGGCTACCGCATCCGCGAGGCGGAGCTGCAAAAGATTCCCTACATGCTGGTGGTGGGCAAGCGCGAGGCGGCGGAGGGAACCGTGGCGGTCCGGACCTATCAGGAAAAGGACCGGGGCGCGATGGCGGTGGCCGCGGCGCTGGAGGAAATCGCCCGCCGCAGCCGGGACCGGGAACTGGACGTTACGGTGAAGGACTACGCCCGGCTCTTCGCCAGCGAGGACCCGGCCCCAGCGGCGGCGTACTAGCGCCGGGCGCGGATTCGCCCCGGCCCTGCCAATGCCGGAAGGCTGCGGGCGGCATGGGCGGGCGGATCCCAGCGGGGCGCCGCCCCGGGCCCACCGATGCCGCGGTCCTGTCCTGCCGCAGGCGCCCGTCGGCGGCTGCGCGGCGCGAGGGCGGATCGGCTTTCCGCCTACACTGGTAGGTACATGGGGCTGATCACCGCCAGCCGACAGGAACCAGCCGCCCAGCGGCCGCGGCAAGTGCTGGCGCGGCGCACGGCCCATTATTTGGCCGCGTCGGAAACCCACACCTTCGCGTTTTCCATCGCCGCGCAGGCGCTGCTGTCGTTTTTTCCGTTCATGGTGTTTTTGCTGGCGCTGACGCGGAATGTGCTCCATTCGCAGCGGCTGTTTCACGGCCTGCTCACCCTGATCGGCGCGTATTTGCCCATCCATGACGCGCCCAACCTGCACGACCGGCGCTATATTCTGGACACGCTGCAAGCCATCGTGGTGCACCACCATCAAGCGCAGATCTACTCCCTGCTCATCTTGCTGGCCGCCTGCGCCGGCATGTTCATTCCCTTGGAGGTGGCGCTGAACCGCATTTGGAGCGCGCCGCGCAACCGGCCGTATTGGCACGCCTGGTTGGTGGCGTTGGGCCTCTCGTTCGCCTGCGGCGTCCTGGGCCTGCTGTCGGCGTCGCTGACGGCGCTGTCGGAAAGTTATTCCGATCGCCTGGCGCATTTCATATGGAAGCATTCACCGGTCCCGCTGGGTGCGTTACATCATCTAATTCCGAATGTTACCGAGGTGCTGGTGCGGGCAGGGGCCGTGCCGGTAACGGTGGCCGTGTTCTTCCTCATCTATTGGCAGCTTCCCAACGCCTCCGTGCCGGCGGTGGTGGCGCTGGAGGCGGCGGTGGTGGCGGGGCTGGGATGGGAGGCGTCCAAGTACATCTACATTGCCCTGCTGCCCTGGCTGAACTTCCGCGACATTTACGGCCCGTTTAGCTTGTCCATTTCCCTGCTGCTGTGGGCGTATGTCTCGGCGCTGTTGCTGCTGGTGGGCGCGGAGGTGCTGGCGGAGTCGCGCCGGCTGCGCGGCCTGGCCGACGCGGCCGCCTAGGCGCAGGGCGAACCCCGTGCCGGCGGGCCGCGGCGGGCAGGAAAAGCGGTGCCGGGAGGTGACCACTTCGATGCCGGGCAAGTTGCAGATTATTCAGGCGTTGCCGCGTGCAGGGGGAGGCGGATGGCATTAAAATACAAGGTATAGGGCTTTCGCCTTGACTTGGCCCAACCCGTAGGCGTAAAGTTCGGCTCCGTCGGCTTTTTTTCAAGGAATACCCACCATGGATTTTGGCAGTGAAACCGGGATGGCGCGGGCCACCGAAACCGAAACCACCAGTGCTTCGACTCCCCAAACGGAGAGCCAGACGACGCCCGCCGCGGCGCGGCGCCGCGGCCCCGGCCTGGCCTTTCGCCGCCACTTTACGCGCGCCGGCCTGTCGCCCTATGACGAGGTGAGCTGGGAAAAGCGCACGGCGCTGATCCAAAACGAAAAGGGCGAGACGATTTTCGAGCAGCGCGACGTGGAGACGCCGCGGGACTGGTCGCAGACGGCCACCAACATCGTGGCCTCCAAGTACCTGCACGGCCGCGTCGGGGTGGACCGCGAAAGCAGCGTGCGGCAGCTGGTCGCCCGCGTGGCGGAGACCATCCGTGACTGGGGCATGGAAGGCGGCTATTTCCGCTGCGAAGAAGATGCCGCGGTGTTTCACGATGAGTTAGTGCACCTGCTGGTCCAGCAGAAGGCTGCGTTTAACTCGCCGGTGTGGTTCAACTGCGGCGTGCACCGCCTGGAGCCGGACTCGGACGCAGCCAACTGGCACTGGGATGAAGCGCGGCAGGCGCCGGCCTTCGCCCGGGTCGGGTATCGCCGCCCGCAGTGCTCGGCCTGCTTCATCAACTCCGTGCAGGACTCGCTGGATAGCATCCTCACCCTGGCCAAGACCGAAGGCATGCTGTTCAAATGGGGCTCGGGAACGGGCACCAACCTGTCGCCGATCCGCAGCTCGGCGGAGTCCTTGTCCGGCGGCGGCATCGCCAGCGGGCCGCTCAGCTTCATGAAGGGCTTCGACGCGTTCGCCGGGGTCATCAAGAGCGGCGGCAAGACGCGGCGGGCGGCGAAGATGGTGATTCTGAACGCCGACCACCCGGACATCGAGGAGTTCATCGCCTGCAAGGCCAAGGAAGAGCAGAAGGCGTGGACGCTGGTGCGGTCCGGCTACGACTCCTCCCTGGACGGCGAGGCCTATTCCTCGATCTTCTTCCAGAACGCCAACAACAGCGTGCGCGTCACCGATGAGTTCATGCGCGCGGCGGAGCTGGGCGAAGGCTGGGCGCTGCGCCGGGTGGCGGGCGACCGCGGCGTGGTGAAGATGGTCAGCGCGCGGGAGCTGCTGGAGCAGATCGCCGAGGCCGCCTGGCAATGCGGCGACCCGGGCATGCAGTACGACACCACCATCAACCGCTGGCACACCAGCAAGCACACCGGCCGCATCAACGCCTCCAATCCCTGCTCGGAGTACATGTTCCTGGACGATTCGGCCTGCAACCTGGCGTCCATCAACCTGATGAAGTTCCTCGGCGCCGGGGGCGGCTTCGACGTCGCCGGCTACCGGCAGGCGATTGACGTGCTGATCACCGCGCAGGAGATCCTGGTGGACAACGCCAGCTATCCCACCCAGGCCATCGCGCAAAACTCCCATGACTACCGGCCGCTGGGGCTGGGCTACGCCAACCTGGGGGCGCTGCTGATGGCCTCCGGCCTGCCCTACGACAGCGACGCCGGACGGGATTATGCGGCGGCGATTACCGCCATTCTGTCGGGCGAAGGCTATTTGCAGTCGGCGCGGATCGCCGGCGCTCTGGCCGGGAACGCGGCGGAAGATAATGCGGCGGGGGACGCCGCCGGGGCCTTCCCGGGTTTCGCCCGCAACCGTGAGCCGATGCTGGACGTGATCCGCATGCACCGCGCGGCGGTCAACAACATCCAGGCCCGCAACGTGCCGGAGCCGGTCCTGGCGGCGGCTCGGGCCTGCTGGGATGAGGCCCTGGACGCCGGCACGCGGCACGGCTACCGCAACGCGCAGGTGACCGTGCTGGCGCCGACCGGCACCATCGGCTTCATGATGGACTGCGACACGACCGGCATCGAGCCCGACCTGGCGCTGGTCAAGTACAAGAAGCTGGTCGGCGGCGGCGTGATCAAAATCGTCAACCAAAGCGTGGACAAGGCGCTGCTGAAGCTGGGCTACACCCCGCAGCAGTCCTCGGCGATCGTGGCCTACATTGACGCCACGGGGACTATCGAAGGCGCGCCGCACCTGAATCCCAACCACCTAGCGATCTTTGATTGCTCCTTCAAGCCGGCCAACGGCACGCGCTTCATCCATTACTCCGGCCACGTCAAGATGATGGCCGCCTGCCAGCCGTTTCTCTCCGGCGCCATCTCCAAGACGGTGAACATGCCGGAGGCGGCAACGCCGGCCGACATCATGCAGGTCTACATTGACGGCTGGAAGCTGGGCTTGAAGGCGATCGCCATTTATCGCGACGGCAGCAAGAAGGCGCAGCCGCTGTCGGCGATGGCCAACAAAGCCGAGAAAGCGGAGCCGCCCGAAGCGGTGCTTCCGGCGCTTCCGGCGCCCAGCCCGCGGCCCTATCGCCGCCGGCTGCCCGATGAGCGGCGATCGCTGACGCACAAATTCAAGATCGGCGGCCACGAAGGCTATTTGACCGTGGGCATGTACGAGGACGGCCAGCCGGGCGAAATCTTCGTCACCATGGCCAAGGAAGGCTCGGCCATCAGCGGCTTGATGGACAGCTTCGCCACGGCCGTCTCCCTGGCGCTCCAGCACGGCGTGCCGCTGCAACTGCTGGTGGACAAGTTTTCCCATACCCGCTTCGAGCCCAGCGGCTGGTCGGGCAGTGCGGAGATCGGCTACGCCAAATCCATCATGGATTATCTGTTCCGCTGGCTGGGCCTGAAGTTCCTGGGCCAGCAGCCGCCGGCGCCGAGGGTGGTCGAGGCGCTGCACGGCCCGCGCGGCGAGGCGCAGGAGCAGTTGGAGGACGCCGGGCAGATCCCGCTGATCGCCAGCGAAGGCGGAACGAACGCCGTGGCCCCCGGACGGGCGCTCACCGGCCTGGACGCGCCGCCCTGCCACAACTGCGGCAGCATGATGGTGCCCAACGGCGCTTGCTTCAAATGCGTCAATTGCGGCGAAACCAGCGGCTGTAGCTAGGTTCCTGCGCTTACGCGCAGGAACGGGGACGAGGGACTAGGGATGCGGGGCGAGCAGAATAGCCACCGCGCCCCCATAGCACCCGGCCGGCATCGCTCTCGACCCCGGCTACGGAGAAAGTGGGATAGCCGTCCTCGGCGGTCGTCCCGCACCGCCGGGAGCCGACTGGGCGTCGCCGCCGCTAGCGGACCTCAGCGAGGGAGCCCTGCGACGGAGACCGTGGGATAGCCGTCCCCGCTGTCGTCCCTCGCGGCTAGGAGCCAACGCTGCGGCGACGCCGCCTATCCGCAGCCCGCGCGCCGGCCCATCCGCCGTCGTACCCTAATCACATGCAAATTCGATCCTTGGGACGCAGCGGGCTGAAGGTTTCCTGCCTTTGCCTGGGAACCATGACCTTCGCCAATCAAGCCGATGAAGCCGAGTCGGGGGCGATCATGAACCGGGCCTGGGAGATGGGCGTCAACTTCTTCGACACCGCCGACGCCTATCCCGTGCCGCCGACGCCGGCCACGGCCGGGGGCACCGAGGCGGTCATCGGGCGCTGGCTGGCGGCACAGGGGCCGGCGCGGCGCCAGCAGCTGGTGCTGGCCAGCAAATGCCGCTTTCCCATGGGCGAGGCGCCCAACGACGGCGGCTTGTCGCGGCGGCACATCCTGGAGGCGTGCGATGCCAGCCTGCGGCGGCTGAAAACCGACTGGATTGATCTCTACCAAATGCACGCGCCGGACCCCAGCACGCCCATCGAGGAAACGCTGCGGGCCTTGGACGATCTAGTGCGCCAGGGCAAGGTGCGGTACATCGGCTGCTCGAACTTCGCCGCCTGGCAACTGGCGCTCAGCCTGGGCGCTAGCGAGCGGCGGAATCTGGAGGCATTCGTGTGCGTGCAGCCGCGCTACAACCTGCTGGCGCGAGACATTGAGGCCGAACTGCTGCCGCTCTGCCGGGACCAGGGGATCGGCGTGATCGCCTACAACCCGCTGGCGGGCGGCATGCTGACCGGCAAATACCGCCGTGGCGAGTCGCCGCGGGAGGGCACGCGGTTCGCGCTCGGCGGGCAGACGGGAAGGATCTACCGGGAACGGTATTGGCAGGATGCCTATTTGGCGGCAGTGGACGGCCTGCGCGACTACTGCGCAAAGCGCAAAATCTCCTTGGCCCAGCTCGCCGTCGCTTGGCTGATCGCGCAGCCCGGCATTACCTGCGGAATCGTCGGGGCCAGCCGCGCCAGCCAGCTGGAAGAAACGCTGCCGGCCGCGGATCTGGAGCTGACCGCGGAAGACCACGCGGCCTGCGAGGCGGCTTGGTACCAAATCCCCCGCCGCCCGCTGACCGCCGGCGCGGTCCAGCCCGAGCGCCGGAATTAATCGGGAAAACCGGCTTTCGGCCGGCGGCGCGGATTCGCGGATCCGATGCGCCGCCGGCTCGCGGTGGTGGAAAATGACAGCCGAGGACGGCTATCCCACGATCTCCGCGGGAGCGGCCGCATTGGCGGCGGAGAGCGGCTGTCCCGCTTTCGCAAGGGCTGGGGCGCAGGCGCGGGCGGAGGATTGGCTCCGGCGGAAATGCGGACGAGGCCGTCCGCGCCCCCGGAATGTGCGCGCCCCACTCGCCGACTGGGCCCCCGCCGCGCCGGCGAGCCAAGCAAGCCGCCGCGCACCCGGCCCCTCCCTTCCCGCTCACGATCGCCGTACGGAAGATCTCCGCCCGCGCCGCCCCACCCGAACGTTGCCGAACGTACCGAACGTTTTGGGTTGCCAGCCCGGTTGGAACCTGAAAAGATGGAAGGTCGCCGCGTTCGCGGCCCACAAGGACAAGCGATTGACCACCACCCGCTCCGAAATTGCGCCCGCGGAGGGCAAACTTGGCGTCCTGATTCCCGGCCTGGGAGCCGTCGCTACCACCTTCATCGCCGGCGTCGAGGCCATTCGCCGCCATCAGGCCGCGCCGATCGGCTCGCTGACCCAGATGGGGGCGATCCGGTTGGGCAAGCGCACGGAAAACCGCAATCCCCTGATCCGCGACTTCGTGCCGTTGGCCAAGCTGGACGACTTGGTCTTCGGCGGCTGGGATATCTACGAAGGCGACTGCTACCAGGCGGCGGCGCGGGCGGAGGTGCTGGAGCCGAAATTGCTCGCGAGCGTTCGGCCCGCGCTGGAGGCGATTCGCCCGATGCCGGCCGTGTTCGACCAAAACTACGTCAAGCGGCTGAACGGGCCGAACGTCAAGCCGGGCACGAACAAGATGGAGTTGGCCGAGGCGCTGCGGGAGGACATCCGGCGGTTCCAAACAACCAGCGGCGCGGCGCGGCTGATCATGATCTGGTGCGGCTCGACGGAAGCCTTCCGGCGTCCCGGCGCGGTGCACGCGAGTCTGGCGGCGTTCGAGGCGGGCCTGAAGAACAACGACCCCGACGTCGCCCCCAGCATGATCTACGCCTACGCCGCGCTTCAGGAGGGCGTGCCCTATGCCAACGGCGCGCCGAACCTGACCACCGAAATTCCCGCCCTATTGGAGCTGTCGCGGGCCAAGGGAGCGCCGGTCTGCGGCAAGGATTTCAAAACCGGGCAGACGCTGATGAAGACCATCCTGGCGCCGGGATTGAAGGCGCGGCTGCTGGGGCTGTCGGGATGGTTTTCCACCAATATCCTGGGCAACCGCGACGGCGAGGTGCTGGACGACCCGGAGTCGTTCAAGACCAAGGAAGAATCGAAGCTTTCGGTGCTGGAGCACATCCTCCAGCCGGATCTCTATCCGGAGCTGTACAAGAACTTCTACCACAAGGTCCGCATCAACTATTACCCGCCGCGCGGCGACAACAAGGAAGGCTGGGACAACATTGACATCTTCGGGTGGCTGGGCTACCCGATGCAGATCAAGATTGACTTCCTCTGCCGGGATTCGATTCTCGCCGCGCCGATCGTCCTGGACCTAGTCTTGTTTTTGGATTTTGCCCGCCGCTGCGCGGAGCTGCGGGACAAGGGCATTCAGGAATGGCTGTCGTTTTATTTCAAAAGCCCCATCACCCCGCCGGGGCTTTACCCTGAGCATGACCTGTTCATTCAGTTGATGAAGCTGAAGAACACGCTGCGGCACATCCAGGGCGAGGAGCTAATCACCCACCTTGGCCTCGAATATTACGACTAACGGCGGCCCGGCCGCCGGAAGCGTGGGCACCCGGCACTGCGCCGCCGCATGCGTGGAACGGGCTTGAGCCCGGGCGGCGGTGGGCTTCGGCCCGCCGCGGATTCAGCCGCGGGGCGGCCCGCGCCCGCCACCGCCCGGCCCGCTAAAACGCGTGCCGCCAGGCCAGCACGTCCAGCGACAAGCCGATGCGCAGCGACCGGCCCAGGGCGGGATAGCCGAAGACCTGCTGCGTTGCCTGATTGAACGCGTTGTCCATGGCGCCGTGCAGCGTCAGCGCGGGATTGAGGTGGACGTAGCCGCCGAGGTTGAACAAATGACAGGCCGGCGCCAGGTCATGATTCGGCAATAGCATCGTGTTGCCGAAATTGGCGTCGCTGAGGAAGGTGCTGGCGTCGCGGCGGCTGACATAGACCACGCCGCCGATGATCGCCCAGGGACCGGGGGCGTAGCCGAATTCGAAGCTGCCGGAATCCGGCGCGGCCTCAAAGGGCCGGCCGCCAACCAAGGGAGCGTAGGCGCCGATTTTGATGCCGGGAAAATCCGGGTTGATGGACGGGAAAAGCGCGTCGGTGGAAAGGCTGGACAGAACGCGCGCGTCCAAATAGGTGTAGCTGAGGCGGGAGAGGAAGCCCAGCGCGCGCAGACGATACTCCAGCTCGAGGCCCTTGGCGCTTTCGGTCAGCGAGTTGAAGTCCGCACCGAAGGGCGCGGGCCCCAGCGCCCGGCCGCCCAAGCCCAACAGGGCGTAGGCGGAGGAGGGCACGAACTCGATCATGTTGTAGTAGCGGTTGTCGAAGACCGTGGCGCTGAGGCGCATGTGATCGCCCCACAGGAATTGATCCACGCCGGCGTCGAAATCGCGGCCCCGCTGCGGGCCCAACGGGCTGACGCCGATGGCGCGCGCCTGCGCCGGCCCGCCCAGCGCCAGCGCCAAGGCGTAGAGCGAGGACTGCTCCTGTGAAAGCGTGGGGTCTTTGAGCGCCGTGCCCGCGGAGACGCGCAGGCGCGTTTCATCCAGCCAGCCGCCGCGGCTGAGGCGGGGAAAGAAGGCCAGACTGCCCTGCGGATTGACCGTCGCGCCGAACGGCGTTTCCCGGTCCACCGAGACGCCGCCGCTGGCGAACAGCCGGTTCCACAGCCCGCCGCGCAGTTCCGCGTAGCCGCCGTTGTCATGCAGGCTGAGCCGCGCCGGGACAATGGCCCGGTCCTGCGTATAGCGGTAGCCGCCGATCACCTCCCAGCCCGGCGCCACATGCCAAATGCTGCGCCATTGCGCGAACCAGCGCTGGGTGTCCGAGGCGAAATTCATGGGATAGAATCCGCCGTAATCCAAGATGGCCTGCCCCGTGGCGGAGTAGCCGTTGGCGCCGGTGATGGTGACGACGTTGCCGACGTAGTTGCCGTTGACCAGCGTGCCCGCCGGCGCGGGATCGAAATAGCCGTAATTGATCGCCGCCTGCCCGAACATCCAATCGTTTTCCCAATGCGGCGAGGTCCATTGGTGCCACGAGATGGTGTCGTAGGTTTCGCCCTCGCGGTCGTAGGCGCCGTCGGGGATCCCGTAGAACGCGAACGCGTTGGGGTTGCCACCGCTGCTTCCGGCGTAGTGAATGGTGAAGCGCAGAATGTTGTTGGCGTCCATCGCCCAGCCGAAATTGCCGGCGTAGGTGCGGTCGAGAAAATGATTGTTCGGGATTTGGTTGTGGGTGCCGAGATAGGCGAAGTTGGCGGCGTAGTCCAACGAGCCGTCGCTGCCCGCCAGGCTGGCGGAGTCTTGCGTGGTGGCGAAGGAGCCGTAGCCGACATCGGTGCGCAGCTCGGGCCCGGGATTGTCGGCGCCGCTGGCGGAGGTAAGAGCCACGACGCCGGAGATGGCGTCGGAGCCGTAGACGACGCTGTCCGGCCCGCGCAGAATCTGCACCTGCTGGATGCCGGCGGGAAGCAACGTGGCGTAATCGAAATAGCCCAGGTCGGGGCGTTGGATGGGCATGCCGTCCAGCAGCACGGTGGTGAACTGGCTGGCGCCGCCGCGAATGAACAGCGAGGTCAAGCCGCCGACCGCGCCGTCCCGCACCACCTGCACGCCGGGGCGCTGCGCCAACAAATCGGAGACGGTCAGCGGCCGCTGCCGCCGGAGCTGCGCGGCGGTGATGGTGG
The DNA here is from genome assembly GCA_027314025.1 of Acidobacteriota bacterium. GTDB lineage: Bacteria > Acidobacteriota > Terriglobia > Terriglobales > SCQP01 > JAKAUF01. The sequence continues at coordinate 148,639 of DAHVCP010000010.1, forward strand.
AAACCGTTTCGCCCACCTGCGCGCCCGGCTCCGGGGCGCCGGTCGCGGTCACCACAACCGATTGCTCGACCGGCGCCAAGGCCAGCGTGACCGTGTAGGCATAGGCCGCGCCGGCGCGGAAGCGCAGCACCACGCGGCGCGGGGCAAAGCCGCGCAGACGGGCGGTCAGCCAATAGGCGCCGGGAGGAATCGCGGCGAAGCGGTAATGGCCGCGGGCATCGCTTTTGGCATGCAGCACGGTCTCGCCGTGCTCGCTGACCAGTTCCACGGACGCGCCGGGCGCAGGGCGGCCCAGCGCGTCGCGCACCGTGCCTGACAGCGCGGCGGCATGGCGCCCGGGGCCAGGCGGAACGGCGGTTCCGGCCGTCGCCTCGCGCGCACTTTCGGCCCGCCGCACTGACGCCGTCCGGGCGTAAACCCGCGCTGTCCCTCCCCGCGGGGATAGGGGGACGGCCGTCCCGGCTGTCGCGGCGGTGGGGCGTCCGCCGCTGCGCAATGACCGCGGCGCCGCCGCCACCGCCGACGCGCGGGCGACCGCGGCGCGGCAGAGCGGCGCTCCGCAGCAGAAAAGGACCAAAAGGAAGAGGGAAATGCGGCAGGGGCTAACCCCGCCGCGTCGTGACCGAAGGGACCGGCGCATTGCACGCTCCTTGCGGGCCCACGCCCGCGAAACGCAGCCAATACCGCGGCCCAAAAGAAACCCGATCCGGCTGGAACGCCCCGCCGGCCGCCGCCGAACCACCGGCGCGACCGACGAGATCTCCGTCCAGGGACGGGCGGCTGAGCCGCATATGCCTAGGGCAGGTCTCCTGGCTCGCGGGTCAGCGCCACATCCTCGCCTTCCCCGGCCGGTTCGGCCGAGTGGCATGCGGAGGATGGGCTCGCCGCTTACAGTGGCGGGGCCGCGCGGGATTTGCACCCGGCTTCCCTTTTCAGTCCCTTACGGGACCACCCCAAGCGCTCAATAAGTAGGAGTGAGTGTAACACGCCCGCACGGCGCGAATGTCTCACCCCCGTCCCGCCGCCGGAGAGGGGAAAGGAGGATCGCCGCCCGCGGCTTTCGCTCCCGCCTCCGCGAGCCAACCGCGCGCCGGCCCTGCCGCTCCGCCGCCACCATGCTGCGCCAGCGGCGGCCGATCGGACCATCTCCGGCGCGGCGACGGTGATCGTGGGATAGCCGTCCTCGGCTGTCAGTTTTCATTGACAGGCGCGGCCCCCGCGAACCGCCGCGAGCCATCCGCGCATTCGGCTGCTAGAATCACCCCAGCCGTCCTTGCCGCGGCGAAAGGAAGCTCGCAGCCATCGCATGATTTGGATCGCTAGTTTGACCGTGATTTTGGCCGCCATCGCCGCGGTGTTCGCCGCCTTGGCCTGGGCTTCCGCCCGGCGCCGGTCAGACGCCGACGCGGCGACCCAGCCGCTGTATCAGATGCTGCGCACGGAGATGGAGCGCGCGCGCAGCGCGGCGGAGGAGCAGGCGCGCGGCCTGCGCGCGGAGCTGGCCGCGCATGGCGAGGCGCTGCGCCAAGCGGTGGGCCAACGGCTGGACGGGGCGGCGGCGGCGCAGGCGGACGGCGCCAAACAACTGCGCGAGGAGATCACCGGCAATTTCCGCGCCCTGGGGCTGAACGTCAACGCGGCGCTGGAGCAGCTCGGCGGGCAGCAAAAGGAACGCCTTGCGGCGGTGGCAGCGGCGCTGGAGAACCTGACCGGGCAGCAGGAACGGGCGCAGACGGCGCTGCGGCAATCCGTAGAAGGCCGGCTAGACGCGATCCGGGCCGAAAGCGCCACCAAGCTGGAAGAGATGCGCCAGACGGTGGATGAAAAACTGCAAGCCACGCTGGAGACGCGCCTGGGCGAATCCTTCAGCCGCGTGGTCGAGCATTTGGAGCGCGTGCACAAGGGCATCGGCGAAATGCAGACGCTGGCGGCCGGCGTCGGCGATTTGAAGCGCGTGTTGTCCAGCGTGCGGGCGCGGGGCGTCTTCGGCGAGGTCCAACTCGATCGCCTGCTGGTGGACCTGCTGGCGCCCGATCAGTTCGTGCGCAACGCGCGCATCAAGGAAAACTCCCTGGAGCGTGTCGAGTTCGCCATCCGCCTGCCCGGCCGCGGCGAAGCCGCCGAAGTGCTGCTGCCGGTGGACGCCAAATTTCCCCAGGAAGATTACGAGCGCCTGGTCGTGGCGGCCGAGCGCGGCGATCCCGAGGCGGTCGAGGCGGCATCGGCCGCGCTGGCCGAGCGCATCACCGAATGCGCCAAGGCCATTCGCGAAAAATATATCTCCGTCCCCAAGACCACCGACTTCGCCATCTTGTTTTTGCCCACCGAAAGCCTCTATGCCGAGGCGCTGCGGCGCCCGGGACTGTTCGAGCGCATCCAGCGCGATCTGCACGTCACCCTCACCGGCCCCACCACGCTGACAGCGCTGCTGAACGCATTGCAAATGGGCTTCCGCTCACTGGCCATCGAAAAACGCTCCAGCGAGGTCTGGCAGATCTTGGGCGCGGTGCGCGGCGCCTTCGCCAACTACAACACCGTCGTGGATAAGCTGCATCGCCAGCTCGTCACCGCCACGCGCTCGGCCGAAGAACTCGGCAAGAAAGCCCGCACCGTGGACCGCAAGCTGCGCGACATCGAAGCCGCCCCCGCCGCCGCCCTCCCCGCCCTCCTCGGCCCCGCGGCCGCCGCCGGCGCCTCCCCCGAAGCCGAAGATGACGTCAACGGTACCGGCGAGGCGGCCCGTGAACCCCACAGCCGCGCCGCCGGCGCCCGCTAGGCCGGCCCGGACGGCGTTCCTGCCGACACGCCGGCACGGACCCGGCCCCGCCTGCGCTGCTGCGCCCGCGCCACCGAGATCCGCCCCCGCGCCGCCGCCCGGCCTCGGCCAAGCACCGGCGCGCCCTGGGGTTTCGCTCCCGCGCGTCGGGCGCAAATGCTGCCGGCCCTGACCCCCGACCCCTAACCAGGCGACAATCGCGTGATGCAGCATTTCACCTAAAAGGGGCGTGATTTGGCCGCCACTCTCACCTATTGCTTTCTCCTCGGCCTGCTCCACGGCATTTTGCCCGATGAGCACACCTGGCCGATCACGTTCAGCTATGCAATCGGCAGCGGCAGCGGCGGGGCGGGAATGCGCGCCGGCCTCTATTTCGCCGCAGCGTTCACCGTGCAGCGTATGCTGATGTCCGAGCTCGCCTACCTGGCGCTGGCGCCCCTGCTCCGCTCCCCCGCGGTGAACGCCGCCGTGTACGTGGTAGTTGGGGTGGTGATGGTGCTGGCCGGCCGGTTGCTGTTCCGCCAGCATCGCTACGGCCACATCCACCTGCTGGGGCATCATCACGGCTCTCCCGCGGAAATGGAGTGCCGCGGCGCGGTCCTCACCCCGCAGCACGAGGCCTCCGCCCTCCGCGCGCCTTCGCCGCTGCGCTGGATCCTGCTGCACGGCTTCATCGCCGGGTTTGGCCTGGGGGGCTTCGCGCTGTTCGTCAATGGCGTGGCCGCCCCGGCGATGCCCAGCGCCTGGCTGGGCTGGCTGCCCGGACTGTGTTTCGGCTCCGGGACCGTGGCGTCGCTGGCTGCCGTCGGCGCCACCTTCGCGCTCGGCCCGCGCCGGCTCGGGGGACTTAGCGAAGCGGCCGCAAGGCGCTTCGGCGCCCGCGCCGGCGCGCGCATGCTGCTGGCGGGCGGCGTTCTATTCGCGGTGGCGGGCTTGGGCATGGGCGCCGGAGTGGGACGCCATTGGCCCGTCAACATCGGTTACGTGGTCATCGCGCTCTTCGTCGGCGTGGTTGCGATCCCGGCCATCGTCTTCAGCTGGCGGGAGGCGAGGGATGCGGGCCTGAAGCCGCCGCGCTAGCCGGCGCGGCCTGGCCGCGCCGCCACGAAGACCTGCAGCAGCGCAGGCAAACATGTCAGCGAAAAGATACAATCAAACAATGCGCGGCAAGGAGCGCCCGGAGGCGCGGCCCACCAATTTTTTCGCTCGCTCGCAACGGCGCACCGTGTTCGCCTATGCCGCCATGCTGGCCGCCGCGGCGGGCATCTTTCTCGCCATCCGCGCGGTGGGCCTGCGCCTCTCCGCTCCCGCGCCGCCGCCGGCCGCGGCCGGCAGCGCCAATCCCGCCGGCGCCGGCGCCGTCGGCCATGTGCTGCTGGCCCTGCTGGTCATCCTGATCGCCGCGCGCGGCATGGGCGCCCTGTTCGCCCGCTTTCGCCAGCCGCCGGTGGTGGGGGAAATGATTGCCGGCATCCTCCTCGGCCCCTCGCTGCTGGGCCGTTTCGCGCCCGGCGCGTTCGCCTACATCCTGCCGCACACGGTCGCACCCTACATTGCGGTCCTGGCCCAGGTAGGGGTCATCCTCTACATGTTCCTCATCGGCGTGACGCTGGACACCAGCCTGCTGCACAGCCGCGCGCACGCCTCGGTCGCCATCTCCCACGCCAGCATCATCGCCCCGTTTCTGGCCGGCAGCGCCCTCGCCCTCTGGCTGTATCCGCTCTATTCCTCCCGCGCCGTCTCCTTCACGGTCTTCGCCCTGCTGCTCGGCGTCGCCATCTCCATCACCGCCTTCCCGGTGTTGGCGCGCATCCTGCGCGACCGCGGCATGCACACCAGCCGCGTCGGCGCCATCGCCCTGGCCTGCGCCGCCGTGGACGACGTGACCGCATGGTGCCTGCTGGCCTTCGTGGTCAGCGTCGCGCACGCCCAGCCCGCCCACATCGTCAAGACCCTGGCGCTCACCGCCGTCTTCCTCGCCGCGGTGTTCCTGCTGGCCAGCCCCGCCGCCCGCTGGTATGCCCGCCGCTACCGCCGGGGCGACGGCGAGGGCGAGCAGCAAGCCGTCGTCGTGGCCTGCGTGGCCCTGCTGCTCGCCTCTCTCGCCACCCAGCGGATCGGGATTCAGGCGCTCTTCGGCGCCTTCCTGATCGGCGTGGTCATTCCCCACGAGTCCTTGCTCGCCCGTGATCTGAGCCGCAAACTCGAGGATCTAGTCGTAGTGCTGTTTCTCCCCGCGTTCTTCGTCTTTACCGGCCTGCGCACGCAGATCGGCCTGATGAACAACCTCCGCGATTGGCTGGTCTGCCTGGTGGTGATCCTGGTGGCGGCGCTCAGCAAGTTCCTCAGCGGCGCCGCCGCCGCGCGGCTGACCGGGCTGCCGTGGCGCCAGTCCGCTTCCTTGGGCGCGCTGATGAACGCCCGCGGCCTGGTGGAACTCATCGTCCTCAACATCGGACTGGACCTGCATGTTCTCACCCCCACGCTCTTCGCCATCCTGGTCCTCATGGCGGTGGTCACCACGCTGATGACCGCGCCCGTGCTCAACGCCGTGCTCGGCGAGCGGGAGGCGGTGCTGATGGAGCAGGTCTCTTGATCTCCCCACCGCTGGCCACGCCGCCTCCGTTTCCCGTCCTGCTCTTGATCTCCATCGTGGCCGGCTTCATCGGCGCCATGAGCGGCATGGGCGGAGGCATTATCCTCATTCCCGCCCTCACGCTGCTGGGCGTCAACATCAAGGTGGCGATCGCCATCAGCATTCTCTCCGTCATCGCCACCTCCAGCGGTTCGGCTTCGGCCTACGTCCGCGACCACATCACCAATCTCAAGGTGGGCATGTTCCTGGAGATGTTCACCATCGTGGGCGCGATCGTCGGCGCCCGCATCGCGCTCGCCGCCTCGGCCCGGCCCTTGTATATCGCCTTCGGACTGGTTCTGCTCGGCTCCTGGCTGGCGCTGCTGCTGGCCGGCCATGGCACCTGGCAAACGGCGGCGCCGCAGGACGGCTTCACGCACTGGCTGGAGCTGGAGGGCGCGTATTATGACCAGGCGCAGGGCCGGAGGATCGAGTACAAGGCCCGCCGCGCCTATCTCGGCGCGCCGCTGATGTGGTGCGCCGGCTTGATCGCCGGCCTGCTGGGCATCGGCGCGGGCGCGGTCAAAGTGCTGATTCACGATTTGGTCATGGGCCTTCCGCCGAAGGTATCCACCACCACCAGCAACCTGATCATCGGCGTCACCGCCCTGGCCGGCGCCAGCGTCTACCTTGCCGCCGGCCTGATCTCGCCCGCCATTGCCGCTCCTGTCGCCTTGGGCGTGGTGGTTGGCGCGCTGCTCGGCACGCGGCTCTTGGTCCGCCTGACGAACCTCGCCGTCCGCCGCTTCTTTCTCGTGGTTCTTGTGCTTCTCGCCGCGGAGATGCTCTATCGCGGCCTCGCCGGGGGCGTATGAAGAAGTCGCCGCTCTCCAGCCCGCCGCCCGACGGCCAGGGCAAGCTTGGTCCAGAAGCCAGCGGCGCGGCAGGCACGACCCAGTTGCGCATGGATACATTGGTCGGCACCTTGCTGCTGATCGGCGTCATGACCAGCCTGGCTTTGGTGGCCGCGGGAGCGATTTGGTCGTTCCTGAGCACCGGCCGCATGGTCCCGAACTATCGCATCGTCGGGATGAATTTCTTTGATTTCGCCGTGGCCACGGCCGCGGGCCTGCGCCATGGTCTTTTCACCCCCAAGCTGCTGATCAACACGGGCATCGTCACCCTGATGCTGACGCCCTTTCTCCGGGTTTTCGCCTCCATGCTCTATTTCCTGCTGGTCAAGAATCCCAAATACACCGCCTTCACCGCGTTCGTGCTCGCCGTGCTTGCCTGGAGCCTGTTCCTGCGGCACTGACGCGCTCGCGCCGGCCCGGCTGGGCGGGCGCGCCGGCTCCGGCGCGGGGCATGGTTCCAAGATCCCGACGGCAACACCCTCAGCCTGACGCAGTTCGTTGACGGGCGCGGGCCCCAGCCCCGCCTACGGCGGGGCGTCCCGCTGGCCCGCAGGCTGGGCCGGGGCCCCGCACTCCCAGCCCGGCCTGCGGGTCGCTGGGGGCCGCGCCGCCTCGCTGGCCGGGGGCGGGCCGCCCTGCGGAGTTCCGCGGGCTTCGCGGTGATGTCGCGCGCCGGCGCGGCTCCCCGAGCCAACGGCGCGACCCCCGCGAGCGGAGCTCTCGCGAGCCAAGTTCCCGTCCGTTCCCGGTTTTCCCTTCCCGGGCTTCGCGGGGTAACTCCCAAATCGCCGCAGCGAAACCACTCGGCCCGACCCATTGACAAATCGGAATCCTGCGGTATGTTCCCTAGGCAGTGCCGCTACCCGGCCCTACACCGGGGAAGCGGGGGCGGCGCGGAGTAGGAGCCGCAATGCCGCACGTTGCCCCCCCCCGCTGGCTGGTGCTGATTTCCCTGCCTGCCCTTCTCGTCCTCGCCGCCTCGGCCCAATCGCTGTCGGCGAACTCCGGTATTAACGGCGCCGACACCTACGTCACCTTCGACGTGGCCATCCAGACCAGCGCCGCCATTAATTCCAGCACGCCCATTTACAACACCTACACCGGCCAAAGCTCCAATACGCTGTCCCTCGCCGCGAACACCACCTACCACGTCGAGGCCGGATACGACCCTAACGGGCAATTGGTGCTCAACATTTTTCCCGCCGGCACTCCCCCCGACCCCGGCACCGACGCCAGCACCGTCAGCGTCATCCGTCTGGCTGGCGGGCAGGTCACCGTCTTCGACGCGTCCGGCAACCCCATCCCGCTGGTCGCCCCCGCCGCCAACGCCCCCCTGCCCGCCTCCCTCCAATACCTGGGAACCAACCCCGGCCCCTCGGTGATCAACGGCATGGTAATCCCCCAGTCCTCGATGGCAGCCTATGCCGCCGCGCGCGGCGGGACCCTCAGCTCGCCGCCTACGGACTGCGCCCCTCCGTCATGCGGCGGCGGTTCGTCCGTCATCGAGATGACCATGACGCCGGCGCAGGGCGGCGCCGTTCATTGGTGGTATTCCGCCTCGGGAAGCAACTGGGTCGCCTCTGGGGCGGAGTACATCCCCAGCCTCCCGAGCGGCACCGCCAGCCGCGTTCTCACTTTTTCCAACGTCGCCTGGAGCGACAATGCAGCCGACGATCAGGCCCGTGCGAACCGCGGCAACACGGCCACGCTGCCCCCGAGCCCGTCGAGCTCCGCACCCAGCGCGGCCGTCTCCGCCCCCTCCGGCTCGGAGCAAATTTATCAGGACGGCGGCCCGCAAAACATCGTGCTCCAGCACGGCCTCTTCAGCAGCGGCGCCACCTGGAGCCGGATGTACCCCTGGCTGCTGGACGATCTTCGCCTCGGCACCGTGCTCATCCCCAGCCTGCCGTCCACCGACACGCTCGCCAACCAAACCAACGACCTGATCAGCGACATCAACGCAACCGGCGAAGGCGGCTATATCCTCATCGGCCACAGCCAGGGCGGCCTGATCTCCCGCGCCGCCGCGCAATATTACAGCGCAGAGCACCTCGGCAGCGTCGCGACCGGCGTCCTCACCATGGATACGCCGAACCAGGGGGCCCCGATCGCGGTCACCGGCCCCGCGAGCGCCGCCGTCGTCATCAACGACTTGGCCGGCGGCCTCTGGCAGTTCATCGGTTGCGGCAGCCCGCTGGATAACCCCGGCTGCTTTCTCGCCTACGAGTCCGCGGGCCTGGGCGCGGAATTAGGGCTCTACAACGACGCTCCCGTGCTCAATGACCTCCAGCCCGGCAGCGCCTTCCTGAATAACCTAAACTCCGCAAGCGAGCCGTTCACCCGCGCCGCCATCGTCGGCAAATCCGACGGCCGCTGGCTGGAGTACCGCCTCGCAGGCGATCTCTTCTGCAACCCGGACGCCTGGTGCGGCGGCCGCGCGGCAACCACCTACGCGGAGATCGTGCACGACACCTTCCTCGCCCTTGGCTTCATCTCCTACCTGGAGGGCGATTACCCGCAGGCCGAGGCCTATACCACCACCGCCCTGGACATGGACGTCATTGACAACTTCTGGAACGCGATCGTCGGCAGCCCCAGCGACGGCATCGTCCCTACCTCCAGCCAAGCCTATCCGGCCTCGGGCGTCCCCCAGTTTGTGATTGACCACGCCGACTCCCATGTCGGCGCAACCCGCAGCGACCTCGACCGCGCCAACTTGGTGGACGCGCTCATCAACGACTTCAATGTTCCGCCCCAGTCCGGTTGCACTTTTAGCGCCTCCCCGGCCAGCTTCAACACCGCCGTCGGCGGAGGCAGCCAATCCTTTACCCTTTACACCCAGACCGGCTGTGGCTGGTCCGCCGTCAGCCAGGTTCCCTGGCTGACCCCCAGCGCCGATACCGGCACGGCCCAAAGCACCGGTGTCCCCCTCTCCTTCACCGCCGCCGCCAACCCCACCACCCTCATCCGCACGGGAACCGTCACGATTGGCAACGGCCGCGGCGCCGCGGCGGTACTCCTTGTCACTCAGGCCGGCCAATGCGATTATTCCGTCGCCCCCCTGCAGATCTACGAGCCTTCCTCCGGGGGCGGCGGCTATGTAGGCGTCAGCCCCACCAACGCGGAATGCGTCTGGTCCGCCGTCCCGCAAGAGTCCTGGATCACCGTCAGCAGCGCCACCGGCACCGGCGGGGGCGGCTTCTCGTTCGACGCCGCCCCCAACAGCAACGGCGCCACGCTGATCGGGGCCGTCGCGGTCGCCGGCCAAAACGTCTCGCTCGATATCGGCGGGACCAGCGGCGCGTCCAGCACCGCGACCTTGACCATCTACGCCAGCGGCTCCACGTCAAAACAGATTGACTGCCCCTACCACTGCTTCACCGTCTGGGACAACAGCTCCATATCCGTCACCGTCGGCGGCATCACCGCCCAGGTCTGGGGCTATCCGCAAACCGACACCGCCGCCAGCGTGGCCGGATATCTCGCCAATGCCTTCAACGACTATCCCGGCTCCCTGGTCACCGCCACGGTATCGGGATCGAAGGTCACCATCACCTCCAAATTGCGCGGCTCCGCAACCGATTACGCGGTCTCGCACTCCTACACCTGGAACTCGAGTTATTTTGGCGACTCGGCCTTTTCGGTGGTCCAGTCCAGCGCGGCCATGACCGGAGGCGCGAACTAACGATGACGGGCGCGGGCCCCAGCCCCGCCTACGGCGGGGCGTCCCGCTTGCCCGCAGGCTGGGCCGGGGCCCCGCACTCCCCAGCCCGGCCTGCGGGTCGCTGGGGCCGCGCCGCCTCGCTGGCCGGGGGCGGGCCACCCTGCGGAGTTCCGCGGCCCTTCGCGCCGGCGTGGCTCCCCGGGCCAAGGCGCGACCCCCGCGACGTGTCCGCCCTGCCGCGGCGTCGGGCGCGGCGGCCAGCCCCGCCCCCGCTCGCCCACCTTGCAGTTCTTTTGGCCGCGGGGCTGGCCGTTCTCTGCTTGGCCGCCTGCGGAGGCCCCGCCCCAAGCGCAGCCCAGGCCCCGCCCAAGCTGACCCTCGCCTTGCTCGAGCCCCCCGTGGCCTTCGTCGGCGCGGCTTCGCCACAGGTCACCGTGCTGGTTGAGACCGGCCCACCGAACTGCTACGAGCCGGCCACCTACGGCCTGACGATCCTGTGGAATGGCCATCCGCTCCCCACCACGCCTGCGCCGTGCGGCGGCACGGCAATCATCCCCGCCGCCGACCTCGCCGCCCCCGGCCCAGCGCAGATCACCGCCGCCGACTCCAACACCGGCGCCACCACCAACGCCCTGACCTTCTACGTTCTCCCCGCCGCCCAAGCCCATGCCGGCGCCTACGCTCTGGTCAGCGCGGCGCTGGGCGGCGGCCCCGACGACGGCTTCAACGATTCCCAGCGTGTCGCCATCAGCGCCACCGGCCGCTACGTCGCCTTCCAATCGCACGCCGACGACCTCGTCCCCGGACCCGCCAGCGGCTTCGCCGACATCTATGTCCGCGACACCTGCATCGCCGCGCCCGCCGGCTGCGTTCCCTCGACCATCCGCGTCTCGGTGTCCAGCAGCGGCGCGCTCGCCAACGGCCACAGCTTCGACCCCAGCATCAGCGCCGACGGCCGCTACGTTGCGTTCCATTCCGGCGCAAATGACCTGGCCCCTGGCGTTCCCCCGCCCAGCCCCGCCGTGCAGGCCGTGTACCTCCGCGATACCTGCATCGGCGCCTCCGGCTGCACCCCCCAAACCATCCTGCTCTCGGTAACGCCCTCCGGCACGTTCGCCAATGGCGACGAGCCGTCCCTCGGGGCCGACGGTCGCTTCGTGGCAATGACGGGCTCGCCCGCGCTCGTCGGGCTCTCTGGCCCGACCGTCGCCGTGGTCCGCGACACCTGCATCGGGGGGCCGGCCGGCTGCGCGCCACAGAACTACCTGGCCTCGGCGTCGGACGCTGGCGACCCCGCCAACCTGGGCCTCAACTACGACGCCGCCAGCCCCGGCGGCCGCTACGTCTCGTTCCAATCCGAGGCCACCAATTTAGTCCCCGGCGCCACCAACGGCATGCCGCACGTCTTTCTCCGCGACACCTGCCTGGGCGCCACCGCCCCCTGCACACCCTCCATCCAGGAGGCTGACCTGAACGACGCAGGCGTCCCCGCCAACGGCAACGGGAGTTCCAACATTGATTACCCCACCGTCAGCCAGGGCGGCCGCTATGTCGCCTTTGACTCCGCCTACAATGCCACCAATCTCGGCGGCGCCCCCACCCACGACGATCTCTACCTGCGCGACACCTGCAACAACGCCCCCGCCGGTTGCATCCCCTCGACGACGGTAATCTCCGTCCCCTATGCCGGCCAATTTTCCAACTCCGGCTCCGATAACGCCTCCATCACCCCCGACGGCCGTTACGTCGCCTTCGCCTCCCTCGCCACCAACTTGGTCCTCGGGGATCCCGGTCCGCTCAATAACTACAAGGACATTTTCGTCCGCGACACCTGCCTGGGCGCCCCCTCCCCCTGCGTCCCCACCACACTTTGGGCTTCTATCGCCCAACTGCCCGGCGATCCCTACACGCCGTCCTATTCCGACTCCGACTATCCCGCCATCAGCGCCGACGGCCATTATGTCGCTTTCATCTCCAACTCCGGCACCCTGCTCAATGCCGTCGACGTTACCGGCGGCGCCACCGCCCAGGTCTTCATCGCCAAAACGGGCTTTTAGCCCGCCTTCGGCTCGCTCCGCAACCGGCTCGCCACCGCCCTGGAGGCTCCCTCGCGCCGGCGTGGCTCCCCGAGCCAACGGCGCGACCCCCGCGATGAGACGCACCGTGAAACCACGGCCCCGCCGGAACGTGATTGCCCCGGTCGCCGATGGTCGGGCCGGAGCCTTTGCCCCGCAGCCCACCCGCGGCCAAAACTCCGCGCCGTCTGGCCATACCCGGGCCCGGCGGGCCCGCCCCGCCGCATCCCCACGCCGCGCCTCAGCCCTCCTTGACTTGCGCCGCGCCGGGCGCGAAGCTTGCCGGAACGTGATCCGCAGAGTTCCCAAGGAGGGATCCTTTGGACCAATCCACCGGAAGCATCGCGCCACCGGGCCAAACGCCATTGGCCCAGGGAGATCCCCATCGGGACGGCCGCTACCTCGCCAACAATCCTGGCTGGCACGTAGGGGATTCGGCCTATAAGGTCCAGCAGATCACCGCCATGCTGCGCCGGCATGGGCTCACGCCGCTGCGGGTTGGCGAGGCCGGCTGCGGCGCGGGCGAAGTCCTCCGGCTGCTGCAAGGCCAGCTTGCGGCGGAGGCGGAATTGTGGGGCTACGACATTTCGCCGCAAGCCATCCAGCTCGCCGCCGGGCGCGCCAATCCCCGCCTGCACTTTATGTTGGCCGACGTCAGCTCCGAGCCGACGCCACGGTTCGACCTGCTGTTGGTGCTGGACGTTTTGGAACATGTCCCCGATTACCTCGGCTGGCTGGCTCGGCTGCGCGGAAAGAGCGAATGGACGCTGTTCCATATTCCGCTGGCGGTCACCGTCGAATCGGTGCTGCGCCAGTCGCTGCTGGGGCGCCGGGCAAAATACGGCCACCTGCACTATTTCACCCAGGAGACCGCGCTGGCCACGCTCCGCGACGTAGGCTTCCAAGTGGTGGACTGGTGCTTCTCCCCCTATGCGGTCACGGTCGCCAGCGGGCCAGCGCAAAAGCTGGCTCGCGTTCCGCGCCGTTTGGCCTTCGCGCTAGCGCCGGAATGGGCCGCCCGTGTGTTCGGCGGGTATCATCTTCTGGTCCTCGCGCGCTAGCTCGCGCGCTGCGCAGGTCTTTGCCTGCCCTCGCTAGCGGCGCGCGCCCAGTGCCGCGGGGCCGATCCCACCACGGCTCCGACCATTGGATGTCGCCTTGAGGCCGAAACGCGCATGGCGGAAGCGGATCGGGGCGCCACATAGCGGCCGGCAGGCGGGCCGCCCACGGGCAAAAACCGCTTCCGGTCGCTAAGGTCACGCCGTTTGCATTTGGGGCAAAGTCGGCGCGAAAAGGCCGCGACATTTCGCCGGGTGGCCCGCCCCCGGTCCCGCCCGCGCGCCAAGCGGGACGCGCGGCGCAGCCGCGCTGGGGTCCGCGCCCGTCAGTGACCGGGGAACGCCCGTGGGGCGCAACTGCCGCCGACGGAGGGGGGCCGGGCGCGGCGCCCGTCCCCCCTCCGTCCGCGCCGCGGTTGCTCCCGCCGCGCCGGGGGTCTGGAAAACCGCGCATTGTAGCGCCGCGGGCAGACCCGCGCGGTGGAACGGCGGTAAGGTAAACGCAATGGTGAAAAACCAGGGCATCCTGCGCGCCTGGGGACGCATTTTGCAGGGGGACCAGCCGGCGCTGTCCATTGAGGTCACCAAGGAGTGCCCGCTGCGCTGCCCCGGCTGCTACGCCTTCGACGCCGACCATCTCGGGGCGGGAATGGTGCTGCGGGAGCTGCACGATTACCACGGCGAGGAACTGGTGTCCCGCATCCTGGCGCTGGTGGACCGCCTGCGGCCGCTGCACCTGTCGCTGGTCGGCGGCGATCCGCTGGTGCGCTACCGCGAGCTGGAACGCCTGCTGCCGCAGCTGGTGGCGCGGGGCGTCTTCGTGCAGGTGGTGACCAGCGCCTTCCGGCCGATCCCCGCGGATTGGGCCTCGCTGCCCGGCGTGGAAGTGGTGGTTTCGGTGGATGGGCTGCAAGCGGAACACGACCGGCGGCGCGCGCCGGCCACCTACGAGCGCATTCTGCGGCATATCCGCGGGCAGCACGTGGTGGTGCACTGCACCATTACCGGGCAGATGACGGCGCGCGCCGATTACCTGGAGGAGTTCGTGCGGTTCTGGTCCGGCAATGCGGACGTGAAGAAAATTTGGATGAGCATTTTCACGCCGCAGCAGGGAGCGGAGGCTCCGGAAATTCCCACGCCCGAGCAGCGCGCCTGGATCATCGGCGAACTGCACCGGTTGCGGCTGGCGTATCCGCGGCTGGACATGCGCCACGGCCTGGTCGAGGCGCTGCGCCGTCCGCCGGCGTCGCCGCGAGACTGCATCTTCGCGCAAGTGACGCGGACGGTCTCGGCGGACCTGACCACCCTCATCACGCCCTGCCAATTCGGCGGCCGGCCGGATTGCGCACGCTGCGGCTGCATAGCCTCGATGGGCCTGGAGGCGGTGGGACGCCACCGGCTGCCGGGCGGCATCCCCATCGGCAGGCTGTTCCGCTGGTCGGCGGCGATCGGCCGCCGGCGCGCGGCGCGGCAGCGGCCCGACGCGGCCGCTTAGCGAGCAGCGGCGGGTTCGGCGGGAGCCGGCTCGGCCTCGGCATCAGCCGGGCGCTGGTAGTCGCAGTCGTCCTTGGGGCAGGCAAGAACGGGACCCGCCTTGAGGGCCTTATAAACCAAGTACGGGTTGCCGCACTGCGGGCAAGCTTCCGGAATCGGCTTCTGCCAAATGCTGAACTTGCACTCCGGATACCGGGCGCAGCCGTAGAAGACCTTGCCGCGCCGGGAGCGCTTCTCGGCCAAATCGCCGATTTTGCATTCCGGGCATTTGACGCCGACCAAGTTCTGCTTGATGTATTTGCAGTCGGGGTAGCCGCTACAGGCGGTGAACTCGCCGTAGCGGCCGGTCTTTACGACCAGGTTCTTGCCGCATTGCGGGCAGGTCTCCTCCAGCGGGACGTCGGGCTTCTTCTGCGCGCCGTCCAGGCGGCGGGTGGTCTTGCATTCGGGATAGCCGGTGCAGGCCATGAACTGGCCGAAACGGCCGCGCTTCAGGGCCATCGGCCGGCCGCAGTTCTCGCAATATTCCTCGTTCGCCTCGGGGGAGATTTCGGCGTTCTCCAGGTCGGGCAGATCCACCGCCAGCTCCCGGGTGTTGGTGCATTCCGGATAGCCGCTGCAGGCCAGGAATGAGCCATGCTTGCCCCAGCGCACGACCATCGGCTTGCCGCATTTGTCGCAGACCAGTTCGGTGGGCCGCTCCATGCGCTTGATGTTGGCCATGTGCTTTTCGGCGTAGGCGAGGTTGCGGGAGAATTTCTTGTAGAACTCCCGCATGGCGTCGGTCCATTTCTCCCGGCCCTCGCCGATTTCGTCCAATTCCTCCTCCAGCTTGGCGGTGTACTGGAGATCGAAGATGTCCTGGAAGTTTTCGATCAGCAGATCGTTGACCACCATGCCCAGCTCGGAGGGAATGAACTTGCCGCCGGTCTTGGTGACGTAGCCGCGCTCCTGGATAGTGCTGAGGATGGCGGCGTAGGTCGAGGGGCGGCCGATGCCCTTCTCCTCAAGTTCCTTGACCAGCGAGGCTTCGGTATAGCGCGGCGGCGGCTCGGTGAAGTGCTGCTCCGGCTTCAGCGCCAGCAGCTTCAGCGTTTGCCCGGCTTCCAGCTTGGGCAGCTTGTGCTTGAGCGCCTCGTCGTCGGCCTCGGGCTTGTCCTTGCTCTCCTCATAGACCTTCAAAAAGCCGTCGAACTTCAGCACCGAACCGGAGGCGCGGAGTTGGTACTGGGTGCGGTCCTTGGCCTGGGCGCGGACTTCGACGCTGGTTTGGTCAAATAGCGCCGGGGTCATCTGCGAGGCCATGAAGCGCTGCCAGATGAGCTTGTAGACCTTGTACTCGTCTTCGCCGAGGTAGCGGCGGATGGATTCCGGATCGCGGGCGGGCGAGGTGGGGCGAATGGCCTCATGCGCGTCCTGCGCGCCCTTCTTGCTGGGGAACGAATTGGGCTGGGCGGGCAGATAATCCGCGCCGAATTGCTTGGCAATGAACTCCCGGCCTTCGCGCACGGCGTCCACGGAGACGCGGGTGGAGTCGGTGCGCATGTAGGTAATCAAGCCGACCAGGCCCTCGCTGCCCAGCTCGACGCCCTCATAGAGGCGCTGCGCCAGGCCCATGGTGCGCTTGACGCTGAAGCGCAGCTTGCGGCCGGCGTCCTGCTGGAGCTTGCTGGTGATGAAGGGCGGCAGCGGATTGCGGCGGCGCTCCTTGGTTTCGACGCTCTGGACGCGGAAGGCGGCATCTTCCAGCGCGGCGCGCAGCGTCTCGGCCTGTTCGCCGTTGCCGATGGCGAGTTCTTCCTTGGGCGCCGCGCCGTCGGCGGCGAGGATGCGCGTGAGGCGGGCATCGAAATACGGCGCCTTGCCGGCGGAAAGATAGGCGTCAAGGGTCCAGTACTCTTGCTTTTGAAAGGCGCGGACTTCCCGCTCGCGCTCGACGACTAGGCGCAGGGCCACGGTTTGCACGCGGCCGGCGGAGATGCCGCGGCGGACGCGGTCCCATAACAAGGGGGAGATTTGGTAGCCGACCAATCGGTCCAGCACGCGGCGCGCCT
This sequence comes from Acidobacteriota bacterium, assembly GCA_027314025.1. Classification (GTDB taxonomy): domain Bacteria; phylum Acidobacteriota; class Terriglobia; order Terriglobales; family SCQP01; genus JAKAUF01. The sequence goes on from DAHVCP010000010.1 coordinate 165,249, forward strand.
GCTGGGCGTCCACCAGGTTGCGGTCAATTTCCGTGGGCTTGGCGAAGCCCTCCTGGACGCCACGCTTGGTGATCTCGTTGAAGGTGACGCGGCGGATAGGCTTGCCGCCAGCCTTAAATTCCTCGGCTAAATGGAAGCAGATGGCTTCGCCTTCGCGATCGGGGTCGGCGGCGAGATAAATGGCTTCGGCACGCTGGGCGGATTTCTTGAGTTGCGCCAGCACCTTTTCCTTGCCAGGAATAACGGTATAGGTAGGCTCGAAGTTGTTGTCCAGGTCCACGCCCAGGTCGCGCTTGGGCAGATCCTTGATGTGGCCGAGCGAGGCCAGGACTTCGTAGCCGGAGCCGAGATATTTCGTGATGGTCTTGGCCTTGGCCGGTGATTCGACGATAACGATGGATTTGGGCATGCTGATGAATCCGCGCCCGGCGCCGCTCGGCAAGGGCGATTGGCCGCCACCCGCAAGCCCGCCGGGCTGGACAGGTGAAGCCGGCTGCGCCCCGGCTGCCTAAGCCTAAGCACGCAGGGTGCCACAGAGGACAAATTGCCGCTGGGGCCCCGAACCGCAGACTACCACGAACCCAGCGAAGCGGCGGAAACCTGGTCCAATGGCCGGTGACGGCGGCGGAGCGGGATGGCTAGGCGACGCGCGTGTAGTTTTTGCCAGGAAATTGCCGAATTTTGCCCGCCAATTCCAGCTCCAGCAGGGCGGCGAGCAGCTCCGGAGTGGTCATTTTTCCCTCCAACGCACCGCCCAGTTCGTCCACTTGCCGGGTCTCCCCCACCGGCAGCGCCGCCAGCACCTGGCGGTGCGCCGCCGACACTCGCTCCTTGGATGCCGGAGAAGGCGAGCAGGTCGCAATCGGCGGCGAGGTGAGGCGCAGACGAACATCGGAGCCCAATTCGTCCACAATGTCGGTGATTTCGCACACCAGCTTGGCGCCTTGCTTGATCAGGTCGTTGGGCAGCCAGGCTTGCTTGTTGGTGGCCTGCCCGGGCACGGCGAAGACGTCGCGGTTCTGGTTGAGCGCTTGGCGGGCGGTGATGCGGCTGCCGCTATATTCGCCGCCCTCGACCACCACCACGCCCCAGCCCAGGCCGCTAATGACGCGGTTGCGGATGGGAAAGTTTTGCACCGCGGGATAGGTGCCGAGGGGAAATTCCGAAATGATGGCGCCGCCGGCGGCGAGCAGGCGATCGGCTAGTTTTTCGTGGTCCTTGGGATAGACAACGTCCACGCCGGTGCCGAAGACGGCGATGCTGACGCCGCCGGCGTCAATACAGGCTTTTTGCGCCGTTCCGTCCACGCCGCGGGCCAAGCCGCTGATGACAGAAAGGCCCCATTGCGCCAAGCCCTGCCCGATGCGCTCCGCCATCAGCCGGCCATAGGCGGTGGGATGGCGGGTGCCGACCACGGCCAGGCCGTCTTTTTCCAGCGCCGCCGCCGAGCCGCGGAGATATAAAAGGATCGGCGGAGCGAAAACCTCCCGCAGACGGGCGGGATAACGCGGCTCGTGCAGGGTGATGATGTCCAAGCCCAGGGTCCGGACTTGCTGAAGTTCCGCGAAGCCGGCATCCAGGGCCTGGCCATGCGCAATGAACTGCGCCGCGGCGGCGGAGATTTGGCAGCTCTCCAGGGTGGTCAGCGGCGCGCGATGAATCGCCGCGGCGGCGCCGAACTTCCCGAGAAGATTGAGCTGGCCGCGGACGCCTAAGTCCGGAGTGCGCAGCAGGCCCAGCCAGGCGGCGAGATTCTCGGCGTCATCCGCGCTGGAATGGGGCGCCGGTTCGAGAGCGGGCGAGGGCGAACTCATGGGAATGAAGCGACGTCGGCCAGCGTAGGCGGACGGAGGTTCGCCGTCAATTCCCGTCTTTGGGTGGAATTGCGGGGGGATCGTTCTCAGCCCGGCGAAGAAACACGCCGCGGGCGGGCAAGACTGCCCGTGCACAACCGGCGACGGTGCAACCTCTCGCGCGGCGCGCCCGGCCGTTCGAACGAGGGACGTGGCGCCGCCGGCTAGGGCTTGAGCCAGGTGACGGAGGTGGCTGGTGTGTCCTGGCAGCCGATGGTGCCGGCGCGACCGTAGGCGATTTGGGAGCAGGCCAGATCGTGCGCGGCGCGCAGCGCCAGATGGCGGCTGTGGCCGAGCGCCACCTGGCAAGAGGAAGCGCCGTGATAGCTGACGCAGACGCGCACGCGGAAGCGGTGGGTGAAAAAGCTGGTGTAGAAAATGTAGACCAGCGCCACGGCGATCAAGCTGGTGATCACCAGGCGAACGGCGATGGGGGATTCTTTTTTCTCCGCTGGCATTACCAACCCCGCCGCTGGCGCAAGCCCAGGATATGGCCGGTATGATGGCGGCCGTGCCAAGCGTACAGCGCCAGGTTTTGGTCCAGGGTCATGCGGCCGCGCTCGGGATGGCGAAAGGTGCGGCTGAATTGCTCTGGCTTTAGGGAACGCAGCAGCCACGCCCAGCGGCGATGCAGGCCGTCGAGCAGGCTGAGGGAAATCGCGGCGGGAGCGGAACGGGCGTCGGCGAGTTCCGCCCAGGCGGATTCCTTATACGCGAAGATGGCCGGCTCGTCTTCGGTCAGCGCCAGGCGAAAGCGGGCATGGGCCATGGAATGGCTGTCGAAGAGGTGGTGGACGACTTGTTGCGCGGTCCAGCCGCCTTCACGGTAGGGAGTGTTGAGCTGGGCTTCGCTCAAGCCATCCAAGGCACGGCGCAGCTCGGCGGGGAGGCGTTCGATTTGGCCGATGGCGGCTTCGCGCTCGGCGGCGCCGAACTGGGCGGGAGGCTGGAAGCGGCCGATCGGATAGCGTTCCTCCGGCGTCGCGGGACTACTCTGGCTCATGCTCCTAGAATACCGGCGGCGGCGCCGCGGCGGGGCGAAGGACGCGGTAAGATGGCGGCGGCATTCAGCGAACGGGCATGGCGGAACGGATTGTCATCATCGGCGGGGTAGCGGCGGGGATGAGCGCGGCCAGCCGCGCACGGCGCATCGCCCCGCATGCCGAGGTCGTGGTGCTGGAGCGCGGCCCCGCGGCCGCCTACGGCGCCTGCGGGCTGCCCGCCTTCGTGGGCGGGCAAGTGCCGAATTTGGACGCGCTGCGGGCGCATCCGGAGGAGTTCTTTCGCCAGCAGCGCGGCATTGACCTGCGTACCGGGCAGGACGTGGTGGAGATTCAGCCGGGCCGGCGCCGCGTGGTGACGAAGGATGGAGCCGGGCGGGAAGAGGCGACGGCCTTCGACCGGCTGGTGCTGGCCACCGGCGCGGCGGCGGTGGGTTTGCGCGGCGACGACCATCCGCGGCTGTTCCGGGCGAACACCTGGGAACAAGCGGCGCGTCTGGAGGCGTATTTGCGGCAGCGGGGCAGCCGCGGCGGCCGGGCGGTGGTGATCGGCGCGGGATATATCGGCATGGAGATTTCCGAGGCGCTGGCGCGGCGGGGCCTGACGGTCCGCCTGCTGGAAGCGGGCGCCAGCGTGCTGCCCAGCTTGGATGCCGACATGGCGGAGCTGATGGCCACCGCGGCGCGCCGTGGCGGGGAGCAGTTGGCGCCGGTGGAAATCGTAAACCTGGCGCGCGTGGAGGCGATCTTGCCCGCGCCGCAAGGCATCGGACTCGCCACCAGCGCGGGAACCGTGGAGGCGGAATTCGCCGTGGATGCCAGCGGCCTGGCGCCCAACGTGGGTTTGGCGGCGGGGGCGGGAGTGACGCGGGGCTTGACCGGCGCGATCGCGGTGGATGAACGGCAGCAAACGAACGTGCCCGGCATCTTCGCCGCCGGCGACTGCGCCGAAAGCCGGCATCGGATCACCGGCGCGCCGGCGTGGATTCCGCTGGGGGCGGTCGCCAACCAGCAGGGCCGCGTGGCCGGGCAGAACGCGGCGAACGGGCCGGTGGCTCGCTATCCCGGGGTGCTGGGATCGCTGGTGCTGAGCGCTTTCGGATGGGAAGCGGGACGGACGGGCTTGGGGCTGGAACAAGCGGAACGGGCCGGATTCGCGGTGGGCGTGGAGCGGATCGAGGCGAACACCGTCGCCGGCTACCGCGGCGAGCGGCGGGTGACGCTGAAATGGATTTTCGACCGGCAGAGCGGCCGGGGGCTAGGAATGCAGGTAGTGGGACCGCCGGGGACCACCCTGGCGCGGTTGCACGCGGCGGCGGTGGCGCTCACCGCCGGCCTGAGACGGGACGAGATCGAGCACCTCGATTTGGCTTACGCCCCCGAGGTGGCGCCGGTTTACGACCCGCTGCAAATCGCGGCGCATCGCGCCGGCCGTTAGCGCCGCGAACTCCGGGGTGGGGAGAGCGTGGCCGCTCCGCGGCGGAACGGGGTGCGCGGCCGGCGCGGCCCCGGGCCGGTCCGCTCTGGTGAGTTCCGCGGCGGTTCGGCGCGCCTGGGGTGGACGGGCGGCCCCGGCGTAGTGGCGCTGCAGCGGGGGGCGCGGCGGGCGCCGAGCGGCGGTTGGTGGCGCCGGGGCGCAGGGCGGCGCGCAGAGCGGCCAGCTCAGGCGGAGCGAGCGGGCGGAGTTCACCGGGCTGGAGGCCCGCGACCTGCAATGGGCCGATCTGCACGCGGCGAAGCTTTTCCACGCGGTGGCCGACGGCCTGCATCATGCGGCGAATTTGGTTGGGGCGGCCCTCGGTCAGCACGATCTCCAACCACGGATTGGGATCGCCCGGTTTGCCCGGACGCCAGCGAACCTGCGCGGGGGCCGTGCGCACCGCCGGAGCGGAGCGCAGCGGCGGCAGAAAGATGCCGCGGCGGAGTTTCGCCAGGTGCTCTTCGCTGGGCCGGCCACTGACCTTGACCCAATAGGTTTTGGGCAGGGCGGAACTGGCGCGCAGCACGCGAAAGGCGAGGTCGCCGTCGTTGGTGATCAGCAGCAAGCCTTCCGAGGCGAAATCCAGGCGACCGACGGGGTACAGCCGCTCGTTCTTGCGCCGCCCGCCGCGCGGCAGCAGGTCGGCGATGGTGGGGCGGCCCTCGGGATCACTGAGCGTGGAAACCACTCCCTTGGGCTTATACAGCAGAAAATGTCGCGGCGGCGCCAGCGGCGGCAGCGGACGGCCCTGGACGAGGATGCGATCCCGGCGGGGGTCGGCCTTGTCGCCGAGCGTAGTCAGGATTTTGCCGTTGACCGAGACCAGGCCGGCGGAGATCATCTCCTCGGCCTTGCGACGCGAGGCAATGCCGGCCCGCGCCAGGACTTTTTGTAGACGCTCTTCCATGGGTGGCAAGGGATGGACGGGAAGGCAACCGGAGGGGGCCGGCTATTCGGATTCGGCCCCGGCGTCGCCGTCAGCGCGCAGTTCCACGGCCGACGCGGAGCCGGAATGAGAAGACGCTGGGGCGGTGGAATCTCCGGCTGGGCCCGCATCGCCGAAAGGACCCGTGAGCGGCGCCACCTCGTCGGCGGCGACCTCGATGCCTTCCAGGCCGGCCTTGGCCATCTCCTCAAACTCCTTCAGGGTAGGCAATTCGTTGAGTTTGGCGAGGCCAAAGCGCAGCAGGAATTCCTGCGTGGTTTTGTAGAGAATCGGCTTGCCGACGACATCCTTACGGCCGGCGGTGGCGATCAGCTTGCGGTCCAGCAGCGTGTTCAACACGCCGCTGGGGTCCACGCCGCGGATGTCCTTGATTTCCGGGGCGGTGACCGGCTGGCGATAGGCGATGACGGCGAGCGTTTCCAGCGCCGCCAGCGACAGGCGAATGGGAGGCTGAAGCGACTTGATGAAGCGGCGCAGCACCTCATGGTGCTGCGGCTTGGTGGCCATGCGATAACCGCCGGCGACGCAGCGGATCTCGATGCCGCGGCCGTCACCGGCGTAGCGGGACATCAACTCGGCGACGCCCTGCTCGACGATCGCCGGCCCCACGCCGAGCGCAGCGGCCATTTGGCCGCAGGTGGCGGGCGCCTCGGCAACGTAGACGAGCGCCTCCAAGGCGGAAAGCAGATCGGCGGGGAGCGCAGCTGAAGTCTCGCCGGCGGGCGCGGGCGCCGCCGCGGCGGGGAACGTTTCTCCTTGATTGGTCTTAGCGTCGGTCATGTTCAACGTCGGTCATTTCCAGCTTGGTTTCACTCATTCGGGTCGCGGACGCGCTTACGCCGATGCCGCCCCGGCTTTCGGCGCCGCGCGGCGCAGCCAAATATCTCCCATGACCCGCTCCTGCCGCAGCTGCACCTCGCCGCGCCGGACCATTTCCAGCAGGGCCAAAAAGCAGGCCACCAGGGCCCGGCGATCGGCGGCGCGACCTAGCACCGCTTGCAAGCGCAGCGGACCGGGGGCCGCGGCCAGCCATTCCTGGAGGCGGGCCACCATTTCGGCCACGGTCACGTCGGCGCCGCCTACCTCCAGCTTGGGCCGTTCTTCCATGCGCCGCAGCACGCGCTGGAAGGCCTGCGCCAGGTCGTAGATGCCAACGGCCAGTTCCGGTTCCGGGGCGGCCTCGCCGCGGAATTCCCGCAAACCCGGCTGGCGCCAACTGGCGTCCTCAATCTGCTGCCGCTCATGGAGCATGGCGGCCGCCTGCTGGAACTGCTCGTATTCCAAGAGCCGGGCGACCAACTCTTGCCGGGGATCGGGCTCCGGGGCCTCGCCGGGCAGGGCTGGCGCGGCGGGCAGGAGGAGTTTGCTCTTGATTTGGATGAGCGTGGCGGCCATGAGCAAAAACTCCGCCGCCACCTCGACGTCCATTCCGCTGTGTATGCCCTGGGGGCCCTCCAGGTATGCCAAATATTGTCCGGTCAGGCGGGCAATGGGGATGTCATAGATGTCAACATCCTGCTTCCGGATGAGGTCCAACAGCAGGTCCAGCGGGCCATCGTAAACCCGCCCAATTTGTACGCTATAGGTCCCCATCTCCGGTGTGGCCGCTGGCCCCTGGCAGCGGCAGGCGAAGCCTGGCCCATAGTAACATTGCGGTTGGCGCGGTCCGTGGCGGGCCGAGCAGCTTGGTGGCGCCCGGCGCAGCGGCCCAGCGCCGCGGCCTGTAACTTTGGCGGCTGAGGCGGCGTTGCAGAAGGTGATGTCGGCGCTCGCCTCCGCTTGGACGTTGGGTATACCCGTGGCGAATTCCCCGGCCGATCCGGCAATTGGGACTTCCCGGCCCGCGGTCGGCGTGGCGGCTGAAGATCCCGATGGTCCGCTGGTCCGGCAAATTCAGTCCGGGGACGGGGCGGCATTCGAAGCGCTCTATGCCCGTTACCAAGGCGCGATTTCCCGCCTGGTAGCCAACATGATCCGCCACCCGGAAGCGGTGCCGGACTTGGTGCAGGAGATTTTCGCCAAGGCCTACCTTGCGCTCGGTTCCTTCACGCCAGGCATGCCGTTCCGGCCCTGGCTATACCGGCTGGCGAGCAATCATACGATTGACTACCTGCGCCGGCAGCGGCGGCAACCGCGGGCGGCGGATCCGCCGGCGGCGCTGGACGGGGGCGAGGCGCGCGAGTGGGATCTGCCGGACACCTCCCACGCCAATGCCCTGGAGCGGCTGGTTTCCCGCGATCTGGCGGGCAAGCTGCTCGCTAGCCTCAGGCCGCGCGACCGGCAACTGTTGGTCATGCAAGACTTGCAGGATCTATCCTTGGAGGAGATTTCCGCCGCCACCGGCCTGGGCTTGTCGGCGGTGAAGGTCGGGCTGTTCCGCGCCCGCAAGCGGATGTTGGCCAGTTATCAACGGCTGGCGAAGAGGAGGCTGTCATGAATTGCCGCACCTGCCGAACGCATTTGGATATGGCCGCGGGGCGGGACGGCGCGCCGGACGAGGCGGTGGCGCACCTGCGCAACTGCCACAAATGCCAGGAATACGCCGCCTTGCGCGATTGGGCGCGCGGGGTCGTGCAAGCCGGCGCCGTGGCGGTTCCGGAAGCGCCGCCGATGGCGGCGGTATGGGCGGCGATTCGCCGCCAATCCAGCGCCGCTTGGGACGGCTCCTTGAGCATGGGGCTGCGGCGGCTGGCGCCGTATCTGGCCTCCATCACGGTTCTGCTGTTGCTGGCCGGCTCGATGGCGCTGAGCGGAACCGGCGGAGCCGTGACCGCGGCGCCGGCGGCGAGCATGCCCTCGGCGCAAAGCCTTTTGGCGCCATCGGCGACCGTGGCCCAGTCCATGCCGGTGAACTTCGCCGCGCAACGCCCGACGGATTGGCTAGGGGTGGGCAATCACTAGCCGCAGGCATCCATGTCCACTATCCCTACCCAACCGCCCGTGGCTCCGCCGGCGCCGACCGGGGGTGGAATCACCCGCCGTGGCGCGCTGATCTTAATCGGCGTCTTCGTGCTGGGCTTGATCGCCGGCGGGGGCGGAGGCCTTTGGCTGGCGCCGCACATGCACCGCCGCCTCTCCCGCCAGGACCGCTACGTGCGCCACATGACGCGGCTCTTGCATTTGACCCCGTCGCAAGCGACCCAGTTCCGGGCGATCGTGGTGGACATGCGGCAGCATTGGAACCAGATTCACCGCCAACTACAGCCGCAGTACGACGCGCTGTTCAACCAGGAGTTGCGGGACTTCGCGCCCATTCGGGCGCAGGAGCGGGAGCGCGTTCGGGCCATGTTGAACCCGCGGCAGCGGACGGAGTTCAACGCCTGGGTGGCGCAGTGGGACCAGCGCCACGAGCGGCTGGTGCATCCGCGCCCCTCGCACCCGGAGGCGCAAACGCCAGCTGCCCATCCCGCCGCGTCTGCGCACCCGCGACGGTAGACCTGGGCGGCAACAACTAGTCGGCGGGATGCAGCCCGTATACTATAAGACAGCCCGTGGACCTCGGCGTTCGCGGGCAAATTGAGAGTTGTCCGCGTCCTGGCGGTGGGCATCCCCCGATCCTGGCTTGGTTTTGGCCGCAGGGGAAGAGTCCTTCCCCGGGGCTGAACCCGCGCCATGCTGAATTTCTTTCGCCGCAAGGACGCCGCCGCCCGCTACATGCTTGGCGGCATCCTGGTCATCATTTCCGTCGCCATGGTCCTGTTTCTGGTGCCCGGCCTTACCGGCGGCGGGGCCGTCGGCAGCAGCGGCCAGTCCTCCGCCGTGGCCACCGTGGATGGACGGCAGATCACCACCACGGAACTGAACAGCGAGATCAGCCGCATCGAGCAGGCGGACCGCCTGCCCCCCGAGTATCTGCCCTACTACGGCCAGCAGATCCTCAACAGCCTGATCATGGAGAACGCGCTCGGCGACGAAGCTCTGCGCTACGGCCTGACCGCCAGCTCGAAGGACATTGCCCGCACCATCCGGGAGCAGCTTCCGCAGCTATTTCCCAACGGCCAGTTCGTCGGGGAAACCGAGTACGCGGACTTCATCCAGCAGGCGGAGCAGATGTCGGTTCCGCAGTTCGAGCAGCGGATGCGCACGCAGGTGCTGGTCAACAAGCTGCGCTACCTGGTCACGGACGGCATTCGCGTCACGCCCGCCGAGGTGCGGGCGGAGTTCCGCCGCAACAACGACAAGGCGGTGTTTCTCTACGCCGTGCTGGATCCGTCGCATCTGGAATCGCAGGTCAAACCGACGGCGCAGCAATTGCAAGCGTTTTATCAAGCGCACCAGGCGACCTACCAATCGCCGGAGCGGCGGGGATTGGGGCTGGTGCTGGCCAACACGGCGCAATTCGCGGCCAAGATCCAGCCCACGGCGGCGCAGATCCAGCAGTACTATCAAGCGCACCTGGCGCGGTACACGTTTCCGGAGCGCGTGCGCATCGCCCACATCCTGCTGAAGACCAGCGGCGACACGCCGGCACAGCTCAAGAAAGCCCGGGAGCTGGCGGCCGCAATCGAAACCCAGCTCCACTCCGGGGCGAAGTTCTCGGCCTTGGCGAAGAAGTACTCGCAGGACGACGCCACCGCGTCGCAGGGCGGCGAGATCGGCTGGGTGACGCAGGGCCGGCTGTATCCCGCGGTGGAACAGGCCGCGTTCGCCCTGCCGGTGGGCCAGGTCAGCGGCGTGATCTCCACGCCCTATGGGCTGGAGATCGTGAAGGCCGAGGCGCACCAAGCGGCGCACGTCGAGCCGCTGGCGCAGGCGGCCGGCGAGATCAGCAACAACATTCAGCAGTCCCAGGCGGCGCAACTGGCGCAGAAAGCGGTCAATCAGGCGCAAGCCGAGGCCGGTTCCCGGCCGCTGCCGAAGTTGGCGGCCGAATATGGGCTGCAATATATTCCCATTCCGCCGGTGAGCAATACCGACCCCATCACCGGAATCGGCATCAATCCGGAGTTTGAAAGCGACGTCTTCGGCGCCAGCCTGCATGGCGTGACGCCGGTGGTGCAGGTGCCCGCGGGCTACGCCTTCGCGCAAATCACCGCCATCGAGCCGGCGACGACGCAACCCTTCCGCCAAGTGGGGCGCCAGGTGGAATCGGCGTATCGCAAGCAGGAAGCGGCAAAACTGGCCGCGAGCCAGGGCCAGGAGTTGGCCGCGGCGGCGAAAAAAGAGGGATTGCAAGCGGCGGCGGCCAAGATGCACATTGCGGTGAAAACCAGCCCGCCGCTGACGCGCGATGGCAGCCTGCCGGACGTCGGCGCGGTGCAGCCGCTGGCCGCGAGCCTGTTCCGGCTGAAGCCCGGCGAGGTCGGACCGCCGACCGCGGCACACGGGATGACGATCGTTTATCAATTGCAGGCCATCCAGCCGCCGGCGCCAGGAGCGTTCGCGCGGCAGCAGCAGGCGCTGGAGACTTCCCTGTTGCAGCAAAAGCAGAGCGCGGCGTTCGCGGCGTTCGAGGATCATTTGCGGGCCCGCATGATCAAGAGCGGCAGAATCAAGATCAACACCGACGTGTTAAAGGCCACGCTCGGACAACTGGCCAACCAGAGTTAGGCGCGGGCGGCGCGATTCCTAAATGCCACACGCGAAAACTCCCGTCGGAGTGCTGGGCGCGACCGGCGTGGTCGGCCAGCGGCTGCTGTCCCTGCTGGAGCATCACCCCTGGTTTGAGCCGGTATGGCTGGCGGCTTCCGACCGGTCGCGGGGCGCGATTTATGGCGAGGCGGTGCGGTGGCACCTCGCTTCGCCGCTGCCCGCGGCGGCGGCCGGCATGGAGCTGCAACCCGCCGCGCCGGAGGGCTGTCCCGCGCGCCTGGTCTTCTCCGCCCTGGATTCGGGGCCGGCCGCGGAATTGGAGCCGCGTTTCGCCGCCGCCGGACATCTCGTGATTTCCAACGCCAGCGCGCTGCGCATGCGCCCCGACGTACCGTTGCTGATTCCGGAGGTCAACCCGGAGCATTTGGCCCTGCTGCGCCAGCAGCGGGAGTACGTGCAGCGCGGCGGCGTGGTCACCAACCCGAACTGCTCGACGGTGGGACTGGCGATGGCGCTGGCGCCGCTGGAGCGGGCATTCGGCGTGGAGCAGGTCTTCGTCACCACGCTGCAGGCCATTAGCGGCGCCGGCTACCCGGGCGTGGCGTCACTGGACATCTTGGCCAATGTGGTGCCGTATATCGCGGGAGAGGAGGAGAAGCTGGAAACCGAGTCCGACAAGATCCTGGGCACGCTGCACGGCCAAAGCGGCATCGTTCCGGCCAACATCGCCATTTCCGCGCAGTGCAACCGGGTGCCGGTTCTGGAGGGGCATACCGAGGCGGTGGCGGTGAAATTGCGGCGCCATGCGCCGCTAGCCGAAGTGCGCGACGCGCTGGCGCGGTTCCGCGGCCGGCCCCAAGAGTTAAAGCTTCCGACCGCGCCCTCCTCGCCGTTGCGGATCGCCGGCGGCGCCGACCGGCCGCAACCGCGGCGGGACGTGGAGGCCGGCGGGGGCATGGCCGTGACCGTCGGGCGTTTGCGCCCCTGCCGCCTGCTGGACTACAAGTTCGTCGTGCTTTCGCACAATACGCTGCGCGGCGCCGCGGGCGCAGCCCTGCTGAACGCGGAGCTGATTCACGCCGAGGGCTGGTAATACCGGCCGGGCTGGACATCCCCATGTTGGTGATGAAATTCGGAGGGACGTCGGTGCAGGACGCCGCGGCGCTGCGCCGCCTGGCGGCGATTGTCGCCGACCGGCGCCGGGAATCGCCCGTGGTGGTCGTGAGCGCCCTGGCCGGCGCCACCGACCGGCTGATCGAGCTGGCCACGCTGGCGCTGCACGGACAGGGGGATTTTGCCGCCGCCTCGCTGGCGGCGCTGCGCGAGCGCCACCTGCGCGTGCTGGCCGACCTGGGCGGCGGCGCGGGGCGGGAACGGGAGGAACTGACTGCGGCGTTCGCGGCGCTGGGCGAACTGCTGCGCGGCATCTCCGCCGTGGCGGAACTGACGCCCCGCACGCGCGACGCCGTGGTGGCCTACGGCGAACGGGTGTCGCCGATCCTGGCGCAGCACGCCCTGGCCGCCGCCGGCCTGCCGGCGACGACGGCGGACGCGCGCCGCGTCATCATTACCGATGAGCGCTTCACCGCCGCGCTGCCGCTGGAGGCGGAGATCCAGCGCGCCGCGGCCGCCGAGCTGCAGCCGCTGCTGGCCGCGGGCTCGATTCCGGTGCTGGGCGGATTTATCGGCGCCACGCGGCGCGGCGTCGGCACCACGCTGGGCCGCGGCGGATCGGATTTTTCCGCCGCCATCCTGGGAGCGGCGCTGGGGGCGGAGCGAATCGAAATCTGGACCGATGTGGATGGGATGCTCACCGCCGATCCCCGCATCTGCCCGGCGGCCCGGCGCATTCAACGCATTAGCTTCGCGGAGGCGGCGGAGTCGGCGTATTTTGGCGCCAAGGTGCTGCACCCGGCCACGCTGCTTCCGGCGATGCGCAAGAACATTCCGGTCTGGGTGCTCAACGCGCGGAACTTTCACCCTGGCCCGCCGGATCCCGCCGTCACCGGCACGCTGATCACCGCCCGCCACGCCGACCGCGCCCAGCGGAGCACCGACCCCTGCGCGACGGTGGCCTGCATCTCCAGCAAGCGGAACGTGGCGGTGATTGACATCGTCTCGACGCGAATGCTGCTGGCGCATGGATTCATGAAGGCGATCTTCGACGTGTTCGCCGGGCACCAATGTCCGGTGGACATGATCTCGACCTCCGAGGTCAGCGTCTCGCTGACGGTGGCCGATACGGCGCAGCTGCCGGCCATCGCCGACGCGCTGGGGCGCTTCGCGGAGGTGCGCTACGAGGGGCGCAAGGCCATCATCTGCCTGGTCGGCGGCGGCATGCGCAACACACCGGGAGTGGCCGCGGCGGTATTCTCGGCATTAGGGGACATCAACATCCGCATGATCTCCCAAGGAGCTTCGGAGATGAATATCAGCCTGGTGATCGAGGACGACGACGTGCCGCGCGCGGTGGAGCGGTTGCACGCCCGATTTTTTCCGGCCGCCGCCGCCGCCGACTGATCGCTCCGCCTCCGGAGCCGCCGATGCGCCGCCCCGCGAAATCCATCGCCGCCGCGCTGGCCCTGACCGTCGGCGTGACCGTGCTATTCCGGCTGGCGCTGCCGTCGCAGAACGCCATGAGCGTGGGTTTCGCCTATCTCTTGGTGGTGCTGGGCGTGGCCAGCGGCTGGGGCCTGTCGGCGGCGCTCGCGGCCAGCGTTGCCGCCACGGCGCAGCTCAACTTCTTCTTCCTCCCGCCGGTAGGCAGCCTGACCATTCAGGACCCGCGGAACTGGGTGGCGCTGACGGTATTCCTAGCCACGGCAGTCGTGGCCAGCCGACTATCCGCGACCGCTGAGCGGCGCGCGGCGGAAGCGGAGGCGCAGCGCAACGACGCCGCGCGGCTCTACGACCTGAGCCGGGCGATTCTGCTGGCCAACCCCAGCGAGGAAACGGCGGACCTGGAGCGGGCGCTGATTCACATCTTCGGCATGCGGGACGCGCGCATCGAGGTCGGCGGCGGGGCCCAAGCCGCCGCGCGTGGAGCGTTTAACATGCACTGGCGGCTGCGGGTGGGCCAACACGAGGTTGGAGCCCTGCACCTGGAGGGTCCGCCGTTGGGGGCCGAGACCGCCGAGGCCATCGCCGGCATGGTGGCGATCGCCCTGGAAAGCGCGCAGTTGCGGGCCGAAACCACCCGCCTGTCGGCGCTGCGCGCGGGCGATGCGCTGAAATCGGCGTTGCTGGATTCCTTCACCCATGAGTTGCGCACGCCGCTGACTTCGGTGAAGGCCGCCGCCAGCGCCCTGCGCAGCCAGCCCGAAATGGCCGCCGAGGCGCGGCAGGAACTGGCGGCGGTGATGGAAGAAGAATCGGACCGGCTGGATGGCCTACTGGAAAACATGCTGGACATGGCGCGCATTGAAGGCGGCGGCCTGCAAACGGAACGGCGCCCCCAGGCCGTCGAGCTGCTGATTCGCGAGAGCCTGGCGCGGCGGCCGTGTCCCACGCGACGCGTGGAGCTGGACTTGGCGCCGGACCTCCCGGCCGTGTTGGCCGATGGGCCGCTGACCGCCCGGGCTCTGGCCCAGTTGCTGGCCAATGCCGACGCCTATTCCCCACCGGCCGCGCCGGTTCGGATCACCGCAAGACGCGAGGAGGCCGGCGTGCGGCTGGAGGTGCGCGACCTGGGAGCGGGGTTTCCAGCGGCGATGCTGGCGCATGCGTTTGAAAAATTTCATCGCGCGCCGCTGGCCCGCCAGTTGCGACCCGAGGGGCTGGGAATGGGGTTGGCCATCGCCCGCGGCTTGATCGAGGCGCAGGGTGGCGCCATCGGCGCCGCCAATGCCAGCGAAGGCGGCGCTCGGGTCTGGTTCACCCTGCCCGCCGCCGTCCCGCATGCCGCGCAACCGGCGCCCAGGACCGCCGCATCATGAGCGCCGCCCGCATCCTGGCGGTGGACGATGCGCCCCAGATTCGCCGCGTTCTCAAAACCACCCTCGTCTCCGCCGGCTACGAAACGCTGACCGCGGCCACGGGCGCGGAAGCGCTCGAGCTGTTCACTCGCCACCACCCGGATTTGGTCATTTTGGATTTGGCGTTGCCGGATATTCCCGGCGTGGAAGTCTGCCGGCGGCTGCGCGGCAGCGCGGACACCCCCATCCTGATCCTGTCGGTGCGGGGCGCGGAAGCGGACAAGATCGAGGCCTTGGATGCGGGCGCGGATGACTATTTGACCAAGCCGTTCGGCGCCGGCGAATTGCTGGCCCGCATCCGTTCCTCGCTGCGCCGCTCCGTACCCGCCCTGGGCGCGCTGCTCGAAGCCGGGCCCATCCGCCTGGACGTTGCCGCGCGCCGGGCGTGGAATGGCGCCGAGGAGCTGAAGCTCACGCCCAAGGAATTCGACCTGCTGCGCCAACTCGCCTCCCAGCCGGGCCGTGTGCTGACGCACCGCGCACTGCTGCAAGCGGTATGGGGGCCCGACTATGGCGAGCAGACCGAGTACCTGCGCGTCTTCGTCAACCAATTGCGCAAGAAAATCGAGTCTGATCCCAGCCGGCCGCAGTTGCTGCGCACCGAGCCGTGGGTTGGCTATCGCCTGCTTCCGCCCGAGTAGCACGACCGGCATTGTTTCCGCGGGCCCCGGCCCCGCCGCTGGTGGGGCGTCCCGCTCACGCGCCCGGCTGGGCCGGGAATCCCGTCCGGCCCGGCCCAGCCAGCGCGTCGCTGGGCACCGCTCCGGGTCACCGCGGCCGGGTCTTTACACCACCTTTAGCTTCTCTTTACGACTTCCTAACGGCGCTTCTGGCACGCTGGGATGGTCGTCACGGAGGCAGCGCGTGCTGGATCTGCTATTCCTTGCCATCGGCGCCGGGCTGTTTTTGGCGGGCCGGGCGTATGTCCGCTTTTGCGAGTGGAGCTAAGCCATGGGATTCGCCTACGGATTGGCCGGGATCGTGGCGCTGGGCCTGTTCGTCTACCTCCTCTATGCCCTGCTCCGGCCGGAAAAGTTCTAAATGACCTTCAACGGCGTTGCGCAAATCGTCATATTTTTCTTGATCGTCCTGGCGTTGGCCAAGCCGGTCGGCATCTTCCTGTCGCGCGTGTTCAACGGCCATCGCACGTTTCTGCACCGGCCCCTGCGCTGGCTGGAAGCCTTGTGCTACCGCGTCGGAGGAGTGGATCCGGAACAGGAGCAACGCTGGACGCAGTACGCGATATCGCTGCTGGCGTTCAGCGCGGTTAGCTTCCTATTCGTCTATGCCATCCAACGTTTGCAGGGCTTCCTGCCGCTGAATCCCCAGCACTTCGGCGGGAAGCAGGTCTCGCCCGATCTGGCGTTCAATACCGCCATCAGCTTCGTCACCAACACCAACTGGCAATCTTACGCCGGTGAAACGACCCTCAGCTATTTTGTCCAGATGGCGGCGCTGACGGTGCAAAACTTCGTCTCCGCCGCCGCCGGCGTGGCGATGTCGGTGGCGCTGATCCGCGGCTTCGCGCGGCGGGAGTCCAAGACCATCGGCAACTTTTGGGCGGATCTAACGCGGGCCACGGTCTACGTTTTTCTGCCCTTGTCATTGCTGGGCGCGTTATTTCTCTGCTCGCAAGGCGTCATCCAAACCCTGCGCCCGAACCTACCCGTGCGCACCGTGCAAGGAGCCACGCAGGTGATTCCCGGCGGGCCGGTGGCTTCGCAAGAGGCGATCAAGATGGCCGGCACCAACGGAGGCGGGTTCTTCAACGCCAATTCCGCGCACCCCTTCGAAAATCCCACGCCGCTGACCAACTACCTCGAGATGCTGTTCATCTTCGTCATCCCGGCGGGGCTGGCTTATATGTTCGGCCGGGAGGTCGGCGATACACGCCAGGGCTGGGCGCTGTTCGCGGCGATGAGCGCCTTGTTCCTGGCGGGAGCATTTTTTTGCTACCACTTCGAGCAACGCGGCAACCCGCTCTTGGCCCGAATGGGCATCGCCACCCAGGCGACCGCCAGCCAGCCGGGCGGCAACATGGAGGGCAAGGAAGTCCGCTTCGGGATTACCGATTCGGCCCTGTTCGCTACCGTTACTACCGACGCCAGTTGTGGGGCGGTGAACTCGATGCACGACAGCTTCACGCCCCTCGGGGGCATGGTGCCGCTGGTGAACATGCTGACCGGCGAGGTGATTTTTGGAGGCGTCGGCGCGGGCTTGAAGGGGATGCTGCTGTTCGCCATCCTGGCCGTGTTCATTGCCGGACTGATGGTGGGGCGGACGCCGGAGTACGTCGGCAAGAAAATCGAGCAAAAGGAAGTGAAGCTGGCCATGGTGGCGTTGATCGCCGCCGCCGCCAGCATTCTGGTGTTCACCGCCCTGAGTTCGGTCCTCCGCTTTCCGGCACACGGGTATTGGAACCCGCCGGGACCTGCCGCCGCCAACGTGGCGAATCCCGGACCACACGGCTTCAGCGAAATCCTTTATGCGTATGCCAGCACCACGGGCAATAACGGCAGCGCCTTCGCCGGCCTGAACACCAACACTCCCTGGTACAACCTGACGCTGGGCCTGGCCATGTTCATCGGACGGTTCATTTTCCTGCTGCCGCTACTGGGCATCGCGGGCAGCCTCGCCGCCAAGAAGCGCCTGGCGGTGACCAGCGGCACCTTCCCGACGCATGGCCCGTTGTTCGTGTGCCTATTGATCGGCACCGTAATCCTGGTGGCAGCGCTGACCTTTTTCCCCGCATTGTCGCTGGGCCCGATTGCCGAACATTACCTGCTATTTTCCCGCCATGCATTGGCAGCGGTGAAACCATGAGCGAGCCAGCGCCGATGAACGCCATCACCGAACCGGCCAGCGTTTACCCCTCCCACGCGGGTCCACCGCGCCGGCTGTCGCTGGCCGACGCCACGATTTTGCGCCGCGCCGCGCGGGATGCGTTCGCGAAGCTACATCCGCTGAAGATGGCAGCCAATCCAGTCATGTTCGTGGTGGAAGTGGGCGCCTCGCTGCTCACCGTGCTGCTTGCGCGCGGCTGGTGGCTGGGGCTGGCCGGCAATGGCTTTACGTTCCAGATCGCCCTCTGGCTGTGGTTCACCGTTCTGTTCGCCAATTTCGCCGAGGCCATGGCCGAGGCGCGAGGCAAGGCGCAGGCCGACAGCCTGCGCAAGACCAAGAGCGAGACGATGGCCAAGAAGCTCGCCGGCGACCGAACGGAGTCCGTGCCCAGCTCCAGCCTCCGTGCCGGCGACGTCGTGATGTGCGCGGCGGGCGACATTATCCCCGGCGACGGCGAGGTGGTCGAAGGCATCGCCACCGTGGACGAGTCAGTGATTACCGGCGAAAGCGCACCCGTCATTCGCGAGTCCGGTGGCGACCGCAGCGCCGTAACCGGCGGCACCAAGGTGCTATCGGATGAGATTCGCATCCGCATCACCTCCAACCCCGGCGAAACCTTTCTCGACCGCATGATCGCGCTGGTGGAAGGCGCGCAGCGGCAGAAGACTCCCAACGAAATCGCGCTGAACATATTGATCGCCGGCCTGACGCTGATTTTTCTTCTGGCCGTGGCCACATTGCCGCCATTCGCCGCCTTTAGCGTGCGGGCCGCGGGCGCAGGGCAGGTGCCTTCGGTGGTGGTGCTGTCCGCCCTGCTGGTCTGCCTGATCCCCACCACCATCGGCGGATTGCTTTCCGCCATCGGTATTGCCGGCATGGACCGCGTGATGCAGCACAACGTGCTGGCGATGAGCGGCAAGGCGGTGGAAGCGGCAGGCGATGTCAACACCCTACTGCTGGACAAGACCGGCACCATTACGTTGGGCAACCGGCAAGCGGTGGAGTTTCTGCCGGCTCCTGGCGTCACCGAGGCCGAACTGGCCGACGCCGCGCAACTGTCCAGCTTGGCGGATGAGACGCCGGAAGGCAGATCCATCGTGGTGCTGGCCAAAGAGCGTTGCGGATTGCGCGGCCGTGAGCTGCCCGACGCAGCGCACTTCATTCCCTTCTCCGCCTACACGCGCATGAGCGGCGTGGATATGGGGCGCCGACGGCTGCGGAAAGGGGCGACCGAGGCGGTGGCGGAATTCGTGCGCCAAGAGGGCGGAACGGTGCCGGAGGATGCGATCGAGGTCTCCCGGGGAATTTCCCGCGGCGGCGGCACTCCGCTGGTGGTGGCGGACGGCCCGAGATTGCTCGGCACCGTTCATTTGAAGGACATCGTAAAGGGCGGAATGAAGGAACGCCTGGCGCAGTTGCGCGCCATGGGCATCCGCTCGGTCATGATCACCGGCGACAATCCCCTCACCGCCGCCGCCATCGCCCAGGAGGCCGGCGTGGACGATTTCCTGGCGCAGGCCACGCCGAAGGACAAGCTGGATTACATCCGGCAGGAACAAGCCGCCGGACGCTTGGTGGCGATGACCGGAGACGGGACCAATGACGCCCCGGCCTTGGCCCAGGCCGACGTCGGCGTGGCCATGAACAGTGGCACCATGGCCGCCAAGGAAGCCGGCAACATGGTGGACTTGGACAGCAATCCCACCAAACTCCTGGAGGTGGTCGGCATCGGCAAGCAATTGCTGATGACGCGCGGCGCGCTCACCACGTTTTCCATCGCCAATGACGTGGCCAAATACTTCGCCATCATCCCGGCGATGTTTGCCGTAATTTATCCCGCCTTGCGGCACCTGAACATCATGCGGCTGGCCACGCCGCAAAGCGCGGTGTTGTCGGCGGTGATCTTCAACGCCCTGATCATCATCGCCCTCATCCCTCTGGCCCTGCGTGGCGTTCATTATCGCCCCAGCAGCGCCGCCGCGCTGTTACGCCGCAACCTGCTGATTTACGGCGTGGGCGGACTCATCGTTCCTTTTCCCGGCATTTGGATCATTGACGTGGTGGTGCGCGCCCTGCATTGGGCATAAGCGAGGACGCATGCGTTATCTATCTCCGGCATTCCGCTTCGTACTGCTGTTCACGGTGCTGACCGGCATCATCTATCCCTTGGCGGTCACCGGTCTTTGCCAATGGTGGTTTCCACACCAAGCCGAAGGCAGCCTGGTGCGCGCCAAGGGGCGGATCGTGGGCTCGGCGCTGTTGGGCCAAACATTCACCGGCGCCGCATTTTTCCATCCCCGGCCCTCGGCGGCGGGCAAGGGTTACGACCCGATGGCCTCCGGTGGATCGAATCTGGGCCCCACCAACCCCATGTTGCTCGCACGGGTGCAGGCAGCGGTCGCACGCTTCCGCCGCGACAATCCAGCATTTCGGGGACCGATTCCCTCCGACCTGCTCACCGCCTCCGGCAGCGGTTTGGATCCCGACATCAGCCCAGCAGCGGCGTACGCGCAGGCGCCGCGGGTGGCCCAGGCACGTGGACTCTCCCTGATTTTGGTCCGCCATCTCATCGGACAAACAACGCAGCCTCGGCAGTTGGGATTTCTGGGTGAGCCACGGGTAGAGGTGTTGCGGTTGAACCTGGCGCTGGCGCGTTTGGCGCCCGCCGGACCAGCCACGGCGCCACGATCTCGGCCCGCCATGTAGAGTGCAGTGACGCCCCGGCCAACCACCCCGGCGCACGGTACAAACGCACCGGAGTCGGCGGTGGCGAGGGGTTGGCCCTGCGGCCGCTGCGGCGCCCCACTGACGCGCTTGGCCGCGCAGACCGGGCGGCCACCGCTTCCGCGCCGCTGCGGGTAGAACAGCTAGGGATGCACCTCATGCGGAAAAGTTTTCTTGCGTCGCTACGGCCGCTAGCCTGCGTGATGGCGCTGGCCGGGACAGCGGTGACAGCGGCGGCGCAACTGCCGACGCCAACTCCGCTCGCCGTGGCCGCGGGTCCGCTGGGCGTGGTGCAGGTCAGCGGGGTGGTGAGCGGCGCGGCGCTGACTGCGGCGCCGCGGCTGGCGGGGGCGGGCGGCGGGTTGAACCTGACCAACGCCTTCGTCATTCTGCAACGTCCGACGGGAACCTGGCGCTTTTATCTTCAGGCCGGCGCCTACTCCTTGCCCGCCCTCGGCGCGCCGCGCCGGGGCACGCTGGCCTACACAGGACTGTTCGGGCCGGCGCCGCAGGCCTACGCCGAGTGGAAGGGGGGGCGGGACTGGTCGCTGCGCGCCGGCATTTTGCCCACCATGATTGGCCAGGAGAGCACGTTCAGCTATCTGGACTTCAATATCGAGCGCGGCGTCATTTGGAATGACATGGAAAACGCCGTTAGCCGCGCGGCGCAGTTCAACTATCATCGCGGCCGCTGGTCCGCGGCGCTGCAATATGGCGACGGCTTTTTTTCCGGCGATTACGGCGCCGTGTCGGCGATGGGGGGGTATCAGTTGACGGGCCAAGACTCGATCTCCCTGGCGGCGCTGTGGCCCAACCGAGCCACGCCGCCCAACGCCACGTTTCAGGACGCGAATGCCCGCCTCCTGGATTTGATGTACACGCATACCGGCAAGCGCTGGACCTGGGAGCCCTACCTGCTGGTGTTCAGCTCCCCGGCCTCGCGCTCCCTGGGTTATCAGCGGACGGCGAACGCGGTGGGGGCCGCCGTCCTTGCCGCGTATCGCTGGTCCGATCACTGGTCGCTTGCGGCGCGGAGCGAATTCGCGGCTGGCGGCGCGGGCGGCGGCACGGCCGCCCATCAGAACGTTCTGGGGTTCGGTCCCGCCGCCCGCGTGTTGACGTTCACGGTCACCCCCACCTGGCAAGACGGCGGCCTGTTCGCCCGCGCCGACTGCTCTTGGGTGGCGTTGGCGCGCTTCACTCCGGGCCTGGGTTTCGGAGCCCAGGGGCGGGACGCCGGCCAATTTGGCCTCGCGCTCGAGGCCGGCGTGGCATTCTAACCGCATGCCGCCTCCCGTCCGCCCCGACCCCGACCGTCTGCTGCGGCAAGCGCAGGCCGAAGAGGAGTATGCCCGGCGGGGGCGCTTGAAGGTTTTTCTTGGCTACACCTCCGGTGTCGGAAAGTCCTTCCGGATGCTGGATGAAGGCCGGCGCCGGGCCCAGCGCGGCCAGGATGTGGTCGTGGGCGCGATCCAAGCACGGAATTCGCCGGAAGTGCAGAGTTTGCTGGCGCGGCTGGAGGTGGTGCCCATGCGGCGGTGCGACGGCCAGTCCGTCGTGGACGTGCCCGCCATTCTCCGGCGCCGTCCGGAGGTCTGCCTTGTGGACGGCTTGGCCTATGGCAACCCGCCCGGCTGCGAGCGGCCGCACCGCTGGCAGGATGTGGAAGCCCTCTTAGCCAACGGCATCTCGACCGTTGCCACCGTGAACCTCCAGTTCATCGCCGAACGCCGCCCCGAGGTGGAGCGCATCAGCGGCCGCGCCTGCGACCCGCACGACACCGTGCCGGAAGCATTTCTGCGCGCCGCCGATGAAATCGAGGTGGTGGACGCCCCACCGGAAGCCGGCGTGGCGTCCGATCCCGAGGAGGGGCGCCAGTTGCGCCAGCGCCTCTCCGAGCTGCGGGAACTGGCCCTGCTCTTGGCCGCCGACGTAGTGGACCAACAGCTGGAAGCCTATCTTCGCCGCCACGGCTTGCAGTCCACCTGGGGCGCGCAGGAGCGCATCTTGGTGTGCGTCAGCGGCGGGGGCGACGCCAGCCAGATGATCGCCAGCGGGCGGCGCAACGCCGACCGATTTCACGGCGAGCTGCTGGTGGCCCACCTGCGGACATCAGAGGACGAGCCGGCAGGTTTGCGCCGCAACCTGGAGGTGGCCCGCGCCGCCAATGCGGAGATTCACCTCCTCGGCGGGGACAATTTCGTGGACAGTATTCTAAACTTCGCGCGAGGACGCGGCGTCACGCAGATTTTCCTCGGCCATACCGCACGGGAAACCTGGCCGCAGCGGTTATTTGGCGGCCGCGTCGAGCGCCTGATCCACCGCGCCGAAGGCATGGATATCCGCATCTTCCCCCACCGCGATGCGGACAGCGAGGCGCCGCCCGCGGCGCGGCCTGAGCCCAGCGATGGCTGAGATCACGCCCTCCGGCCACCTCAAATTGTTCCTCGGCTACGCCGCCGGCGTGGGCAAGACCTACCGCATGCTCGCCGAGGCGCAGCAGATGCGCCGCGAGGGCGCGGACGTGGTGATCGGCTATTTTGAGCCGCATGGCCGCGCCGACACCATGGCGCGGGCCGCCGGGCTGGACACGGTGCCCCGCCGCCGCATCGAATACCGCGGCGCGTGGTTCGAGGAAATGGATTTGGCGGCGATTCTCCGCCGCCACCCCGGCATTTGCGTGGTGGATGAATTCGCCCATACCAACATCCCCGGCTCGCGGCATGAGAAGCGCTGGGAGGATGTGCTGGATTTACTGGCCGCCGGCATTGACGTTCTGACCAACATGAATATTCAGCACCTGGAAAGCCTGAATGATCAGGTGCAGAGCATCAGCAACATCCGCGTGCGAGAGACGGTCCCGGACTGGGTGGTGCAGCGCGCCGACGAAGTCGTGATGGTGGACCTGACCCCGCGCGCCCTGCTCAACCGGCTGGAACGCGGCGTCATCTACGCGCCGGAAAAGGCGCGCCGGGCGGCGGAAAACTTCTTCCGGGAATCCACGCTGGTCGCGCTGCGCGAGCTGGCGCTGCGCCAGGCCGCCCACGAGGTGGAAAGCCGGGAAACTCCCGCCCCGGCTCCCGCCAGCGGGGAGCGCATCCTCATCCACGTCACCGCCGACCCCTCCACCGCCATGCTCATCCGCCGCGGCCGCCGGGTCGCGGATTATCTGCATGCGAGCTGCTACGCCGTGCATGTCGCCGCTCCCGGCCAGGAGGCGGAGGGCGACGGCGCGGCGGTGGAGCGCCACCTCAATTTCGCGCGCAATCTGCACATTGACACCCGCACGCTGCGCGGCACCGAAGTCGCGCGCACGCTGGTGGACTTCGCCCAGTTGCATGGCATCACGCAGATCTTCGTTTCCCGGCCGCCGCAACGCCGCTTCGCCTTGTCGCTGATCACCCGCATCGTCCGGCTGGCGCGCGGCATGCAGATCACCATCGTCGCCGACCGCTCCGCCCGGACTGAGCGCGCCGCGGATTAGGTCACCGGCGCCGGGCCGGGGGCTCGAACAGCTTGGCGGGCAGGGGCCCGTAATGAATGGAGGTGAAGTACTCCTCCTGGCGCGGCGTGGCGCCTTCGTAGCTCTCCACCACCAGCGGCGTTTCGATGCCGTCAAACGACTGATAGTTCCCGAAGGTGACGGATTTGCGGCTAAATCCGCCGGTATAGGGATTGTGCGTGCGCCAGCTTACTTCCAAGGGCAAATGCGTTTGCACGCTAAACGACACCGTCGCGGACAGCCCGCCGGCGGCGTAGAAGGAAACCTTCTCCACCGGGCGCGCCGTGGCCCAATTGGCGCCGTGATACAGCATCAGGGTCCGCGGGTTCTCCGCCCATTTCCGCAGAATCGCATCCAAGGAATGCGCCTGCGCCTGGCGGAACCGCTTCATTACCGAGGGACCCAGCGGCGTCACGCCACGAAAATTCACGTTCCAGCCGTGGCTACCGTTGTAGATATAGATCACGTTGCGGTGCTTGGTGAGCTCGATCCGTTCCGCATCGGGATAGCGATAGTAGCTCCAAAACACGGTGCCAGGATTGGCCAACTGGCCGCGCAGGTCGAATGTGAACAGATGACCTTGCCCGCGCCTCCCGTGAAAATGCAGATAGGCCGGTCCGCCCAATGCAGCGATCGCCTGCTGCACCACTTGCCGCGCCTTGAGGTTCGACGGGCTTTGAAACCGCGGCGGCGCGGGAGCCGAGGGGGCCGGCGCCGGGTGCGACGCCACCCCGCCCAGCACCTGAGCCGCGGAGGCCACGGCCAATGAGGCGATTACACCCAGTAACTGCAATCGGCGCATTTCGCTTTCTCCTTCGCTGATGCCCGCGTCCGCCTAACGCAGCGGTTGCAGACCGGCAAACTTTTCCACCATCTTCTTCAGGCCGTAGCCGGGGAACGACACCGTAAGCTTGCGCTCCGTTCCTTCGCCCTCGATCCGCAGCACCGTGCCCGCGCCAAAACGCGCGTGGCGCACCCGCGCCCCCAGCCGCAGGCCGCCGCCAGGAGTGCCCCCGGCCACCGACGGCGCGCGCGAGCCGACTCCGGGCGGCAGGCGATGCGGCGCGAGCGCCGGGGCAGGGATGGTCTGATCATACCCTTCGGAAACATAGACGCGTTCCGCCGCGGGTTCGGTTTCGGCGCCGCGCCCGGCCATGGCCGCGCGCGGCGATAGATCCTCCAGCAGCGCCCCCGGCACCTCCCGCAAAAACCGCGAGGCCACTGTCGCTTCCAACACGCCGGCTCCATAGCGCCGGCGGAAACAGGCTCGCGTCAGCATCAGGCGCTCCCGCGCCCGCGTCATTCCCACGTAGCACAACCGCCGCTCCTCCTCCAAGTCCCGCGGCGCGTTGGCCGCCCGGCTATGCGGAAACAAGCCGTCCTCCAAGCCGACCAAAAACACCAGGGGGAACTCCAGGCCCTTGGCCGCGTGCAGGCTCATCAGCGTCACCTGCGCGGAGGCGTCGAAGTCGTCCTGATCGCTGACCAGCGCCGCGTGGTCCAGAAACTCCAGCACCGTCTCCCCCCGTTCGGCGGCGTCAGCGGCGGCGTTCATCAACTCGTCAATGTTCTCCACCCGCGCCTGCGCCTCCGGCGTGTCCTCCTGCGCGTAGTGGCGCGCGTAGCCGGTGCGGTCCAGAATCGCCGCCAGCAACTCCCGCGCCGTGGCGCCGCGCGCGGCCTGCTCCGCCAAATCCTGGATCAGCCGCCGAAACTCGGCCACCGCCGCCGCGGCCCGAGGGGTCAGCCCGCCGGGCGAGTCCCCGAGGGCGGTAATGCCGGCCCATAAGCCGCCGCCGCGGGCCATCCCCGCCTGCTCCAGCAGGTCCACGGTAGCCCGCCCAATGCCGCGCGGCGGGTTGTTGAGAATCCGTTGCAGCGCGATCGCATCCTCGGGATGCAGCGCCACCTTCAAATACGCCAGCAGATCCTTGATCTCCGCCCGCTCATAAAAGCTGAAGCCGCCGACCAAGCGATAGGGAAGGTTATTGCGCCGCAGCGCCTCTTCGAAAGGCCGCGACTGCGCGTTGGTGCGGTACAAAATCGCCGCATGCCCGTCCGCCGCTCCCGCGAGATACCGGCGAATCTCCTCGGCGACCCATAACGCCTCGCTTTCACCATCCGGCGCCGCGTAGTGGCCCACCTTCACGCCCGCGCCGCTCTCGGTCCACAGGGTTTTGCCCTTGCGCTCCAAGTTGTTGGCCACCACCGCCGAGGCCGCGTCCAGAATGTTGCGCGTGGAGCGGTAATTCTGTTCCAGCCGCACCACCTTGGCGCGGGGAAAATCCCGCTCGAAATCCAGGATGTTGCGCAGATCCGCCCCACGCCAGGAATAGATGCTCTGATCCTCATCCCCCACGACGCAGACATTGCCCCGTCGGGTCAGCAGCCGCAGCAGCTGATATTGCGGCCGGTTGGTGTCCTGATACTCGTCCACATGGACGTACTGGAAGCGCTCATTCAGGCGGTCCGCGACCTCCCCGCTTTGCCGCAGCAGCCGCTCGGTCTCCAGCAGCAGGTCGTCAAAATCCAACGCTTGCGCCTGGCGCAGCGCGTGTTGATAGCGGTCATACACCGCCGCGATGCGCTCGGTTTTGGGGTCGCTGGACTGGGCCAACATTTCCCGCGCATCCCAGCCCCGGCTCTTGGCGTGCGAAATCCTGGCCAGCACCGACCGGGGCGTGAACCGCTTATCATCCAGGCCCAGCTGCTTCAGCAGCGACTTGACCAGCGCCATTTGCTCATCATCGGCGTAGATGGTGAAGTTTCTCGGGCCGCCAATGGCGTCGTAGTCGGCGCGCAGCACGCGCACGCAGAACGAATGGAAGGTGGAGATCACCGGCCGCGCGGCGCCGCCGCCTCCCAACAGCGCCGCCACGCGCTGCTGCATCTCCGCGGCCGCCTTGTTGGTAAAGGTCATGGCCAGAATGGCCGGCGGCGGCACCCGCCGCTCGCGCGCCAAATAGGCGATACGGCGGGTGATGACCCGCGTTTTGCCGCTGCCGGCGCCGGCCAAAATCGACAACGGACCGTCGGTGCAGGTCACCGCTTCTTTTTGGCGATCATTCAGATCCGCGAGCAGGGATTCCATCCATTTTCTAGTGTACCGGCCCGGCCGCACGGCCAGGAACACCGCGCCACGGCGCCTGGCGCCCGACCGCTATACTCAAGGCATCGCGAATGCTGTGGCTCTATTCCCTCGTACTGGGCCTCGGGCTGGCGGCGCTGAGCCCCGTGCTTTGGCTGCGCAACGGCCGCCACGGCCGCTATACGCGCCACTGGCGCGAGCGCCTAGGGAAGGTTCCGCCTCTGGAGCGGGAGGGGGCGATTTGGGTGCATGCCGTCTCCGTGGGCGAAGCGCTGGCCGTGGAGCGCCTGGTCGCGGAGCTGCAGCGAGCCCTTCCCGACCGGCCGATCGTGCTGTCGGTCACCACGGCGGCGGCGCGACAGTTAGTGGATGGCCGGATCGCGGCGGATCGGATCTTCTATTTTCCTTTGGATTTCCGCTTCACCACCCAGCGCACCCTGCAAGCCATTCGTCCCGCGCTGGTGCTGATCGCCGAAACGGAGATCTGGCCCCGTTTCCTGAAGGAAGCGCGCAATAGCGGGGTCCGCGTGGTATTCGTCAACGGCCGCATTTCGGGCCGCAGCTACGCGCGTTATCGTTGGGTCCGGCGCTGGCTCCGCCCGGTGCTGGCCGGGGTGGACCGCTGGCTGATGCAGAGCGCCACCGACTGCGAGCGGGTGCGCGATCTTGGCGCTCCCGAGGCGGCCGTCGAGGTCGCCGGGAATCTGAAGTTTGACCTGACCCCACCCGAGCATCGGCCCGTTCTGCGGCAGTTGGCTCGCCACTTCCAGGCCGCCCAAGTGCGCAACGTCATTGTCGCGGGCAGCACCATGCCGGGGGAAGAAGAGATCCTGCTCGCCGTGTTCCGCCACCTGCGGCAGCAGTTTCCCACTTGCATATTGGTCCTGGCGCCGCGCCATCCGCAGCGTTTCGACGCCGTCGCTCGCCAACTCGAACTCAGCGGCCTACCCTGGAGCCGCCGCTCGCAACTCGAATCGGCTGGGGTCCATGCGGGCGGCGTATGGCTGCTCGACAGCCTGGGAGAACTCGCCACGCTGTACCGCTATGCCGACGCCGCCTTCATCGGCGGCAGCTTGGCGCCCCACGGCGGCCATAACCTGCTGGAGCCGGCCTACTTCGGCGTTCCGGTTGTGTTTGGCCCGTCCATGCATAATTTCGCGGCCATCGCCGAGGAATTTCTGGCCGCCAAGGCTGCCTTCCGCGCCGAGAGCAGCGTCGAGTTGGAGCGCATTCTGTTCCGCTTGCTCTCCGACGACCGGTTGCGCACCAGCACCGGTGACGCGGCGCGCGCGCTGCTCCAGGCCAAAGCCGGCGCCACCCAGCGGGTGGTCGCCACCGTGCAGGCGATGCTCGGGCCCAGCTTCAGCTCCGCAAGCGACGCCGCGGTCACGGCGCGGCCGCCGGCATGAAGCCCAGCCCCGCCGGCCGCAGTCTGGCGGCGACGTTCGGCCTGCTGGCCGCCGCGCGCAACCGCGCATTTGATCGCGGCTGGCTGCCCATCACCCATCTTGCGGCGCCGGTAATCAGCGTCGGCAACCTATCGGTGGGGGGCACCGGCAAGACCCCGACGGTAATCGCCGTGGGAGGGGAACTGGTTCGCCGCGGTCTGCGCTGTGATGTCCTGACCCGCGGCTATCGCCGCCCGGGCCGGGAGCGGCTTGTGGTGTTGCCGCCGGCGCCCGCTTGCGCGGCGGCGCCCGCCGAGGCCGGCGACGAGCCGCGGTTGATTGCCCGCCGCTTGCAGGTCCCGGTGCTGGTCGGGCGCGATCGCGCCGCAAGCGGACGGGAAGGCGAACGCCGATTCGCCAGCCAACTACACCTGTTGGACGACGGTTTCCAGCGCCGCCAACTGGGCCGGTGCTTCGATCTGGTTCTGGTGACGGCCGAGGACTTGGAGGATCACCTGCTGCCCGCGGGCCGCTTGCGGGAGCCGCCGCGAGCATTGGCGCGGGTCCATGCCGTGTTATGGGCCGGGAACCTTGGCGATGGCGTGGCCCAGGATGACGTCCGCCGCCGGGTGGCGCGGTGGACCGCGGCCCCCGTGTATTTCGGCCATAAAGCGCCCAGCGCGGGGGTGGCCGTACGGGGCCGGGTTTTTGCCTTCTGCGCCCTGGGCCGGCCAGAGTCGTTTTGGGCCACGCTGGAAGGGATGGGCATGGAAGTCGCGGGCCGGCGGTCGTTCCGCGATCACTATCGGTACCGCCCCGCCGACCTTCTCCGCCTGCGCCGCGAGGCGGCGGATGCGGGCGCCGAGACCTTCGTCACCACGGAGAAGGATGCGATCAATTTGCCGGACAATTGTGGTTTGGAAAAGCTGACGGTGATTGGAATTGAGATGCGGATCACCGCCCTACCCCAGTTGGTGGACATGATGCTCGCGGCGGCGGGATGGCCCGCGGGCGGGAATCGCATATCCCAGGGGTGACCGCGGGTCCGATGCGTTTTCATTTCTTCGCCGCCTAGGAATCCCATTGGCTCCGCAACCTCCTCCGCCAGCACGCCTTCCGTCGCGCGGCCACGGCATCGTGATCGCCCCTAACTGGGTTGGCGACGCGGTCATGTGCTTGCCGGCGCTGACCACCTTGGCCGCGCGCCAGCCGGACTACCGCTGGGAGATCGTGGCGCGGCCAGGCGCCGCTACCGTGTTTCAGGCCGCGGCCCGCGCCGCCGCGAAGGCGGATTGGAGCGTGACCACATTGCGGGAAGCGCCGGGAGTTCGCCAACTGCTGGCGGCGCGGCGCCGCTGGCTGCCGCAACGGCCCGACCTCGCGGTACTGTTTCCCAATTCCATGTACTCCGCGGTGTTCGCCGCGGCCACGGGCGCGCGCCGCCGCATCGGCTACCTCCGGGACGCCCGCGGCCGGCTGCTCACCGAGGCCGTGGCTTGCCCCCGCCCGGGGGATACGCCGCCCCATGAGGCGTTCTATTACTTGGAGTTGCTGCGCCGTTCCCGCCTGGCGGACACGCCATGGTCGGGCGTTGACGACCTGCGCCCCCGAATTGCCGCTGATCCCGAAATTCTCGACCGCTGGCGCCAGCAGCTCCCCGTCGGCGCCAGCGGCGCACGGGTAGCGATCCACGCAGGGGCCAGTTTCGGGCACGCCAAACGCTGGCTGCCCGAGCGCTTCGCCGCCGTCGCGGCGCAACTCGCCGTGGCGGGCCGTGCGGTACTATTCGTTGGATCCCCGGCGGAAGCCTCGTTGGCCGCATCCTTGGCGCAAACCGCGATGGGCTCGGCGGGCGCCGCCGCCGCACCGATCGTCAATCTCGCCGGCCGCACCGACGTGGAGGCGTTACTGGCGGTGCTCGCGGCCTCGCACCTGCTGATCGCCAATGACTCGGGGCCCATGCACCTGGCTGCCGCGCTCGGCACGCCGGTGGTTGCCATCTTTGGTTCCACCAATGCGCGGGAGACGCATCCCTTGGCCGCCCGCCGTGATTGGCGATTGCTGCAAGCCCCCGGCATCGCTTGTAGTCCGTGCAAGCGGCGGGAGTGTCCCATTGATCACCGCTGCATGACCCGCGTCGGCGTGGAGGAAGTCGCCGGCGCGGCGATTTCCCTTCTCGCCGCGCATGCCACGCGCCGCTAGCGCGGCGGGAACCCGTTGCCCATTCCCTGATTGATGGCCACATGGTTTTGTACGCTGTAGCCCTTGGGCAAAGCCGCCCGGACCAGGCGACCCGCCTCTTTCCGCGCCGCCTGGCCGGCCACGTTGCCCCGCAGGATGACTTGCCGTCCACTGACATAGACCACCACGCCGCTTAGCTTCGGGTTGGCTTGCAACCGCGCCTGAAGCTGGGTGCGTAGATCCTGCGGCGTAACCGGTCGCTTCGTCTGTGAGCCGGCGCCGCCCGTACCGGCCGGCGGAGGATCGGGGGGGCAACGCGGGATTGCGGCGCGCGCTGGGTTTTACCTCGATCTTGTTGTTCACGCTGATCACTCCAGTCGCGCCCATCGCGACGCTGGCGGCGCGCTTGCGAATGGCATGGGTGGGCACCGCGCCCAGCAATTCCACCTTTCCCGGCCGGGTGACGATGACGCTGATCCGATAGGGCCGCAGGACCGGATCGCGCTGCAAGGCTTGGTTGACCATTTCTTCTTGCCGCACGACCGCATCCGGGGCCGCCGGGTTGGCGCCGGTGCTCTCCGGCTCCACCGGAGATTGCAATCCCGATTGTGATTGGCTGGGCAGCGTATCACCCGGCGGATGCGCCGCTTCCTGCCCCGCGGGATTGGCCGCCGCTCGGGAGCCCGACGGCGCGCCCAATTCCACCGCGTGCGGATTCACCTTGAGCTTGTTTTTGACCGCGTGGGCGCCCGCCATCGCTTGGGCCAAATCTTGCGCCTGGCGCTTGTCCATCTCGCTGGGCACCATGCCCTGAAGCACCACATCCTGATTGTTGGCTACGGTTACGGTGATCGGGTACTTCCCGAGCACCGGATCGCTGGCCAGCGCCTGGGTGATGCGGTCTTGCAGGCTGCCGCCGGCGGCGGGCGCCCTCTGCGCCGTGGACGGGGCGGGAGCATAACCGTTGGCTTCATTGGCCGCGCCATTGGGCTGCCCGCCGATGCCGCCGGCATTGACTCCGGGAGCAGCCACTGGGCCCGCGTGCACGGTGATTAGATCGCGCACCTGCCGTACGCCGCCAATCGAACGCGCCAATTGGACGGCGCGCTTTTTCAGAATGCGGTCGGGCACGATGCCCGTGAGCGCCCCCTTGCCTTGGTTGACCGTCGCGGAAACGCCGGCGGCTCGCAGGCTGGGATCGGCGTCGAGGCGGTGCTGCACATTTTGCTGCAATTCCGCATCGGACAGAGCGGCCGCTTGCCTCTGGACCGCCGCGCTGGGATGTGCTTGCGGATACTGCATGGTCTCTAGCGGCCGCTGCTGTCCCCACCCCATATATCCGAATCCCGCCAACACCACTGCCGCGGTCCACGCACCAGCGCGCGAACTCTTTGTCATGGCTTGCCTCCCGGCGGCGTTCCGCCCCTCGTCGCTGCTCCCGCTTTAGACTCCCGGACGTTTATGCCCGTTGCCGGGGCCTGGGCTACGGGAAGCGGCCGCATGTACCGGAACGCCATTCTGGCAGTGCGCTCCTGCCGAATGCGCCGTGGGGAAATCCACCTGGCCCCCGAAGGACAGGTATCGGACAGGCACCCTGTACTTCCATCTCCTTTACGGCGCCGCGCGCCATCGCCTATATTGAGGACGCCTGCTCACAACGGAGCGGCACGTGTCCGCACCCGGCCTCTCCCCCGCGGCGCGGGCAAAACCCCTATGTGGATGGCGTTATTACCGGCGGTTTTCCCCCTCTTGGCAGGGTTGCTCTTCGCCTATTTGGCGTGGGTGCGGCCGGACCGGTACGTCCTCAGTTGGTTGGGGTTTTGGCTGGTCTTGGCGGCCCGCGACGGAGCCCTGGGCTGGTCCCGGGCCGCGCCCAACGCCATCGCGGGTTGGATCGCATCGGCGGCGCTCGCCGGCGCCGCCACGCTCTTTTTGCTGGGCGTCCGGCAAATGCGCGGGGTTAGCGCGCATGAGCGCAATTACCTGTGGCTGGCCACGGTCGGCGCGGCGCTTGCATATGTGGTTTGGTCCCGCCACTGGCATCACGCCGGCAACTGGGGCGCGGTGTTCGGCGTGGTGTTGTTGGCGATCGCCGCCGCTGATCTGCTGCTGACCAGCTCCGCCGCAAGCTGGGCGCGGCGGCTGTTAGCGATCGGAGTCCTGCTCTGGGTTCTGTCCGCCGGACTCGTGGCGTTCTGGGGCCCGCACGTGCCCGCATGGACCCCTCGGGTGGCGGAGCTGCTGGTGGCGGCGCTGATGATCGCGGTCGTCTATGAACAAGAACGGCGCGCCACCGAGGCCCACTTATTCGCGCTGTCGCGGTTGAACCTGGACGCCGGCCGGGCTTCGAGCGACAGCTTGGATGCGGTCATGGACGGGCTGATGGATCGCGTGCGCGGCCTGTTGCCCACGGGTTCGCTGGCGTTGTTTCTCGGCGCGCCGCTGCCCGAGCCCCTCACCTTGGTGCGGGGCTTCTCGCCCGCATGCCGGCGCTTCTTCGCCGACAGCGGCATGGACATCGTCAACTTGCTGGCGCGCTATGGCGGCGTGGTCGTGGGCCGGTGGCGCGGCGCCAACAGCCGCCTGCTGGGGCTGGAGAGCGAACCGTTCTGGACCCGCCTGCGGGCGAAGCTGAGCGCCGAAGGCCAGTCCGCCTTTGCCTGCCTGTCGCTTTCCAGCCGCCAAGGCGTGGTTGGATGGCTATTGCTGGCCCGACCGGAGAGGCGGCGGTTTTTGCCGGGTGAGTTGCGGCTGCTGCTGGCCCTAAGCAGCCAGACCGGCGTGGCCATCGAGAACCTGGCCCTCATGCGCCAAAGCCAGCGCCGGAGTCGGGAGTTTGAAATTCTTACCCACATCGGCACCGCCATCAGCTCCTCGCTGGCTCTGGACCAACTGTTGCGGCTCATTCATTCCGAGCTGCGCAAACTCTTGGACGTGCGCAACTTTTTCGCCGCCTTCCAGCCCGAGGGCAGCGACGAGATTTATTTCGAGCTGGAAGTCGAGGATGGCGTCATGCTGCCCAAGCGGGAGCGGCCGGAATGGCACCCCTTGGCGGCGCAGGTATTGCGCAGCGGCAAGCCGCTGTTGCTGCGCCAAGGCACGGCGGACCTCGCCGGTCCGCAGAGCCTGGGCCGCAACGGCCGGCCGGCGCAAAGCTGGCTGGGCGTTCCCATCCTCATCGCCGGCCGGCCCGCCGGCGTGTTGGCGGTGCAAAACTTTGAAGCCGCCGGCCGCTATGACCAGGACCACCTGCGCATCCTCGAGGTCGTCGCCGGGCAGGCCGCCGTGGCGATCGAGAACACGCGCTTGTTTTCCGAGCAACAGCGCAACGCCAGGGAGCTCGAGTTCCTCAATGAGATCGCGCAAATCGCCATCGGCTCGACCGAAGTCGAAGCCATGCTGCAAGACATGGCGGAGGCGATTCACCAGCACTTTCCTTGCAAGCACATCGGCATCGGCGTCGTCAATTACCAGAACAAGGAATTGGAGTTCAAAGCCGAAACGGGCGAAGCCAACTCCGCCGGCGGAGCGGCGCTGCGCCGCGTCCCGCTGGGCATGGGCGTCGTGGGCGCCGCGGCCCGCACCGGGCAGCTCATGCTCATCCCCGACCTGCGGCAAAATGCCCAGGCCATTCCCGTGCACGCCGATTCGGCCGCCGCGCTCGCCATCCCCATCGTCTATGCCGGCCAAACGCTGGGCGTGTTGAACCTGGAAAGCGCGCAGCCCCGCGCCTTTCCTCCCGACCGTGTTCAGGTGCTGCGCACCCTAGCGGACCAGATCGCCATTGCCCTAAACAATTCCCTGGGCTTCCAGCAGATGCAGCAACAGGCCATCACCGACGGGTTGACCGGCCTGAAAACCCGCCGCTATTTCATGGACGAACTGCAGCGCGAATGGAAGCGGGCCAGCCGTTCCGGCCACCCGTTCAGCGTGGTGCTGATTGACCTGGACAACTTCAAAAACATCAACGACACGCTGGGCCATTTGGAAGGTGACCTCACGCTGGCCCGCATGGCGCGAGTCCTCGAGCAAAAATGCCGCGGCAGCAACATCGTCTCCCGCTACGGCGGGGATGAGTTCACCATCCTCATGCCCGAGGGCAACGCGCAGATGGCCAGCGCGCTTTGCGACCGGCTGAAGGTCTGGCTGGCCACCGACCCCATGCTCAGCGAGCGCCAGCTCAAGGCGAGCTTCGGCGTGGCCAGTTATCCCGAGCATGGCGCCACACCGGAGGACGTGCTGCGCGCGGCCGACCTCAGCATGTATGCCGCCAAAGGCGCGGGCGGCGACCAGGTCATGGCCCGGCCCGATGGCGGCGCGCTCCCCATTGCGCCGCCGGCCGCCGATCAAACGAATTTTGTCGCCGCGCTTCCCGCGCTGTTCGCGCTTACGATCGCCATTGATTCCAAGGACGCGCTGGGCGCCGAGCACAGCTTGCG
This sequence comes from Acidobacteriota bacterium, assembly GCA_027314025.1. Lineage (GTDB taxonomy): Bacteria > Acidobacteriota > Terriglobia > Terriglobales > SCQP01 > JAKAUF01. Next base: position 200,201 of record DAHVCP010000010.1, read on the forward strand.
CGTTTCCCGTTACGCCGTCCTGCTGGCGCAGGCGCTCAAGCTGAGCGAGGAGGATCAGGAGCAGATCCGCATCGCCGGCCGCCTGCACGATATCGGCAAATCGGCGATCAGCGCGGAGTTGTTGCGCAAGCAGGAGCTGACCCCCTCCGAGTGGGGGCTCTTGCGCAGCCACCCGCTCACCGGCGCCGAGATGGTCGCCGGCCTGCGCGGCGGCGAATGCGTCGCCTCCCTAATCGCCGCCCACCATGAGTGGTTCGACGGCAGCGGGTATCCCCGCGGGTTGCGCGGCGATGACATTCCGCTGGGCGGCCGCATCCTCGCCTTGGCCGAAGCCTTCGACGCCATGACCAGTTCCACCGGCCACCGCCCCGCCCTGACCTACGCCGAGGCCTCGTTGGAGCTGGAGCGCGGCTCCGGCCGGCAGTTCGACCAGTTGCTGGTGCGCGCGTTCCTGCGGGCGCTGCATGAGGAAAACCAGGTGCACGCCTTCGCCGGGCTGCCCTAGGCGCGGCATGCGCCGGCTGCGTTAGGCGCTCTGCGCCGCCGCGGCGGCGCGGGGCAGGCGAATCGTGATCGTCGCGCCACGGCCCACCTCGCTGTCCACGGAAATGGCGCCGCCGCTCTGGCGGATGATGCCCTCCACGATCGCCAGGCCCAGTCCCGCACGCGCCGGCCGCGCGTGGGTGGTGAAGAACGGCTCAAACAGGCGGGCCCGGGTCGCGGCATCCATCCCGCGGCCGTTGTCGCTGATGGACAAGCGCACCCACGAGGATTCGCCCCGATTCTCGTTGGCGGTTTCGATGATCAGCCGGCCGCCCGCGGGCATGGCGTCATGGGCGTTGGCGCAGAGGTTCATGACCACCTGTTCCATCTGCGCCGGATCCGCCTCTATCTCCGCCAGCTCCGCCTCCAACACGGTGATCAACTCGATCTGCTCGCCGGCCAGCCGCCGCAGCATTTCCAGCATCCCTTGCACCAGGTGATTCAGGTTCATCACGCGCGGCGCCAGCACCTGCCGCCGGCTGAACGCCAACAACTGGCGCACCAGCGACGTGGCCCGGCCGGCAGCGCGCTGCATCGCATCCAGATGCTGCAAGCGGGGGTCGTCGCCGCGCAGCTCATTGCGCAGCAAATCACACCGGCCGGTGATGACGGCCAGCACGTTGTTAAAGTCGTGGGCGATGCCGCCCGCCAGCGCGCCGACCGCCTCCATCTTCTGGGAATGGCGCAACTCCGCCTCCAGTTGCTTGCGGCCGGTAACGTCCTCGATCATCGCCAGCCCGCGGCAGATCGCGCCCTGCTCGTCGCGGATCGCCGTCGCCGTGATTCGGGTCCAAACCGTCCCGCCCTGCGCCGAAGCCAGCGCCCTCTCCTCCCGCACCTCCGCCGCTTCCCCGCGCAGCAGCGGCGCCAACGGCAGCGGCAACTGCCGGGGCGACGCGGCGCCGGCGCCGGCCGCGGCGGCGCTGAACTGCTCCAACGCGCGCCCGGCCAAATCCGCCGGCGCTTGCCCCAACATCCGCCCCAGCGCGCGATTGGCGCGCTCGATCCGGCCCTCCCGGTCGAGCAGGGCAATGCCCAATGGCGCCTCCTCGAACAAGCGGCGAAACTGGGCGTCGCTGTCGCGCTGCGCCCGTTCACCGGCGTGCAACGCACCCAGCATGCGCGTCCTCGCCTCCGCGTGCCGGCAGGCGGCCAGCAGCGCCGCCATGTCCAGTTGGACGCCATCCAGGCAGTCGTCCGCTCCCGAGGCGAGGGCCTGGACCCGCCACGTGGCTTCCGGCGCCCTTGCCACCAGCAGCACCGGCCCCGCGTAACCGCGCGCGCGGGCCCCTTGCAGCCAGTCCAACCCCGACCGGCCGCCGTCCAGCTCGGCCGCCACCAAGCACACGTTGGGCAGGGCCTCCCGAGCGGTCAATGCTTCCAGGCCGGCGGCAAAGCTCGGCGCCACGTCGGGCGCAAAACCACCCTCCTGTAGCCAATCTCGGTAGACCCCGGCGCCCGAGGGGCGCGGGTCCACGATCAGCACCCGAGTCGCTGTCAGGGTCCTTCCCTCCCGACTAGATTTCTGCTGCCGCAACTACCCGCGCCGCGCAGACGGCGCAATGACTGTCATTATCACCCGGCGAGCGGATGGCCGGGGAACACTCTCAATTCGATTGTGATTTATCAAGATGCGGGGGCGGAGCGGCGGCGCAACGCCCTGCGAAGCCGGACTCGGCGCCAGGCGGCCGGTGAAACCTTCAGGCAGTTGGCCGGAGCGCCGCCTAACCGGCCCGCAGCCATCCCGTGAGAACCGTCACCGCCCGTCCCGACAGGCGTACCCGTTCCCCTTCCCATTGCACCTTCACCATTCCCCCGCGCGCGGAGGCTTGATACCCCGTCATGGCGGACCGGCCCAGCTTCTGGCCCCAGAACGGCGCCAGGCAGCAGTGGGCGGAGCCGGTGACTGGATCCTCCTGAATTCCCGCGGCGGGCGCGAAATAGCGCGAGACAAAGTCATATTCTCCGCCGTGCGCCGCCGCCGTCACGATCACCCCGCGCGCGTCCAAACTGGCCAGCCGCTCGAAGTTGGGCTGGAGCCGGCGCACGGTCTCCTCGTGCTCCATCTCCGCCAGATACTGCCCGTGGGTGGCCCAAAGCCCCCGCGGCCGCGCCCCCAGCGCCGCCTCCAAACCTGCCGGCGCCGCGATCGGCCGGGGCGGACGGGCGGGAAAATCCAGCTCAATCCAACCGTCCTGCCGCCGCGCGGTGAGCCCGCCGCTGCGGGTGCGGAAGTGTGCCTCCTGCCCACGGGCTAGCCGCCGCGCCTCCCACAGCGTATGCGCCGCCGCCAGGGTTCCATGCCCACACAAATCCACCTCCACCTTGGGGGTAAACCAGCGCAGATGGAACTCGCCCGCCGCGACGGGCGCCACGAAAGCGGTCTCGGACAGATTCATCTCCGCCGCTACGGCCTGCATCCAGGCGGTTTCGCCCGGCGCACCGAGCAAACAAACGGCCGCCGGATTGCCACCGAACGGGCGGTCAGCGAAGGCGTCCACCTGCCACAGCGGCCACTTGTTCACTCGCGGCTTGCGGCTGGCCGGGCGGCGGCTTTGGGCGGTATCCAATAGATTTCCTCGTGAATGGACCGGGGGGCGAATCCGCCCCGGGTCAAGATGCCTTTGGCGTTCGCGATCATTTGCGGATGGCCGCAGAGGTAAGCGGTAGTGGCTGCGGCCTGACAGCCCGCGGCGTCGGCATATTTACGCAGGATATCTTCCGCCCGGCCGCATTCTCCCGTCCAGGCCGTATCTTCCCAAGGCCGGGACACGGAAAACACCGGTCGCAGCGCCGGCAGGCGCTCCGCCAGCGCCAGCACTTCCTCCCGGTAGCCAAACTCCCAGGACCGGCTAGCGGCCACGATCAGCGCCAGTGTCTCTGGGGCCGTACCGCCGCCTGGCTCACCGCCGGCCGGTGCCGCCAAGGTCCGTAACATGCTCACAAACGGCGCCACGCCGGTCACCGTCGCCACCATGAGGTGCCGCGCCCGGCCGCTGCGGGAGTCGAGCTGAAATAAGCCCTTCGCCGCCCGCCGCACCCACAGCCGGTCCCCCTCCCCCAAGCGGTGCAACCGCGGCGTCAGCTCCCCTTCCGGCACCAATTCAAAAAAGAACTCCAGGCCCGCCTCCCGCGGACTGGAGACGATCGAGTAGGGCCGCTCATGCAGCCCTTCGTCATCCTCCATTGCCAGCGTCGCGTACTGGCCGGGACGAAATTGGAACGGCGCCTCCAACTCGAGCCGCACCGACCACAACTCCGGGCTGTAGTCCCGGCGCCAGCGCACGGTCGCGGCAATGTAACGTTCCGGATTCGGCATGGTAATGGACGGCCGCCACCGGGCGGGCGCCTGCGCCGATTGTAGCGCCGCTCACCATCGGCACTGACCTTAAGGACAGTTATTCTTCGGCCTCTCCCCCTCCGCGCCCCACTGCGCCAGATCCGCAGCTTCCCAGCGCCCGGAGGCAGTCACCGCTTAGTTACTGTACTTGTCCTCGATTCTCCCGCCACCTTGCCATTTTCCCATTGCCTTGAGTCGCGTTTAGTGCTGTAATCAACCCGCAGTCTTTTGCAGTGGAAGTTCTGCCCGTTTTGAACCTCAGGAGGTAAGGAATGAAGTTCTCTCGTTCGATGCTCGTGGCGATGCTGGTGGGCCTGATGGCCTGCCTGCCAGTCATGGGGACCAACGGCGCGATGCTGAGCCCGATGGCAGGGACGGTCAATGTCAATGGCCAGCCCATCGTCGCAGGATCGGCGATCGTCGCTGGCGATGCGGTTGCCGTTAGTGCCCAAGGCAGCGCGCGGATGGTCCTGCCCGGCGGGTCGTTGATCGCCGCGGCGAAAACCCAGTTTCGGCTGGAACGCAACGCCAACGTCAACCAAGTCAACCTGGCCTATGGCATGGTGAAGGTCGCCGGCAATCTGCCGGTCGCCGTCAGCCACGTCACGGTTGTTCCCGCATCCAGCAACACCCGTTTCGCGGTGACCGCGCTCAATGGTCCGACCTATGTCCGGGCCATCGCGGGCAACGTGAAGGTGGTGGGCCTGAACAAGACCTACACCGTCAAGGCGGGCGAGGCGATCCGCTTCCAGGATCAAGCCGCCCCGGCCAGCTCCATGGGCAGCTCGGGCGTGGCTCTGCCAGTGACGATCGGTGTTGCGGCCGCTGCTGCGGTCGTGACCGGAATCGTGGTCTACGAGGCGACGAAATGCAGCAACTGCATTTCCAGCCCCGCGCAATAGACCAAGCCTAGACACTCATCCTAGGGCCGCGGCCGCCACTGGCGGTTGCGGCCCTTGCTTTTTCTGGCTGGAAGCAGGCCTTTCGCGGGGGCCGCATCTTTTGCCCGGGGCAAAGCAGGCGGGGAAAGGCCGCGAAAATCCCCGTGCGCCGACGGCGCTCCAAGGAACGCCGCGGCCCGTCCCCGGCCTAAGGAAGCGGCGCGGTCCCCGGCGGCGCGCCTAGGCGGGGCGACGCACCGCGCCAAGCAAAAGCCGGGCCCGAGGGATCCCCGGCCCAGCCCGGCGCGCAAGCGGGGCTCGGCCCCGCCTCTAGCGAAAGCGGGACGCCCCGCCGCAGGCGAGGCCGGGGCCCATGCCCTCCAATTAGGCTGCGCGCCGATCGCCTCCGTGCCAGGCCGGCGGCGGGCACTGGCGCCAGAGACGGCACGAAAGCCCGCGGCGTCTCTCCGCTTCATCTCCTTCATACGCCCGGGCAGCCCCTTGACCGACCAACGCCGGTCGTGAGGATGCCGACGGAACTGCGAACGGCCCGGCATGGATTGCGGCCGGTAACGCAAAAAGGCGCGGCGGGTGGGCTACCCCTCCCCCGCCGCGCCCCTTGGGCCGAGCCAAGCCCGCGTGCCGCCTAGCTCACTGGTTTGCGCCGCCGGGAGGGCGGCCGGTCGCCCTTGGGCTTGCGTCCGCCCCGGCGCTTCCTGCCCTCGCCCATCACCGCCTCCGCCAGGCTCAGGTTGGGCTCCTCATTTCCGCTCTCGCCGTGCACACCGCGGTAATAGCCCAGCACCGCGATCTGGGAATCGCTGGGGTCATCGGCAGGGGATTTCGCGGGCTTCGAGGACGGCGGCGGCGCGGGCGCCACATTTCCGTCCGCTTCCGCGTTAGCGGCGTCCGGCGCCCCTAGCGCGTCCGCGACGGCGCTGTTGCCATCTTCTGTAGCGACCACGGCCGAATTGCCCTCCGCGCCTTCGCTTGCGCTGCCGTTCGCCGCCGGCGGCAGGGCTGCCGCGGTGCCGGCGATAAACACGCGCAAGGCCCCCCGCCGGTCGCGCTGCAAACGCAAGAGATTTTGGCTTTGTCCCGCGCGCAACAGCTCCACCAGCGAGGCGAAACCGTGCCGTTGCTCGTCAAAGCCCGCCTGCTCGTTGCGCAGAAGTTGTTTGACGTTGCGCAAATACAGCGGCCGGGGATTGGTTCCCCGCAGCGGCTGGAGCACCTTGGCGAGCAACTCCACCGCGTCGTTCGCCGGCAACGTTCCGAAATCCGGAGATCGCGGAAATTCTGGCCGCGGCCCCCCGTCGCGCGCGTCTTCCTCGCCGGCCCCCGCCGGCTCGCCGCCGACGCTCTCGGCGGCGCTTAGCGCCACGGGCTCCGTTGCCGCAGCCGCGGGACCGACCTCCGCCGTGGGTTCCCGATCCAGCGCCTCGACGATATAACTGTTCCCCTGTTGCCGCAGGTTCACCAACTGCGCCGCCGCCAGCTTCTGCGCGAACCCACGGAATGAACTGCTGCCGAAGTCGCGTTCGTTGAAGGTGGAATCCAGTTGGATCAGCGTGCTCTTCAACAGGCCCAACTGCGCCTGGACCTCGCGCTCGCTCAGCACCTTCAGCGCGCGATACACCAACGGGACCGCCCGCTGGAGCGGGAAGACTTCCCTCCGGCCGGCGGACGGCCTGCGGTCGCTGACCGGCGTCAGCGATTCAATTAAGTTCTCGTAGCCAATAAATTCGCGGCAATTGCGCTGCAGGATGCTGCTGGTGAAGGAGCGGCCGCCCACCACGAACACCGCTTTGTTGTACTGCTTGAGCTTCTCGACGAGGGCGATGAAGTCGCTGTCGCCGCCCACGATGACAAAGGCGTTGATATGGGGGTGGTTGATGGCCATCTCCAGTGCATCCAGCGCCAGGTTGATATCCGCGCCATTCTTGTCCCCGCGCGGGGTCAGATCCCGCTGGACCATCAAGACGGCGTTTTGCGTCAGGGTTCGGGTCAGCTCGCCGGCGCGCTTCCAGTTGCCGTAGGCGACCTTGGTGACCACCTCGCCGCGTTCCTTGAGCGCCTCCAGCACCAAGGCCAGATCGAAATCGCGGCTCATGGTGTTGCGCACGCCAATCTGGATGTTGTCAAAGTCAATGAATACGGCGATTTTGAGTAATTTTTCTTCGTTCACAGGAAAAGTGGGCTCCGTCTCTCGCGTCCGCAGCTTCCAGTTCCGCACGTCCGCGGGCGGAATGCCGGTGCGGACGTTGTCACCCACGCGCCCCAGGGGTGGCAGGTGGAGGGAACCAGGAGCTTAGGAAAACGCCAAACTTGTCCCAATGCGGGAACCTACAAGTGACGTGGCCAGATTCAAATCGCGCCCAACGGAGCAGGCTGGCGGAAGGCCAGACCTCAACTACAACCACAACGCATCCGTTACGCGCCGTATTCATACTAACACGAAACCGCCGCCGCGAGTCAATCCCCGGCTGGCGAACCACCGCCGGCACTGGGGTCCGCATGCAACAGGAGCGGACGGCGGAGACGCACCGCCATTGCCTCTCCGGTGAAGAGTTTGAGGTCGCGTTTGCGGCTCAGCAGCACTCCCGCCGAGCCCACCGCCGCACCCGCCACGCCGCCGAGTAGGGCGCCGCGTCCGCCGCCGAGAATGGCGCCGAAAATAGCGCCGAATCCGCCTGAGGTGGCGATCTTTTTGGCGGCCTGCCCGCCTTGGCCGTTGCGCCGGATGGTGCCCTCATTGGGCGTGACGTGGGAATGGACCGCCCCTGCGCCCACGCCATCCACCCGCGCGTGCAGAGGATAGTCCACTCCGCCGGGCAGGTGAATGGAATGAAAGCCCAGTTGGATCATAGCGTTGCCATGAAAATGCCCGCCGCGTTTCACCTTTTCCACGGTGCCGGTGATGGTGCTGCCGGCGGGGATCACATCCTTGTTGCCGACCCACACCGGCACCGTCACCGTGGCCCGGAATGGATCGCCTGGGCGATTGTCTTTGGTGTTGATGGTGGTGTCCAGGCGGGTCTGGATGATCGTCCCCTCGGAAACCAAGGTGCCATTGCTGTAATTGCCGCTGGCCAGGGCACGGGCGACTTCCGGATTGGTGGGCAGCGGCCCCGGCGGCGGTGGCGGCGGATTCACCGTGCCCAGAATCGCCGCGTCATTGCGCACCCCGATGGCGGAGTTGTAGAGACGATGGTTGTAGCCGTCGTGATATCCCTGGCGAAATCCCTTGCGGAAGTTGGTCTGGTACTGGGCGAAATCCCCGCGGGCCGCCGTATACCCGGCGGCGGCGCGCTTGAATTCCGCGTTGTCGGCATACCCGTAGGGCGCGTTACGGCCGGAATCGAACTCGCCGGCGCTATAGCCCTCCCGATAGCCGATGCCCCGCGCTTCCTTGGCTTCGGCTGCGATCCCTGCCGTGCTGGCCGGTGAGGAGCCGCTGCCGACGCTTGCCGGCCGGCCATTATAGCCGTCGGCATAGCCATCGCTGAAACCGCTGCGATAGCCTGCGGCGTAGGCGGCAGGGCTCCCATCCGCGGCGGCGTAGCCGCCATCCGCGGTCTGATAGGCATAGAACTTGTGTGGATTCGCCGGCGCGCCCGCCGCCCGATCGGTGGTTCCGGCTTTGTAGCCGGCGGTATAGCCATGGACATATGCCGGATCCACGCCGTTGATTGCTTGTGGCAGCGGCGCGGCGAACACGGGCCCCGGCCATGCCAACAGCAACACCCCAACCAGCGCGCCCAAACCGATCCATCGCTCGGCGGTCCGCCGCTTCCCGCGAACTCTCCCCACCCGCATGCCACCTCCAGGGGCGCCCACGGCGTCCGTGCCGACACGGCCCCCCTAGCTATTATCCTCATTGCATGACGGTAAGTTCCCAGAATTGCCCTCTGTCCCCTGGCGCGGCCGGGCCGCCGCTGGCGGCAACATGAGGCAGCCGCCCATCCGGATGTGGAACGCACGTGGCCGCAGTCTTGCTCTCGGCGCGCAAACTCGCATCATGGCCGTGCTCAACCTCACGCCGGATTCCTTTTATCCCGCTAGCCGCTCGGCCGGGCCGGACGCCCTGCTGGCAGCGGCGGAAGCGGCGTTAGCCGCGGGAGCCGACGTTTTGGACGTAGGCGCGGAATCCACCCGTCCCGGCGCTCAGCCCTTGGCCGTGGAAGAAGAGCTTCGCCGCCTGATTCCACCGCTGGCGGCCTTGCGCCGGCGCTGGCCGCAGGCGTGGATCTCGGCCGATACGCGCCATGCCCAGGTTGCGCGGGCCGCCTTGGACGCCGGCGCCGACATCATCAACGACGTCAGCGGGCTCGGCGCGGGCGGCGGCGCGGGCGCCGCCGCCGGCGATGCCCTGGCGGCGGTCATTGCCGCCGCCGGCTGCGGCGCCGTGCTGATGCACGCCCGCGGCGATTTCGCCACCATGCACCGGCTTCCCCCGCTGGCGGACGTGGTGGGCACGGTGCACCAGGATTTGCTTGCGATCACGGCCCACGCCGCCGCCGCCGGCATCCCCGCCGCCAACATCGTCGTGGATCCCGGCTTTGGCTTCGGCAAGAACGGCAAGGAGAATTGGATACTGCTGGCGGGCTTGTCCCGCCTGCGCACGTTGGGCTTCCCCGTGTTAGCCGGACTCTCGCGAAAATCGTTTATTGGCCGCGTCTTGGCGGATGCTCCGCCGGAACAACGGCTGTTTGGCACGATCGCCGCCGTCACCGCCGCCGTACTTCATGGCGCCGACATCGTGCGCGTCCACGACGTCGCGGCTACCCGTGACGCGGTGCGCATCGCGGACGCTGTACGAACGGCCGGGGAGCCAGAGCAGTAACCGTCCCACGGTGCGCTAAATCCTTGTCAGCCGCCGTCAAACCCGCGACACTGGCGTAGCCTGGCGGCAGAGGGCTCCCGGTAAACGCGTGCGTTGCTCCCCCATCCATTCCCGTGGCTCCGCGCCGCGGCGCGGCGTATTGGCCGGCGCCTGCGTTGCCGTCCTGGCGGCGGCCTTAGCCACCGCCGGCTGTGCTCATCCCGCGCGGCGGGTCGCGGTGGAGCCGCCCATGCCTCCCGGCGTCACCTGGGGCCCGCCGCCCGCGGGCACGCCCAGCACGCCGCCGCCGGCCGCAGCCAACGCGGCTCCGCCGCCGGCCCTGCGCCTCGCGATACTGGCCGGCGCCCCGGAGCTGGCCGAGCCGCCGCGCCGCGGGGAAGTCTACCAGACGGGCGTGGCCAGCTTTTATGGCCTACATGAGCAGGGTCATGAAACCGCCGACGGCGAGCGCTTCAACTATCACGCCATGACCGCGGCCAGCCGCACCCTTCCCTTCGGCACTCGGGTGCGGGTCACCGACCTCCTGACCGGGCGCTCCGTGGTCGTGCGCATCAACGATCGCGGCCCATTCTGGTCGCATCGCATTTTGGACCTCTCCGCCGGCGCGGCGCGCAAGATCGGCCTGTACCGCCAGGGCCTGGGCCGCGTGCGCGTCCAGATCCTGCAACTGCCCCGGCCCTTGCCGCCGGGCGTCTATACCGTCCAAGTCGGTTGGTTCCACCGGGCCGGCCGCTGGCGCCGTTGCCGCCAGCTGATGCGCCAAGCGGCGCCAGACCCCGTGATTGGATTTCATTCCTCCTATGGCCACTGGCTGCGCTACGCCGATGGCGTGGAACTCACCAAAGCGGAGGCCATGCGCATCACCGCCCGCCTGCGCGCCCGCGGCTATCCCGCGTACATCGTCCGGCTGAACTGAGGCTCGCGGTATGCTGGCGGCGGGAGGCGAAATGCCCGAATTGGATTGCCTATTCTGCCGCATCGTGGCCGGCGGCGTGCCGGCCAAAACCGTCTATGAAGACGATCAGGCGCTGGCATTCGAAGACATCAACCCGCAGGCGCCGACGCACCTGCTGATTATTCCCAAACGGCACCTTCCCGGCTTGGCCGAAGCCGCGCCCGCCGACGCCCCCATGGTCGGCTATCTCCAATTGCTGGCCGCCCGTCTGGCGCGGGAGCGCCGCCTGGAACAGGGCTACCGCACGGTGCTCAACGTGGGGCCGCATGCCGGGCAAAGCGTCTTCCATCTGCACCTGCATCTGCTGGGCGGCCGGCCGATGGCGTGGCCTCCCGGCTAGGCCCGGCTAATTCTGCGTATTCGGCTTATAGGGATGCCGCAGGTACCGGCGGGCCAGAACCTGCGCGTTCTGCGTGTTGTCCTGGGTCGCGATCGCCAGTTGGTACTCATTAATGGCACGGTTGCGTTGCCCGGTCATGTCGAAGATCTTGCCCAGTTGAATGTGGCTCCAGACGGCGATCCAAGCCGGTTGCAGATCCCCATTCAGCGCCGCGCGGTACTCGTTGGCCGCTGATTGCCAGTTGCGCTGCAAGTAAAACGCCTCGGCAATACGGTAGTGCGCCAGCGAGCTGATGGGGTTGATCTTCAGCGCCTTGCGATATTCCGCTAGCGCCGCCGTGAAATCATCCGCGGCGACTTCGTTGTCGCCCCGCGAGATGAGCACCCGCACCTGCAAGCCAGGCGTCTCCTTCAGCAGCCAGTCGTTCGGATCCACGACCACGCGCCGCGGCCGGGAGCTGGTCTCGACGCTGTAATCGGTGGACGGCCCTTGGGCTTGGATCCGCCGCCGCACGGTCGCGCCGTCCGTCAGGATTTCCAGCTCGACCGGCATGTCGAACAGATCCAGTTGCTGCTTCAGCGTGCCGGTAACGCGATAACGGGCCCGGACCGAGAAATGGGGGATCGCGTCGTCCTTGGCCGCCCCGCCGCCGGCGGCGTGATTGGACGCCACCGCCTCCTGGCCGGGCGCGACATCCGGCCGCTGCGGCTCGCCCAGCCGGTAAATCACGTATTGATTGTTGAACTTCGGCGCTCCCGTGCCGTTATACCACTCGGTGAAGAACGCCCGCAGGTCCGCGCCGCTGCTCTTCTCCAGTACCTGCTCGAAATCCTGGGTCGTCGCCGCCTTCCAGGCGTACTGCGCCACGAACTGCCGCATGCCGGCGAACAGGCGCTGGCTGCCCAACTGCCAGCGCAGCATATGGAACAGCATCGCGCCTTTGTCGTAGGTCAAGTCCTGGAACTGCGGGGAAAACGGATACAGCGACGCCGTACTGGCCAGCGAGGTCTGAGGGTAGCTCAGGGCGCCCACGGTAAAGTCGGTAATGGCTTGGCGGTAGGCCGTCTTCCCGGCCATCTGTTCCACGTACAGCACCTCGCAGAACCGCGCCGCGCCATATTGCAGCCAGGCATCATTCAGCGTCGCGGGGGTAACCATCACCCCGAACCATTGCTGCGCGATTTCATCCATCAGCAAGCGATAGTTCAGCGCCGTCCCGATGCTGCCCAGGGACAGGAAGATCATATTGGGCGAACTGAACGAAGGCAGGCTGTCGTTGGGCAGGGCGATGAAATGCAGCGTCGTCGTGGGTGGGGTGCCGAAACGGCCGACGAGAAACGAATAAATCTTCCCCGCCGCCGCGCCATACTTTCGCACCAGCGCCTGGTCAACCCCCGAACCGAAGTAGAAGTTCTCGGTCAGCCCATCGTTGCGGAGCGTCAGGGCGTGGAGCGTGGTGACCACTACGCTGCCGGGAAACGTCGGCTGGGATTGGCGGTAGGTATACAGGACGCTGCCGTCGGTCTGCGGCACGGCGGTGGGCACGCCGCTGGCGACCATGCCGTATTGGCCTGGCAGGTCCGCGGCAACGGTCATCGTGAAGCGGTCGGTGTTATAGCCGACCAGCGGAAACCATTCCCCGGGGTACAGCAAGAACGCGCCGTGCTGGCCTACGTAGGCGGTGCGAATGCCGGCAATGGGACTCAGCTCCGCGGTAGCCAACGGGCCCGAATAGGTAAACGTCAACGTCGTGGCGGCGCCCTGGTCCAGCGCCGCGGCCAGCGTAACGTTGACGCCATCCGCCGTCCGCTGCGTGGCGAGTTTGTCACCGCTGGGATCGGTAACCGAAGCGACCTTCAAGTTGGAATTGAGCGCGAAGGTAATGGCCGCGGTGGGCGCCGTCGCGGTCAGCACCACCTTCGCCGTCGCCGCCATTTGATGCTGCGGAAATTGGAACGCCAGCCGCACGTTGTAGTGGCTGACATCCACCGTCGGCGGCGGCGCGCCGGCAACCTGCGCCGCCAACCACGCCGGCGCGATCAGGAGCGCCACGGCCACCACCCACCACATCTGCATTCGTCTCACGGTCGTTCCTCCAACTCCGCCTCCACCGCGCCGGCGGCGCGCGACCAGGGAGAACAATCGGGGCTGGGCGCTGTGGCGGTTGCCGGCTGGGCAATCCGCGCGCCCGTGCCGGGGGAAAGCATCCCGGGAGGCTGAAGGCGCTGCCGCACCTCCTCGTATCCCCGCAGCATCACCTCCCGTGGCGATGCTAAGTCCTTCCGCCCCCGCCATTCCTCGTTGCCCCCCGCGCTTGTCGTATTGAGCAGCTTTAGGGCCCAGTTTACAACGGCATCCGGCTGAAACCGGTCTTGAATCAACTCCGGCACGATCTCCCGCCCCGCAACCAGATTCACCATGGCGAAGTGGGGAGTTCGCACCCATCGCCGTCCCAGCCAATAGCTGTACGGGGATAGACGATACACAACCACCATTGGGGTACGCAGCAACGCCGCCTCTACCGTAGCCGTGCCGCTGGCGACGATCGCCACATCGGCATGCGCCAAAGCGTCGTAGGCTTCCCCGTCCAGCACCGTCACCCCGTTCCGCTGCGCCGCGGGTATCGCCGCGCGCAGCCAATCCGCCCCCACCGTTCCCGCCGCGGGCAGAACGAACTGCGCGCCGGCTGCCTCCCGCAGCCGTGCCGCCGCCGCCAACATCGGGGGCAGGTTGTAGCCAATCTCCCGCCGCCGGCTGCCCGGCAGCAGGGCGATCGTCGGCCGGTCGGAGGCCAAGCCGTAGCGCGCCTGAAACTCGGCCCGGGTCAGTTGCGGCCGCACCGCATGCACCAAGGGATGCCCCACATAGTCCACGTCCATCCCGTGCCGGGCGTAAAACGCCGGCTCGAACGGAAAAATGCAAATCATGCGGCGCACCGTGCGGCGGATGGCTTCCACGCGCTTTCCCCGCCATGCCCACACCTGTGGGCTAATGAAATAGATCACCGGAATGCCGCGCCGCGCCGCCACCGCCGCCAAAGGCAAATTGAAGTCCGGAAAATCCACCAAGATCACCGCCGCCGGATGGCGCTGCCGCAGCGCCCGTCGCAGGCGCTGGTGCAAGCGATAGATGCGCGGCAGATGGGCCAACACTTCCACCAGGCCCACGACCGTCACGTCTTGCGCGTCCACCAGCAGCTCCACGCCGGCAGCGCGCAGGCGCGGCCCGCCGCCGCCAAAGAAATGCCAGTCCGGATGCCGCCGCCGCAGTTCCGCCACCAGTCCGCCGGCATGCAGGTCGCCGGAGGCTTCGCCCGCGACGATCATGATTTCCCGCTGGCTCATCCTCAGCTTTAGTATGAAGTGGAGCGGCCCCGGGCGGACCCGCCCGCACGGCGCACGGACCCGCGAATATTTTGGAACTTTCCATCGTCATACCCACGTGGAATGGCCGCGGGCTGCTGGCGCGCTATTTGCCCAGCGTGTTGGCCGAATGCGACCGCTTGGCCGCGGCCCACGGCCGCGTCCCGGAGGTCATCATCTCCGACGACGGTTCGACCGACGGCACCGCCGCCTGGCTGGCGGCGGCGTTTCCCACCGTCCGGTGCGTCAGCAGCCCCATCAATCAGGGCTTCGGCCCCGCGGTCAATGCCGGGGTGGCGGCCGCCCACGGGGCGATCATCGCCTTACTTAACAACGATGCCGAGTTATTGCCCGGCGCTTTGGGGCCGGCGCTTCCCGCCTTCGCGGATCCGGCGCTGTTCGGCGTCACGTTGCGCGCCGAAGCTCCGGACGGAGCCTTCGCTACTGGCGGCAAGCTCGGCCGTTTCCGCCGCGGTTTTTGGGAGGCGTGGCGCAATTACGATGGATGGGCAGGCCCCAGTTTCGCCCTGGTGGGTGGCTTCTGCGTCTTCCGCCGTGACGCCTTCCTGGCTTTGGGCGGCTTTGACCCGCTGCTGGCTCCCTATTACTGGGAAGATCTCGACTTGTCCTATCGCGCCCGCAAGCGCGGCGCGGAAATTCGCTATTTGCCCCATCCCGCCGTTCGCCATGAAGTCAGCGCCACCATTCGCCGGCATCGGCCGGCATTTGCACGCCGCGCCATCATTCACCGCAATCGCTTGTTGTTCCATTGGAAGAACTTGGACCCGGCTCGCCTGTGCTGGCATCTGCTTTGGGCTCACCTCATGCTGGTCCAACTGGCGCTGAAAGGCGATTTCGCCTACCATGCCGGCTATGTGCAAGCGCTAGCGCGCTGGGCGGCGGTCCGCCGTTTCCGCCGCAGCGAGCGCCCCTGTTGGCGCCGTAGCGATGCCAGCCTGGCGGTAACCGCGCCTCCGGCGGCTGCCTCTACGGCGCGCGCCAGCGTCTCGGCGCCGGCTCCGCCCTAAGCCCCGGTCTAATTTGCCACGCCGCCCGCCGGCCGCGGCGCGCCACAACCCTCCGAGCCGGTGCGATTAGGCCCAAGGCCGCGTGCAACTAATCCTCCGCCCCGGGCGTCTTGCAGGAGGGCAGAGCCGCCACGCGACCGGCAGCGGGCATAAACTGTGAACAGGACAACGCCCGGGTGGCAAGCTTTGGGGGCACCATGAACCGTTGGATCATTCCCGCGATCGCCGTCGGCGTGGCGATCTTTCTGTTGACCGAGCGCGGGCGCAACGCCCAGGACAAAGTGTCCTCCAACCTCAGCGATTGGGTCGAAAAGCTGCTGCACGTGAATGAAGCGGTGCAGGACAAGCTACAGAAGGCGCAGCGCGCGCTGGAGCATTTTGACCGGGCGCTGCATGAGACTCAGCACTAGATCGTCCCCGCCGCCACGGTTCCGCTGACAAAAACCCCGCCGTCATCCCTAAATTGCCAGCCCCGCCGACTCGGCCGCATCCCCGCGGCAGCCCAGCGAGATGCCTGCCCCTTGGGCTTGCGCCCGGTCCCAGCGCCGCGGGTCCGCACCGGGGCAAAATAAAACGGCGGCCCTGCGCTCGCAAGGCCGCCGCTTCCGCTGCGTCGCGCCTAAAACAAGTGCGGCGTACCGGGCTTCATGGTCTTGGTCTTTTTCTTGCTCCAGGTCTTCTTGGTCTTGGTCTGTTTCTTGTTCTTCTTCTGCATCTGCACCGCCATCGTCGGCGGCGGCGCAACGGTCGCCAGCACGGGCATGGCGCCCAGACCCAACATTGCCGCCAAGGCTCCGGCGGCGGCCAACCAGTTCAGCTTTGCACGCATGTCGACTTCCTCCCAATTGGGTTTCGGGGGATGCAGGGCGGGAGGCTGGTTCACCACAAGGACCCTCCCGCCCTGCGTCCCTCTCGCCACCATGCTGCAATGGGTGGGCCGAAACCTACTGCGGCCGAAGCCGTTTGGCTGCAACACTGGTCCTGGCGGCCGCTTCCGTCCCGGCGCCTGGCGGTGCGACAATTCTTCCGATCAGCAGCAATTCCTGCGTAGTTACCCGCCTGTAAATCTATGATTTCTGAAGGTAAGCTGAATGTCCGCCGGGTGGCATTGCTGAAGACAACCTGAATCTTGCGCGTGAGAAAGCTTACCGGCCGCGACGGTGGCGGCGCGGCGCGCGAAATCCGCCAACTGGCGGCGCTGGGACGTTAATCCTCTGCGTCCTCGCTGCGCAACGCAGCCATTGCCCGCTCCAGCTCCCGCTGCCGCGCGCCCAAGGTGAAAACATAAATCGTGGTCACAATCCAGGCCACGCTAAACGCCGCTACCACGCTAACCATCGTTCCCAATCTCCTTCCGAATTACTCCGCCAGCGCACGCGCCCGCCGCTGGAGCTCGATTTTGTGCCGCAACTGCTCCTGCCGGTAGCGCAGGCGCAACAGTGTCGCCGCCAACGCGATGTAGGCGGCAAATCCCACGCACAAGGCATAGAGCATCGCCGGCGCCAGCCCGGCGTGGGGACCGCCGAACAGCACCGGCTGCGGATGCTGCGTGCGCCACCACCGTATGGCCATATAATCCACCGGCACGGCCACGAAGATGAACATCGCGTACGCCGCCGCCAGCCGCGGCTGCAACTCCGAATGCGGCGTGAACTGCCGCAGCACTAAATAGCTGACGTACATAATCCAGATCACCAGCGTCAGCGTCAGGCGCGCATCCCAGGTCCACCAAATACCCCAGATGGGCTTCGCCCATATGGGCCCGGTGATCAAATTGATGGCCAGCAGGGCCACCCCAACCTCCGCCGAGGCCACCGCCATCGCATCGGCGGCGCGGCTGCGGCGGGCGAGGTACCATACGCTCGCCATCAGGTTGATGAAAAATACGCCAAAGCCCACCAGCGCCGCGGGCACATGCACATAGAAAATGCGCTGATAAATGCCCATCGTGGCCTCGGTCGGCGCGGCGATCCAAGCCTGATAGAGCGCATAGAGCATCAGCGCCGCGGTCACCCCGGCCCACCAAGGAAGCCAGGGGGGCGCCTGCGGCGGCGCCGCCGTGCTTGCCGGCCCCGTTGGCCCCGCCGTTTCCGTTTGCTTCATGCCGCCTCCATCCCTTGCATCGCCTCCGTATTGGCCTTACTCAACTTCCAAAACCACATCCGCCAACAGCACGCCCAGCGCGGTAAAGATTGCATCATACGCCGCCAACAATTGCAGCCAGAATCCTGCCCCGCCCTGGCCGTGCAAATACACCTGTGTCGCCTGCACCATGGCGATCACCGCTGGTATGGCCACCGGCAACAATAGCAGCGGCAACAGCAGCGTACGCTGCCGCGCGTGCGCGCCGAGGGCGGAGAAGTAGGTGCCCGTCGCGGCCAGAGCCCAGGTGCCCAGCACCGCCGTCAGCAGAATGCCGCCCCAGCGCGCCCCCGGCGGAGCGTTGAACAGAACCGCGAACAGCGGCAGGATGACGCCCTCGATGGCCAGCATCAACACGAACGCGGCGCTGAACTTGCCCGCCAGCGCCGCCGCCCGCGAAGCCGGCGAGATCGCCAATCCGGTCAGGCAATCGCCCGCCGTTTCCCGTGCAAACGCCCGGTCGAGCGCCAGCAAACCAGCGAACAAAAAGGCTACCCAAAGCAAACCACCGCCCACCCGCACCGTCAACGCCGCCTGCGCCTCAAAGGCAAAGCTGAAGATGACGATCACCAGTAGGGCGTAGAACAACATGGCGTTCAGCGCTTGCCGCTCGCGCCATTCAATGCGCAGGTCACGCCGCCAGGTCGCCCAGAAGATGGCGAGCGGCGAAGGGTGGCCGGCCGGCGCAATCGCGGTGGCGGACGCCGGCGCGGTAGGCGTGGGAGGCGGCGCCGCCGGAGGCGTCATGTGCATCGTACCCGTCCCCGTTCCATCAACAATTCGGCATTGGCCAAATCCGCCAGCACCTCCGGGGTATGCGTGCTGGCGATCATGGTCATGCCCCCATCCCGCAACTCCACCAATAGCCGGCGCAGGTCGCTCACCGTGGCGCGGTCCAGGCTAGCGAACGGCTCATCCAGCAGCAGCACCCGCGGCGCGTGCAACAGGCAGCGCGCCAGCGTCGCCTTCTGCCGCATCCCCTGGGACAACGCGGAGACACGCAGATGGGCCAGGTGCTCACCGCCGACGCGGCGCAGGCTGCGGGCGGCGGCGTCGGCCGCGGCGCCGTGCAGCGTAGCGTAATAGCGCAGATTCTCCGCCACCGTCAGCTTGGGATGGAGCAGCGATTCATGCGCCAAAAAACCCGTCAGCCGCCGTGCTTCCGGCGTGCCCCAGCCAAAGCCGCCAATCCAGACCTGTCCCGAAGAGGGCCGCAGCGCTCCCGCCAGCACGCGCAGCAGCGTGCTTTTGCCCGCCCCATTTGGGCCCAGCAGCATCAGCAACTGCCCGGCCGGCAGGCGCAGATCCACGCGCCGCAGCGCGGCGAAGTCGCCAAAAAAGCGGCTTAGGTTACGGCACTCGACCAAGCAGGAACCGCCGGGCGCCTCCGCCCCCGTCGGGAGCTGGTGGCCGCCGGCGGCTGAGTGGGCAGGCGAAATCGGCGCGGTGCTCATGGGCGCAGTCTGGCGGACCCCAAGGGCGCGTCAGGGCCGGTCGGCGGCGATGCGCGGGCCTGCTCCGCGAGCGGCGGAGCGCCCACCATTACATGGTGCCGGCGGTGGTAGTCGGCATCTTCCCGCTTGCCCGCACGCCCTTCGGCTCATAATGCGAAGCGCATTTGGCCGAGACGCCGGTCGCCCGGAAGGTGCCATTTTCCAGCCAATGCCCGGCGGCGATGGCCTTGGCTTTGCCAACAAAGGTATCCGGCAGAGGATCGGTGCCGACATAGGTCACGGGCAAGCGGTTGTTTCCCGCCTCCAGCACGAAATTCACGCCCGCTCCCGTATGCTGGATGCTTCCCGGCACCACCACGCCGGAAACGCGCAGCCGGCGCTGATGCGCCTGCGGCAGCGTCTGCAATTGGGCGATGGTGACGTAATAGCTCTTGCTATCGCGGATACCGGTGAACGCTAGCCAGGCGAAGGCGGCGAGAATTACCGCCAGCGCAATCCCGAATTTCCACTGCGCAGCACGCATCGAATCCCCCGCAACGGTTACTGGCCAGTATACCAGCCGCCCGGACCGGAGGGCGGCATGGTGGCGGCGCCCGCGGCTTCCCTGCCCGGCTCGGGTCTCGCACTACCTGCGCCCGCCCGGCAACGCGGCAATGCAAACGGCATCGCGCCCTGCCCGCATGCCCTACCAATCATGCATGGTCCCATCCGCCAGCCGCGCCACCGGCAGAAACGCCGGGCGATACGGAAACTGGGCCGCCAGCACTTCGTTGCAGTCCACCCCCAGCCCCGGCGCCTCGCCCGGGTGCATGGCGCCGTCTTGGTACCGGTACGCATGGGGAAACACCTGGTCGGTCTCGGCGGTATGCGGCATGTGCTCCTGAATACCAAAATTGGGGACGCTCAAACCGAAGTGCAGCGCCGCCGCCATCGCCACCGGGCTGAGGTCGGTGGCGCCATGGCAGCCGGTGCGGACGCCGTACAGCTCGGCCAATTGCGCGATCTTGCGCAGGTGGCTCAATCCGCCTGCATGCACCGCCGAAGCCCGGATGTAATCAATGCTTCCCTGGACGATGAGTTCGCGGCAATCGTGGATGGAGTTGAAGACCTCGCCCACGGCCAGGGGCGTGGTGGTATGGCGGCGGATCAAGCGGTAGCCATCCGGCAGCTCCGCCGGGGTGGGATCCTCCAGCCAGAACAGATCAAAGGGTTCCAGCGAATGTCCCAGCCGCGCCGCCTCCACCGGCCGCAGGCGGTGATGGGCATCGTGCAACAGCGCCAGCTCCGGCCCAAACTCCTGCCGCACGCGAGCGAACAATTCCGGCGCGAAGCGCAGATAGGGCTCGGTCTCCCACACCGTCTCCTGCAATGCTCCCGCCCGGGCCGGTTCATACGGCTGGCTGCCGTGGCTG
Source organism: Acidobacteriota bacterium (assembly GCA_027314025.1). GTDB lineage: Bacteria > Acidobacteriota > Terriglobia > Terriglobales > SCQP01 > JAKAUF01. Next base: position 220,504 of record DAHVCP010000010.1, read on the forward strand.
ACGCCGTAGGCGTCCTTTCCGCCCGGCGTCTGGCATTGCACCCGAATGGCGTTGTAGCCGCGGGCGCGCAGGGCGGCTACCGACGCCAGCGCCGCCTCCACGTTCTCCCCGGTGGCATGCGCGTAGACGCGCACCCGGTCCCGGCACGCCCCGCCCAATAGGTGGTACACCGGGACATTCAGGCTCTTGCCCAGCAGATCCCAGAGCGCCACATCCACGGCCGCGATTGCGGCCATGGTCACCGGCCCGCGGCGCCAATAGGCGCCTTTGTACAGGAACTGCCAGGTGTCTTCGATCCGGCGCGCGTCGCGCCCCGCCAGCAGCGGCAGCACATGGTCGGACAAATAGCTGGCCACCGCCAGCTCGCGCCCATTGAGCGTGGCGTCGCCCCAGCCAATGAGGCCATCCTCGGTGGTCAGCTTCAAGGTGACGAAGTTGCGCCCGGGGGAACAGACAATAACCTTGGCGTCGGTGATTTTCATAGGGAATGCCCGTTCCGGTCGCCGCGGCTCAGCTGCGCCATCGCCTGCGCCAGTTGGCGATAGGCCGCGGCGGTGGCGGCCCGCTGATCGGGCATCAGCCCGCAGCTCCGCGCCGCCTCCTCCAAGGTCCGCAAAACGCCGGGGATCGCCGCCTCGGGAATATCGGCGTGCGCGCCGCGATAGTTGGTCAGGATGCACTGGATCGCCTTGGGCAGGCGCTTCCCATCCACCTGACCGTCCGCCAGCAAATAGGGCAGCTTCCAGGTATTGGGCCGGCTGGGATCGGGGACAAAGGCGAAACAGCGTGCCGGCAGCTGATATTCCCTATGCAGCAATTCAGCTACGGTGCCGCTCCCCGACGCCGCAACAGCCGCGGCGACCGAGTCGCGGGGCCACGCCAGCACCGGCTCAGTGTCCCGCGCGCGGTACACGCCGTCGCGGCTCAGCCACCACAAATCCTCCGCTGGTTCGGCGGCGTCCAGGCGAACCAGCAACCGTGGCCGCGATCCTCCGCTGTCCCAGTCCTCCGCATACAGCAATTCGCCGTCGCTGACCGCTACGCAGGGAACCTTCTGCTCCGCCGCATAGCGCCAAGCCTGCTCAAGCGCTTGCGCCATCGCGGCGCGCCGCCATTGCAGCGTCCCCGGCCGCTTAGCCTCAATGACCAGCCGCTTAACGCCCAGAGCGGTGAGCACGAAATCCGCCCGCTCGACTTGATAATTCATGCTCTCCAACGGCCAGTCCAGAAGGTTGGTGAACAGGTCCGTCAGGATGTCCTCGGCCACCTTCTCCGCCGCCTGGCCATACCGCTGCTGCTGCGCCAGCCGCGCCCCCCGCCGCGCCAAAAACCCCGCCCAATTGGCCTCCATCCGCCCGCGGCATTGGTGGTAGGAAGAAAGCCCGGTATAGGTGTTGCGCGGCGGCGCCGCGCCCGTAGGCGGCTGGCTCATCAGCCCGCATTAAAGCACATTTTCCCGCCTGCGGACCGCGGCGGGAATTCGCCTGCCGCTGCCCCCGGGCCGGCCCTCAGCCGCGCCTCCCCCGGCGAAATACCCCGCCGTTCCGTTGTGCGCCGCGTTTTTCGCCAGGCGCCGCCGCCGCGGCACCGGCTATTTGCCAGCGGCAAGCAGGGTTTCCACCACGGAATAGACAGCATCGAGAACGCCATCCAGCGCGCCGGCATCTTTGCCGCCGGCCTCGGCCAAATCCGGCCGCCCGCCGCCGGCGACGCCGGGCAACGAGCGGATGATCTTGCCGGCCGGCAGCCGCTCCTTCAGGTCGCCCGTCACCCCGATCAGCAGCGCCGTTTTGCCGTCCTGCGCCGCGCCCAGCGCCACCACGCCGCTGCCCACCTGGCGGCGCAGCTCATCCATCAAATTGCGCAGCTGGCCCCGGTCCAACCCGTCGGCGCGGTGCGCCACCACCGTAACCCCGGCAATCTCCCGGCGGCGCGCCGTCCAATCCGATTTCGAGGCCCGCTGCGCGGCGCGCATCTGCGCCGCGCGCAGCTCTTTTTCCAGCCGCCGCTGTTCCCCGATGAGCCGCTCGACTGCGGCGGGCAGTTCGGGTTCCGCGGCGCGGAGCAGTTGGCTCAACTGGCGCAGCCGCTCGCGCGCCTGCCGGTCGTCCCGCCAAGCCCCTTCGCCGGTCAGCGCCTCGATGCGGCGGACGCCGGCGGCGACGCCGCCCTCGTGGACGATCTTGAACAGGCCGATGTCGCCGGTGCGGCGGACGTGCGTGCCGCCGCAGAGTTCCTGGCTGAAGCCGGGAACGCGCACCACGCGCACTTCCTCGCGGTATTTTTCCCCGAACAGCGCCATCGCCCCCGTGGCCAGCGCCTGCTCCAGCGGCAGGATCTCCGTCGTTACCTCGACGTTCTGCAAGATCTGCTCATTGGCCAGCCGCTCGATCTCCTCCAGTTCCTCCGCCGCCAGCGGCGCGTAATGGGTGAAGTCGAAGCGCAGACGACCGGGCTCGACCACCGAACCCGCCTGTTTGACGTGCGGTCCCAGCACTTGGCGCAGCGCGGCGTGCAGCAAATGCGTGGCGGTGTGGTTGCGGCGGGTGGCGTCGCGGCGATGCACATCCACCGCCGCTTCCACCTCCGCGCCTTCCCGCAGTGGGCGGCGGGCCAGAATGCGGTGCACCGTAAGCCCGGCCACCGGCGCATACGCATCCAGCACGTCGGCCACCACGCCCTCGGCATCCAGCCATTGGCCGCGGTCGCCGATCTGTCCGCCGCTGGCGGCGTAGAACGGCGTGTGGTCCAGCACCACCTCGGCTTCCTCGCCCGCCTCAACGGTCTTCACCCGTTGCGGCTGCGCCGCGCTCGGTCGCGCTTCGCCCGGACGCGCCGGCCCGGAGCGCGCCAACGCGACCACGCGGCAGCCGCGGCTGTACGTGGTTCCATATCCTTCAAAGACCGTCGGCGTGGCCGACAATTCCCTCCACAGCGGACTGGCGGTGGCTTTTTCCGCGCTTTTCCAGCTGGCCCGCGCCCGCGTCCGCTGCGTCTCCATTTCCGCCTCGAAGCCGGCAATGTCCAGCCTCATGCCGCGCTCCTTGGCGATCTCCTCCATCACGTCCAGCGGCAGCCCGAAGGTGTCGTACAGGCGGAACATCTCCCGCCCCGGCAGTTCCGCCGCGCCGTTGGCGTGCTTGCCCCCCGCCGCCAACAGCGGCTCCAGTTCCTTCAATGCCAGCGCCAGCGTGCGAGCGAAGCGCTCTTCCTCGGCGCGAATGACCGGCGCGATCCGCGGCATCGCCGCCGCCAAGTCGGGATAGGCGTCGCGCATGCGCTCGGCGACCGATTGCGCGATGGCGTCGAAAAACGGCCCTTCGATTCCCACCAACCGCCCATGGCGGATGCCGCGGCGCATGATCTTGCGCAGCACGTACCCGCGCCCTTCATTGCCCGGCAACACGCCGTCATGGATCAGGAACGCCGTGGCCCGCGCGTGGTCGGCGATAATCCGCAGGGAGATGTCGCTTTTCGCCGCGGCGCCGTACTGCGTCCCCGCCCGCTGCGCCGCGGCGGCGATGATCGGCTGAAACAGGTCGGAATCAAAGTTGGAGATTTTGCCTTGCAGCACCGCCGCCAATCGCTCCAATCCGGCCCCGGTGTCAATGGACGGCCGCGGCAGCTCCGCCAGCCGCCCCGTGGCGTCGCGGTCGAATTGCATGAAGACCAAATTCCAGATCTCCAGGTAGCGGCCGCAGTCGCACGGAAACCGGCAATCCGTGTGGCCCGCCTCACTGGCCTCGGGCCCCAGGTCCATGTGGATCTCCGAACACGGCCCGCAGGGCCCGGTCTCACCCATTGCCCAAAAGTTGTCCTTCTCGCCCAGCCGAAAAACCCGATCCTCCGGCAAGCCGATGCCGCCGGTCCACAGGTCGTAGGCGGCTTGGTCGTCGTGAAAGACCGTGGCGTACAGCAGCCGCCGGTCCAGCCCATAGCCGCTGGGCGCGGTGACCAGCTCCCAGGCGTAGGCGATGGCGTCCTTCTTGAAATAGTCGCCGAAGGAGAAATTCCCCAGCATCTCAAAGAAGGTGTGGTGGCGATGGGTAAAGCCGACGTTTTCCAGATCGTTGTGCTTGCCGCCGGCGCGGACGCATTTCTGCGAGCTGGTGGCGCGCAGATAATCCCGCTTTTCCAAGCCCAAAAAGACATCCTTGAATTGGTTCATCCCAGCGTTGGTGAACAGCAGCGTGGGATCGTGCGCCGGCACCAGGGACGAGGAGGCCACGACCTTGTGGCCACGGGCGGCGAAAAAGTCCAGAAATCGGCGGCGAACGTCGGAGCCGGTCATATCTTTCTCATTGTAGGGGCGTGGCCGGCCTGGCGGCCGGGCGGCCATGGCGGCCGGCGCCGGAGCCGCGGGCAGGGGCTAACGCGCTAAACTGGACGGGGTTTTTGCGCCCACGGGATTTCGCCGCCCTGGCGCGACGATTTTGTCACCGGGCGGCTGGGCGGGAATCGTATGAGTAGAGAATCCGCAGTCCCGGTGGGCGCTCCGGCGGGCGACGACGGCGACAACGCCTTGGTCGCCGCCGTTCGCGCCGGAGAGCGCGGCCGCTTCCAAGAACTGGTCGCGCGGCACCAGCGGGCGGTGTATCGCACGGCCCTGGCGATTCTTCGTTCTCCGGAGGATGCGGAGGACATCACGCAGGAGACGTTTTTGCGCGCACTGGAGCATTTGGATCAATTCCGCGGCGAGGCGCGGTTCTCCACGTGGCTCACGCAGATCTGCGTTAACACCTCCCGCATGGCGTTGCGCAAGCGCCATCCCGAACTCTGGACCAGCTTGGACGAACCCGTCACCACCGACGATGGCGCCCTTCCCCGGGAGGCGGTGGAGTGGCGCGAGGATCCCGAGCAGGCCTATAGCCGTCAGGAACAGGAAGAACTCCTGTTGAACGCTCTGGCGGGCTTGCACCCCAGCTATCGCGAGGTCGTGGTGCTGCGCGATATCCGCCAGCTGTCCACCGAGGAGACCGCGCAGGCGCTGGGCCTGACCGTCGCCAATGTCAAAACTCGCCTCCTGCGCGCGCGGCTGCAACTGCGCGACCGTCTGGCCGCCCGCCTTCACGCCGCCGCCGATGCGCGCGACCTCGCCTCCAGCGCACCCGCTTCCCCCAAGGATGACCGGCCATGCTGACCTTAACCTGTGAAGACTTCTTGGCGCGCATCTCCGAGTTCATAGACGGAGACTTGGACGGCGCGTGGCGCCAGGCCGTCAGCGACCACGCCCGCGATTGCCGGCGCTGCGCCGTCATTCTGGACACCACGCAGCGCACCATCCGTTTGGCCGGCGACGCGCAGTTGTTTGCCTTGCCGGCCGAGGTCGCTGAACGCCTGCACGCCCGCCTCGTCGCGGCGCTGGCGGCGCCGGCCCCGGCCGCCGCAACCGCCGCGCCGCCAGCCCCGGCGCCTGTGGAGGCATCGGCCGAGCTGGGCCCAGCTCGCCTCATGGCGCCTCCGCCCCTGCCGCGTCGGCGGGGATGGCTGGAGGGGTGGAACTGGCCGCTCGCCTGGGCGCTTGTGGGCGCGGTGCTGATCATTTTTGGCGGTGTCAGTTGGTGGCAGCAAGCCCGCATCCGCACGCTCCAAGGTTGGCTGATTGACGCGCACTGCGCGGCGCGTTATATCGCCGCGGGTGATATGCCCGTCAGCCACCCCCGCTGGTGCCTTTTGCAGCCGGCGTGCGTCGCCAGCGGCTACGGCGTCATGACGGCGCAGGGCCGTTTTTGGCGCTTCAACCGCGTCGGCAGCATACGGGCGCTGCTGATGCTGCGCGCCTCGAACCGCAAAAAGAACCTCCGCATCACCGTGCGGGGCCAGGAGCGCGGCCCCGTCTTGTACGTCCGCAGCCTGCATTGGGCGAGGGCCAAGGGCCTCATCAGCGTTCGCCTGCGCTCTCCGGCGCCCGCGCCGCGGCTGCGCCAAGCCGCCTATATGACCGCCAGCGCGCCCTAAGCGGCGCTGCCGCCGCGGCGCCGCGGGCTGGACTCCACGTGGCGCGCCCGGCGCGCCGCCGCGTTCCGCCGGCGGCGAATGCCGGCGCCCGCGCTAGCCTTGCGCCGCGGCCGCGTGGTGTTTGGGGGCGGGAATCAGGTTGCCCACGCGGCGGACGGCGGCGCCGACCGCGCGCAATTTTTCCTCCAGGCGCTCGTAGCCGCGGTCCAAGTGATAGATGCGGTCAATGATCGTCTCGCCGTCGGCCGCCAACGCGGCCAGCACCAGGGAAGCGCTGGCGCGCAGATCACTGGCCAGCACCGCCGCGCCGCTCAATGCGGACGGGCCGTGCACCAGGGCGCGCCGGCCCTCGATGCGAATCTGCGCTCCCATGCGGTTCAGCTCCAGGGCGTGCATGAAGCGGTTTTCAAAGATCGTTTCGGTGATCTCGGCGTCGCCCTGCGCCTGCGTCATCAGCGCCATGTACTGCGCTTGCAGATCGGTGGCGAAGCCGGGATATTCCGCCGTGGTCATGGCCGTGGCCCGCAATCGGCCGCCGCCGGCGACAGCCCGTGCGGTGTCTCCCGCGACGTGCACCTCCGCGCCCGCTTGGCGCAGGCGCTCGAACAGCGCCTCCAGGTGCGCGGGTTGGCAATGGGTGATGGTCAAATCTCCCCCGGTGATCAGGCCCGCCAGCAAAAAGGTCCCGGCCTCGATACGGTCGGAGATAATGCGGTGCTCGGCGCCGTGCAGCCGCGCCACGCCCTGCACGGTGATGGTGGGCGTGCCGGCGCCCGCGATGCGTGCGCCCATCTTGCCCAGCAAGGCGGCTAAATCCTCCACCTCGGGCTCCTGGGCGCAATTCTCCAGCCGCGTCTCGCCCTCGGCCAGCGTCGCCGCCATCAGCACGTCTTCGGTGCCGGTGACCGAGATGCGCTCAAAGGCGTAGCGGGCGCCGCGCAGGCGCTCGGCCTGCGCCAGAATGTAGCCGTGCTCCTGGGTGATGGTGGCGCCCAGCGCCTCCAGTCCCTTCAGGTGCAGGTCAATCGGCCGGGCGCCGATGGCGCAGCCGCCGGGCAGCGAGACGCGGGCGCGGCCCGTGCGCGCCAGCAGCGGACCCAGCACCAGCGTCGAGGCGCGCATGGTCTTGACCAGGTCATAGGGCGCTTCCGCGTGGGTGATTTCGGCCGCGCGCAGGCTGACGCGGTGGCGCGCGCGGCCGGCGCCGGCGTCGGTTTCCACCCCCATGGTTTCCAGCAGGCGGCGTGTGGTCTGGATGTCCCGCACGTCGGGAATGTTGTCCAGCGCCACCGCATCCGCGGTCAGCAAACATGCGGCCATCGCCGGCAGCGCCGCGTTCTTCGCCCCGCCGACGCGCATCGTTCCGCGCAGCGCCGCGCCGCCGCGAATCACCAACTTATCCATAACCCCTTACCCCTCCAGGCCCCCGATGTACGTGCGCCGCACCACGCCGCCGCCGTCCAAGACGATAAAATCCCCCGTCGCGCCCACCGCTAACTCCCCCCGCGTCTGCCAGCCCATGGCCTCGGCCGGATTGCGCGTGGCCAGGCGCAGGGCCGTGGGCAGGGGCCAAGCGGCGAACTTCGCGGCGTTGCGCACGGCGCGGTCCAATGTTAGCACGCTGCCCGCCAGCTTGCCTTCGAATGTGCACCGGCCGTCTTGCACCTCGACTTCCAGGCCGCCCAAGCGATAACGGCCCGGCGGCATGCCCGTCGCGCTAATTCCGTCGGTCACCAAAATGGCGCCTTCCGGACCCTTGGCGCGCAGGAAGAACGCCGCCACTTCGGGCGCAACATGGATGCCGTCGCAGATCAGCTCCGATCGCAGCCGCCGGTCGGAGAGCGCCACCGCCAGCAGATTGGGAACGCGGTGATCCAGCGCCGGCATGGCGTTGAAGGTGTGGGTCGTCTGCGTCCCGCCGGCGGCGATGCCGGCCTGCGCGGTGGCGGCGTCGGCGTCGGAGTGCCCCAGGCTGACGCGGATGCCGAGCCGGCGGGCATGGTGGATGGTCTCGATGGCGCCGGGCACTTCCGGCGCGATGGTCAGCAGCCGGATGGCGCCCTGCGCCGCCTGCCACATTTGATCGAGCTTCTCCGGCGTGGGGGCGACCAAGTGCTCGGGGGGATGGACGCCGCGGCGGGCATGGCTCAGAAACGGCCCTTCCAAGTGAATGCCCAACCGGCGAGCGCGCCCGGAATCGCCGCTGGAGGCGGCAGCCCCCCCGGCCACCGCTCCGCCCAGGTGCTCCAGTGCAGCCAAGGTCGCATCCCAGGGCGCGGTGACGGTGGTGGCCAAATAGGCGGTGACGCCGGTGCGGGCCATCTGCCGCTCCATCGCCTGCCGCCCGGCCGGGTCGTCGCGCATCACATCGTGTCCGGCGCCGCCGTGGACGTGGATGTCCAATAATCCGGGTGCGATCCATGCGTCACCGAGTTCCACCGCTTTGGCGCCGCTCGGCGCCGCCACCGCCGCCCGCGTCCCCACCGCCTCGATCGTTCCATCCCGCACCAGCAGGCAGGCGTCTTCAATCACTTCCAGCGGGGTGCAGAGGCGGGCGGCGTAAAAGGCGGAGAGCATGAACCTATTGTGCGGGATCGCGTGGCGTCGCGCGGCCGTCCGCGCCTTACGCTTCCCATACGTAGGCGTCGAACTCACGCAGCGTGGTAAAGCCCAGTTGGCGGTAGAGGGCGACGGCTGGCGCGTTGGCCGCGGTGACGGTCAGGGTGACGGCGCGAAAGCCGCGGGACCGCAGATTGTGCAGCGCATGCTGGAACAGCCGGCGCGCCAAGCCCCGCTGGCGTCCTCCCGGCGCCACGCACACCTGTGTCACGTGGGCCACGTCGGCTTGCACCCGGCTGGCCAGCAACATGGCCGCGATGCCGCCTCCCGGCGCGCGAATCACGCCCGAGCTGGCGGCGTCGAAGTCGCCGCAGCCGGGAAAATGCACCACATTGTGCAAAAACCGCATCGAGCCCGCTTGGCTCCGATATTGATCGTTAATCAGGCTGTCAATGTGGCCTTCGTAAGCTTGCTGGATCAGCTCCGCCGCCGCCTCCGCCAGGCCCGCGTGCCACCGCTCGATCCCGCGGTCCGCCGCCCCCGCGCTGGACGACGGACTGCGGAGGTCCAGCAGCAGGAACAAGCGGCGGAACGCCTGGAAGGAACGGCGGGAAAAACACCCTGCCAGCTCCGCCGGGCGGTAGGACATCAACTGCGCCTCGATGCGCCGCAATCCTGGCGTGGCTTGCAGCGTTTCGATCATGTGCTGCAACAGCAGCCGCTCCTCCGCCTGCTGCCCGCCGCGGCTGGCGGGATGAATGAAGAGGTCGCCGATCAGCCCCTTCTGCGCCTCGTAAACGAAGAAGCAGTAGCCTTGGGCGCGCGGCTCGCGCGGCGTGCCGGCGGTGAGCACGTAGCCGGGCAGCACGCGGGCGCCGATATACTGCCGGATCAGGTCCAGCGAGGTGCGGTAATCCCAGTGCAGCTCCCGCAACCACTCCTCCGCCTCGGCCGCCAATAGCGGCTCCAGCTGCGCGGGGCGGAACTGGCGCAGATCCAAGACTTCTGCCATCATCGCCATGCTAGCGCAGGACGCCGCGGACTATGGACCTGACCACTTTAGCCGTGCATGCCGGAGAAGGGGCCGTGCCGCCCTCCGAACGCCCGGTCAGCACGCCCATTTACGCCAGCAGCACCTTCGTTCCCGCCTCCGCCGGCGCCCTAGACCAGATCGCCGCTGGCGCCGCGCCGGGATACATGTACGGCCGCTACGCCCAGCCCACCGCGACCGCGCTGGAAGCGGCGGTGCTGGCGCTGGAAACCGCGGGCGCCGGCGGCGCGCCGGCGGTGTGCCTCTCCTTCGCCTCCGGCATGGCCGCGCTGCATGCGGCCATTCTCGCCTCCGGCGTCAGCCGGGGCGACGTGGTCCTCTGCGCCGAGGAGATCTATGGCGCCACCCTCGCCCTGCTGCGGGATTTGCTCGCCCCCCTGGGCTTGCAGCTCGCCACGGCGCCGGTGATGGATGCCGCCGCCCTGGCGGCGGCTCTGCAACGCCGGCCGCGGCTGTTGATTGCCGAAGCCATTTCCAATCCCCTGCTGCGGGTTCCGGATTTGTCGGCGCTGGCGCAGGCGGCGCATGCCGTCGGCGCCAAGCTGCTGGTGGACGCGACTTTCGCCACTCCCCTGCTCTGCCGGCCTTTGTCGCAGGGCGCCGACTTTTCCGTCCATAGCGCCACCAAATATATCGCCGGTCACGGTGACACGGTCGCCGGCGTGGTCACCGCCGCCGCCGCGGAAGCCGCCGGATTGGCCGCGGCCCGCAAGCTGGCGGGCGGCGTCCTAGCTCCGTTCGAGGCTTGGCTGACGCTGCGCGGCGTGAAGACCTTGCCACTGCGCGTCCGCAGGCAGTGCGAATCGGCGGCCGAAATCGCCGCGGAACTGGCGCATTGGCCGGAAATCGAAGCCGTGCATTACCCCGGCTTAGCCTCCCATCCCGATCACGCCGTCGCGCGGCGGCAATTCAGCGCCCAACCCGGCGCCCAAAATACCGCCCAAGATTGCGCCCTGTATGGCGGCGTGCTGGCCTTCGCCCTACCCGGCGCGGGCCGGGACCAGGTGTTTGCCTTTTTGGATCGCCTGCAATTGTGCCTGCACGCCACCAGCCTGGGTGATGTCCAGAGCCTGATCTCCTATCCCGTGATCAGCTCCCACCGCGAGGTCTCCCCGCGCCAGCGCCAGCGCCTTGGGATTGGCGAGAACCTGCTCCGTCTCAGCGTGGGTCTGGAAGCGCCGGCGGACTTGCTCGCCGATCTTCGCCAAGCACTGGCGGCGCTGGCTTAGGCGCCGCTCACCGGCCGGGGTTCCGCCCCCGTCCGCGGAGCCCTGCCCTCACCGCAGGCGCAATTCGCGCAAGCGCGCTTCCAATGCCGCCCGCGCCTGGCCGTAGCCCGCCTCGTCAATGTCGCCGGTCTGCCGCCGCACCTCCAGCAGAAACAGCTCGTCTTTCAGCCGCGCCAAGTCCGCCCCTAGGCCCGCGGGCGCCGCCGGTGCTGGTGCGGCGGGCGACGCGGCGCCAGGGGCTGCAACGGCGGCTTGGGCCGGCGTGGAGACGGGAGCGGGCGGCGCGAACCCGGGGTTGGCGGCCACCGCCACCGGCCGTGTCCGGGTGGCTAAATACGCGAAGCATGTGATCGCCAAGATGACCAAGACGATCAACACCCCCATGCGGTTGTTCTCCATCCAGGTCTTGGGAGGGACAATCCCGGTCATCGCCGACTCCGGCAACGTCGCCGCCGCCGCCGCCGCGGCCTTGCCATCGCCGCCCTCGGCGCCGCTCGCTTGGCCGCCGGCGCCGGCCGCGGATTGCATTTGTTGCGGCAGCGGCGCGCTGCCGCTCACCGTGAAGAGCAGCGGCTCGGCGGTGGCCAGCGCGCCGTAGACGTTATAGCCCTCGGTGGTCGTAACGGGAACGAATTTCGCGCCCTGGAACTTCATCGCCTGCGGCACATAAACCATGAAGTGCCCGGTGGGATAGACCGCTTGTTCCGTCAGGTTCGCCTGCTGCGTGGCATAGGGAATCCGGTAGGAAACTTGAATGCGCGTCTCCCCCGGCCGGATCGGCGCGGCGACGGTGTATTCCCCGGCATACTTCGGCGTTGGCTGCGCATTGAGCGTCAAGCCGACGCCATCGGGCCCGATCACGTGGGCGCCGTCAGGCTGAATATTGCGCGGCACCCGGAAGCGAAACAGGCCGCCCGGACGGTACAGTGTGCGGTGGAGAGGATTTTGGACAATGTATTCATCCACCACGGCCAGTTCGCTGTTCTCCGGCTGCACCACCGCCACCTGCGCCTGCACCTGAAACTTCGCGCTCGGCGGGGCCAAATCGTAGACGGTGATCCGCACCGGCTTGCCGTTGTTCGGCGCCGGTTGCCAGTAATGGACGCCGCGGTAGGTGGCGCGCAGCACCATCGCGCCGTTGCCCGCGGGCAAACGGAAATGGCCCGCCGCATTCGCCTTGACCGTGTGGATCGGAACGGAATCTTGCAGCGCCCCTTGGGCGAACAGCGCGACCTTCACCCCGCCCGCCGCGCGATGCGTGGTGCCATTGACTACCACGCCGGAGATACCGGCGGACGTGGCCTGGGCGGCCAAACCGGCGGGCCACAAGGCCGTTGCCGCAAGCACGGCCACCCAGCCCCACCGGCGCCAGGAAGCCCGGGTCATGCGCGCCCCTCCATTTTCCGTGTCACCTGCGCCGCTTCCTGCTCCAATGCGCCGCGTCCGCGGCGGTAATCCTCCTCGCCCAGCTTGCCCGCCAGAAACTCGAAATGCAGATCGCGCAAATTGTCATAGATGGTGCGTTTGCGCTCCCGCAGGGCGCGCAGCTCCGCCTCCCGCGGCGAGTCCTCCAGCTGCGCCTCGCCGCCGGTGAGCAAGAAATACGCCACCATAACCGTCAAAAAGACGCAGGCGAAGGCCGCGACTAATCCTGTTCCCATAAAAAACGTTCGGTGCGGCTATAAGCCGCGCAGCTCCCGGTCCATCTCCGCCCGCACCTGCTCCAGCGCCGCCTTATCGCCCGCCGGCGGTGCGGCGGCTGCGGACGCCTCCCCGGTCGAGGTCGCCGCCGGCGCCGGTAGCGCGCGCTTGCGCCAGTACCGAATGGAAAAAAACACCAGCCACAGGCCCAGCCCTGCCGCCACCCACGGCATGATCCAAACCACCATGCCAAAGCCGCTGGTTGGCGGCGCCATCAAGATGCGAGAGCCGTATTTCTGCTCAAAATATTGCAGCTTGACCGCCATCCGATCGTTCCGCATCGGGCCCGTTTCCACCCACACGATGTCGGCGTCAATGGCCTTGCGGGTCGAGCACTTCATGGTCTCGCACTCCTGCGGCATCGGCGTCGCGCAGCCGCAGGTGCACTGCAGCTTGCTCGCCAGCGCCGGATACCGCTGGGCCACCGTTTCCGCTCGCAGCGTCGCCGCGCTTAGCACAATGGCCAGCCCCGCCGCCCACCCCGCCGCTCGCCTGCCTCTCATGCATGCACCTCCTCGACCGGCGCCGCGGCGGCCCTTGCGTTGACGCCGCCAGGCGCGCCGCCGGATGGCCGGCGGTTCGGCAGCATGGCCAGCAAGGTGCCCAGCGCCGTCACGATGGCGCCGATCCAAATCCACACCATCAGCGGGTTCCAGTAGGCGTGCAAAATCGGATCGCCGCTGCTGGGGTCGTTCCCCGCGTAAACCAAATACAAATCGGCCAGCGGCGTGCTGCGAATGGCGACCATGCTCTGGTCCTGATTCGAAGCCTTGTAAAATCGCCGCGCCGGATACATGGTCGTCACGTATTGCCCGCCGCGCTCCACCGCCACCTCCAGGGAATTGGACGCGTAGTTGGCGTTGTCGTTCTGCGTGTAGTTCTCGGAAACCAGCGTGTACGGGCCGATCCGCATGTGCGCGTGATAGGGCATCGCTCCTTGCGTCTGCTGGTTGAGTCCGGAACCGGCGATGCCGATGGCGATCAAAATAATGCCCACATGGACGATGTAACCGCCGTAGCGCCGGGTGTTGCGCAGGGTGAGCTGGGTCAGCGCCGCGGGCCAGCCGCCCAAAATGCCGCCGCCGCCGCGCCGGCGGATCACCGCCGCCCCGCGGGTGAACTCCATCGCGATCGTGGTCAGCACGAAACCCGCCAAGCCGAAGCAAACGATCGGATAGGGATCCCGCACGCCGCCTAGCAGGCTCGCCGCCGCCACCAGCACGCCAACCACGGCCGGCGCCGTGAAGTTGCGCTTCAGGCTGTTGAGCGACGTTCGCCGCCACGCCAATAGCGGGCCGACGCCGGTCAAAAACAGCAAAAACAAGAACAGCGGAACGTTGATGCGGTCGAAAAACACCCGGCCGACGTCAATCTTCTGCCCTTCGATCCATTCCGAAACCACCGGAAACACCGTCCCCCACAGCACGGCGAAGGTGATCACCAGCAGGATGAAGTTGTTGAACAGAAAACCGCTCTCGCGGGAAACCGTGCTCTCCAGCGCGTTTTCACTCTTCAGGAAATCGCGGTTGCGGAAATAGGCCCAGCCGCAAACCAAGAGCGCAACGATGAAGAACGCCACGAACCAGGGCCCGATGTCGCTTTGCGCGAATGCATGCACCGACGCCACCAGGCCCGTGCGGGTGATGAAGTCGCCGAACACCGCCAGCAGGAACGTCGCGAACACCAGCCACACGTTCCACACCTTCAGCATGCCGCGCTTTTCCTGCATCATCACCGAATGCAAAAACGCCGTGGCCGTCAGCCAGGGCAGAAATGCGGCGTTTTCCACCGGGTCCCAGGCCCAATAGCCGCCCCAGCCGAGAACGCGGTACGCCCAGTTGCCCCCCAGCACGATGCCGATGGTCAGGAACAGCCACGCCACCATCGTCCAGCGGCGGGTAACGTGGATCCAGCGGTCGCCCGGATAGCGCTTGATCAGCGCCGCCAGGCAGAACGCGAACGGCACCGAAAAACCCACATAGCCCAAATACAGCATCGGCGGGTGGATCACCATCTGCGCGTATTGCAGCAGCGGGTTCAGGCCGTTGCCGTCGGGGGGCGTCGCGACCGGCAAGGTCACGAACGGTGAAGCGGCGAAGTTATTCAGCAGCAGGAAAAAGCATTCGATCGCGCCGAGGATGACCGCGGCCAAGGGCATCAGGTTGCGATGCGCCAAGCGCGGGCTGAGGGCTTCTTCCTCATCCGTGGCGGCGCGGGTGGCCGGGACGGGCAGCGCTGCGGCTCCGGCGCCCGCGGTAGCCGCCGCAAGATTCCCGGGAGCGGTGGCTTGTGCGATCCCTCGCGCCTTGCGGCGTGCGCCCAATAGCGCGATAAAGGCGTAGCCCGACAGCAGCCAGGTCCAGAACAACAGCGAGCCTTCCTGTCCGGACCAGAGGACTGCAATCTTGTAATAGAACGGCAGCGCCCGGTTGCTATGCTCCGCGACGTAGGCGACGGTGAAGTCGTTGCGCAGAATCAGGCCGACGAGGCAAACCACCGCCACCGTCACCACCGGGAACACCGCCATCGCGGCGCGCTGCGCGCTGGCGATCAGGCGGGAATCGCCCCGCGCCAGGCCGAAAATGCCGGCCAGCACTCCATACCCGGCCAATACCAACGCCAGCAGGATCGCAAACGAACCGAAGAGCTGCATGAAAGAACGGCGCCACCGCGCGCAGCGAGCAGCGTACCCTTCATTTAACCACGATCACGCCGCGGCGCCGCGGGAACGCGCCTGCCAATTCGCGGCCAACGTAAGCCAACGCCCAATCCGCCGCGCCGCGGCGGGCCAACCTAGCCGCGCGGGGGCGGCCCATCCTAGCCGCGCGGCGGCGGGCCAACCTAGCCGCACGGCGGCGGGCCAACGAAGATCGGCTCCGGTTGCAAGCGAATGCCAAACTTCGCCTCCACGGCGGCCTGAATTTCCTCTTGCAGGGCAAAGACATCGGCCGCGCGTGCGCCTCCGTAGTTGACCAGCGCCAAGGTGTGCTGGGGCGAAAGCCCCGCTGGACCGGGCTGCCCGTTCACGAGCGGGCGGAAGCCTTTGGCGAAGCCCGCCTTTTCGATCAGCCATGCGGCCGAGGTCTTGGTCTGGCCGTCCGGACCGGCGAACAGCGGCAAATGGCCGCCGCGCGGAAGATCGGCCACATGCGCCAGGGCCTCATACTGCTCGGCGGTCAGCACCGGATTCTTGAAATACGATCCCGCGCTGCCCCATGGCGCTCCACCCGCCTCAATGACCATGCCTTTGCCGCGGCGAACGGCGAGCACGGTGTCGCGCACCTGCGCCAGCGACGGCTGCGCCGCGCCCAACCGCTTTTGCAGGTCGGGATAGCGCACCGCCGGCGCCCCGCCGGGCCGCAAGGCGAAGCGCACGCTGCTGACCACATACCGGCCTCCGTCACTGCCGTTGAAGCGGCTGAAGCGATAGGCGAAACGGCAATCTCCCCGCCCCAGTTCGACGAATTCTCGTGCCTGGCGGTCCCAAGCTCGGACGGCGGTGATGGTCTCCGCCACCTCCTGACCGTAGGCGCCGACGTTTTGAATTGGCGTACCGCCAGTTGAGCCCGGAATGCCGCTCAGGCATTCCAACCCCGCCAAATCCTGCTGCACGCACCAGGCGACGAACCCATCCCAGTTCTCGCCCGCGCCGACTTCCACCTCCGAGCCGGACCGCTGCCGGCCAACGATACGGATCGCCAGCACCAATCCGGGAAAACCGGCATCAGAAACCAGCACGTTGCTGCCCCCGCCGAGCACAAACACCGGCAGCTGTTGCCGCTCCGCAAACTCTAGAGCCGGCGGGATCTGCCCTTCCTCCGTTATGGCGCAAAAATGCCGCGCGGCGCCACCGATCTCAAACGTGGTCAGCGGTGCTAAGGCGACGTTGGCCTTGACTGCAATCTTCACCGCTGCTCCTGCTGGCTTCATCTCTATCAGCATACCCGGCCAGTTGCGGGACACCCATGTCGGAAACCATTCCCGCAATTACCCCGCGATGCTTCCCACGGCGGGCGGACCCGCACGTCCCGCTAGTGGGTAGCCCCTGCCTGTGGGAATTTACGTTTTCCCGCACTGGGCTTAAATGACAGGACGATGACGCCTGTGCAAAACGGCCAAAAGGTGCGTTTTTGTTGACCCACCGGACGGGTGACTGCGGAGTAAACCGGCCATCGGTGACTAAACCATTTGATTTCTTTGTTTTGTAGCCGCCTGCCGCCGGACGGCTGACGCCTGGTAAAAACGTCCATTTGGCGCGAATTTGCCCCGCAAATGGGCCAGTTTTCAACCAGATTTCCACAGACCGGCGGATCCCAGTTGCCTACTCGCAACGCAGGGATTCCGCCGGATCCACGCGGGCGGCGCGCCGCGCCGGCAGGTAGCACGCCCCGGCGGCGACTGCCGCAAGCACGGCCACGGCGGCAAGAAACACGGCCGGATCCCCGGGACGTACATGGAATAGCTGGCTGGCGAGCAGGCGGGCGGCGAACCACGCGCCGAGGACGCAGCCGGGCGGCCCCAATCTCGCAGGCGCGATTGCCGCCGGGCGGGCGAGCACATCGGCCGGCAGCGGCTCGGGATGGCTTCGGCCCCGCGCGCAGTCCCGGTCCGGCTGGGCGCGTAAGCGGGGCTCCGCGCCGCGCCATGTTGTGCCGGACGCCCCGCCAGCGGCGGGGCTGAGGTCCGCGCCCAGCAATTGGCCCGTTCGGCGGCATGGCGCGCTGCGGCAAAAACTGGGATGCTGAGAGCGGCCCGCCCTTGTCGTGCCCGCCCCAGGATTGACGTTGCGATCTTCTCCGCCACCGCCCAGTCTCCCCGGCGCCGGTGGCGCCTCGCTCCTCCATCAGCCCGGCGTGCAGGCGATGGCCGCGGGCCTAGTGGCGGCGAACGCCCTAGCCTGGCTTTGGGCGGGGCTGGCGTTTCACGCCGCGCCCGTGCTGCTGGGCGCGGCGGCCCTGGCCTACACGCTGGGCCTGCGGCATGGCATGGACGCCGACCACTTGGCCGCCATTGATAATGTCACCCGCAAACTCATGCAAGACGGCCAGCGTCCCCTGGCCGTCGGCCTGTGGTTTTCCCTGGGCCATTCGACCGTGGTCATCCTGGCGACCGCCGCACTGGCGTTGGCAGCCGGCGTTTTTCAGCGCCAACTGGCCGCGTGGCGGCTCATTGGCGGGCTGGCCGGAGGGGCGATCTCGGCGCTCTTCCTGTTCGCCATCGCCGTCGCCAATTTGTTCATCCTCCGCGCCACCTATCGCGCCTTCCGCCGCGCCCGGCGCGGGGAAGCGCCGGGGCCGGATCTTTTGGCCCAGCTCAGCGCCGGCCGCGGCCTCCGCTCGCGCATCTTCGCCCCGCTGTTCGGTTTCATCGCCCATAGCCGGCGCATGTATTGGCTCGGGCTGCTGTTCGGCCTCGGCTTCGATACCGCTTCGGAAATCGCCCTGCTGGCCCTCTCCGCCGCCGAAGCCGCCAAGGGCCTGCCCTTCTGGGCGCTCCTCGCCTTCCCCGCCCTATTCACCGCCGGTATGGCGCTGGTGGACACGGCGGACGGCATCTTGATGCTCGGCGCCTATGCCTGGGCTTTCACCCGCCCCGTTCGCAAGCTCTACTACAACCTGACCGTGACCGCCATTTCCATACTGGTCGCGCTGGCCGTGGGCGCAATTGAAGTGTTGGGCATGTGGGCGGCAGCGCATCCGCGCGGCGGCGCTTGGCCGTGGGTGCGCGTCCTGAACCAGCACTTCGCCGCGCTGGGAATCGCGATCGTCGCCATCTTCATCGCCAGTTGGCTCTTGGCCGTTGCCCTGTATCGCTGGCGCGGCTGGGACCACCTGGCCCCAGCCCCCGAAGAGTAACCAAACCCGTTCCGAATTGGTGTCTCCGCTCCGTAACGGAATCGGAGCCGCTGGTGTATTTTGGATGGATGTTTCATTCACGCATTCGAATACAATCGTATTGTTTCGCTATTATCGTAATCCCGCTCGTCTTCAGCGCCGCCGCCACGGCGCAAAGCGCCGCCAGCACGGCGGCGGCATCCCAGCCGCATTGGATTACGCCGCTGGTCACGTTCACGCCGTTGCTTGAGCAGGAATATCGCTTCGATTTCGACGCCGACTCCCTCGCTGCCGGCTCAATGGAAAACTACGGAGGTGGCAAGGGCCTGGAACTGATTCCCTGGGCACGAACCGAGGTGGTGATCGGCGAACCCGGATACCAGGCCGCGCATGCGCCCGGGCGGCCCAGCGGATGGGGGGACCTGGGTGCCGCGGTCAAGTTCCGCCTGGCGGCGGCGCCGCCCGGCCGGGGCAACTATGTTGCGACCGTATTTTTATCGGCGACGGCGCCGACCGGCACGGCGGGAGTAGGGCCCGGCGTCGCCAGCTTCACGCCCGGTATTGGTCTGGGCAAGGGATGGCGGGGATGGGACGTCCAGACCACCATCGCGGCTACGTATTTTCACGGCCGCGCTGGCGCCCTGGGGACACCCGTCGCCTGGAACACGGCGCTGCAATACCATGCCGGTCGCTATGCCTGGCCGCAGATGGAGTTCAGCCCGCAGTGGTGGGCCGGCGGCTTGCGCCAGGGCCAGGTGCAGATGGTGCTGACCCCTGGGGTGGTCTTCGGCAAATTTCCGCTGGCGGGGCGCTTGGGTCTGACCTTGGGCATCGGCGAGGAATTCGCCACCACCGCCGTAGCCCCATTCCGCCGGCGCTTTATTTTCAGCTTGCGCCTGCCGTTTTAGCCGTCAGCGCCCGCCCTTGTTGGCCGCGAGGACGCGCAGATAAAGCCGTACGTTGCGGTCCTGGCCCGCCAGCGTGCGGGCGAAGCGGTGGCCGCCGTGCCCATTGCTGACGAAATACAAATAAGGCGTGGCGGCGGGATGGCTCGCCGCCCGCATCGCGGCCAGACCCGGATTGGCGATCGGCCCGGGCGGCAGCCCCACGTGGGTGTAGGTGTTGTAGGGGGAAATGAAGTGCAAATCGGCGGTAGTCAGCGGCCCGCCGGGTCGCCCGGCGATTTCGTCCGCATAGATGACCGTGGGATCGGATTGCAGCGGCAAATGACCATCGAGGCGGTTGTAAAAAACCCCCGCAATCACCGCCCGCTCGCTGGGGAGGGCGGTCTCCTTTTCCACCAATGACGCGACCGTCAGCCATTCGTGGAAGCTGATCGGCTGTCCGTGTGGATCGCGCAACCCCGGCCGCCATCCCGCATGGGGCAGCGCCTGGCGAAAACACTCCACCATGGTCGCGGCGATGGCCCGCGCGGAGGTGCCGGGTGCGATGCTGTAGGTGGCGGGAAATAAATACCCTTCCAGCGAGACCGCCGCTGGATCCAGGCGGCGCGCCAGCGCGGGATTGGCGGTAACCGCCAAAAATGCCGCGCCGGACGCGATGTGCCCGCGGCTCAGCTGGCGGGCGATTTCAAACCGATCGAAGCCCTCCGGCACGACGAAACTGTAGGCAAAGATGCGTCCCTGGGCCAGCCGGCGGAAAACCGCCGGCAACGAATTGGCGCCGGCAAAGCGATACGCTCCCGCCTTCAACGTCACCCCGGGATGAACCAGCGCCCAGGCGGTAAAAACCACCGCGCTGCGCACCACGCCGGCCCCGGCCAAATGCTCGGCGATGCTCCAGCGGTTGGAATGTTCCGGAATCTCCACCACCACCGGATGCTGGAAGCCGGCATACGGGGCCGCGACGTCGAAGACGATCAGGGCCAGCACCGCTAAAGCCCCTAGCGCCAGCCAGCGCACCCCTCCCCGGCGCGGCCCGCGGCCTGGGCGCGTGCTAACCCCTGTCCGCCTCATGGTTTGCCCCTGCTCAGAGTGCCCCGCGCCGGGCGAGGCCGACGTGACCGGACGACGCACCGTTGAGCCCCGCCGCTGCACGCTCTATTATCCCCGTTCGCTCTCGCGCCCAGCCACCGGCCGAAAGGCCAGCGGTAGCTGGCCCGCCACTGCCCCGGTCAACGCCCAGTCGCCGTCGGGCACCTTCCGCCGGCCCTCGCCGCTACACTCGCCTTGGGACCGGATATCGTCACGCCGCAACGAATTGTGTATTTCAGGATCTCGCCGCCCAGCAGAGTGCATCTACTCTGGCGATGGCTCCAGCCAGCATCGCCCCCGCGCTCTCGCCGCCGCGGCGCGGCGGCCCAGCTCCGGACACGGCCACCGCTCGCGGCGCGGCTTCGCTGGGCACCGGCTCGGTCGCCCTCGCCGCGGCGCCAAATGGCTGCCATCCCCCGCCCGCCGGGCAACCGCGGCTTGAGCTGCGCTGCGCCTGCGGCCGCACGCTGCGCGCCCAGCCGGACCGCGACGCGGGGAACATCTCCTGCGAGTGCGGCAACGTTTTGGCCGCTTGCCGCCACGGACTGGCCGACTTTGCGCCGGCCATCGCCGCATCCCGCCCGGCCCCCCTCTGGTGGCCCCGCCTGATGGCGGAGGCGCGGCGAACCCACTGGCGGCAGGCCGCGGAGCGTTGCCTGCCCCCGCCGCTGCGTGATGATGCCTGCCAACCCAACCGCGCCGCCTGTGGCGATTTGCTGCCCTTGCCCCCGGGAGCGCGCGTACTGGTCCTCGCCGCCGGACTGGGCGGCATCGCCGCCCCCCTGGCCCGCCAATTCTCCGTGGTCGCGGTGGAGGCTGCGCCCGAGCCGGCGGCGTTTCTCGCCCTCCGCGCCCGCCAAGATGGGCTGGATCGCTTGCTCGTGCTCCGTGCCGGGCGGCGCTTGGGCTTGCTGCCCGGGCAGTTCGACGCGATCATCGCGCCCTCATGGGAGATGGCGCCGGCGGTGCCCAACGGCGCGGATCGGCCGCGCCCGACACCCTTGGCCTGGCTATGCGCCGCGCGAAAATTGCTCGCGCCCGCGGGCATCCTCTACCTGGCCGCCCCCAATCGCTGGGCCTTACGCCGGCGGCGAGGACCGCATCACGTCCGTGTGTCCGAGCCCCCGCGCCCTATCCGCGCCCATTCCAATTTCGGTTATCGGCGCCTATTTCGCCGCGCCGGCTTGCGCCTCCACACCGCCTATCTCTGCCTGCCCGACCATCGCTGCGCGCTGGAGATGGTGCCGCGGCATCCCGCGGCGCTCGCGTTCCGTGCCCGGCACCAGCCCTGGCAGGCCCATCCCCCCTTGCGCGCTTGGCTGCACCGGATTTGCGCTCGCCCATGGTTTTGGCCCGCCTTGGGCGGCGACTTTGCCTTCTTGCTGGTCGCGGCGCACCCACGTCCCGTTCGCGGCACGGCCGGGGGGGCGCCGCCGCCCCCGCAGGTTGCCGCCCCCTCCCATCCCGCGCCAATCCTCCTCAGCCGCGCGGCTTTCCCTGCCCCGAATGCGCCGGATTCCGCCGTTTAGCGCCGACGCGTTGCACAGACTCAATGCATGAATTGGTCCGAGAATATTGGGCGCGAACGCCGCGGCGGGAGGCGCTGGCGCGGCTGCAATCGGCGCCGCACACCACCCTTCTCGCCTGCTTCGCCGCCGGCCAGCGGCATCCCGCCTGGGTCGCCAAGCTGGCGTGTGATGAGCCCCGCCGCGCCGCCTTGCACCGCGAGCACGCCGTCCTGCGCCGCTTGCACTCCCATGCCCTGGAGTTGGGCGCGCCGCGGGCATTGGCCTGGGACGACGGCGGCCGCGAAGCCTGCCTCATCCTTCCGGCTTGCCCGGCGCCATCCCGCCCTGGCAGTGCGGACCCGGCCGCCTGGGATCCGCGGCCGTGCGCCTGCTGCATCATGCCAGCCATTGGATCCAACGGCTGCAAGCGCTGGTTCCGGTGGTCGCGGATCGCCGCCAACCGCCTCCCACCGTGCAACAATTGGCGGCCGAGCTGATCGCGGAGCGCCGGCGGATCCCGGATCAGTGGCCGATCGCGGCTCTGCTGGCCGCGGTGCAAGCGGAATGCCGCCAGCCCCCGCTGCCAGCGGTTTCCTGCCACGGCGACTTCTGGGTGGGCAACCTGCTGCGCGCAGGACGCCGGTTGCATGTGGTGGATTGGAACGGATTAGGCCCTGGCTCGCCGCTGGACGATTACTGGCTGCGGGTCACGAAATCGCCGCCGCCCCCGGGCCTGTCGCGCTGGCAGTTGCTGGAACGCCAACTGTTCCGCCCTGGACCGTTGGCCCATCGTCTGCGCCGCGCCGTGCGCCTTGCCGCCGCCGGCTTTGCGCCTCTCGTTTTACCTGTTTCTCGCCCGCCGCCTGCGCTGGGAGGCCGGCCTGGCCTTGCAGCCGCGCACCGCATGGCACCTGGAGGCGTCGCGGCGGGAATGGCTGCCGGTCTTACAGGCCCTGGAGGAGCGGGCCTTTCCCCCTCCCTTCCGCGCCTAGCGCTAGGGGTTCGCGGCCATGTCCCTGCCCCACTCCGCCTCGCCGGCCGCCCCTCGCTCCCCTTCCGGCCGCGCAGTGCCCCGCCCGCCACCTCGCGCGGCCCGCCCGGCCCGGACCCGCACGCATTGACACGATTGGGCCGGACGTGCAAGCTGAAAGGGTCTGGAGCGGCACGGTTGAGGAACCTGGCGCCGCCTGTCGCAACCAGTGTCCTCTCCGATGCTTACACCCACCCATCGGGCTGTCGTCCTGGAAAGCCGCGTGGATAACGTGGACCGCGCGGAAACCGCCGCCGAGGAGTTTGCCGCCGCGGCGGGCTTCGACGAGCCGGAACGCCATCGCATCGCCATGGCGGTGCGCGAAATCACGGTGAACGCCATAACCCACGGGAACCGCTGCGAGGCCGGGAAGAAAGTCACGATCGATTTTTCCGTTTCCCCCCAGGAGTTGGTGATCCAAATCCGCGATCAGGGTGAAGGCTTCGACGCCAGCGGGTTGCCCGATCCGCTCGCGCCCGACAATCTGCTGCGTCAGTCCGGCCGGGGCATCTTCCTGGCGCGGGCCTTCATGGATGACGTGCAACTGCTGTCGAACGCTAACGGCACCGAAGTCCGCATGTCCAAACACCGGCCGGGAAACGTCTAAGGATTTATGGTCAAAATCAATTGCCGCCGCGTGGACGGTGTGACCGTGGTTGACGTTGTCGGCAGAATTACACTCGGCGACGGCAGCACCCTCCTGCGCGATACCATCCGCGGGCTGATCGCGGCAGGGGACAAGCAGATTCTCGTCAATCTCGGCGAGGTCGGCTATATAGACAGCTCCGGCCTGGGAGAGTTGGTCAGCGCCTTCACCGCCGTTCGCGCCGAGGGCGGAGACTTAAAGCTGCTCCATCTGACCCGCAAGGTGCACGACCTGTTGCAGATCACCAAGCTGTATACCGTCTTCGACATTCACGACGACGAAGCCCAAGCCATCTCCAGTTACGAAGTGCGCCATGCGCATTAGCCGCGTCAACAGCGCCGATGCGCCGGAATCCGTGCGCCCGCTCTATGACGCCATGTACCAGGCGCGCGGCAACGTCCCCAACATGTTCCGCACCGCGGCCCATCGCCCGGAGCTGCTGCGCACCATGGTGGCCCACTTCCGGTGCGTGATGGAAACCGGGACCGTCGCCACCAAGCTGAAGGAGCTGTTGGCGGTGCGGGTTTCCCAAATCAACGACTGCGATTATTGACTCGCCTCCCACTCCGCCTTGGCAAGGCGGCTCGGCTGGCAACAAACGGTGTTGGACGCGCTGCCGCGCTGGGCGGAGGCCGGTCTCGATCTCGACCCGCCCACCCAGGCCGCGCTGCGTTTCGCCGAAGCCATGACGCTGGCCTCCCGGCAAATGGACGACGCGGTCTTTGCCGCCCTGCGCCAGTGCTTCGATGAAGGCCAGGTGGTTGAGATCGCCGCCGTGGTGGGGCTGTTCAACTACTTCAACCGCTTCAACAACGCCCTGGATATGGAGCCCACCCGCCCCGGCGAACGCTAGCCGGCGGTTCAGCCGCCCGGGCTTGCACCGCCTGCCGGCGCCGGGTCCGCGGTTGGACCGCGACGGACGGCCATGGAGGCCCGTTCGCGCTCCCGGCC
This sequence comes from Acidobacteriota bacterium, assembly GCA_027314025.1. GTDB lineage: Bacteria > Acidobacteriota > Terriglobia > Terriglobales > SCQP01 > JAKAUF01. The sequence goes on from DAHVCP010000010.1 coordinate 244,965, forward strand.
TCGCCCTATCGCCGGGATGGGGTAAGGCCTTGCTCGCCGCCTCGCGCGCCCGGCGTAGCCCGCTCCGTCCCGCTCCCGGCCTCAGTACGCCATGGCCGTGCCGTCCGCCCGCGGATCCGTCACGGCGCGATAGGCGCCGGTCTTGGGGTTCTCCCAGATCGCCTCCACATCGCACCACTCCCCGCCGATTTTCAGGTGGTAGCCCATGGCGCGCAGCAGCGCCTCGGTATCCGGCGAAAAACCGACTCCCTCCAAATACAGGATGTCCGGCAGCCACTGCTGGTGGAAGCGCGGCGCGGCTACCGCCTGCTGCAAATCGAGGTGAAAATCCACCATGTCGGTGATCACCTCGAACACGCTGGTAATGATGCGTGGGCCGCCGGGACTGCCCAGCACTAAATACAGCTTGCCGTCGTGGGTGACCATGGTGGGCACCATGCAGCTCAGCGGCCGCTTGTAGGGCTCGATGTCGTTGGCTTTGCTCTGCACCAACCCGAACATGTTGGCGTGGCCGGGCTTGGAGGTGAAATCGTCCATCTCGTCATTCAGCACAAAGCCCAGGTTGCCCGCGGTCACGCCGGAGCCGAACCAGTTGTTCAGCGTATAGGTCACCGCCACCGCGTTGCCGGCTCCGTCCACCACGGAATAATGCGTCGTTTCGCTCGACCCCTTGGGAACCGGACCGCCGTGCACGTCGCGGCTGGGGGTGGCCGCATCCGGCCGCACCGAAGCCCACCGCTGCCGCGCGTAGGCACGGCTGAGCAGCGTCTTCAGCGGCAGATGGCTGAAATCCGGATCGCCCAAGTACGCGGCGCGGTCGGCAAACGCCCGGCGCATGGCCTCGGTCTCGTCATGGATGGCGTGCGCCGACAGCATGCCGGCGCGCCAGTAATGGGTCAGCGCCAGCATGTGGAACATCTGCATCATCACCACGCCGCCCGATGACGGCGGCGGCGACGTGATGATCTTGTAGCCGTGGTAATGGCCCGCCATCGGCTGCCGCCAAATCGCCCGGTAATGCGCCATGTCCTTCGCCGTAATCAGCCCCCCGTGGCGCCGCACGAACCCCGCCAGTTCGCGCGCGATGCGGCCGCGATAAAACGCCCGGGTCCCGCCCCGGGCGATGGCGCGCAGCGTGCGCGCCAACTGCGGCTGGCGGAAGATTTCCCCCGGGCGATAGTACTCGCCGTCGCGCTGGAACAACTTCCGGCTGACCGGAAACAGCGACAGATTCTTGGCGTGCAGCATCCGCGCTTCGTTGTGGTCGAGGCGGTAGCCGTCCGCGGCCAAGCGAATGGCCGGCGCCATCACCCGCGCCAGACCGAGCTTGCCCAGGCGCTTCTCGGCGCTCACCAAGCCGGCGACCGTGCCCGGAATGCCGATCGCCCGATAGCCGGTAATGCTGGAGCCGGGAATGTAGTTGCCCTGCGCATTCAGGTACATCGTGGGCGTGGCCGCGCCCGGCGCTTCCTCGCGAAAATCAATGAAATAGCTGCGCGCCGCGTGGCCGTCCCGCGGCGCCATGCGTACCAGCATGAAGCCGCCGCCCCCAATGTTGCCGGCGGCGGGATGGGTGACCGCCAGCGTGAAGCCGATGGCCACGGCGGCGTCCACGGCGTTGCCGCCCTCGCGCAATATCTCGATGCCGACGCTGGAGGCGTGCGTCTCGGCGGTGGCCACGGCGCCATGGCGGCCCCAAACTCCGCCCGGAGCGGTGTGCGTGCTGAAGATAGCCCCCCGATTAGGGGTGGCGGCGGCGGTAGCCGGTGCTGCGGCGAACCCGAGGCCGGCTATGATTGCCAGGGAAACGACGGCGCGCCAAGGAGCAAGCAGGGCCAAACGCATGCCGCCAGCATACCTGAAAGCCTTCGGCAAAACGGCGCCGGGCCCTCGGGACCAAAATGGACTATAGATGGTAGCCTTCTAATGCACGAATACCTTGCGTTGGGGCCCCTGTTCGCGCTATCAAATGCCTTGTAGCTGATGCCTCAAGCGCCACAATCTCCGCCCCCAGGCGTCGCGCGGGAGTTTCCCCGCCTGCAAGCGCTGCGCTTGGTTGGCGTTACTCCCAGGCGCCTGCGGCAATGGGAACGCGATGGCTTGATTCCCGCCAAGCGCGCCTACGGCTACGCCGATCTGGTCACGCTGCGCCGCCTGCGGCAGTTAAGCGGCGAAGTCGCCGCGCGCGACCTGCGCATGGGCCTCAAGGCGCTGCGGCAATGGGCGCCGGGCGCCGGCGATCCGCTGGCCGGCATGGGACTGTTTGCCGACCGGCGGCGGCTGGTGGCCAATATCGCCGGCCAGCCGGTCGAGGCGGCGTCGGGGCAAATGCGCCTGCCGCTGCTGCCCGCCAGTCCCGCCACCGTCACCGCGTTCCGCCCGCGCGAAGTCCAACCCAGCGCCGCCGCCGAGGATTGGTTCACCTATGCGGTATCGCTGGAAGAACAAGTGGAGCACCGGGATCTGGCCGCGGAAGCTTACCTGCGCTGCCTGCAACTCGATCCGCGCCATGCCAGCGCCATGATCAATTTGGGCACCTTGCGGTATCACCAGGGCCATTTCGCCGCGGCGGAGCAATGCTATCGCGGCGCGATCGGCGTGGATCCGGGCTACGCCCTGGCGCACTTCGATCTCGGCAACGTCCTGGATGAAACCGGCCGTCTCCGCGAGGCGATCACCGCCTACGTCACCGCCTGTGGCTTGGCCCCGGACTATGCCGATGCCCACTACAACCTGGCCCTCGCCTATGAAAAGGCCGGCCAGCGCCGCCGCGCCATCGCCCACTGGCAGCGCTATCTGCGTCTCGATGGCGGCAGCGCCTGGGCCCAGCACGCCCGCAATCAATTGCAGCGGGCTCTGGCGCAGGAGCGGCTGAAGCTGGTGCCGGCCGGCAAACGGCCCTAGGCCGGCGCCCGGGCGGGAGGTTTCCCCGCCGCCACGATTCGCGCGCATAATTTGGGGTGCCGTCCTCGCCAGCCCCGGCTCCTTCGCCTGCTCCGCGCCCCGCGGCGTGGAACTGGAAGCGCCGCGCCGTCATCACCGCCGCCAAATATCTCGCCCCAGCGCTGATCAACGGCTTGGGCGCGACGCTGCGCGTCTCCCTTCCCGCCGGTTTGCCTCCGGAGCTGGGCCCGGAGCCGCCGCTGCCGGCGATCTACGCCTTCTGGCACTGCGATCTGCTGCCCATCGCCTGGTACATGCACGGCCGGCGCATCGGCATTTTGGTCAGCCAGCATTTCGACGGCGAATGGATCGCCCAAGCCGCCGCCCGCATGGGCTATGTCATTTTCCGCGGTTCCAGCACGCGCGGCGGCACGGAGGCGCTGGCGGAGATGACCCAGGCCGTGCGCGCCGGCCTGCCCGTGGCTTTTACCGCCGATGGACCCCGCGGGCCGCGCTGCGTCGCCAAGCCCGGGCCGGTCATGCTGGCCCGCATGACCGGCGCGCCGCTGTACGCCATCCACGCCGCAATGCCCAAAGCCCGGCAGGTGAACAGTTGGGACCGCATGCGGATTCCGCATCCGTTCAGCCGCGTGACCGGCTATTGGGCCGGCCCCATCCCGGTGTCCGGAACGGCGGGACGCGAGGAAATCGAAACGGCGCGCCAGGCGCTGGAAACGGCGCTCAATCGCCTGCGCGCGCCGGGCTAAAGCCTTGCCTTATTGCGCTGGAGAGGTGCTGAGCCTGCTCGATATGCTCCGCGCCGAATTCGCCGCCTGGCGCACCGGCGTCACCTGGCGTTGGGCAAAACCGCGACTCTTCGCGTTGCGCGCGGAACTGGCTTCGTTCGATGGCGGGGCGAAAGTAGGAGTGTTTGTCTGCCCCTGGTCTCCGCGGGATATTGCCACTCTCCGCCTAGCGGCCCGCCCCGGCCACAATGCGTGGCATGGGACTTCAGCCCGTGTGGCGGCGGCGCTTCCGCCCGCCGCGCCCCGCCGGGACCCGAGCCCGTCAGCTGCGCGGCGGGCGCAGAATGGAGAAAGGAGGAAGCAAGCCAGTGAGACTCGGAATGGTAGGACTAGGCCGCATGGGCGGCAATATGACCCAGCGGCTGATTCAGGATGGCCACGAAGTGGTGGCCTTCGATCCGGCCGCCGCCGCCGTGGACGCGGCGCGCAAGCATGGCGCCACCGGCGCTAGCGGCCTGGCGGATCTGGTGGCCAAGTTATCCGCCCCGCGCGTGGTGTGGATCATGGTGCCGGCGGGCAAGATCACCGATTCCACCGTTTCCGAGTTGCTCGGCCTGTTGTCGCCCGGCGACATCCTGATTGACGGCGGCAATTCCCGCTACACCGATACCATCCGCCACGGACAAGAAGCAGAAGCCAAAAAGGTTCAGTTCCTCGATGCCGGCACCAGCGGCGGCGTCTGGGGCTTGCAGGTCGGCTACTGCCTGATGGTCGGCGGCCCCAAGCCGGCCTTCGATCGCGCCGAACCGATTTTCAAATCCTTGGCCCCGCCCGACGGCTATTTGTACGTCGGGCCGGCCGGGGCCGGGCACTTCGTCAAAATGGTGCACAACGGCATCGAATATGGCCTGCTCCAGGCCTACGGCGAAGGCTTCGAAATTCTGGAGAAATCGCAGTACGATTTGGACCTGCGCGCCATCGCCCATTTGTGGAATCAAGGCAGCGTGATCCGTTCCTGGTTGTGCGAATTGGCGGAGCTGGCGTTTGGCCGCGACGGCCATCTGCAAAACATCAAGGGCTACGTGGACGATTCCGGCGAAGGACGGTGGACGGTGCAGCAGGCGATTGATGAAAATGTGCCCGCGCCCGTGTTGACCCTATCGCTACTGGCGCGGCTGAGTTCCCGCCAGCCGGAGTCGTTCTCCGCCAAGGTCATCGCCGCGCTGCGCAATGAATTCGGCGGCCACGCGGTGCAGCGGGAAGGGGGCCCCGCGGCCGGCCCGGGCAAGGCATAAATGGCGGAGCAAACATGCCCCCGGGCGGCGGGGGATTGGGTCATTCGCCCAGCCGCCGTGGATGTGGCCGAGGTTTTCTGCGAACGCATGGCCCAGCGCCTGGCGCGCCGCCGCCAGGAAGCCCGCGGCCCGCTGTCCGTGGCTCTCACCGGCGGCCATTCCGCGCACGCGTTTTATCACGCCATGGCGGCGCGGTTTGGCCCGAATGGCTGGCGCGGCGAGGAGTTCCGCTTCTTTTGGAGCGATGAGCGCCTGGTCCCACCCGAACATCCCGACAGCAACTACCGCCTGGCGCTGGAGTCCCTCCTCGCTCCCGCCGGCATCGCCGCCGCGCAAGTGCATCGCGTGCCCACCGAGGCCCCCGACGCGCCCGCCCGCTATGCCCAGACGCTGCGCCAATTGCTGCCGCCGGACGGCAACGGGGTCCCGCGGCTGGATGTCCTGATTCTCGGCATGGGCGACGACGGACATACCGCGTCGCTGTTCCCCCACACGAACCTGTATTGCGAAAATGAGCGTCTGGTGCGCGGCGTTCCGGGCACGCCGGAGCATCCTCATGATCGCGCCACGTTCACCCCGCTGCTGATCAACGCCGCCGAGGAGGTTTGGTTCTTGCTCACCGGAGAAGGTAAGGCCGACGCCACGGCCCGGCTCTATGCCCGCGACTCCCCGCCGGAGGACATTCCGGCGTTGGTGGTAGACCCGGCGCGGACACGAATTACCCATTTCGTGGATGCCGCCGCGGCGCGCCATCTGCCGGGGGACGTGCGCGGGTAGGAGCCCGACCGCATGACCATACTTCTCCTCAGCGACATCCATGGCAACTGGGAAGCCTTGGAGGCGGTCGCCGCGCAGCTCGAGGCGTCGCACTATGACGCCTGTTACTGCTTGGGCGACGTGGTCGGCTATGGCGCCGACCCCAACGCCTGTAGCGATTGGGTGCAAGCGCACGCCGCCATCACCATTCGCGGCAACCACGACCGTGTCTGCGTGGCGCCGGAATTGGCCGGCGACTTCAACCCCATCGCCCGCGCGGCGGTGGAGTGGACCGCCCGGCAACTGACGCCCGCGGCGCGCGGCTTTCTGCGCAGTTTGCCCAGCGGCCCGCGCGGCGTGGACACCATGACCCTGGCGCACGGCTCGCCGCTGGACGAGGACGAATACGTCATCCTGCCGCAACAGGCCGCCGCCCCGCTCCAAGGCGCGCCCACGGCGGTGACCTGGATCGGCCATACCCATATTCAAGGCGGCTTTTCCAACTCCGCGGGTGCGCCGCCGGCCCGCGTGACGCCCGACGGCTTCAAGATGGAGGCGTGGCGGACGCCTTACGGCGAGGCCCAGAGCTGGCGCTTGCCGCTTCAGCCGGGAGTGCGTTATTTGCTCAACCCCGGCTCGGTGGGCCAGCCGCGCGACGGCGACCCGCGCGCCGCGTTCGCGCTCTACCAGCCCGGCAACGGTGCTGGGCGGGAAGGAGGCACGGTGCGTTTTTTTCGCGTGCCCTACGATGCCGCCCGCGCCGCGGAAAAAATCCTCGCCGCCGGCCTGCCGCCCCAGTTGGCGCATCGCCTCGCCCGCGGCCGCTGAGCCGCGCCGAGGAGCAACACCAATAGCCACGCCACGCCTTGTTCCTCCGCGCCGCGCTCGCGGTCGCATCCCCGCGCGTCATTCGGCGCACGGGCGGCTGACCCGCCCCGGGCCGGCTAGCCGGCGATGCGGCGGCCGGCCGCCGCACCGCCGCGGCCGGGGCCATTTTTCCCTCCTCGCGCCAATTCAGGTACAATCAGCCGCGAGTGCTATGCGCATCCTGGTCGCCGAAGACGACGCCTCGCTCGCCAGCTTTCTCCGCAAGGGCCTGGAGGCGGAGCATTATGCCGTGGACATTGTCGGCGAGGGCGGCGGCGCGGCGCAGATGGCCCGGGAACAGGACTACGACCTGTTGATTCTGGACCTCAACCTGCCCGGCGCCAGCGGCGTGGAGGTCCTGGCCGATCTGCGCCAGCACAAGCCCTCGCTGCCGGTGCTGGTGCTCACCGCCCGCAGCGGCATCGAGGACCGGGTGCAGGTGCTGGACCTGGGCGCCGATGATTACCTGACCAAACCCTTTTCCTTTTCCGAGCTCTCCGCCCGCGTGCGCGCGCTGCTGCGCCGCCGCCAGCAGCCGGCCGAAGCGGTGCTGCGCGTCGGCGAGCTGGAACTGGACCGCATCGAGCATAAGGTGCGGCGCGCCGGCCAGCCCATCGAACTCACTCCCAAGGAGTTCGCCTTGCTCGAATACCTGATGCTCAATGCCCCGCGCCGGGTGACGCGGGCCATGATCATCGAGCATGTCTGGAACTTGAGCTTCGATACCATGACCAACGTCGTGGACGTCTACATCAACTACCTGCGCAAGAAGGTGGACGGCAGCTTCGACGCCAAGCTGATCCAAACCATTCGCGGCGTCGGCTACGCCATCACCGCGGATGCAACCCAGGCCTGAAGACCGCGGCCGGACCCCGCAACGGCGCCCGGCGCGGCGAGCATTGGCGATGGAACGTGATCTGACCGGCGCGGCGCTGCACCGCATGAGCCAGCCCCTCACCGTGTTGCGCGGCACCGCCGAACTGGCGCTGATCCGGCCGCTGAGCGCGGCGGAATACCGCGACGCCATCTTGACCATGGCGCGGGAGACCGAACGGCTGGTGGCGTTGGCCGAGGCGTTGCGCGCGCTGCACCACTCTCCCGTGGCGCCGGAAGCGCCGCCCGATCCCTTGGCGCGCCTGCAAGCCGAGCTGCCGCCGCTGGCGCAGGACCGGGGCGTGCAACTGGAGCTTGCCTGGGCGGGCTGGCCCGCGGCGTGGACCGAGCCCGTCCTCCAGCTCGTCCTTGGCGCGTTGCAGCGGGCGCGCACGCGCGTCACGCTGGCCGGCGACGGCGCGGATGCGGTCATCGCGGATGACGGCCAGCCGCTGGACGCCGCCGCTTGGGAAAAGGCCTTCGATCCCTTCGCCAACGGCGCCGACATCGCCGCCGCGCTGCGCGCGGCGTTGGCGCGCAGGCAGCTGCAGTCGCTCGGCGCCGCGGTTGCCCCCGACCCCGGCTGGGCGGACGGAAACCGCCTGCGCATCCGCCTCGCCTAGGCGTTAGGCGCGGCTCTGCCTCGGCAAGCGCGCCCGCGTCTCCCATCAACCGCGCCGCCGCGTTCGCGGCCCATGGAGCCGCGGCGCGTCCATGGTTCGCTTTCGCCTCGATGCCGCTGGCGCCGCTGGCGCCGCCGCCTGCGCCGCCTATTTGCCGGGCAAGCGCCAGATCTCCAACGTCCCGCTGGTTTCGTGCGCGTTGGCGCTGCCCACCGGCTCGGCGATCATGCCGTCCACCACGATCGGGCTGTTCCAATGCCCTTTGGGGCACGGTAAATCGCCCACCTGCCGCCCGCTCCACGGCTGGTACACATAAAGCCCGCCGCCGTGCGGATCATAGACGTACAGCAAGCCGCCCGCCACCACCGGGCTGGTGCCCGCTTGCTCGTTGCTCCACGCCTTGCTCAGCCGCCCGTCGGCGAACCGCCAGGCCTCGGTGCCCCGGTCGTCGGCGACAAACAGCCATTCCCCGTGGCTGCCCTTGACCAGCGCCGGGGCGGTGAAAAGATCCGTCGTGCCGGGCGTATCCACCATTTGCGCGGCGGGACCGCGGTGCGCGTCCGTTCCGCGAATCGCCGCCAGCCGCAAGACGCGAATATGGCCGTCCTTGCCGCCTTGGGCGATATAGCCGTCCCCGAGCAGCACCGGCGAGGTCGAGCCGATGTCCAAATCCCGCCGGTTCAACTCCTGCGTGTTGGTGGGCGTGTAATTGGCCAGCATGCGGGTGGCGGAGGCATTGAGTTCGATCACCGCGTCGCCCCATGCCGTCTTCCCGTTCCAGGGCCCGTTGCCGGTGGCGATGAAAATATTGCCCGTGCCGGGCTGGATGACCGCCCCGGCGCGGCCCCAAATCGCCGCCCGCTGCTCGGAGCAGGAAGCCGGCTCCAGCAGGCCGGCGCGGTTGGAGCACAGCGCGTTCCATACATGCAACAGGCGGCCGGTCGCCGCGTCCAAAACGGCCACGTGTCCTTGATATGGCGTTTGGTCGCCGACGTAGCCGCCGGTGGTGGCGATCAGATGGCCATGCCACAGGTTCAGCGACGAAGTAATCTTTTCCCGCTTCGCCAGCCGCGTGATCGCCGTCCGCCACACCGCGTGGCCGTCGGCGACGGCTATTTTCTGGAGGTAGCCGTCCGGCGACGCGGCGTACACATAGCGGCCGTGCGGACCGGCCACGGGCGTGGCGTTGGTGATGCGATAGCTGCCCGCCCAGTCGTCATAGCCCGGCGGCGTATAGCGCCACAACAGCTTGCCGCTGTGGGCGTCGAGGGCTTCGGTCTTGCCGTAGGTGGTGGTGAGGACAAACGCGTCGTGCCGCGCGCCTTCAATCCGCGCCGCGTGCAGAAAAATCACCGCGGCATCCACCGTGCCGTCCAGCGTCACATCCTGCCGCTTCAGCCGGCTCAGGTTGTTCGCGGTGATGCCGGTGGGCACGGGCGAGTCGCTGGTGCCCTGCGCGTTCCAGCCAAAGCGGGGCCAACTGCCGGAACCCGGCGTCGCGGCCATCGCCGCCAATGCCATTGCGCCGGCCACCACCGCGACCAGGGCTGCCGCCTGGGCCAACTTCCATCCCATCCGCCGCGCCTTCTGCGGGTTTGTCATATCGCGCTTCCACCCCCGGCCCAGTAGGGCCCTAGATATCCATCCTATCGCCACCGGCGCGTTCCCTGTGTCTGGCCCGCGAATCTCGCCACCGGCGGCCTAGGGCGCACTCCCGGCGCGGCTATTGATAGGCGCGGGCCCCAGCCCCGCCGCTGGCGGGGCGTCCCGCTTGGATTGGCGCGGCGCCAAGGGCAGGAACGGGGGGCGATGGCGTGGAAACACGGGACGGAAGCACCCGGATGCACGTCACCATGGCGCGCGCTGGCGCGACGGATTCACTGCGCTTGTCCCGAGCCGATGATTTGCCGGCGCCGGTTGCTTTTCGGCGCTGGTTATTTGCCCGCGCCGGCGCCTTTGGCCTGGTCGCCCTGGTGCTTCTTGCGCGGCCAGAAGCCGATGGTGAAGCCCCCGCCGAAAATGGTCAGCGCCACGCCGCCCCAAAAGCTGGCGTGGTCCCGCGCCAGCACCGTATGCGGCGGATGCCAGAACTGGTAGATGCCCGCGCCGAGGATGATCACGCCGTAGAGCAGCAACAACGCGCCGACAAAAAACCAAATCGGCGGCGCCTCGGATTCCTTGTGGCGCTCACCGCCGGTGGCGGCCGGCTCCGGCGCGGATTGTGGTGGCGTCATCGCCATGCACCGACTCCCTTCTCCTGTTTCCTCATTGCCTTATTGTGCCGCCCGCGGGTTTAGCGGAACACCCAGTTCAGCCAGACCAAAATCACGATCGCGGCCACGCCCCAGAACGCCGGGCGCTGCACCCAAGAATAATGGCCCTCGTCGGGCAGTTCCGTGCAGCCATACACCAATCCCGTCAGATCTTTTTCCGCCCGGGGCTGGGTGACAAACGTGATCGCGACGGTGACGATGACGCAGATCAGCCAGGACCACAGCGCCTGGTACATATCCTGCGCCATGGGCTTGGCATGCGCGCTCATGGCGATGATCGCCAGCGCATGGGGATTAGCCTTCACCCAGAACCACATGCCGATGGAAGACACCGTGCCGCAGAGCAAGCCCCAGAAGGCGCCGGCGTTGGTGATCCGCTTCCACAGCATGCCCAGCACCACGGTGCCGAACAGCGGAGCGACGAAGAAGCTGAACAGCGCCTGGACGTAATCCATGATGCTGGCGGCGTGCATCACCAGATAGGCGGTGCCGATGCTGACCAGCACGCCGATGATGGTGCTCCAGCGGCCCATTTGCAGGTAATGCTTGTCGCTGGCGTTCTTGTTCATCAGCGGCCGGTAAATGTCATAGGTCCAGACCGTGGCGAAGGCGCTGACGTTGCCCGCCATGCCGGACATGAACCCGGCGATCAGCGCCGTCACGCCCAAGCCGAGCAAACCGGGCGGAGCGTAGCGAACCAATAGCAGCGGCAGCACTTCGTTGTAGGTGTGCTGTCCCGGCTTGGCCAGCGCCTGCGACACCAAATGGATGGGATGGGCGCCCGTGGCCAGCACCCCCAAGCCGATCAGCCCAGGCAGGATGACGATTAGCGGAATGGCCATCTTGAAGAAGGCGCCGATGATCGGCGCCATCTTGGCGGAGCGGACGTCCTTGGCGGCCAGCACGCGCTGCACCACCAGGAAGTCGGTGGTCCAGTAGCCGAAGCTGATGACGAAGCCCAGCCCGAAGACAATGCCCGTCCATTGGATGCCCATCGGGTTGGAGGTGAAATGGCCGAGCGTGGTCCAGGCGTGCAGGTAGGTCGAGCCGTGGGCGATGTTGTTCACGATGCGCGCCTTCAGCGCGCCCCAGCCGCCGGTCTCCATCAGCCCCAGGATGGGGATGACCAGCGCGCCGCACCAGATCAAAAAGAACTGGAGCACCTCGTTCAAGATCGCCGAGGTCAGCCCGCCCAGGGCGACATAGACGGCGACGGTGATGGAGGAAACCCAGATGGAGAAATGCAGGTTCCAGCCCAGCACCACCTGCATGACGGCGGCCATGGCGAACATGTTGACGCCGGACATCAGCACGGTCATGGCGGCGAAGCTGAAGGCGCTGAGCGCGCGGGTGCTCTCACCGAAGCGCAGCTTCAAATAGCCAGGCACGGAGTGCGTGCGGCTGATGTAATAAAACGGCATCATCACCAGCGCCAGGAAGACCATGGCGGGGATGGCGCCGATCCAGTACCAGTGCACCGCCAGGATGCCGTACTCGTAGGCGCTGGCGGCCCAGCCCATCAGCTCCAGGGCGCCGAGGTTGGCGGCCAGGAAGCTCAATCCGGCGATCCAGGCTCCCATGCTGCGGCCGGCGAGAAAGAAGTCCTCGCTGCTTTCGGTTCGGCTTTTGAGGTAAAAGCCCAGCCCCAGCACCGCCGCGAAATAGATGACGATGATGGCCATGTCCACCGGTGCAAGGCGGACCAGGCCGCTGGCCAGCAATGGAAGCGTTGCCATGTTTTGGCTATGATCGTATGCGGAAACGGCTCTGGAGCCAAGCATTTCTTTGCCGCCCGGAACCGCCGCAAAAACCGCCCGCGCCGGCGGCCAACGCCCCCGGACCGCCCCGCCAGCCGCCCCACCGCCCGCCCATGTCTCCCTTCAACCGCCGGACCTTTCTACAGTGGCTGGTTGCGGCGCCGGCGCTAACGCAGCCGCTCGCGGCGGCGCGAGCCTTCGCCTCACCGCCCGCCGCCGCCCCGCCCGGCGCCTTCGCCACGGTGCCCGCAGCGGCCAGCGGCATCCATTGGCGGCATGTCGCCGGGCTGTCGCCGCAAAAGTTCGAGCCGGAAACCAACGGGCCCGGCTGCGCCTTCGTGGACTACGACAACGACGGCTGGCCGGATATCTACTTGGTCAACAGCGGCCCCTGCGCCTTCTATCAGCCGCCGCATCCGCTGCGCAACGCGCTGTATCACAACAACCGCGACGGCACTTTCACCGACGTCACCGCGCGCGCCAGCGTGGGCGGCGGCGGCTACGGCATGGGCGTGGCGGTGGGGGACTATGACGGCGACGGCTATCCGGATCTCTACGTGACCCAGGTGGGGCGCGCCATCCTGTACCACAACAACGGCGACGGCACCTTCACCGACGTCACCGAACGCGCCGGCGTGGCGGCGCCGGGCTGGACCACCAGCGCCGTATGGTTCGATTACGACCAGGACGGCAAGCTGGATCTGTTCGTCGGCCAGTTCGCCTTGTTCGGCCCGGAGCAGCAGAAGATCCGCTGCGGCAACGCCGAGGTCGGGCGGCTCTACTGCCGGCCCAGCGTCTATCCCCCGGCGCCGAGCTGGCTGTTCCACAACAACGGCGACGGCACCTTCACCGACGTCAGCCAAGAAAGCGGCATCGCCGCCGTGCCCGGCAAGGCATGGGGCGTGGTCGCCGCCGACGTGGACGGCGACGGCTGGCTGGACCTGTTCGTGGCCAACGACACGGTGCGCAACTTTTTGTTCTTGAACCGCCCCGCGCCGGGCGGCGGGCGGCGGTTCGTCGAAGCCGGAGCGCTGGCGGGAGTGGGCTACAGCGCCTTCGGCCTGGCGCGGTCAGGCATGGGCGTGGACGCGGCGGACTACAACCAGGACGGAAAAATTGACCTCTGCGTCGGCAACCTGGACCATGAAAACTTCTCGCTCTACCGCAACGACGGCGGCAACGTGTTCACCGACGTGGCGCCCACCGACGGCTTGGCCACGGCCACGTTTTTGATCAGCACCTGGGGCGCCAAGTTCTTGGACTTCGACAACGACGGCGTGCTGGACCTGCTGCTGGCGAACGGCCATCCGGAAACCAGCATCGCCAAAATCGACCCCGGCGTGACCTACCGCGAGCCGATGCAGCTGTTTCGCGGCAGCGCCGCCGCCGGCCATCCGTTTCACGACATGGGCGCGGCGGCCGGGCCGGCCTTCACCCGCCGCTACGCCGCCCGCGGCCTGGCGCTGGGCGACTACGACAACGACGGCGCGGTGGACGCGCTGGTGGCGGTCAACAACGCCGCGCCGCTGCTGCTGCGCAATCAGGCGGCGCGCGGCCAGCATTGGCTGGGCCTGCGCCTGCGCGGGCCCCGGGGCAATCCCGACGCCCTCGGCGCCAAGGTTACCGTGGCCACCGGCGCCTGGCGGTTGCACCGCTTTCAAGTCGGCGGCGGCAGCTTCATGTCCAGTTGCGATCCCCGCATGGTGCTGGGCCTGGGGCCGCGCGCCAAGCTGGATTGGCTGGAGATCCGCTGGCCTGGCCCGCACGGCGCGGTGCAACGCATCGCCCGCCCGCCCGTGGACCGGTACATCACCCTCACCCACGGCCAGCCCGGCTGGCAGTAAGCCCCGCGGAACCAAGCCCGTTTGGAAATAACGCCGGCGCGAGGGCAGGCGGGTTGGAAATTGGGCTCGCCCGGAAACTGCGCGGGGTGAACATCTGGCGGGCGCACAGCCGCCCGCCGGACATTGCCGAACGCGGGCCTCAGCCCGCCGCGGCCGGGGCGTGCCACTGAGGCGACCGGCTACAATGACTGGCAAAGGCATGCCGCGTTTCACCGCCATCCATTTCCGCCGCCGGGCGCTGCAAGCAGGGCTTTTCGCCGCCCTAGCGGCGGCCGCTTCCCTGGCCTGGGCGGCGCCGCCGGCGACTCCCCTCACGCCGCTGGCCCGGGCCATGCGCCGCGCCGCGCACGGCGACTGCGCCGCCGCCACGCCGGTGCTGCGCCGCGAGCTGGCACGGGCGCCCAAGGCGGCGCGCTACGCCGCCGCGCGCCTTTTGGCGCAGTGCGGCATGGCGCTGCACGACGACGCCGCCACCGACCAAGGCCTCAATTTTTTGAACCAGCACTTCCCCAACAATCCGCGCGTCCTCTACATCACCAGCCATTTCTATTCGCAAATGGCCAACCGCGCCGCCCACCGGCTGCTGCGCACGGCGCCGAAATCGGCGGCGGCGCAGGAACTGCTGGCGGAGGCCATGGAAGCGCGGGGGCAGTGGAAACAAGCAGAAGCCACCTATAAGGCCATTCTCCAGGCCCACCCCCGCCAGGCCGGCGTCCACTACCAGCTCGGCCGCATCCTCCTGACCCGTCCCTTCAGCGCCAAGGTCGCCGCCGCGGCGAACGCGGAGTTCGAGGCGGAGCTGAAGCTGGATCCGCACAGCGCCTCGACCGAATTCATGCTCGGCGAGCTGGCGCTGCGGTCGCGCCAATGGCCCGCGGCGATCGGCGATTTCCGCGCCGCGGTGCGGGACGACGGCGCCTTCACCGAGGCCGACCTGGGCCTGGGCATGGCGCTCAACAACGCCCGCCGCTACCAGGAAGCGCTGGCGCCCCTGCGGCGCTATGTGGCCTCCACGCCCGCGGACCCCGCCGGCCACTACCAGTTGGCGCTGGCGCTGGGAAGAAGCGGGCACATGGCGGCGGCGGCGAAGGAAATGGCCGAAGTGCGCAAGCTGGCCGCGGCCGGCGCGCGGCCAGGGGCTACGGCGGCGGAGAACCAGGCCCAACCTCATTAAGGCGGGGCGATAAGCGTCGCACAGCTTCGTTGGCATTGTCTGGCGCCGGGCGGCGCTCCGGGGGCTCGCGCCGGATCGGGTACGTCTGGGTACACCTCCCGGCCCTCGCCACCTGCGGCCTCGCTCTGCTCGCTTCTCGCCCCGCTCACAGGTTTTCCCAGGAGCCGCGGCTCAAGCGCTCGCGGAGCAGCGGCGGGGCGATCAGCGTCGGGTTGCTTCGTTGGCAATGATTTCGGCTGGGCTGCGCTTCGTCTCGGGCCAGATCGGGCGCCGCGGGGCCCACGCCGTCGCCCCAGCCCCTACCCCGGTTCCGCCCGTCCCTCGTCCCCCATCCCTCGTCCCTCGTCCTTCCGCCTGATACGATGGAATTGGGCCGCGGGTGTCGCGCAAGTTCCGCCCGCAAACCCCGCCAGGTCCGGAAGGAAGCAACGGTAGCGGGAGGGGAGCTGTGCAGCGAAGTCCCCGCGGCCCATCTTCGCAGCCCGCCCGCATTCCGCGCGGGCTGAGGACATCCCCGCATGAACCCAGTTCTGGCGCGCCGCTACCGGCCGCAAACCTTTACTGACGTGATCGGACAGGAGGCGGCGGTGCAGACGCTGCGCAACGCCCTCACGGCCGGCCGCGTGGCCCATGGGTTCATTTTTTCCGGCCCCCGCGGCGTGGGAAAAACGACGGTGGCGCGGATTCTGGCCAAGGCCATGAACTGCCGGCGCGCCGCCGGCCCCACCGCCGAGCCTTGCGGCGAATGCGAGGCCTGCGTGGAAATCCGCGAGGGCAACGCGGTGGACGTCATCGAGATTGACGCCGCCTCGAACCGCGGCATTGACGAGATTCGCGCCCTGCGCGACAACATCCGCTACCGCCCCGCCCGCGACCGGTGCAAGTTCTACATTTTGGATGAGGCGCATCAGCTCACCGCCGACGCCTTCAACGCGCTGCTGAAGACGCTGGAGGAGCCGCCGGAGTGGGCGGTGTTCGTGCTGGCGACGACGGAGCCGGAGGCGCTGCCGGCGACCATTCGCTCCCGCTGCCAGCACTTCGCCTTCCGCCCGGTGCCGACGGCGCTGATCCGCGAACGCATGGCGGAAATCTGCGGCACCGAGCAGGTGGTCGCCGAGCCGGAGGCGCTGGATTGGCTGGCCGAAGCCGGCGAAGGCTCGATTCGCGACGCCCTGTCGCTGCTGGACCAGGCCATCGCCTATGGCGGCGGGCAGCTGCGCGGCGAGGAAACGCGGGCGCTGCTGGGGCGCGTCTCCGATCGCGCCTTGGCGGGCCTGATGGCGGCCGTGGCCGCCGCCGACAGCGCCGCCGTATTGGCCGGCCTCGAGGAGCTACTGGCGACGGGCGTGGCCCCGGCGCAGGTCTGCCGGCAGTGGGCGCTGTTCGTGCGCGCCATGCTGCGCGCCAAAATCGGGGCGCCGACCGACGGCGGCGAGGCCGCGGCGGCGGCGGCCGCGCCATTCAGCGAAGAAGACCTGACCCGCTGCCTGCAGATTCTGCTGCGCGCCAACGGCGAGCTGCGCTGGGCGCCGGAGCCGCGGCTGCATCTGGAATTGGCGGCGGTGAAGATGGCGCAAGCGCGGCGGCTGGCGTCGGTGGAGGATTTGCTGGCGGCCCTGGGCGGCGGGCCGGAATCCGGCGGCGGAGCGGCTACCTCCGGCGGCGGCGGCCCGGCAACGTCCGGCGGCGGAGCAGCCTCGTCCGGCGGCAGCCCGAAATCGTCCGCCGCGGCCCATGCCGGTATTGGCGGCGGAGCGGCAACCGCCGCGAGCGCAACGCCGCCGGCCCGAGGCTGCGCGCCGTGATCGGCGACCTGGCCGGGAGGGCGCGGGGCCTCCTCGGGTCGGGGGGGCCGCTCGTGGCGACCCTCGCCGGGCGCCCCGCGGTGGCGGTG